>CAOLNK010000021.1 GCA_948477625.1 uncultured Candidatus Saccharibacteria bacterium | reverse complement strand
CCTCGCATCCTATCGGTCGCTCTACCTCTCACGTACAACGCCAAACGCGGCACCTAAATGCCTTTCGGGGAGTACGAGCTATCTCCAAGTTTGATTGGCCTTTCACTCCTACACTCAGCTCATCCGGAAGCTTTTCAACGCTTATCGGTGCGGACCTCCATCCCGTGTTACCGGGACTTCATCCTGGCCAAGTGTAGATCACTTGGTTTCGCGTCTGCCTCCACCGACTATGCGCCCTGTTCAGGCTCGCTTTCACTGCGGATACCCACATGAAGTGGTTAACCTCGCCGGTGACGGCAACTCGTAGGTTCATTATGCAAAAGGCACGCCGTCACATACATCGTATGCTCCGACCGCTTGTAGGCGCATGGTTTCAGGATCTATTTCACTCCCCTGCTCGGGGTTCTTTTCACCTTTCCCTCACGGTACTGGTACACTATCGGTCTCACGGGAGTATTTAGCCTTGCCGGATGGTCCCGGCGGATTCGCGCAGGATTTCA
>CAOLNK010000020.1 GCA_948477625.1 uncultured Candidatus Saccharibacteria bacterium | reverse complement strand
TGAGGTGTTGGGTTAAGTCCCGCAACGAGCGCAACCCCTATTTCCAGTTGCTAACGGTTGAAGCTGAGCACTCTGGAGAGACTGCCAGCGATAAGCTGGAGGAAGGTGGGGACGACGTCAAGTCATCATGGCCCTTATGTCCAGGGCTACACACGTACTACAATGGCATAATCAGAGGGAAGCATCTCCGCAAGGATAAGCGAATCTCATAAATTATGTCTCAGTTCAGATTGCAGTCTGCAACTCGACTGCATGAAGTCGGAATCGCTAGTAATCGCAGATCAGCAAAGCTGCGGTGAATACGTTCCCGGGCCTTGTACACACCGCCCGTCACACCACGGGAGTCGGTCGCGCCTGAAGCCGGTGGCCTATCAGTAATGGGGGAGCCGTCTATGGAAGTCGTAACAAGGTAGCCGTACCGGAAGGTGTGGCTGGATCACCTCCTTTCTAAGGAAAGTAAGCAAGTCTGTCACGATATTAACCTAAACAATATGGGGGATTAATATCCCCCAGTAATTGAGTTAGTTTATCTTAAATATTTTTAATAAAGTATGAAAGATATTTAAATTAAACTAATAAGCTCTATAAGGGCATAAAGGTAAGAATATTTTTAATAATATTTATTCTGTATCAAGGCGATAATTTAAAGACCGCAGAGAGTTTACATATAAGTAAATGAGCAAGGGGTTTAAATTATCAACACAG
>CAOLNK010000019.1 GCA_948477625.1 uncultured Candidatus Saccharibacteria bacterium | reverse complement strand
AGCGTTGAAAAGCTTTCGGATGACCTGTGCGTAGGAGTGAAAGGCCAATCAAACCTGGAGATAGCTCGTACTCCCCGAAATGCATTTAGGTGCAGCCTCGGGACTATGCCGCGGAGGTAGAGCGACCGATAGGATGCGAGGGCTTCGCCGCCTGTCAAGTCCTGACGAACTCCGAATGCCGCGGCACGAATTCCGGGAGTGAGGGCGCGGGTGCTAAGGTCCGCGTCCGAGAGAGGAACAACTCAGACCACCGTCTAAGGCCCCGAAATCCGGGCCGAGTTGAAGCCAATAACGAGGTGGGGCCGCACAGACAGCTAGGATGTTGGCTTGGAAGCAGCCATTCATTTAAAGAGTGCGTAACAGCTCACCGGTCAAGCGGCCCCGCGTGGATAATAATCGGGCATAAGTCCGGTGCCGAAGACGTGGGATTAATAAATAATTAATCGGTAGGGGAGCATTCCATCGGCGGTGAAGGTCGGACGTGAGTGCGGCTGGAGCTTATGGAAAAGCAAATGCAGGTATAAGTAACGACAAAGGGGATGAGAAATCCCCTCGCCGAAAGACCAAGGGTTCCTGAACAACGCTAATCGGTTCAGGGTAAGTCGGGACCTAAGGCCACCCCGTCAGGGCATGGTCGATGGACATGCGGTCAATATTCCGCAACCCGTGTATGTGGAATCCCAGCGGAGACGGAGAAGCGAAACGCACGCGTGCTGACGGAATAGCA
>CAOLNK010000018.1 GCA_948477625.1 uncultured Candidatus Saccharibacteria bacterium | reverse complement strand
TTTGATTAAAATCTGTAAAGTAATACATGCTGTTTGAGGCAAGCGAAAAGAACGAATAAAAAAGTTCGAAAAAAAGCTTGTCAAAGCGAGCAAAAGATGATAATATTATAAAGCTGTCATTTGAGAGAGATGAGAAAATTAAAAAAGTTCTTGTCAAAGCTTAAAAGACATGATATAATATAAAAGTTGTCACATGACAACGGTAGTACCTTGAAAACTGAACAAAGTTTCGCTGAAAGTGTGCGGGATATAAAAATCCAAAGAAAGTTTTAGAGCTAAACGATAAAAAGCTCATTTTCAAAAGGAAAATGAGAGTTTGATCCTGGCTCAGGATGAACGCTGGCGGCGTGCCTAATACATGCAAGTCGAGCGAGCTGAACCAGCAGATTCACTTCGGTGATGACGCTGGGAACGCGAGCGGCGGATGGGTGAGTAACACGTGGGTAACCTGCCCAAGAGACTGGGATAACACCTGGAAACAGATGCTAATACCGGATAACAACACTAGACGCATGTCTAGAGCTTGAAAGATGGTTCTGCTATCACTCTTGGATGGACCTGCGGTGCATTAGCTAGTTGGTAAGGTAACGGCTTACCAAGGCGATGATGCATAGCCGAGTTGAGAGACTGATCGGCCACATTGGGACTGAGACACGGCCCAAACTCCTACGGGAGGCAGCAGTAGGGAATCTTCCACAATGGGCGAAAGCCTGATGGAGCAACGCCGCGTGAGTGAAGAAGGTTTTCGGATCGTAAAGCTCTGTTGTTGGTGAAGAAGGATAGAGGTAGTAACTGGCC
>CAOLNK010000017.1 GCA_948477625.1 uncultured Candidatus Saccharibacteria bacterium | reverse complement strand
CGGATTTCAGTCTCCCTACGTCCTTAAACCCCCTATTCCGTCAGGGGGCGGCAGTGCCACTCCTCGGTCATGTCCTCGCCTGCACGGCGGGTTGCGGAATATTAACCGCATCGTCATCGGTATCCCCTCTCGGGTTAACCTTAGATCCCGACTAACCCTGGTACGTCTGGCGTTGTCCAGGAAACCTGGGGCTTGCGGTGCGCATGGTCATACATGCGTTGTCGTTACTCATGCCTACATTTTCTTTTCCGGACGCTCCAGCATGGCTCACGCCACACCTTCGGCGCCGACCGGAATGCTCCCCTACCACTCTTAAAAAGAGTCCTCTGCTTCGGCGGCGGTCTTGATGCCCGTTCATCATCCACGCGTCATCGCTCGACTAGTGAGCTGTTACGCACTCTTTAAATGAATAGCTGCTTCCAAGCTAACATCCTAGCTGTCTCTGCGATGTCACCTCGTTCTCTCAACTTAAACCGCTCTTGGGGGCCTTAGCAGGAGGTCTGGGCTCTTTCCCTCTCGCCGCCGGACATTAGCACCCGACGACTCACTCCCGTCCAACACTTCACGGCATTCGGAGTTTGTCAGGAATTGATAGGCGATGAAGCCCTCGCATCCTATCAGTAGCTCTACCTCCGTGAAGCTAAGACGAGGCTGTCCCTAAAGACATTTCGGGGAGTACGAGCTATCTCCCAGTTTGATTAGCCTTTCACCCCTACCCACAGCTCATCCGAGCACTTTTCAACGTAAACCGGTTCGGGCCTCCATCGCCTGTTACGGCGACTTCACCCTGGCCATGGGTAGATCACTAGGTTT
>CAOLNK010000016.1 GCA_948477625.1 uncultured Candidatus Saccharibacteria bacterium | reverse complement strand
GGCTAAATACTCTCTAATGACCGATAGTGAACAAGTACCGTGAGGGAAAGGTGAAAAGAACCCCGGGAGGGGAGTGAAATAGAATACTGAAACCATGTGCTTACAAGAAGTTCGAGCCCGTTAATGGGTGAGAGCGTGCCTTTTGCAGAATGAGCCGGCGAGTTATGGTATAGTGCAAGGTTAAGTGGAAAACACGGAGCCGAAGCGAAAGCAAGTCTTAATAGGGCGAATTAGTATGCAGTATTAGACCCGAAACCGAGTGATCTAGCCATGAGCAGGTTGAAGTAAGAGTGAAATCTTATGGAGGACCGAACCAGGACACGTTGTAAAGTGTTTGGATGACTTGTGGTTAGCGGTGAAATTCCAATCGAACTCGGAAATAGCTGGTTCTCCCCGAAATAGGTTTAGGCCTAGCCTCATATGTTTCCCTTTGGAGGTAGAGCACTGAATATGGAATGGCGTCGTATAGATGTACTGACTGTAATCAAACTCCGAATGCCAAGAGATTAAAGTGTGGGAGTCAGTGTATGAGGTGATAACGTCCATACGCGAGAGAAAATCAATTCAGATCACCAGCTAAGGTCCCTAAATATGTGTTAAGTGGGAAAGGATGTGGAGTCGCACGAACAGCTAGGAGGTTGGCTTAGAAGCAGCCATCCTTTAAAGAGTGCGTAATAGCTCACTAGTCGAGTGACTCTGCGCCGAAAATGTACCGGGGCTAAACACGATACCGAAGCTGTGGATTCATGTGTAAGCATGAGTGGTAGGGGAGCGTTCTAAGGGCGCCGAAGGTAGATCGTGAGGACTACTGGAGCGCTTAGAAGTGAGAATGCCGGTGTGAGTAACGTAAGGTAGGTGAGAATCCTACCCACCGTTTGACCAAGGTTTCCAGGGTCAAGTTCGTCTTCCCTGGGTTAG
>CAOLNK010000015.1 GCA_948477625.1 uncultured Candidatus Saccharibacteria bacterium | reverse complement strand
CTGGCGAGCCAAAGTCTGGCTCCAAGTCACACCGACTGGAGTGGGCAAAATCACCTCCGCCTCGGGAGAATCCTTTTTGATGCTTTCGATCGCCGCGAATACTGGCTCACAGCGGAGCAACATCCCGTCGCCACCGCCATAAGGCGTATCATCCACGGATTTATGTGGTCCGAGGCCAAAATCGCGCAAATTCACATAATCAATCGCAATTATCCCCTGTTTTTGCGCCTTGAACAGCATAGAGCTGTCCAAATACGGCTGCAAAGCCTCTGGAAAAAGCGTGATGATGGTGAATTTGATTTTTGGCATAATTGCTGTTATTGTAACACAGATAGCAGTAAAAGTCAATCTAGTATAAGTATTTTATGGGCTTTTCTCCTCTACATGTCTAATACAGTACTAAGGCAGCGGAGGGAGAAACCGTAGTAGCGGTTATCCGGGCCATCGGACGGGCCGACACCCGTAGCACCAAAGTAGAGGTAGTAACCGCCCAGGCCAGCTGAACCCCAGATATTATCAGCCCCACGCGACGACCACCAGGCGCCGCTGATGCCAGCGACCCTAAAAGTACCAGCACTAATAAGATAAACAAGCCCGCTGCGCACGAGAAAGAAGTAATTTATCTTAATGATATATCATAAATTTCTCCACAATCCGTAGTTGGAGTTACTAATTTTGTTATTTTATTCAATTCTATTTTAAATATAGTATCTTTTGTGTTTAAATTTATTGATGCGCCTTTGTCTAACGACATGGGTATATTGGTTTTGATAAAAATATAATCTTCCCCAATTTCCTCAATAACAACCGAAAAACTCTCCTTGTTTTCTTCAATATGTTTTCCATCTTTAAGATAACTAATTTTTGAAGTTTTAACCACATATTTTTTATGTAAAATTATTTCGTACTCATGATTGATTGTATTGGGCTTATAATTCTTATCCCAACCTGACCAACTAGACTCTTCTATCAATAGTTTCATTTTTCTTCCTACTTAATTATCTAATTATAGCATTCTAATCACATAATTTGAATGTTTTTGATACACCTAGGTCTAGTTTGAAACATGGGTGGAGAAACAATTGTGGTGTATAAAAATGGCATTTTTATACACTTTACTTCGTGCGCAGCGGGTTCATAAATTTGCCTGGCATTAGTGGTGGTACTTATCGTGGTGCTGGCACATTTGGCGTATATTGGTCGTTGCGAGCAGATACATCCAATGCTTATGGTCTTTTTATTACGATTGGAGACACACGCCCATCATATCTCCATGAACGAAGATACGGTTTCTCCCTCCGCTGCCTTAGTACTGTATTATACATGTAGAGAGAAGAATACACTATAATAGTCCTATATCCGCCCTAGGCAAAACAATATAGACAAAGATAGAAGGGGCTCCATGAGTGTCCACTGATTCTTTACGCCAAACAT
>CAOLNK010000014.1 GCA_948477625.1 uncultured Candidatus Saccharibacteria bacterium | reverse complement strand
CGAGAGCCCCGTAAAGACGGGCGCTCGAGTGGGTCTCTCAAGGCAAACGTTAGTAGCCTTGATGTTTTGCACTTGCCGCTAATTGAGCTCAACCAAGCCCAGAAAGCCGCGCTAGAAGCCCTCCAGCAGGCCCCAGGAGCCACCCGTCTGCTCCGAGGCGTTACTGGTAGCGGTAAAACCAATATCTACCTTAAAATGGCCGCAGACACCCTTAAACAGCAAAAATCAGTCATTCTCCTAGTGCCAGAAATTGCCCTCACTAGCCAATTAGTCAAGATTTTTGAACAAACCTTTGGCAATCTTGTTACCCTTATTCACTCTAACCAAACCCTCACTGAACGAAGAAAAACCTGGCTCGCGCTTCTCGAAACAACTTGTGGCGATGCAGTAACCCCACAAATCGTCATCGGGCCACGCTCCGCCCTCCTTTCTCCCATTGGTAACCTCGGCCTAATTATTATCGACGAGGCCCACGAAGGAGCCTATTATCAAGAAAATACCCCGCGCTATTCTGCCCTCCGCTTAGCTAGTTTTATCGCCAGCCAATGCCAAATCCCCTGTATTGCTGGCACTGCCACCCCTAATATCGTCGATTATCACCTCGCCAAAACCCACAATTCCCTAATTGAGCTCTCCCAGAAGGCCAAAACCACCGCCATCGACCCCGAAATCACCATCGTCGATCTCAAGGACCGTACCAATTTTCTCAAAAACCGCTATTTTTCCAACCAACTACTTGCCAAAATCAGCGAAAATCTACAAAATCATCACCAAACCTTGATTTTTCATAATCGCCGCGGCTCTTCTCCTCTAACTATCTGTGAAGAGTGCGGCTGGCAGGCACTTTGTCCCGAGTGTTACCTCCCAATGACTTTACATGCTGATGGCTACCTCCTCACCTGTCACATCTGTGGTCACGAGGAAAGGGTCCCTTCGTCCTGCCCCAATTGTCACCACCCCGATGTCGTACACAAAGGTTTTGGCACCAAACTTCTCGAAACCGAACTCAGTCGTCTTTTTCCGAATGCCAAAATCACCCGCTTTGACGGTGATAATAAGAAAGCTACTAGCCTCGCCCACCTCTATCAAGCCGTCAAGTCTGGCGAAATCGATATCCTCATCGGCACTCAAACCCTCGCCCGTGGGCTAGATTTACCCCATCTCGCCACCGTAGGGATTGTTCAAGCCGATGCTGGCCTCGCTTTGCCTGATTTTGCCGCCGAAGAGCGCAGCTTCGAGCTTCTTACGCAAGTCATTGGTCGCGTCGGGCGCGGTCATCTAGATACTGCCAACGTCATTGTGCAGACTTACCAACCCGATCATCCTGTCATTCAAACCGCCATAAAGGCTGATTATTCCGCCTTTGCCAAATATCTCCTACAAAAGCGCCATACCCAAGCCTTACCCCCCTTCACCTACCTCGCCCGCCTTGCTATTACCTACAAAACCGAAAAAACCACCCTCGCCAAAATTAAGCAAGCTCACCAAATGCTTAGCCGCACCCCAGGTATCCAAGTTTCTCCGCCCACGCCAGCTTTTCACGAGCGCACCAGCCGTGGCTTCACTTGGCAACTCATCATCAAATCCACCTCACGCGCCCGCTTGCAAAAATCCCTCATCCCCTTCCAAAAGTTCCATCTAGAGCTCGACCCCCCATCAATCCTCTAACTATGCTATAATATATAAATATGAGAGAAATCATCACTACGCCCGACCCGCGCCTGCGACAAAGGTCAACCAAAGTCAGCCAAATTACCGATGAAACTCGGGAGATTATTGCCGATATGGTGCGCTTGTCGCTAGACTGGGAAAAGGCACACCCCTTTGAGCTTTCCGCTGCTATGGCTGCCCCCCAGATGGGCGTAAACCAGCGCATCATTATCGTGCGCGATGATTTTGATGATAAGAAAAACAACTCCTTCACCGCCCTCATCAATCCTGAAGTTATCAAAACTGACGGCAAAGTCATCAAAGAACATGAGGGATGCCTCTCTGTTCCTGAGATTTATGGCCTGGTTGGTCGCCCTCACAAGGTAAAGGTCAAAGCCATGCTCGAAGACGGTACTGAAGTCCGCCTCAAAGCTGATGGCTACCTCGCTCGCACCCTCATGCATGAAATCGACCATTTGAATGGCGTTCTCTTCATTGATCATATCAAGGACGACCAAGACGCTTTTTACCGCCTCGACGACAAAGGCGACCTGCAACCCGTCGATTACGACACCGAAATCAAAGATAACACCGACCTTTTCCCCGATGAATAAAATTATTTTCTTTGGCAATGGCCCCTTGGCCGATTTTACTCTTGCCGTGCTTCAACAACACTGTGAAATCATTTTTCATGCTCGCACTAAGGACGACCTCGTCACCGCCGTTTCCCTCAAGAGACAACATCCCGACGCTTTTGGTATTCTCGCCTCTTTTGGCGTGATGATAAAAAGTGATGTCCTAGAGGCCTTTGCGCCCGAAGGTATCCTCAATCTCCATCCCTCTAAACTACCCCATTATCGTGGCGCTTCACCAATCGAGTCCGCCATTCTCGCTGGCGACACCGATTTTAGCTATTCTATTATGCGCCTCGTCAAGGCCATGGACGCCGGCCCGATTTATCACCAGGCTACTCTCACTCACCTTTCACTAGATAAAACCGAAATCTACCGCGCCCTCGCCACCGCTGGCGCCAAATGGTTAGTAGATAATCTCGACCAAATTCGCTCTATGGCTCCCACCCCCCAAGACAACACTCAGGCTACCTTTACTACTAAACTCAGCAAAAGCGATTCTCTTCTCCATCCCGAAAACCACACCGCCACCGAGATTTTTCGCCAAATTGTGGCCTATCAAGGCTTTCCTAAGCCCAAATACGAATTTTACGGCAAAACCTGCATTATTTTATCCGCCCACATCGTCAATACCAACGACATCATCTGCGATCCTTCCCTTGCGCCCGAACTCAGCACCCCACTCATGCTAAAATGCACTGACCGTAATTTTGTCGCCATCGACCGCCTACAACCCGAGGGCAAAAAACCCATGGACGCTGTTTCCTTCATGAATGGCTACGCTAAATAAACTCAAGAACATGCCAAGATGGAGCTCCAAGAGCCCCTATACCTCTATAGGGGCACAAGTATTTTGTTTTGTCAAGGTTAAGCCAGAATCTGCTGGCGATTCTGCATCAATTCTTGCTTAAAATTCATCAGTACGTTCATCACTTCTTCCCGAAAATTCGGCACATTTTGATTGAGCCACCTCGTAATCTCAGCGCTATCCTCAATCTGTTCAAACTCTCGCATCTGCTCCAAAGACAATCCTGCGCTAATCTGACGCCCTACACGCACTTCTAACTCTTCCGTAGCTTGTTCCATAAAGGCCTGCTTTTCTGCCGCTGGCATCTCCCCCAAACCCACTTCTGCCATAAATTGTTCGTCAATCAGTGCCATATTTTCTCCTTACCCTCATTATAGCATAAGTTTTATTTTTACAACAAATAGGATATAATGTTCTTATGACTAAACCACCGTCGATTAAGACTGCAGAAATTGACAAATACGCCGACCTTGACCTTCATCAACTCGAAATTATCCTCAAGAAAATCCAACAAGACCCTCCATCTTCCACCAGCAAAGCTGCCGCTCGCGCTGCTCGTCAAGCACTGCGTCAACGCCAACGTGTTATCAAAGCCAAAGTGATGGAATTCGAGCAAACCAACGACCATCATTTGCTCGTGTTCGATTCTACCGATAATTTTTCTAAAATCGCAGGGCGCTCGGTACTTTTTTATACCCTCACTATTGCCGACCGCATTCATCGCCGTTATAGCGTTAAAAACGATAGCGATGATTATTCTCGCTCCGAAGACGGCGTTGTATCAATTCGTGCTATCGAACAACTAGAACTCCAACTTGCCGAAATCAATATCTTCCCCGACCGCAAGCTCAGTACTGATGAGCTTCATTTTTATAAACTACCCAAAGTCTACAACGACGAACAAATCGCTAAACTCCGCGACCGCTCACATCAGGATATTGAGCGTATTACTTCAATTATTCTTCCCGCTTCGCCCATTCCCGAACTCTATACTCTAATTTTGGAGATGAATCGCCTGCTCTACCATAATTGTAAGCGGATTTCTGATACCCTGGCTCGCGAAACCCTCGTTCGCCCTATGATTTTGGATACCAACGAAATGCTAGTGAGTTATCTCAACTTCGCCAATGCCAAACCTAGCTCTGGCATTGTGCACCAACCAGCCGCAGCCACTTATTCTTCTACTGGGCAAAACTCTAAACCACAATCTACCCAGGCCCAAAATCTACTTAATCTCCTACTTTATACTCGTAATTTACGCAATAATCTGGCCAACATTGAAAACCTTCGCCTAATTCACCACCGCGAACTCTGTGACATTTTGGAAAGATTAGTAGAGATTGAGCGCATTTCGGCACGCGAATTTGCCAAACAACGTCGCAAAGATCAACAGAAAGCCGCTGACAATGGCTAGTTACGACGACACGCGCTTTGCCCGATTTCTCTTACGCGAACTTTGGGTAGCCTATGATACTGCGCGCAAAGGCAAACGCCATACCGTGGACGAACACCGCTACGAGCTCAATGCCATGGAAGATACTATCGACCTGCGCGACAGCATTATGCGCCGCTATTACAAACCCAGCCGCGGCGTGGCTTTCATCGTACGCGACCCAGTGATTCGCGAAATCGTTGCTGCACCCTTTCGCGACCGCGTCGTGCATCATTTTCTCTATAATATCTGCGCCGATTGGTGGGACCGTCGTTTTATCCCCGATTCCTACTCTTGTCGTAAGGGCAAAGGCACACTCTATGGTCAGAAACGCCTCGCCCATCACCTCCGCCAAGTTACCCAAAACTACACCATTCCCGCCTACGCTGTCAAGCTTGACATTCAAGGGTATTTTATGAGTTTAAATCACGAAAAGCTATATGAACGTATTCTCTGGGGGCTAGAACAACAATTCTATCATAACACTCGTCCCGACAAGGAGAATGGCATCCGTTGCCACCCCGACGACCGCGAGCGTCTCTATGGCACTCTCAAATATCTCTGGCACGAAGTAATTTTTGACGAACCTATGCGCGATATTGCCATCCGTGGTAAACGTTCCGACTGGAAACAACTTCCGCCCAGCAAAAGTCTATTCAACCAGCCCAAAGGCCGCGGTATTGTGATCGGAAACCTCACCAGTCAACTTTTATCAAATATTTTCCTCGACCAGCTCGACCGTTACGTTCAATTTGATCTCGGGTATAAGCACTACGGACGCTATGTAGATGACTTTTTCATCCTCGTGCCCATGGAGAAACGCGAGCAGCTTTTGCGCGATGTGAAGGTGATTGAAAAATATCTCCGCACCGAACTCAAACTCACCCTACACCCCAAGAAACAATATAAACAACCCGCTGACAAAGGTATTCCTTTTATTGGCGCCGTAGTTTATCCTCGCTTTATTATTCCCGGCAAACGCGTACGTAATAACTGCTATCGTGCCGCTTATAAACTTGCCACCAATGGCGAAGGCGATATCGACGGCTTTGTCGCGCGCATGGGTAATATGAAACATATCAACAGTCGCAAATTTCTCAAACAAGTTTTTGACACTTTTGGCTGGGAATTTGACTGGATACCAGAAGAAGAGTACTGCAAACAGCATCCTCGAAAGAAATAAAAAAGGGCTTGGCCTCATTCCCGTTAGAACGAAGTCGCCCTCATCTAACTCAAATATAATCTTTTTTAGATTCCCTGTCAAGACTTTTTGAAAGTTTTCAGTTCCCCATTCTTACAAATTATTATTAACTTTCGCACTCGCCGAGAAACCTTAAACAATTTCTGCAAATGAAGAATTACTTGTTTATCGGTGGTTTTAAGATTGCGCAAATCGAAAATCACATTTTCCGACTGGCGCGTAGCATGACGAAACAAAACTGCAATCCGGTCCCTTTTATTCACGAATGGGCATTTTACCTCCCATACTAAGCCACTCGATTGTATGAAATCAAACACCCGCGTTTTGCCATTCCCGGAGTATAGCACAAAACGCAAAGAATTAACAAGCATATCCTTGAACAAAATTGTACTTTTCATATTTTTTATAAATTGTTAACGTTTGTGCTTGGTAATTCCATTCGAAATATGCTAGTCTAGGTACAGAGCGGCCGCAATTTGACATTCAAATCAGTAACATCTGGAGAAAGGAGGTTACTATGGTAGTACAACTTTTACGTTTACGTCTTGAAGCTACACTCAATCCAAAAGTGCAAGTTAGCTTTATCAAAAAGAAACGGAACAAAAAAGTTATCGGTCGTAAAACAGGCCGATAACATCACCTAGCTAATCCCATTCTCGCACAAACAAGGGGCTGTGTCAATCCCTTGCGGTCACTCATTTTACGGTAGTTTTGCACAACCAGCGAGCTTCGCTCGCGTCTTCTTGCCGGAAGGCAAGAAGACGGCTATCGTCGGCGTGCGCAAGGCACGCCGACTCTTTACGGCAGTCGGTAGGGGCGGCTACGCCGCGCCCGTTCCCGACTGCCTATTCCTCCGGCTTTCTCCGAAGCCGGAGCGCATACTTCACTGCATTCCAATTTTAAAGTACATCCGTGTGCACCGTTCTGAATTCCTATCGGCACGCTCACCGCGGGGATTTTGATGTACGCCAGTTAGCCGATTCGTAATCCGTTTCACGTCACAAACCTAATTTTACCTACTGCTTCAGTCCCTCCCTCGGGGTCGGTACTTACGCTACCAACTCGTCATGCTTCGGGACCTGAGGGTATTAGAAAAGGGAGCATCACTCCCTTTTCCTAGGTCAGTCTGTCATGTTTAGTATGCTTTGTGT
>CAOLNK010000013.1 GCA_948477625.1 uncultured Candidatus Saccharibacteria bacterium | reverse complement strand
AACGCGATTATGGTCGCTCCCTCCGCTGCCTTAGTACTGTATTAGACATGTAGAGAGAAAGAATGATAACTAACAACAAACGATTCGGATTATGATACAATATACCCATGAGATACAAACTCCGTTGGCGTCTTTCCTAAAAATCAGAAAACTATTATTTTGACAAAGAAAAGAGGAGATATGACAACTTCACCAACAATTCTCACCGGCATGCGCGTAAACAGTGAAATGACGCTCGGCAATTTTTTGGGCGCCCTACTCCCTATGGTACGCCTAGCTAACACCCATAGTAGCGATTCGCACGTCAACATCTTCGTACCCGACCTACATTCTATTATTGATACGGTTGACGGAGAACTGCGACAGAACCTCGTCAAATCACTCAAATATTATCTTGCCGCTGGTCTAGAAATCAACCAAAATGTGCATTTTTATCGCCAATCCCGCGTGCCAGCGCATTCTGAGCTTTGCTGGATTCTCAACTGTGTTGCTACTATGGGCGAACTAAACCGCATGACACAATATAAAGATAAAAGCGAAGGCAAAGAAAGTGTCGGCGTGGGGATTTTTGACTATCCCGTGCTCATGGCCGCAGATATTCTGCTTTACGACGCCGTCTATATTCCAGTTGGCGAAGACCAATTCCAGCATATCGAGCTAACTCGCCGTCTAGCAGAACGTTTTAACCACCGCTTTGGTGAAACCTTTGTTATCCCCGCCAAGCCCGAAGATCAAATCAAATTTATGCAAGTTGGCGACGGCATCCGCATCCGCGATTTACAAAACCCCGAAAAGAAAATGAGCAAATCCAACCATGCCGAGAACAGCAAAATTATGCTCTCTGATGCTCCATCCGTCGCGGCCAAGAAAATCATGTCCGCTACCACCGATTCCGTTGGTAAGATCCAATACGATATGTTTAATCAGCCCGGAATTAGCAATCTTCTACAAATCGAAGCTCTTGTTAACAATATGCCTTTGCAAGACGTGATTTCTACTTGGAGTGGAGAAGCTCGCTATGGCGACCTTAAACAAAAAGTTGCTAGTAGCGTACAAACCTTCCTTGAAAACTTCCAATCTCACCTTGCTGAAATCAGCGACGAGCAAATTTTTGACCTCCTTGCCACCGGTGAAACCTATGCTAACAAAGTCGCTAATATCAAACTTCACGCCGTGCAGACTGCATTTCATCTGAGGTAACCTATGATTGTCACCGGCAAAAAGTTTAGCAAACCCGAACTCTCCCGTGTTATCAATGGTGATACCCAGCTTGCATCCGAAGATGCTGGTCCAGAGAAATTTCGCCTTGACCATCTTCTTGTGGAGCAGTATCCTGAATACAACCGTTCTAGTCTGCAAACTTTTATCAAATCTGGTTTTGTTACTGTTAATGGCATCATCACCACCAAGCCGAACAGTAAGGTTGAAAAAGATGCAAAAATCGAGCTCAACGTCCCGCCCGCCGAAAAACTTCCTCCCCGTCCACCAGTAATCTATGAAGACGACCATGTCCTAGTACTTAATAAGCCAGCCGGTCTACTTAGTATGGCCAAAGGTGAATATTGCCCCGAGCCAACGCTCGAAGATTATGGCCTACTAGTGCACCGTCTTGATCGTGATACTAGTGGCGTTGTTATCCTTGCTAAAGATTCTGCTACCCAAAAAATGCTCCGCAAGCAGTTCCAGGATCGCAAAACCCACAAAACCTATTATGCTGTAGTTGATGGCCACCCCAAGCTCGCCGAAGCTATGATTGATTTGCCAATTGCGCGCAACCTCAAACGCCCCACTACTTTCCAAGTTGACCAAAATGGCAAATCTTCACAAACTTATTATAAAGTCCTCCAACAGAATGATAAGTATTCACTAATAGAGCTCAAGCCTACTACCGGGCGCACTCACCAGCTCCGCGTGCATCTCAAATACCTAGGGACGCCAATCGTAGGCGATGTGGTCTACGGTACACCCGACCAGCGTCTTTTCTTGCACGCCAAAGATTTAGAGATTACCATTCCGGGTCAAGATGGCGGGGAACGTAAGATTTTCACTGCTGAACTCCCGCCAGAATTCACCGCAAAGGTGGCCTAATGTTTTTTGACAACCTTGAGCAAATCCCAACCATTGCCCAGCGCGCCAGTTGCGCAGTTTTTGTCGTCCCACCAGAAACTAAGCTCGACCTTCCTACCGCTCTACGCCTCACTCCGGCCGACGACAAAAAGGCTAGTCTCATCACCGTTGAACAAGTTCGCGAGTTTATTGCACTGTCCAGCAGCAAAGAAGTCCGCGACCGTTATTTTATCATCACTCCCGCCGACGCTATGAACGAAGCTGCCCAAAATGCTTTTCTTAAAACCTTAGAAGAACCCAAACCTTTTTGTCATTTCGTCTTGCTCACTGAACAGCCTTCTGCGCTTCTCCCCACCATTCTTTCCCGCTCACAAGTTTTCTCGCTCAAAATTAAACACGTTTTAGATCAAGCTCCCAATGCTGACGCCAAAATCATAAATTTTGCCAAGCAACTCATTGCTGCTAATCCTCAAAATCTACCCGCCATCGCCGCCGAAATTGCTAAAAACAAGACCCGCGAACAAGCCCTAGACATCTCGGCCACCGCTATCGAACTTCTTTATAAATCCTATTTCAAAACTAAAAACCCAAAGTTCCTCAGCAAACTCCCCAATTTCATCACGCTACACAAAAACCTCTCTGCTAATGGCCACATCAAACTTCATCTTGTTGCCGACCTCATCTAATACGTTGAGAAAATCTGCGACCAGTACGTCTTGTATTGTGAGTTCGGGTCAAACACGAATCCTACCGACAAATATTTGAAATCTTTGTTCAATATATTAGCACGATGCTCTGGTGACGCCATCCATGACGCCACTACGGTTTCTGGCGATACTGCCGCATTGCCCGCATTTAAGTTCTCCCCACTCATACCACCAGTCTGCGGAATCGGGCAGGCGGTTGACCAAGATGAGCCATCTGGCCGCGTATGCGAATAAGCTTGCATCAACTCCTTGGCACGCACCGTTGCTGCACCTTCACAAGTCGTACCCCAACTCAAGGCGCCTAAACCATTCTTAGCTCGTTCTTTGTTCACCAAATTCAGCACATCACGCTTCCACTGTTCCACTGGCGGCGCAATCACAGTCACTGTCAATTTATCGTGGCGCTTACCATCATATGTACCAGCCGTAATCGTAGTCGTACCAGTACCTACAATCGATGGATAGCGACAAGTTTCCGAGCTGTACCCCAGCCATGTACGTGCTGAATTATAAAATCCCGCAATCACCGCTTGATTACTCGACTGCCAATACATATCGCCCAAACCAGATAACCCACCCCCCACACAAATATCAAAGTTTGCCGTTTGATAGATCGTAATCGATTCTTCTTTCCACAACTCGCCCGCAGGCACCGCGCCACCACTAATGCCGCCACCGCTTGTGCTGCTAGAAGGGCTGGAACCACCCGAGCTGCTGTTATTGCTTGGCAAAGTAATCGTATTACCACCAACGCTCACAATCGGAGCCTCCAGCTCATCCGTCACCGGGTCAATCAAGCCTAATTCTTCCAAATGACCGCCCACCACATCATTACGCTCCGCCACTACTTGGAACTCAATTCCGCCGTTTAAGTTAATCGCGCTAAAAATCATCACTCCTACTATCAAAATTGCCACAGCATTCAGCGACAACAGAATGGTCATTTTGGTCTGGCGCAGAAGTTTAGCCGTCATACTTTATCCCCTACAACTCCACTCCTCGCTAAGCTCGGATGTGTTTCTCCGAATCAATCACTGTTGCTACGAGGTTAATAATCATCTCTAGCTGGATTAAATCACGCCACTCGAAACTCGACTTACCCAAAGGTTTGCCAACAATAATCTGCCCAAACGCCTTACCCTTAGCATTACGGAGCTCTGCCACAGCTTTCAAATCCAATTCATCCAGCACCTTTTGTACCGATTTATTTGGCTCTTGCCAAACCTCACCACGCGCAGTAGATTTCATATGCGTAATTTGCAAAATCTCATCTGCCGACATCGCCAAAGATTTAGAACCATACAACTTACCATTGATAATAAATCCAATATAGGCAAAATGGAGGTGATCTGCCAAAAACCCAGCCAGTTCCCGCAAATCTACGTTGCGCGTAGCCAGCTTATTAAATTTCTTAACCACATAAGCAATATCCACTTGTCCTACCATAATCATTGAACGAAGCACTGCACTCACTTCACGCACCACTGGCATCAAAAGCAGAACAATCACAATCATCAAAAAGTTAAGCACTAAAACCGAAGCTGAAGGATTTGGAATCTTAAACAAAGTCGTAAAAATCATATAAAACAATAACATATAAATCGCAACACCAGTCAAACCTACCACTGCATAAGTCGCCATTTGCAACCACCGTGAAGCAACTGAAATCATATGATATTTCAGAATCGCATAGAAATATCCTGCAACTGTCACACTAATAAACAACGGACCAACCCAAATCCACTGATAATTTCCAAAATATGGCAAAACTAAGTCTACTACCAATGTTACTGCGCCCGTAATTGCAAAGCCAATCATCAATATTAAGGCGCCATTTTTGATATGTTTATTGCGCGAATGCCTTACCGTAAACAGCGAATATAATAGGAAAATTGAATCAGCCGCAAAGAAGAAAACGATGTAGATTACATAGAACAACCCATCGTCCAAATCAACCGTATTGCCAGTATGACTTATAGCGTAAGAACTATACAATAACTCATGATCATAAACCATCAAAGATGCTAGCACAATCATAGAAAGCAAACTCACGACAGTTAATAGCTTACCACCTTTTTGTCGCCACGACACATAACCCAGCATACCCACCATCATGACCATCGGTGGAATATAAATACCGTAAATCCACATTGGCACACTATTACTATCGTTCGTCAAAGCCAAAAACACTGCAATCGAAATCGCCCATACAGCCGATCCGGCAGTTGCCAGACAAAACCAAGCTGACCTCATACGATCAGTCTTAGATGCTCCAATCAAAGTCAAAACACCAAAAGCAAACGACAATATCGCCACCGTCACTAGCAAAATTGATATAAGGCTCACATTACCTCCTACTTCCAATATACATATAACTTAGCATAAGTGTATCATACGACATTAGCCAACGTCAAGCTCCAACAAAAATATCCCCCTCATTGGGGGATATTTTCAATGTGCAATTATCGATACATTTTATTAACGCATTTTGACAAAATAACAAACAGCTTACTGCCTTACCAAACAGAATCAAACATATCTTCAGATACGTCATTGCCAAGTAAGAACATGACACACTTCGGCACAGCTTTCACCTGCGTCAAACACTTTGGGTTGCCGTTACACTGGTCAATCAGATAAACGCACTTCAACCCAAGCACTTTTGCAATCTGCTCCATTTCATCAATTGCAACTTCAGGATTTGCTGACGGCACCAAAGGCGCGGGGTTGCTCGGACCCGACGGCCATAAAGTCGTTCCACCTGACCTCGCCAATGACGGCCCCATAGTCCACTGGTCCACGATAATCATACCTCCAGAAACCAGCGTTCCACTCACCTTTTGCATGACATCCATTTTCTGCTCCAATGTCGGAAAGTAGGATAAGAACCCTGTCAAACGAGCAATATCCATCTTCTTAGCATATTCTGGTCTGGTCGCAACCTCACGCGCATCACCACAGATGTAAGTAAGATTCTTCATAGAATCAGTACCGAGCAACGAAGTCGCGTATCCCAATGCATTCGGATTGGAGTCACAGGCAACCAGCCATTGTCCATTCTCTCCCAAAGGATAGTCATACAAATCACTGTATGCCGGCAACATACCTGCACCAACTTCAAAGATAGATTTTGCATTCCGAAGTAATGTTTGACAACAATAGTCCGTCTGTCTTCTGGCGATATGCACCGGTTCCCGCGTCACTACCAGCCAAGCGCCGTCACTTTTCGGAATAGGCTCAAAGAATGTACCACCTGCAACCGGAATCATCCTGCCATCCTTAATCGCCAATGCTGCGGCAAACTGCAACCTCCCCGTCAACCACAAATACCTCAGCATATACCGTGAGTTTAAAAAGTAATCCAGTACTAACTGCGTCAAGCTGGCACTTTTCATGAAACGTTCACGCAATTCTGGCCACATTTCTTCAATACCGACCAAATCTCTTTTCAGCGTTTCAGGGTCATCCACTTGCTTGCAATACGCAATAGTACCCTCTCTCACGGCTTCCACCTGATTAGCATCTGCCTTAATACCATCCTTAATAATGCCCAAATATTTCAAGGCCATTGCTCCCGGGTCATAAGGCTTCACTGTCGAATCAAGCATCTCCGCGTTAAGTGGAAAGTCAAAAAAATTTTTCAATGCGCGCATACTAAATGCACCTCCTATAATAAAATGTTAAGTAACTAAGCGATAGATATATTAATATAAAATTACTCCCACCACCCAATCACTTACATATATATTATACCCTATAACCATACCTACGCACAAGCACCTAAATCTTCCATATCCCGCTTGACCTTACCCCAAAAATCAATTACAATAAACGCATAGATTATAATTAAGGTTAATTATATGGTATCAAAGAAGACTAAACAGAAACTCATGAAGCGCCGCATCGGCTCTATTGCACGCGTTTTTGCTTGCGCCTCATTCTTAATATTAACGATTATTGGTGTATCATCATTGGTACGCGCAATGTCGCTCGAAACCATTGCCAATGAAAACGGCATCCCAGCTTCTTGGAAAGCTGCTTCGCTCGGAAATCCCGATACTATTACAATTCCTATTACTTATTGGGATCAAAGGCAAGAAAATTGTAACGATCCTAACCGCCAATTTGAATGGTCGCTATGCCGTCTCTATGCTAAAGGCATCATTCGTAATGTTGTCAAAAATCGTCTTGGCAGTGATGGTTTACCCGTACCTAGCTATTCCAACAGTAGCGATGCTTGGGCGGCCTACCACGATGTTTTTACTGCAAACGTCATCGGTCACGACCCTGTATTACCTACAGACAATTTCTACCGTTGGTTCCATGAAGCCTACGATGCTAATGGTAACCAAATTTCTAAACGCTATGATCGTGAAGTAGTCTTCCATCGCGCGGGCAACAACTCCTACGAGTATGGTAGCAAAGGCACTTTTCCACTAGATGATGTCAATTTCTCCAATAGCGACGAAACCACTAAAACTGGCCATAATTTCCACTTCACTGCTCATATGCGCATTCCAATGAAAATCAGCGCCGACGGCACTGAACAGTTCTGGTTCAGTGGTGATGACGATGTATGGGTGTTTCTCAATGGTCAACTTGTCCTAGATCTCGGTGGCCTTCATATGGATACAGAGGGGAATTTCACCATCAATGCTCAAGGCAACGTCGTATCTACTGTAAATAACGTTGCCGACCAAGCTTGCCGCCAAACAGTCTCCGACCCACGCTTAGTTGGCTATGATATCTATAACAGCCAAGTCGAAAATAAATGTTCTCGCAAGCCAGTAACTACCACAATCTATACCAACTTCAAGCCTGGCGATGTAGTCAATCTCGATTTCTTCTACGCCGAACGTAGTACATCCGAGTCTAATACTCGTATTAATATCACCAACATGAACTGGCCCATTTCTGCCGATAGTAACATTAAGGGCGAAGTTGTTGGACAAATCGAAGACACCGATAATAAACTTGTTCAATTTGAAACAAGCATTACTAACCGCGATCCAGCAAATAAACTCAATCTGGAGCGTTTGGCGGCTTATATTGAAGAAACCACCGAACAGGGAACTAATGAAGGTTTCATCCCGTTGACTAGTAGTACTCTATACTACAGCACTACCCCAGACGACAAAGATTCCTGGAAACCGCTAGAAATCTCCACCCCAAGTAGCACCACTACCGGATTCAATCTTAAAACTCCACTCACAATGTCACCAGCTGGCACTCCAGGCGACACTATCTATTTCCGCTACTTCGCTGAAACTAGTCATCATACAGGCACTATGACTGGCACAATCAGCTACTACACCACACTCAATGGTGTTGCTGGCGTCACCTATGACTACGACACCGTTAGCTACGAAGGTAAAATCACACCTCAAGAATATAATCTAACGATTAATTATCTTTATAAAGGAGATGATACACCAGCTGCCGAACCTCACACCGAAAAACTCACCTCCGGCGCCGACTTCAGCATTGACTCTCCCGAAATTGATGGCTTTACCCCCGACTACTCCAAAGTTAGTGGTATAATGCCCGAAGGAGATACTACCTATACCGTTTATTACACCAAAACCACTCCTGAAAACCCTACACCTATAGACCCGACGCCCGAAGAGCCAATTCAGCCTGACACTCCATTACCACCAGTCCTGCCGGTACTTCCTAATCTTCCTGGCTCCGACATTATCGATGGCGACCTAACATATCTCGGTCCACTAGGAGAAATTGCCTATGTTCCAAATACTGGAATCATCAGGGACGCCGTTGCAGCCGTATTTGAGGTTGGCTTTGCCGAAATCATCCTTTCCCAAGGTTTAGTAATGGCAATGCTACTCATCTTTGCCGCTTCCTTCGCCACTTGGTTCTCTCTCCGCAAATACATGAATATGAATCTTGCCACCCGAAGTGTCACCAAGAAACATCCTAAGATGCCTACCACTAAAAAGATCACTTCGGCCAAGGCTACTGCACGCAATGCCCATGCTACGCGTAGCACCAAAAGCACTCGCAAGACCAAAAAATAATTTGTCCTAGAAGATACTCCAGTCCTGCAAGGCTGGAGTATCTTCGACATGCTTATGCTTGCCTCAAACCATAATCTTTGCTACCATAAATAAAGTTGTTCGTGGATTAAGGTCGATATCAACACAAGTTGCTTCTCCCGGACACAGTATTTAAACAGGAGATTTATGCGTATAAAGCCCAAGCATACTCAAACTCGCCGTGAGCCACAATTTCCACCGGCTCCTTGGCAAGAGTTCATTGAGATTAAGCCGAATCTTTAGTTTCGCACTTGCCCTATATCCTGACAGATATAGGGCTTTTTTGTTCACCATGATATAATCAACTTATGGATATCTTACACCGCGTGCTTACCCTCATCAAAGGCTTCTGGCATTGGCTCTGCACTGGTTTTCACAAGCTCAAAGTTGCCTTTCTCACCGGTTTTACACACTGGATCGACCCAAAACTACAAAAATATCGTACCTCAAAGCATGACAAACATACTCCCACCAAAACTACCCCAATTACAGAGGTGAAATCCGACAACAAAAATCATACTCCCGTACCCAAAGATTATACTCCCAATTCTATAGCCGACTTTCTTAATTTACTCAAACGCACGCCACGTTCAGTCTTGAGTACACGCGAACGTCACGTCATCGCCACTATTATGAACTTTCCTACGGTCAAAGTTTCCGAAATCATGCTACCAAAATCCGCAATTACATACGTCCAAGCTGATGAAGTTTTAGGTCCACTCACACTCGACCGCCTCTATCGCTCTGGTTTTCAACATTTTCCTGTACTCAATAAGCAACGACAAATTATTGGCCTAGTCCACACCACTTCTTTCAATAATCTCGAAATCAAAGAAACTCGCAACGTCCAGGACATCATCGACCCCAAAATTTGCTATGTACGCGACGATTATACGCTTAATCAAGCTCTGGCTGCCTTTTTGCGCACCAATTCCTACTTTTTCCTTGTAGTAGACCATTACGAGCGCATTGTTGGTATGCTCACCTATCAAATGCTTGTCGATTATCTTCTTGGCGAAACTCCTTCTGACAACTTTGACCACGATAGTGACCGACTAGCCGTAGCCAAACGCAAATAATGCTATAATTGTCATATGGCTAAATCTCATGTTCAATATTCTTGCCAACAATGTGGCGCCATCTATAAAAACTGGACCGGACGCTGCAATAAATGTGGTGCTTGGAGTTCACTAATCCAGCAATTCGATGACGCTAGCCGCGAAGAAAAGTCCGCCATAGGCCGTAGCCAACTCTCTGGCAAACAACTAGATTTTGTTTCCATCAACGACCTCGAGGTTTCTAATGAAAAAGACCGCCTTAGCACTGGCTTCCAGGATTTAGATAATGTACTTGGCGGCGGGATCCTGCTCGGCTCGGTTGCTCTACTTGCTGGCCAGCCCGGTATTGGTAAATCCACCCTCCTCATGCAAATCTGCGCTACCATCGCCAAAGATCGCAAAGTCTTATATATCTCAGGAGAGGAATCCGCTGGCCAAGTCAAGCTCCGCGCCATTCGCCTCGGCGCCGAATCTGACAATCTCAAATTCGCCAGCTCCACCTCCGCCAACGATATTGCCAAAACCATCGAAGAAGGCGAGTTCGACCTTGTAATTGTCGACTCAATCCAAACTCTCACCATTGCCGAAATCGCTTCTGCTCCTGGTGGAGTTTCTCAGGTCACTAACTGTGGCAATTTAATTATCCGTGCTGCCAAGGTATCCGATACTGCTGTGATTATCGTCGGCCACGTCACCAAAGAGGGAACTTTGGCCGGGCCAAAAGTCCTTGAGCACTTGGTTGACATCGTACTTAACTTTGAGGGCGACCGTTATGGAGGCTTCAAGATTATCCGCGCCATCAAAAACCGTTTTGGCTCCACCACCGAAGCCGCAATTTTCGAAATGAACCAATCTGGTCTGGCCGAGGTAGAAAACCCTTCTGCCGCCCTTCTGGCCGAACGTCAAAATACCGACGGCTCCATTATCCTCGCCACACTAGAGGGAACCAGGCCAATTTTAGTAGAAATTCAAGCCCTTGTCACACCAACTAATTTTGGCTACCCCAAGCGCACAGCTTCCGGATTTGACCTTAATCGTCTTAATCTCCTCATTGCCGTGATTGAACGCCGTACCAAACTCAAATTAAACGACAAAGATGTATTTATCAATGTTGTTGGTGGGCTCAAACTCCAAGATTCCGCTGCCGACCTTGCAGTTTGTCTGGCAATTGCTTCCGCCGTGGCCGGACGCAAGTTGTCCGAGGATTTTGTAGTTTTTGGCGAAGTCGGCCTCGGCGGAGAAGTCCGCTCCGCCTTTCGCCCCGACCAGCGCATTTCTGAAGCTAAAAAACTTGGTTTCTCTCATGCTATTGCTCCCGCCACCGTCAAAGACAAATTCGTCATCCCAGTTCGCGATTTAAGAACAACTCTAATTGAGTATGTTAATGAATAAAACTGCTAGCCGCATTCTTGGTATCGATCCCGGCACTGGTATCTGCGGCTTCGGTGTAATCGAAGGTCGCAAAGCCATCGATTACGGTGTTATCACCACGCCACCCCACACGCCGCTTGCCGACCGCCTACTGGATATTTACGAATCTCTGCACGAGATTATCAAGCAAGACAAGCCCGAAGTCATGGCAATCGAAAAACTGTTTTTTAAACAGAACATCACTACCGGTATTTCTGTCGCCGAAGCCCGTGGCGTTTGTCTGCTGGTAGCCAAACAATGTGGTCTGCCTACCTTTGAATACGCACCAAACCAAATCAAAATGGCTATTTCTGGCGATGGCCACGCCCACAAGAAACAAATGCAAGAAATGGTGCGCCTACATTTTGGCCTCAAAACTGCACCCAAACCCGACGATGCCGCTGACGCCCTCGCCGTTGCCATCGTACACTCTTTCGTTGCTAAAACTGACCAATAAAAACTCCCTGTCGATATAACC
Organism: uncultured Candidatus Saccharibacteria bacterium; assembly: GCA_948477625.1. Taxonomy (GTDB): domain Bacteria; phylum Patescibacteriota; class Saccharimonadia; order Saccharimonadales; family Saccharimonadaceae; genus Nanosyncoccus. The sequence continues at coordinate 1,163 of CAOLNK010000013.1, read as the reverse complement.
CGGCAGGGAATCTTCATAATCTTATAAAATTGCAAAATTAGACTCTTAATCCGTCCCAAATCTCGTCTAACGACCATAAATGGCCGGGTGAACGCGGTATCTTAGGCATAATTGCTGCAATCCGTAGCACATCATGTGCAAGCTCAGAAAAGCCTTCTGTATGACAATGTAAATTATTACGCAACTCCGTGCCCAAATCAATCCGCCAATCACATGGTAAGCCTTTCTTCGGGAGATTCGCCAAAGAATGCACTTCAATCGTTTTTCCGACTTCTTCACCGAATCTGCGCTGAATTACTTTTGAAGTTTCACTCGGTAAACTCTTGCCCTCATAGAAATTTTCATAAAGAGTAAAATACCCATTCTGCATCTTAGCCAATTCCACCGCCTCATCAATAAATTTCTTCACCTTAAACCGGAAATTACCCCCACGAAAAACCGGTATCCGACTTGCAGCATCATAAAGCATCGCCATCTGACGATTAGACAAACCTGACGTTCCACTAATTAGTGGAACGTGCGTACGCACGGCCAATTCTACAACCTGCTCAAAGCAATCCGGATGCGAAAAATCCACAATCACATCAAAACCTTCCGGACGCGCTTTCAGTGGATTAGCAATATCGTCATAGCAATACCATTTGCTACAACCAACGCCCAAATCAAAGTCCATAGCGCCAGTTAACCGCCGCGTGATACCGCCTACAATCTCGATATCATCCATCTTTCTGACTTCCGATATTGCCTCTCTACCTGTACGCCCCGTCAGTCCACTCCATAAAACTCTTACTTTCTCCATATCTTGTCCTCCTATTCTTCTACCACAATTCACTTGCAATTTCATTTTTAAAATCGCAGTCCGCACCAAATACAAAGACGCCGACTGGCTGAGCCATCTCCTTCTGAACCTTATCAAAGATACGCTCAGGGGTACTTACCCGATTAATTTGCCATTTTCACTCATAATTATCCCCTCCTTATAGTCTGTTCTTGAAATTTAAGCAAATTCTAGGTACTTATACCACCATTCTATCACAGATTTGTACTTTTGTCAATAGAATTAGAGCACATCTCCCCACTCTACATGTCTAATACAGTACTAAGGCAGCGGAGGGAGAAACCATACCAGCGCTCGTACGGGCCGCGTGACGGGTAGACGTCAG
>CAOLNK010000012.1 GCA_948477625.1 uncultured Candidatus Saccharibacteria bacterium | reverse complement strand
ATTAGACCTTAACAAAAATTAAAAAACGCTAAGGTCTTTACTTCGTGCGCAGCGGGTTCATAAATTTGCCTGGTGTTAGTGGTGCTACTTTCAGATATACTGGGCAGTGGGGCAGTATTTGGTCATCACGAGCAATTGATTATACTTCAATTATCTCTGCCACTGCTTATAATATCGACTTTAAAGCTACTACAGTCAGTGCATCAAGTGGCCCGGATGAGCGTTGGTACGGCCTCTCCCTCCGCTGCCTTAGTACTGTATTAGACATGTAGAGTGGAGAACACGATTCGTTATAAATGTTAAGAACACACAAGTAGGCGGTTTTCATCTAAAAACTCTTTACATTTGAGATAAATTTAGTTATCATATAAAGGTAGAGTTGGAGCTGGTTGATATTAGTGCTCTGACAAAATAATAATTAAAAGGAGAAAGAATGGCAGAATTTGACCGTTCCAAGCCACACATCAACGTCGGTACGATGGGCCACGTTGACCACGGTAAGACTACTCTTACTGCTGCAATTACAAACGTACTTGCAAAGAAACTTCCATCAGACGTCAACAAAGCTGTTGCTTACGACCAAATCGATAACGCTCCAGAAGAGAAGGCTCGTGGTATCACTATCGCTACTTCTCACCAGGAGTATGAATCTGACAAGCGTCACTACGCTCACGTCGACATGCCAGGCCACGCCGACTACATTAAGAACATGATTACCGGTGCTGCTCAGGTTGATGGTGCTATCTTGGTGGTTGCTGCCAACGATGGTCCATTGCCACAGACTCGTGAGCACGTCTTGCTCGCTCACCAGGTGAACGTTCCAAAAATCATTGTTTTCTTGAACAAGATGGATCTTGCTGACCCAGAATTGGTTGAGCTCGTTGAGATGGATGTTCGTGATCTCTTGAACCAATACGGTTTCGACGGCGATAACACTCCAATCATCAAGGGTTCTGCTACCAAGGCTCTCGAAGGCGACGCCGCTAACGAAGATGCCATCATGGAACTCGTCAAGGCTATGGACGAATACTTCGATATTCCAGAACACGATCTTGACAAACCATTCTTGATGCCAATTGAGGATGTCTTCTCAATTAAAGGCCGTGGTACTGTTGCTACTGGTCGTATCGAACAGGGCGTTATTAAGTTGAACGATGAAGTCGAAATCGTTGGTCTCAAAGACACTCAGAAGTCCGTTGTGACCGGTATCGAAGCCTTCCACAAGACTCTCGATCAAGGTCAAGCTGGTGACAACGCTGGTCTCTTGCTCCGCGGTATTGAGCGCGAGCAAATCGAGCGTGGTCAAGTGATCGCCGCTCCAGGTAGCATCACTCCTCATACTGAGTTTGAGGCTCAGGTTTACATCTTGAAGAAGGAAGAAGGCGGTCGCCACACTCCATTCTCCAAGGGCTACAAGCCACAGTTCTACTTCCGCACCACTGACGTGACCGGTGAAGTTGAACTTCCAGCCGACAAGGAAATTGTCATGCCAGGTGACACCGTCACCTTCAAGGTCAAGTTGCTCGCTCCAATTGCGATGAACAACAACGACCGCTTCGCTATCCGCGAAGGCGGCAAGACCGTCGGTTCTGGTGTTGTTACTAGTATCATTAAATAATTAGTAGCAATCCTATATTGCAAAAAGGTGCTCTTAGGGGCACCTTTTTGGTGTTTGTACTCCAAACCCGCTGGACTAGTCGGTGAAACTTTACTGGCTAGGATGCAACATAAAATTATCCAAAACATGTTGCTACGAGAATAAATGTTTGTTACAATAGCATGATGAATCGACAAACTGCTATTGTTTGGACTAGTGTTATTGGTATTGCTACTAACGTAGTCCTCGTAGGATTTAAGATGATGGTAGGCCTTCTGGCTGGTTCTATCGCAATTATTTTGGATGCTGTTAATAACTTGACCGATGTTCTATCGTCGGTAGTTACAATCATTGGCACCAAACTTGCCACGCGTTGTCCGGATGAAGGTCATCCTTATGGCCATGGCCGTATCGAGTATCTCACTACTTTGCTTGTAGGCGTAATAATCTTAGCAACTGGCATTATGGCCATGGTTGAATCCATTCCCAAAATTATTCACCCTGAATTAGCTGACTATTCTTGGTCTACTATTGTTGTAGTTGTGGCTGCTATTATTGTTAAGCTAGTTCTGGGATGTTATGTGCGTCGTGCGGGAAAACGTTTTGCCTCTAGTAGCTTAGTGGCTTCAGGTCTAGATGCACTTTTTGATGCAGTGCTTTCTTTTGCGACTTTGATTGGGATTATAGTAACCATGACTTTCCACATTAGTATTGATGGTATTCTAGGTGCGCTAATTTCACTGTTCATTATCAAAACCAGTATTGAAATTCTATTTGATGCCTCCAACGAGATTCTTGGTTGCACTGCCGATCGGGAACTTATGCGCAAAATCAAAGAGCTAATTTGCAATTTTGATGAAGTAAGCGGGGCTTATGACCTTATGTTACATAGCTATGGCCCTACAGAGCTAATTGGCTCTGTGCAAATTCAGGTGCCAGATCACCTTACTGCCAAAGATATCCATCGTCTTACGCAAGAAATCGCTCACCGAGTTTATGCCAAATATAACGTTAATCTCACGATTGGGATATATGCCGAAAATAGCGACGAGCCGGCGCATCGCGAAATTCGTGAATGTGTATTGAATATAGTTAATGTTTATTCAGAAATTCGTCAAATGCACGGTCTTTATATTGATGACGAGCGCAAATTAATTACCTTTGATATTGTTATGCCTGTACAATGTCCACGCAAGACCGAAATTAAAAACAGGGTTTCGCGCGGAATTCGCAAATCTTTCCCTGATTATAAGTGCTTAATCACAATCGATATTGATTTGGAAGAAGGCTATTAAAGTTAAGTTATCAACTACGTCTCGAATAATCGATTAGGAATTGTGCAAAAACCTATTTCAGTATTGACTTTTTAACATAAGTGTGATACAATGGAATTATAAGTTATAAAAATCGTTCCAAAAACTCATAGACGGCTCGTCTAGAAGCTATCTGAGGTTATGGAGCAAGAAAGGATGTTATGACCGAAGCTAAGAAAAGCGAAGGCTTGAAGATTCGTATCCGCCTTAAGGCCTACGATTACCGCGTTATCGATCAGAGCGCAAAGCAAATTGTTGACACCGCTATCCGGACTGGTGCAACTGTATCTGGTCCAGTACCTCTGCCAACCAAGCGTAGCACTTTCACTGTGGTGAAGTCCCCACATGTCTACAAGACCGGTGGTGAGGCTTTCGAAATGAAAGTCCACAAGCGTTTGATTGATATCTCTAATGCCACACCAAAGACGATTGACTCTTTGCAGAATCTCTCGTTGCCAGCTGGCGTTGATGCAGAAATCAAGATGTAAATCTCTAAAGCCCCATGAATCCAAACGCATGGGGCTTTTTGTGCTATAATGGTTACATGACAGTAGTAATGCGGCTCAAAAAGCGCTTCTATTTCGTTGCAGCGAGGTATTTTCGTTTTTTTGCTAATTTTGCGTTGAGGCGGTGGAAACCGCGGGTAATTGCCGTGACCGGCTCGGCTGGCAAGACCACCATGCTTCATATGGTGGAGTTTGAGCTAGGCGACCGCGCGCACTATTCACATGATGCCAATTCGGCTTTTGGCATTGCTTTCGATCTCTTGGGTATGGACGGCGTTCGCGGTTCCAAATGGCGCTGGGTTAAACTGATTTTTCAGGCACCAGTGCGGTCACTATATTACAAACGGACCGGGGAATTTTATGTCGTCGAAATTGATGGTGAACGCCCACGCGAGACAGAGTTTTTAGCTACATGGCTCAAACCAGAAGTTACTCTGTGGGTGTCACTTGGTCTCAGCCATGCCGTGCAGTTTGAGCAAGAGGTGAAAGAAGGTAAGTTTGCTACGCTTGACGAGGCAATCGCGCATGAATTTGCCACGCTTCCTGCCAACACGACTAAGCAGGTTTATATTGATGCTGACAACGATTTAATGCGTCAGGCCACTAAGGACATTCAAGCCAAGGTAATTATTTTTAGCCGGAATGACCTCAAGCGTTACAATGTTTATCCGACGCGCACCGATTTTATCTTTGAATCAGCCTCCTTCCATTTTGCTCAGCCACAGCCTAAGGATCTGGCGATTCAGCTTTTGATGCTGGAGCGGTTGGTAGAATACCTTGGCGTCCCTCTCAAGACTGACTTCGCTAGTATGCCGGTACCACCCGGGCGCAGTTCATATTTCCCAGGCAAGAACGGTCTTAAAATTATTGATAGTAGTTATAATGCGCACTTGATTAGTGTCGAGAGTATTCTCGAGATGGTAAAAAATCTTCACGCTGGGCATAAATGGCTGATTATTGGTGACATTGTTGACCAAGGTTCGCTCGAAGGCGAGGAACATCTCAAACTAGCTGATTTGATTGCTGCCGCTCAGCCCGAAATGGTGATTTTGGTTGGACGTCGTACCAAAGAATACACTGCGCCACGTTTGCGTGAGCTCGGAATAGACACGCGTACCACGCTCGACCCCCACAAGGCGCTCAAATTTATCGAATCCAATACCTCGGGTGACGAAACCTTAATTTTTAAGGGTAGCCAATATCTTGAGTGGATTATCGAGCAATTGCTTGAAAATCCGGAGGATGCTGCCAAACTTCCTCGTCGTGAAAAAGCTGCGGTTCGGCGCCGCGCTAAGCGAGGCCTAGTATGAAAAAATCTAAATTATATATTATTCATGGCTGGACGTATACTACCGCCCCTTGGGCACACACGATTAGTCTGCTCGAGAAAAAAGGTATCAAGGTAGAAATGCTTAAAGTTCCAGGACTTACCACGCCTTCCAAAAAAGTTTGGACAATTGAAGATTATGTCAAGTGGGCTGACCGTAACATTCCCAAAGGCTCAGTAGCGCTCGGTCATAGCAATGGTGGTCGCATTTTACTAAATCTTTGTAGCCAAAAACCCGACAAGCTCAAGCATTTAATCTTGCTTGATGCCGCCGGAATTTACGAAATTTCCAACAAGCGTGATGTGGTGCGTACGCTATCTAAACGGTTTGGTTTTCTCAAGAACATTCCAGGACTAGCTAAGATTTGGCATAAGGTAACTGGGTCTACCGATTATGCCCGTGCACCCGAGAATATGAAAAAGACATTGTCTAATATGCTAGAATCAGACCGAGATTTAGACATGAGCAAGGTCTTGGCACCAACTTCAATTCTTTGGGGTGCAGCCGATACTGTGACGCCGCCACGTCAGGCCGAGATGATGCACGCGCGTATCGTCAATAGTTCACTAGAGATTTTCCCAGATTGGACGCACGCGCCCTATCTTTCACATCCGGCAGAGCTGGCCAAGGCGATTTATCAGGTCTATATGCACCCGCCCGAACTCAAGTTACCTACGGTTGATAGTGCCACGGCGGTTTCTGCTGCGCTGGCGCTCAAAAAAGCTCCTGAGCCCGTATTGGAAGCCAAAGGTCCGCAGAGTCCTGTGGCGCCCAATGTACCCACCAAGCTAGTTTTGCGCACTGGCGAGAAAATCACTGCTGGTATGGTAGTTTCCGATACGGACGCCGCAGCTGTCAAATATCGTCACAAAGCACCTGAGGTACTAACCAAGTCTACTAACGCTGAAAAGGTCTCGGCCTCGGCTAGTCTCAAAAAAGCTCCCGTAGATAAGACTCCTGATGTAGATGCCGCGGCCGCTTCGGCTTCAGCTAGTTTACGCAAGGCAGCACAAAAAGTGAAAGCTCCAGAAGTGGTATCGAGCGCTGGTTTGCTCAGTAAGCGTGAAGTTAAATCAAACAAGGCCGAAAGCACTGGGCTCATGGCTGAACTTGATGAAAAGTCCACCGAAAAGGTAGATTTTGTCCCGCTCGACCCCACCAAGTCTCCTAGCCAACCTTTGCCGGGAGCGATTACTTCCGCTTCTGTGCCTAAAGTTAGCCGAATCGAAAAGGCTAAGCGCAAGGTAAAATCAGTGGCTAAGAAAAAGCCCACGGGGAATAAAGCATGATTTTTCTCGGTCAAGCGTCTAATTATAAGGGGCGGGTGCTACGGCACCTGTTTGCACGTGGCAACGCCAAGGATAGCGCCGAGCTCAAAGTGGCTCTCGCCAAGCGTTACAAAGTGGAAAAATCTTCCGCTTATGAGTCTGCGGAACGAGTAGAATTGTATCATACTGGACGTTCGGCCTTGGCGGCTGCGATTATTGCTGTGGCTCCCAAAGGTAGCCAGGTAATTATCCCGGGACTCACCTGTATTGCAGTAGTGCGCGCAGTCAAAGCGGCGGGTTGTGAGCCAGTATTCGTTGATATCGACCCGCAAACTTTACAATATGATTGGCAAGCTCTTGACAAAACGCTTAAGGCTTGCTATAATGCAAGTGTAATTGTAGCGCAAAACACCCTTGGGCTACCTCTTGACATGACAAAATTAGAAGGTGTTGCTAAGAAAAATCATCTAGAGATTATTGAAGATTTGGCGCATTGTGCGGGCCGATTTTACGCCGACGGGCGTGAAATCGGCAGTGTGGGGGCGGCGACGGCGCTATCCTTTGGTAAAGGAAAAGCAATTGACACGATTTCGGGCGGTGCCTTGGTGCTACGTAGCGCTAGATTTACCATGCCGTCGCCGCCCCAATTTCGCGCCAAGCGCTGCGCTCGCTGGCGCGAGCGCTGGTACCCTGCGCTTGGCACCACTATTCGTGCGGGCTATCATGTGGGGCTTGGCAAAATTTTCACCGCGATTTTTCTCAAATTTGGCTGGATTGAACGCTCGGCCGATGCTGAGTTGGATCTCGACGTCAAGCTAACAGATTGGCAGGCTAAGCTCGCTCTCACACAGCTAGAAAAATTACCCAAGACCGCTAAACAATCATTAGGACCAATCCGCGCGCATTATTTGGTTAAGCAACGCTCTAAGTTACTAACAGAGTGTGCCGAACATGGATTTTATCTGAATGAGATCTGGTATGATACACCAGTTTCACCTGTACGCTACGCCAAAGAAGCAAATTTCCCTAGCAAAGATTGTCCACATACGGTCGCCGTGGCTAAAACTATTATTAACTTACCCAGCTGGTATTCCGAAGAGCAACTGGCCCTAGTACGAGAACTAATCCGGCCGTATGAACTGCATAGAGGTGAAGATGACGATTAAATATCGTAGCACAGATGACAATGGTCAGCAGTGGCAGGAGCTAGAGCACGCCTGGAAAACTATGCAAAAGTTGCACCCTGAAGCGAACTTTTTACAGTCACCAGCTTGGGCTAAAATGAATAGCTTGATTGGTCATAAGACGATAATTGACTGTGCGGATTTTAGGAAGGGTAAGAAGTCGACTAAGACGCAAAAACTTACCTGGTGTTTGATGATTGTAAAAAATGCTAAGCGTGGGCGTTATCTAGAAGTCCCGGGCGGACCATTGGTGGATTGGACAGACTCAGCTGCTGTGGAGACAATCTTTGCTCAGCTCCGCGCCGTCGCCAAACAAGAAGGCTGCGTATTTATTCGCTTGCGCCCTCAACTCCGCCGCGGAGCTGAGCAAGAATCATTACTGGCGGCGCAGGGCGCGAGCCCGGCGCCGATGCACTTACATGCCGAACACACTGTAATTTTGGACTTAACCAAGTCATCGGATGAGTTGCTCGCCGCCATGCGCCGCCAAACCCGGTACGAAGTGCGGCGCGCGGCCAAACTCGGCCTCAAAGTGGATTGGGCAAGTAGTGAAGAAATTTTCTGTGAATTTCATCGGGCGCAGGCGGCTACGGCCGCGCGCCAGCACTTCGTACCTCCCGACCTCAAGACTTTGCTAGCTGAACGCCAGGCTTTTGGCGATAACGCCCGAATTTATGTGGCCCGTACGGCCGAGGGTGAGCCGATTGCTTATGGCTTAATTCTAATCGACGGAGCTGAGGCAGAGTATTTTGAGGCCGCTTCCACCGATTTGCATCATAAGCTACCTGGTTCATATGCCTTACTCTGGCAGGTAATTCAAGATTTGCAAACCGCGAAAGTTGCTCGGTTTAACCTCTGGGGAATTGCGCCGTCTGGTCAAAAAAATCACCGTTATGCTGGCGTCACCACTTTCAAAACTGGTTTTGGCGGTGAGATTGTAGAGTTTGTCCCCGCGCAGGACATCGTCATTAAGCGTAGTCGTTATCTGATAAATCTCTTAATTGAGACAATTCGTAAGAAAAAACGCCACCTAGGGTGACCTTATCATACCATTATAGCACACAACTGCAAAAAAGTCAATAAATATGGAGAAAATCGTGAAATTTGAACTTAAAATCGCCAAAAATCGTGAACAATGGGACGACTTTGTCACTAGTCACCCCGAAGCAAATTTTTTGCAATCCTGGGATTTTTATGAGTTTCATCAAAGTCGAGGCAACGATGTAGTGCGGCGGATTGCGGTGGACGAACAGAGGAACATCGTGGCGGCTTATGCTGGCGTGGTGGAAGCGGCCAAGCGTGGACGACACCTGGCAATTGCGGGTGGGCCGATTTTGGACTGGGGTAACCTAGAACTGGTGGAGGCGGTTTTTCAAGATATGCGAGAGCAGGGGAAGAAAGAAAACTGTGTGTTCGTGCGCGTGCGGCCTCAGCTGGAACGGAGTGAATCTAGCCTTAAGCTGATGCAGAACCTGGGCGCCAAGCCAGCGCCGATGTATCTCTCGGTGGAGTTTGCCGGAGTGCTAGATTTGAACAAATCCGAAGAAGAGCTATTGGCTGGAATGCGTCAACGCCTGCGCCGGGCCTTGCGCAAAGCGGCTAAGAATGGCATCACTGTAGAAAAAAGCACTAACCCTGAAGATATTCACGAATTTTATCAAATTCAAATGCAAACCGCGGGGCGCCATGGTTTTGTAGCCTTCTCGGAAGACTTTTTTCTTAAGCAATTTACCGCGCTCGCCAAAAATGGTGAAGCTGTGCTCTATTCTGCCAAATATCAGGGCGAAACTTTGGCCCAGAACTTCATGATTTTTTATGGTAACGAGGCTTCGTATCACTACGGCGTCAGCTCTGAACTAGGCACCAAACTTTCGGGCGCACCACTTCTCCATCTGGAAGCGATGCGCGATGCGCGCGAACGGGGAATTAAGCGCTATAACTTCTGGGGTATTGTAGAGGAAGATGAGATACATCATCGCTTCTATGGTGTGTCGTGTTTCAAACGTGGCTTTGGTGTGACCGAACTCAAATATGTCCCTGCGCACGACTTGGTGCTAAAACCTGGCAGATACGCCATCACCAAGCTGATTGAAGATGTTCGCAAAAAAGTGCGACATGTTTAAAGAGCGCCAACGCTGGCGCCCTAAAAGTACCGTGCCGGGTCGAGGCACTTTGCAGCCTGTTTCCAGACGGCGGTAATGTAACGATATTGACTTTCTCCCGCGTTTTTCAGCTCCGGTAAGATCTTTGCTCGCGGTAATGCTTCACCAAAAGCCGACTCGATTGCATAGACCGCATTATTTTTTTGCATTGAGACCGGCTCCAAAACCAAGTCTGCCGTAGCGGTTGCCAGAAGAGTAGCATCACCATTCAGCAAATCACTTGAGCGTGTACGTTCCGACCAGTCGACAAATCTCCAAGTTCCCCAAGGTGTAATTAGCCTATTAGGGAACTCCCGACAATACACGCTCAAGAATAAACCTTGAGAGCGTTCATCTTTTGGGTATGGTGGTTCTTCGCGGTGGTCTTCCATCCAGACACGATCGACGCCGTTGCCAAATTCCACGCTGGTTTGGTAAATGCAGTCTGCGATACGACGCGCAATTCGATATAAATGCTGATCGTAAAGCAACCCAGTATGCTGGTAGCTTGCTTCAATATCGTATGGCGAACCCAAACGAGTTGCTATCCCGTCTGACACTAAAGCTGCCTGAAACACCGCTATCATTGCTGGTATTGCCTCCGTTGCAGTCGGAAAGTATTTCCGCAGGGCTTTTTCAAATGCGCGAGTATATCCACGTTCATATAATCCTGCCAGATGATAAAACTCAACTGGGCGTTCCTGTACAAATTCATGCAAAACCCGCAGAATCGCCTCCGCAACCTCTAACGCGATACGCTCGCCCGGACCAGTCACACCTCTAAGTACGACTATTTCCGGTAGATCGTCTAATATCTTATGCATATACATACTATCCCTCCCATAGTAAAAATAAATTAAAGAGCTCTATCCACCATTATACCACACATACTCAAAAAAGTCAATAGATAAGGCGTTTTTTGTTAAAATTAGCCTAAAAAACCATAAGTATGCTATACTGAGAGCAGAATTTAGGAGGTATTATGGCGCATATCAAGCGTAAATATATAGATAGTCACTGGCTAGTGTTTGTTTTTCAAGGGATAATTGCCCTTTTGTTTGGCTGCCTCACTTTGTTCACTTCAGATGAGACTTCAGCCGCGATGGTGCCAGTAGTGGGTATTTCTATGCTAGCACTAGCAATCGTGGAGTTTGCCAATTCTGTGTACCGCAGTTATAATAGCCAGGGCTGGCTAGTTGCTACGGCTGTGGCGGTATTTGACGCTATTTTTGGACTGCTTTTGCTCTTTGTGATGAACGAAGGTATGACTTGGCACCTGGTACTAATATCAATCTATACTTTGCTCCGGGGATCCTTTGAGCTCGCAATTGCTTTTCACACCACGGTAGACCCAACCGACCGCTTTATTTGGGCGCTCTGCGGGGTGTGCGGCGTCATCTTTGGCATTGCAATTTTCAACTCGGGACACCTAGCCAATGTTGATTTTATGCGCTTCTTTGGGGCGTATATGATGATTCTGGGCATTTCTAGTTTGATTTATAGCGCTCACAATCGCGAACAGCAGCGAGAAGACCGCTTGGCGCGCTCCGAAGCGGCTAAATCCGCCAAAAAACACTCATAAATCAAGTTTTTATGGTATAATAAAGGCTATTATGAAGTATCGTCAACCCACTAAGGCAATCATTACCGATGCTGGTTTTGCAAGCCGTTTTCTCCCAATTACAAAGTCCATTCCTAAAGCAATGTTGCCGCTTGGTAATCGCCCAATTATGCAACTGGTCGTGGAAGAATGTGCTACTGCTGGCATCCAAGAAATCATTATCGTAGCAACCCCAGAGGGTAAAAGCATCTACGAAGACTATTTCAACAATAATGTCAATCGTATCCGTAAGCTGTTACGCTCACAGGGTAAGCTCGACCGCTACGAACCAGTGCAAGATGTACTAGATTTGCCAAAAATCACCGTGATTGAGCAAGATTCGTCGTATCCTTATGGTAATGGGTCACCGATCGCTTCAGCACGCAAGTTTATTTGTGATGACGAAGCTTTTGTGGTGGTATATTCCGACGACGTAGTCTTTGGCAGCTCAGATGTCAAAACCTTGATGAAGTCTTACCAGCAGCACCCTGATGCCGCTGGTATTATTATTGCTCAAGAAATGCCCCGTGAAGTCCTAAACAAATACGGCATTATTCAGCTTGCTGATGAACAGGCTATGACATTGCAAAACATCGTAGAGAAGCCAAAGATTGAGGATGCGCCTTCTAACCTCACTAGTTATGGTCGCTATTTGCTTACTCCAGATGTGTTCCAATATCTCAACCCTAAGGAAACTGGCCTCGACGGCGAACTCTGGACTGTGGATGCCATTACTAAAATGGCAGTAGACAACAATGTTTATGTTGAGAAAACTGAAGGCGAGTGGCTGACCACTGGTGACCCCAAGAACTATTTTATGGCTCAGCTCAAATATACTATGGAATACGAGGACTACGGCGCTGAAGCCAAGGTAATGTTGCAAAAATAAAATTATAATTTAGGAGGTAGAAATGAATATAGCAGAATGGATTTTGGTAATCATGTTGGCGATTGCCTTATTCATCTTTTTGGTAGCGGGGATTGTGTTAGTTATTAAGCTAATTAATTTAGCTAACGAAGCTAAGAAAATTGTCATGACTGGGCAGGGAATTGCTGCCAAGGCTGATGATATTGTAGATAACGTCAAGGGTATGACTTCGGTCGGTGGAATTGTGAAGACTTTTGCCAATCACGTCATGGAAAATCAAGAACATCGCTATGCTGCGCAAGATGCTGCACGTGATGCCGCTGAACAAGCTGCGGCCGCTCAAGTTGCCATTGCTGAAGCCGAGCAGGCCGAAAAACAAGCCAAACGTGCCACTGCGAGTGCACGTAGTGCAAAGAAAGCCGCTAGGACTGCAAAAAAATAAAATTACTACGTTTTAAATCAGCAGAAAATCCACCTCAAAAACTGGGGTGGATTTTTAAAACACTTCTCTTAGAGAGAAGTGGATACTATTGTTCTGCCGGAACAGCAGTATCCAAAGATTTTTGTAAGGAATGATATTGTTCCATAACCGGACGCAACTGCGATACGTGAAAGGTTAACTTATCCAAGCCATCCTCTGTCAGCTGAAAGCAAAACCAGTCAAAGTTAAGACGGCGTTCACTCGGCTCAGGCAATTTGATATACACTTCGCCGTCAGATAAATCGTAAGTCTTAATTTCACCTTCCAACTCCGTACACACAATTCCAAATAGCTTTTCAAATATCAACTGTAATTTTTTTGCCTCGGCCAGCCTTTCGTCCTGCCTCTGCTTATCCTGCGCTTCTTGTTCCTCTATCTTGCGTCTAACTTGTTCTGTACTATACTCTACTTTAGTAATCTGGTTACTAATTTCGTCTATTACTTTCTGGGTACAGAAACAAATCACAATATCTGCTGCCTGCCCACTTAGTAGTAGCTTGCGTTCTTGTCGATTATGGAGCAATGCACCAAAAAAACAAAAAGGGACAGTGATAACAGACCAGCTAATGAGCAGCGATGGATTGCGGAGAATTATGGCTAACAAGATGGCGGTTCCAAGGCATATTAGCATAGTGGTAAACATCGAAGATTGTCGCAGAAACTTATACCGTACGCGCCCATCATAACCACAGTCACTAACATTGGAGTATTCCCTATACCAATACTCCAACTCGCCTATCTTTGCCTCAATCAGCTCTTTTTTCATTTTCATTCCTCCTGTTAAGGTATATTTAGCGCGTAGGCCCGCTAGCAGCCATAGGGTCACCCTATACCCTCATTCTATCACAGATTTATACTTTTGTCAATAGCTTTAACGCTTTTTGTAAGTTTTTAGCAATCCATTTACTTCATCTCTACATGTCTAATACAGTACTAAGGCAGCGGAGGGGGAAACCATACCAGCGCTCGTGCGGGCCAGCCGACGGGTACACACCAGTAGCATTAAAGTTGAGGTTGTAAGCGCTAGGAGTAGTCGTGCCATTAGCACCAGCCGAGGACACCCGCGACGACCAGTAGATGCCGCCGACGCCAGCGAACCTGAAAGTACCAGTAGTGATAGGTAATTCCACATCACCGCTGCGCACGAAGTGGGCAGAAAACATAAACCTGGGTCAGCGGTATAGATTTG
>CAOLNK010000011.1 GCA_948477625.1 uncultured Candidatus Saccharibacteria bacterium | reverse complement strand
CCCCCTCCGCTGCCTTAGTACTGTATTAGACATGTAGGAGTGTGAGCGGACAACGTCGATAAATCGTGGTCACTTTTTGATAAATTATCTTGCGGAGTTAGTAACTGTAGATTACTCCAATGATTCAAACTAATAATCTCTTCAGTTGTTTCAGCCAAACTAAGCGGAATAATATGATCGATATGAACATCTTGTCCACTATACTCGATACCATAACGTTTCTCAAAAGTATTACATAGATGTTGATATAACTCTTGCACTGAACATCCAATTATTTCCTCCGTATGACAAGATTTATCCGAAACTCTCCTCTTAAAGGCCTGACGAATAGAATTTCTAATCTGTTTCTTTAATTTAAACTCCGCATCATATTGTTTTCTCAATTGTTCGTATCTAGTATGATGCTTACACGTTCGTCTTGCCGACTCTCGACTCCATTGCCGACGCTTTTCTAAATACACCGGATTATTCCTTGCGCTCTCAACATAGCGCTTATCACGTATGCGTTGTTTAAGCTTTTGCTCCGGAGACATATTATCACGATAACGCTTATTATACTCTCGAAACTTCTCCAAATGAGACGATTGATATCTTTTTGAATATAGATTCAATTCGTCTTTATGTTGCTCACGATATTTACGACTCAATTCACGACAATGCTCCAGATTATTCAAACGCCAATTCCTAGTCCGTTCGTTATTGCATTGCCTGCATTCACTGCGGTACCTCTGCGAATCATTTCTAAACACAAAATTAGAAAGCAGTTTATATTCACCACAAAGCCTACATTGCTTTTTATCTTCTAACTCCATAGAGCATATTATACACTAATTCCCTGAAGGCTTAATTTTCAGATAGTCCTGCACATAGGCATTTAGTACATTAAACACTGGCAACGCCTGTGCTTCACCTCCCGCAGTCTTACCATCTTCCCACACCCGCACCATAATCACATATGCCGGATTTTCACCTTCTGTGCCACCAAAACCAATATACGTCGCCACCGTTTCATCAAACGAATATTCACCGTCTTTAATCACCTGCGCCGTACCCGTCTTGCCACCAATATAATATCCCGCTTTATCCGTGCCATTTGCTCGATATGCTCGCCGTGTATTATAAAGCATCTCACGCATCGCTGCGCTTGTCTCTTGTGTTACCGTCTTTCGAACCACCTTCCGCGGTGTCGCATCCACAATTTCCCCGTCTTTTAATTTACCTTTTACAATCGTTGGCGTATAAAATTCTCCACCATTTATCACCGAAGAAAATGCAGCCGCCACTTGCAACATCGTCACCTGCATATTTTGTCCAAAAGTCATGTTGGCATAAGTCGAATCCACGCCATACTCTACCTCATCTGGAGCATATACTAGCCCCACCGACTCATACAATTCAATTCCCGTAGCCTGCCCAAGACCAAAGTGATTATAATAATAGTCATACAACCGATCTCGTCCCTGTGCATTGATTTCTGTTTCGCTACCACCTAGCCACCTTAACACTTGTGTTGACCCAGTATTTAATGACCAATTAAACGCCGTCTGCATATCTACCATACCGAGCAGCTCCGTCTTCTGAGTCGAATTTTTAATCGGCCAGTTATCTACATAAGTCACATTTTCATTATTAAAAGTTGAACTCGCCGTCATTACCCCGTACTCCATGCCCGTGGCAAAAGCAAAAGTCTTACATACACTTGCCGGCTCATATGGATCTTCTACCACATGATTTACGTATTCTTCCGCACCCTCCACATTACCAAAATCCGCTGGATCATACCCCGGCACATTCGCCATTGCCAAAATTTCACCATTATTTGGATTCATCACTAACGCACTGATGTTCTTATATCCCAGCGTTTTAGTCTGCTCCACCAAGATTTTCTCTACTTGATACTGCATATTCCGATCAATTGTCAGCACAATATCATCACCATCTTCTGCAGGTACTTTCACATTATCATCACCAATTGAAAGCGCTACATTGTTTACATCTTTCACCGTCTTCAGCAAGCCATCCTTCCCTGTCAGCTCATCATTCAATGCCCCCTCAATACCATATTGTCCTACTCCTTCCGCGTTGACAAAACCAAGTACAGTTGAAGCCAACCCCCCCTCCGGATATACACGTTTAGTATTAGCCTGCAACCATACGCCGTCCAGCTCCGCCTCAGCCACCTTCTCCGCCGCCTTCCGTTCTACATTATTACCCACAATATAATATCGCAATGATCGATCAGCAAACACATCATCCCATTCCGCCACGCGCTTATCCCCCAGAATCTCCGTCAACTTAGCCTTTGTCTCATTAGGATCAGCCAACATCGGATCCACAATCACTGTATATACCGTCGAGTTCATCGCCACTGCCACTGGCTCATCGCCATCCATCATATAAATCTCCCCTCGTTCTGCCCGCAAAGTATATTGCAAAGTCTGCTGCGCCGCCGCTTTCTCTGTCCAATAATCATGTTGCACAATCTGAATAAAAAACAGCCGCGCCACAATCACAGCCATCACAGCCAGCAGCCCAAACTTTAGGAATCTATTCCTGCTCATGGTTATATTATACCATGAGTTTTATCACTGGTGCAATTGCTTCAAGCTCTGCTCGTTTTATCTTTCCTTCCCTAATTATTAATATCTCTTCACCCTCAACCTGCACAATTGTAGAAGTCGTATCATCATCCACATAGAAAGATTTGCGCTAGGCGCCACCACCGGTACACCCGCCATTTTTACCAAACGATGAGCTATACTATCCCCCAACAGTCTCACTCGTACATAATCATCACCAGCCGACACAATGTCCGGCAAAGCATGTACCTTCTTCTTAAACTTTATCGTCAATGGTCCCGGCCAAAATTTATCAATCAATTTTTGCTGCACTGGACTAATAGTTTCTACCAAGTCTTCCAACATAAACACATCTGCAATCAATACGCATAGTGGTTTTACCCGCGGCCGACGTTTATTTCATAAATCCTTTCGCAAGCCTCAGCATCAAAAGCATTCGCCCCGATACCATACACGGTATCCGTCTTAAGAATCACTACTTCCCCAGCCCTCAAAGCATAAAAATACCCGTACGGGTAAATCGCAATCTAAATTAATCTTCTATGACATCGTTTGTGTCACGTAATAATCATATCACAAATTCAAGCACTCATCTCCCACTCTACATGTCTAATACAGTACTAAGGCAGCGGAGGGGGCGACCGCCCCAGCGCCCCCATGGGCCATACGACGGGAAGACGTCGGAGGACCCAAAGTGGAGGTAGTACGCAGTAGCCGAAGTACTAGAAGTATAAGCGGCAGCGCGCGACGACCACCCGTAGCCGACGACGCCAGCGTTCCCAAAGGTACCCGCCGATACGGGCAGATCGAAACGCCCGCTGCGCACGAAGTAAAGAGAATTGATTTACTAATCAACTGTGTAAATTTATCATTTTTACAACCTGTTCTTGATTTTCTACCTCTGTTTTATCACAAAGTATAAGTTGTAAATTTGATGTTTTTACAGCTTCGTGCGCAGCGGGATTATTTACTTGCCGAATATTGAAGGTACTTTATGCAATGTAGGTGAGCAAGGTATTATTCATGCGGCAAAGATTGGTTCGTGGCATATAGGGTGGAGAAATGTTGGTCACAACCAAAAAGAACACCGGAGTGTCCTTTATCAAAACCAACATAATTCCCTACTCGGTCACAAACCCGCTATTCGTCGCGCTCTCCATATTATTTGCCACCTCACTATTCTCAGTCGAAGCAATCGAAGTTAGACGCGCCTTCTCCACCGCTAAATCTTCCTTGCGCGCCTCTAGCTCCGCAATCTCATCATCAATCGCCGAAAGCTCATAATCATAATTGGTCGCTTGCGTCCCCTGCGCCACATAAATCAAACCCACGATCAACACCAACATCCCTACAATCATCGTATTCGAAATCGTACCCAAAGACTTAGCTTTGTGCCGTACAATATTTTGATTGCGCGACCAGCTCGTCGACATTGTCGTCCCGCGTCGCGTCGTGTAGGTTGCCTGTGGTCTCATTTTAATTTATATTCCTCGCTGTTTTTGTTTTAATAAATAATTTAATAATTTCAAACTTAGACCGGAGAGGAGCGCTAGCTAGAGCCATAAGTAGCTAAACGACTCTCCGGGAAGGTCATGTATATTGGGTAAACACTTCACTCTCTTGGTTAACTCTAAACCATTTTGGTGAGCCTTGCGGCCCATAGCAGGCTTCAAAAGCATCAAAAACTTGTCGAAAATCCACCAGAAATTTTCTCGGGCGCTAGCCTAGGGAAAACCCCAGACTAGCGTATCTGCATCCATCTTAGCGGAAGTGCACTTGCACTTTTTGCGCGCGAGAACGGTTGCTAGTTACAATGATTTGACGTGGCATATTTTTGCCTCCTTTTTATGTTTTGTTTTTATTTTTATCTCACCTTACGGCTCGATAAAATTTCACCTTCTCGGAAAACCTTGCAAGCAAGTTTTTCTCTCAAATGTTCATTTTATCAAAACCAAAAGTCTAGAAGGTAAAATCCTCGCTTTCACTCATACCTCGCGATTCTTTACCCTGCTTCCCTACTTCAGCCGGCAGAAATCTAGTCTCCACACTCTACTTCTTTTTGGCTGCGCGCAGTTTAGCGCTCCTCGCTCTTGGGTTGATAAACAACTCCTCAGTTTCCGCAGTCATTGGCTTCTTCGTCAATACTTCCAGTGGCGATTCCTCGCCCAGGCTACTTTCTTCCTTCAAAAAATCCTTTACCAATCGGTCCTCTAGACTATGAAAAGTAATCATGGCTACTCTACCGCCCGGCTTCAAAAGCTTCGGAATCAAAGGCAAAGTCCGTTCAATCTCACCTAGTTCATCATTCACAGCAATCCGAATTGCCTGAAATGTTCGCGTCGCAGGATGTACTCGGCCTCCTCGGCCAAATTTCGCCAATGTTTCACCCAACTGCTTAGTCGAAGTCCATGGTCGCCCATGCACAATCGTCCGCGCAATCAACTTGGCAAATCCCGGTTTTTCCTCACCATATCGCTCTAGTATGTCTACAATTTCGCCTTCTCGCCATTTGTTCACAATCACACTAGCATCCAGATCTTGCTCCTGGTCCATTCGCATATCCAACGGGCCATCTTTAGCAAAGGAAAACCCCCGCTCCGCTCTGTCTAGCTGCGGAGAAGAAACTCCAAAATCCATTAATATCATATCGAAACAGTTTCCACACTCAATTTCCTGTAGCACCGCACTATAAAAATCTTGATGTCGCAACTTCACAGGAGAATTCGCAAACTTCTCCTGCAATACTTTGATTGCATTTTCATCTCGATCCACCAGGACCGTATCTTTATAATTCTGTGTTACATCCAAAATTCTACTCGCATGTCCTGCATACCCCGCCGTGAGATCCATATATGATTCCCCGGGCTTCGGTTGCAAAACCTCAAGCACTTCCGATAATAATACAGGTTGATGAAGTTCTTCCATGTGTATATTATACACTCTTTGTTTGAGACCGTTCAACTAGAAATTTCCGCGTTTTTGTCTTTGCGTATAATTTTTGTTTGATTCTACACTGTTATCTACTGTAAGTAGCTTCACCGAAATGAACCATATTTACAGCCGTTGAGAGACTTAAAGTGTAAGATAGGTTGACATCCACCACGAAGGTGAATAATCATAGAGTTAATTGGGAGGTGTTTGTTTGGAAGTACTTATTGGATTCGATTTTGCGTATCCCAAACGCGCGCAAAAACTCCTAGTTGGCCGATCTCAAACGATGTTAAATTACTTATATTTTAATAATTTTTGTTTGTGGCTTCCCCGCTTTTCACAGTTTACTACGTTTTTATTTTTCTTTGTAGGTTGTGTTTGTGTGGGTGTTCGTCCACTGATTTAAGTTTACCCGACTTTCTTAAAAAACGCAAGCAGTTTTTTACATAATTTTTATGATTTTGAATTAAGAAGCCATTTTTATCACCTAGTTCCCTGTTCTTTTTTCCACAATGTGGAAAACTCAGCCCATTTCGCCAACTTTTCCACAGTCCAGAAAACAGATTCGGGCGTTGTTTGACATCTATATGTCGCACAGCGCCCGTTTCCAAATTACTCTCACTGCCTACCCTTCATAGAAGGTGCTTTCCGTCCACTCGTCATCCTTCTTGTTCTTCCTGTTGAATACTGGAGTTTCGCCAAAGTCGCAAATACTGGCAATCTTCTTCGCCAGCCAGCCTTTACCAGGCCGTTCAACTTTACCATCCACCTTGTTACCAAATACAATGCCGCCATAACTCTTGAAACGCATTGTTTCACAATAGCAGACAAGGGCAAAACCAGCTAACCCCAACCATGCCGGATGGTGAATCGCCACGCCAAGTGCCCACGGGAACACTAATCCTATGATATATAAGGCGCTCCGTTTCGGAAGTGCTTCATCATATCCATCGGCCATTTCGGTCTTCACCTTGCCATTATTCTTCTCCTCGTCCAATTTCTTCCACATCCGGAAGTACATCCACGAAGCGAGAATAATTGCCACCGTGCTCATAAAAATCAGGCTTGACCAACACAAAATGCTCAACACGCTCGCATCACTCCAACCACGGCTAGTCATGTTAAACAACTGACTCTCTACCACGAAAATCCACGAATAGAGCTTAAATGCATTGTTCCACAAGTAAGCATTCATCTCCTTTTGTGTCGCGGACTTTATGTCGTGCACCTGCCGCCCAGAAAGCCCTTCGGTCTGAATTACGATGCCGTTCTCGGCCTCCGCCTTAGCGATGTCGTAAGCCGGTTTCCATGATGCCATGCTAATCGCCCATATCAGCATATTTGCGATAATAGTGATGAATGCGATTGACTTTTTGTATCGCATTTTCATGGTCTTTGCGTCCTGTTCCGTCAATTTCATATTTTCCCTCCTTGACAAAAAGTATAAAAAGCACCTATAACATGAGTAATTTGTTAAGGTGCTTCGGGGCCTGTAAAACCTACCCCATCTCTAGTTTCTTGACTCAATAACCAGTTACCAAAAATCAGCATCTGACTATCTCGTCACCTTCCATTGTAGCACACTTTACTAAAAAAGTCAATAGTAGTAACATAAAAATCGTCACGATTACGCTAAAATCTATGCTATAATAGAAAAAATAAGCGAGGTAAACATGGATTCATCTGCACAACCAGAGACATCGACCCCCGTGGTCGCCCCAGTCACAAACACTAGCAACACCTTTGACGTCTTCCATTGGGCTAACGAAATTGACGAAATTAAGAATAATGTTTCCGTCGAGCTTTTCCTTTTCAATAAGAACTACACTCCCTACCGCGTGCGTTATTCTGAGAGTCTCACTAATAGCGTCAAAGCTCTCTTTATGCAGGAGGCCACTGGCTACATCATCAAAGAAGCCGACAAAGGGCTTGAATGCCGCGAATACGAAAAATCCGATGGCGAAGATAAAGTCATTTACCGCACTAACCTCAGCAATGTTGGTCGCGCCGAAACTCTCATTCACTTGATTGAACACGAATATCGCGATATTGACTCCATGAGCGACCATCTCGACGAGTTCAAAAAAATCAAAGGTATCATCGCGCGCTTCACATACCCTGGCGCCGAAGGTGGCACCAAAACTTTCTATATTGCCAAGGTTATTTCCGCTAGCTCCGCCCTCAAAGGTGGTTCGTCTTGGGAACTTAATGGCGAAGGTTTTGAACCTTTCTCCGCCGAAGTTGCCCTCAAAGTACCAGACGACAATCAAGTCGCCATCGTCGATGACACTGTCATTATTTTTAACCAAACCAAATTCGAAAATCTCTTCCAGTACGATTACAAGTCTCAAGTAATTGCTGACGCCAAAGCTAAAGAGTTGACCGACAAATATAAGCTTTCCTTCGCCGAAGGTCTCACTTTGAACGGCCTTTTGCAGGACAAGAAACCCCTAGTCAAAAAGCTACAGTCCCTCGATATTGCCGAAGAAATGCCACAGGATAAACTCATTGACTACGCCGACGACATGCAACTCGAACTCATGACTGACGACGATGATTCCATTATCATTATGGACGACAAAGACCTTACTATGTTTGTCAATCTTCTCGCCGAGGATTACTACATCTCTCCCGTCAACGGCCGCCGCTACGAAATCAAGTCCAAAAAGCTCCTCTCCGAGCCCGAAGGCGAACCGCCAAGAGGATAGCAAGTAGGAGTAATATATTATCTGGCAAAACCACTTTATCAAAGACTCCGTCGCGACCAACGACTTGAACAAGATATTACTTCTTCGGCAAATAATACGGCTGCAGCACATTCCCCGCTAATAGCTCGGCATAAGTCTGCATCATAAAAGTTTCTAGCCCCAACAGATTCAAAGTCTCAAACAACGTTGCTCGTACCACATCTACTGGCACAGTATCATCCGCCATCTCCACCTCTAATTTTAGGAATGCGCCATCAATTCCTTCCACCGTATCTAAATATAGCACCGTATGCCCATCCAGCTGTAAAGTCTGCCGCTGCCGGCTCACATCCGCCGCTTCACGATAGCCCAGTTGCTTAATAATTTCAATTGCTTCAGCATAATCCCCCACCGTCGTCATTTTTACAAAATCCAGCCCGCTGTCCTCAATATGCCGCTTCAGATAGAGATAATACGTTGCTGGTTTATCCGTCTCAGCCACCTCCGTACGCAACACTAACCGCGCCTGATTCATCCCAGACTTAAAATCGCTCGGCCAATAAATACGCTCGCTCTGCCACACGGCTGGCGAAAATTCCATCCCAATATTAGCAATTTTTTTCTCCAACTTCGCCCGGTCTGGCACCTGACTCTTGAGCACAATTTTCTTCATTCTTTTATTATAACATAAGGAATCCAAGTTCAACCCCCTCATGCTTGCCTCTTCAAAATCTCTTTGTTAGAATAAGGTTAAATTAATTGGAGTGTAATTATCATGTCGGAGCGTCCCGCCCAGGCCGAACTTCAGTCTGCAATTCGCAAACTTGAGCAACTCGGTGACTATCAAACTTATTTTGGGAACAAACCCGATACAGTAGTTGTCGATGCCAAAATCCCCCACTACCAGGAATATAATTATCTCCACAATCTCGTTACCACTACTCAACTTCTAGCCGACCATTATAACGACACCGCCTGGCTTGAAAGCCACAAGGTCACTAATCAGACTTTTACGGATGCCCTCATCGAAATGCAACACGCCTATCGTGGATGTAGTCTGATTTTTGGCGTCGACCACGGCAAAAATGAAGTTCCGACAACTTCCAGCACTCCAAATGCATCTAGTTCCAACCAGACCATAACTGTTCCCACAAACGCAGCGCAGAGCACAACGATCGCCAATACTAACAAAAATTCTACTACACCCGGTGAGAAGTCCAATATTTCCGTCAAAGCCGAAACTTTCACGCCAGTCGCCGCGACTCAACCCACTCCAAGTGCAACCGCAAACACCGACGCAAAAACCAGTGAAAACGATGCAGCCGACAACACCGAAGTCGAAGCTAATACTATCACCAACGAAATCGCCATCCCCGCCACCGGCAATGTTGATACCTCCTCACGCCAAGTGTCTTGGCCAGCCCTCATCGCTGTAGTTATCACTGGCGCGGTAATAGCCTCCATTGCTATCGCCGTAATTATTCGCCATGAACCACGTCGCACCACTGCTCACGTCGCCCGTTCTCGCCGGCGCTATTAATCCAGAAGCTGATTACAAACTTTCACCCCGTCGCGCACGGTTAGCCCACTCATCAGCCAGCTCATTCTCGGCTGTACCTACGTGCCCCCGCACCCAAATCAATTCTACAGGATTCTCTTGATATAAAGTATACAATTTTTGTACCAAATCCAAATTCGCAATTTCTCCAGACTTTTTGCGCCAACCATTGCGTGCCCAACCTGGCGCCCACTTCGTCAGCGCATTAATCCAAAATTCCGAATCGCTATGAATCTCACACGGCTCACCTTTTGCATATTCAATCGCCGCAATCATCGCCCGGCCTTCCATCCGAATATTCGTCGTTTGCGGCTCCTGCCCTAAAGCCACCGGCTTGCCCTTTTCCAACACGGCAAACCCGCCCGGCCCTGGATTTGGGCTAGCACTACCATCCGTCCACAAAACTTTCTTTGTCATCTTACCTCCATTTTTACTAGAATCACACCCCAACCGCGCGAACTCTATTCGCATCATACCTCTATGTTATCACACTTATGCTTATTTGTCAATAATCTCATCGACAATGCCATACTTTAGGGCTTCCTCCGCGCTCATCCAGTTATCGCGGTCCATATCTTTTTCCACTTGCTCAGGATCTTTGCCCGTATTCTTCGCCAAAATCTCCACCAAACGCTTCTTCAAGTATAAACCTTCTCGTAATTCAATTTCTTGGTCGGTCACTTTAGCCTGCCCCGTACCGTACGATGGCTGATGAATCATTACCCGAGCATTTGGCAAAATAAACCGCTTCCCCTTCGCGCCTGAGCTCAGCAACATCGCCCCCATCGACGCCTGCAAGCCAATACCAATCGTCTGCACATCCGGTCCAATATAATTCATCGTGTCAATAATCGCAAGGCCATCATACACCGACCCACCAGGAGAGTTGATGTAAAGTTTAATATCACGTTTCGGGTCTTCGCTCGCCAAAAATAGCAACTGTGCTACCACCAAATTTGCCGTCTCCGGCGTCACTTGATCACCCATAAACACAATTCGCTCCTTGAGCAAACGCGAATAAATATCAAACGCCCGCTCGCCTTTGCTAGTTTCTTCAATCACGGTTGGTACTAAATAGTTTTTCATAATTCTCCTTTACTTATTTTATCATCATATCGTTTCTACTAATTCAATATTAGAATTCATTGCATTATTTAATTCACCTAGTTGCAACTGTCGCTCGCGATAATCTTGAATCCGCTGGTTATTTTGCGCAATCTTCTCATTCAACTCTGCCCTTACAGCTTCCAGATGCTCACGCTCCGCCAAAAGCGCCTGTCGTTGCCGCGTGAACTCCGCCTGGCTTACAAAACATCCCGCCGTCTCCGCACAAGCATTAAACTGATCAATTTTGGCATCCAATTTCTCTAAATCTCGTAAATAAGTTTCGCGCCCCAATTCAACCTCTTCGCTCACCGCCTGTATCTGATCAAACAATTCTTCCATCTCTAGTTGCAAAGCTAAAAACGGTGCTTCATAATCTTGATAAAACTGCACAATTGCCGCCCGATTTTGGAAATACTTGGCATAATGATTTTCTAATTCATCCGGCAGATCAGCCAACTTAGTACCCGCACGCGCATAAATTTCCTCGCGACGATCTTCTGCATCATAAACTTCCAGCTCACCCTCAAACCATTCACGCCGTTCGTTATATACTTGGTCCAACCACCCCGACACCTGGCGGCGCTCGCTCTCACCCATGCGTTCCCACACCGCATGTAGCAACTCATGTGCTGCAGTCACCTTATTTGCCGAAGCCAACTGCGCGAGCTCTATTTCATAAATATAAATTCGACCGTCGATGTAGCAACCTAACAACGAAATTTCCGCATCGTGACTATCACAATGCTCATTAAATTCCCTGCTCCCCTCGACGGTCGGGCGGGTCGCCGCAAAAATGCGCCGCCCCGCCGCCGTCAGCTGCAAATCTGACTCAATCGCTACCACCTTCTCCGCTGGCTCATACCCCCAACCTTTCAAGGTGTCCATCAACCATGGCGACTGCAAAACCGCATAAGTCGCCAAACATAATACTACCACCCCCGCCCACGCATATCTTTGCCAAAAACTCTTCGGCTTATTATTCATGCACCACCTTAAAAGTTAGTTTACGTTGACCAGATTTGTTACTCTTGCTTAATCCAATCGCCGCAATATCACCCGGTTGCAAAGCCCCATCAATAATCTGCTCAGCAATCAACGATTCCACCTCGTCCTCAATCACTCGCCGAAGCGGACGCGCGCCGTTCTTCGGGTCATATCCCCGCTCGATCAAATATTTCTTCACCTCTGGTGTAATCTTCAAACCCAACTTCTTTGCCGCCAAGCGCTTGCGCAACTCCTCTAACAAATTGTCAAAAATCCGCTCCACATTATCGTGTGTCAGAGGATGAAACACCGTGATACTATCTAGCCGGTTAATTAACTCTGGTTTCATCACTTTCTTTAGCTCGCGCATCGCAGTTTCTTTGCTAGCCTCATATTCTTCGTTCAACTCGCGCTTTTGCTTGGCATCTTTCGCTACAAAGCCCAACTCACTCTCGCGATACATCTCGCCCGCGCCCAAGTTGGAAGTCAAAATCACGACACTATTATTAAACTTCACTTTATTACCCTGGCCATCCGTCAGTACACCATCTTCCAAAATTTGGAGCAACATATTAAATACATCTGGATGTGCTTTTTCAATTTCATCAAACAAAATCACACTATATGGCCGACGGCGCACCGCTTCAGTCAACTTCCCACCATCTTCATACCCCACATAACCCGCTGGCGCCCCCACCAACCGTGAAACATTATGTTTTTCACCAAATTCGCTCATATCGATTTTAATCAAAGCATTCTCGCCACCAAACACTTCGCGCGCAATCACCCGCGCCAACTCAGTTTTGCCCACACCTGTTGGCCCCATAAATAGGAATGAACCAATCGGCCGGTTTGGATTGGCAATTCCACTACGTCCACGCCGAATCGCCCGCGACACCACCGTCACCGCCTCGCTCTGACCAATCACCGCTTTTTTCAAATGGTCTTCCAATTTACTCAGTAACTGCAATTCCGAACCATGCACTTTCGATACCGGAATCCCTGTCTTCAGCGACACCGCCAACGCCAAATCGTCTTCCTTCAGTACTGGCATTTTTTCTTCCGCGCTCTTTTTCTTAAACTTCTTTAGCTCCGCTTTCAACTGCTCCGCCTTTGTCTTGCAAAGCGCCGCCGCCTCAAAATCCTCTTTCTCGGCCATTTCCGCCATTTTATCTTCGGCTTCCTTGAGCTGCACTCGCAGTTTTTTATATTCCGAGCCGCCGTTTTTATCTGCTGCCACTTTCGCAATTGCCGCCGCTTCGTCAATCACGTCAATCACCTTATCCGGCATAAAGCGGTCATTAATATATCGCCCCGACATATTAATCGCCACTTCCAGCATCTCATCTGGAATTTCCACCCCATGATGTTTTTCGTAATGGCCTTTTACGCCCTTCAAAATCTTAAACGTCACTTCTGGACTCGGCTCCTCTACCATCACCGTCTGAAACCGCCGGCTCAGTGCCTTATCCTTTTCGATATTTTTGCGATATTCATCCAAAGTCGTCGCACCAATCAACTGCAACTGTCCACGCGCCAAGGCTGGCTTAAGAATATTCGCCGCATCCATCGAACCTTCACCTGCCCCCGCGCCAGTCAAAAGGTGCAACTCGTCAATAAACAGAATCACACCATCATTCTCTACCGCTTCATCAATCACCCCCTTGATACGCTCTTCAAATTCCCCTCGAAACTTCGTCCCAGCTACCATTGTCGAAAGATCCACCTGAATAATCCGCTTCCCCACCAACACACCTGGCACATCATTCTTCACCATACGCTCCGCCAAACCTTCTACAATCGCAGTCTTGCCTACACCGGCTTCACCAATCAATACCGGATTCGACTTGGTCCGTCGGCTCAGCACCGTCACCACGCGTTCAATCTCGCGGTCACGCCCAATCACAGCATCCAACTTATCATCCTTCGCCAGCTCAGTTAAATCCGTACCAAACCGTTTCAGCCACTTGAGCGGCGTCTTTTTAAATTCCTTCTTCTTTTTCTGATTTTGCTCACGCTGCATCCGCGTATCCATCTCCACTTCAAGCGCCTTCACAATATCATCATGCTCAGCCCCCATCTTCGTTAGTAACACCGCCCCACGCGAATTTGGTTGTGTTAGCAAGGCAAATAACAGATACTCCGTGCCAATCGCAGACACATTCCGCTCCGCTGCAAAATGCCCCGCCATACGAATTGTCAGCACAGCCGACTCTGAGAGCGACATCATCGCCATTGGCGAATCGGTATTCACCTCCGCCGCCTCTTGTCCCAAAGCTTTCTCCGCCTTATCCAAATCTACGCCAAAACGCGCCAAAATCCGTGCCCCAGTCGACATATCTTGCGCTAGAATCCCCAACAAAATATGTTCCGTACCTATATAACCACCGTTATATTTCTTACTGAACATATCGGCTTTCTGCAAGGCAAAACGCGCATTTTCCGACAGTTTATTCATCATTTCGCTAAAATCATTATCCATAGTACGTCTATTGTACTCGATTAGCACTCAAAAGTCAAGAGTGCTAAGTATTTTAAAAGGGTGTCAGCAAAACTGACACCCTCACCGAACTAATTAGTTCGGTCATCATCTAACTGCAAATCCGCAATCGTGTACGCACTAATAACCTCACTGGAAGCGAAATCACGCTTTGCATCAACTCTCGCTGTCAGCTGGTCAGAAGCCGAGTCCGTCACCAAATATACCTGTAAATTATAAAACTCTTCATCACTAGGTAAATCTATTGCTACGACACAATCGACATACTTCCCAGACATCACTTTCCGGTCAGACCCCAAGATATTGCTACGCGATGCTCTCAATCCTACAGGCAGTTCTTCATTCCAAGCGGTATAAACCCCCACAATCTCCACTTTCAAGTCGGTATCCGGGTCAAGCTTTGGGTAAAAATAACCTTCAGGTAAATCCTTTGCCATCACCGGGGTTACCAAGTGCACTGCCATCAACACCACCGCCAACATCATCGTCCTTAATCTTCTCCACTTTCTCATGTCATTTCCTCTCTTTCTTCTCGAACTTTTCCATTTTGTTCCATGAGCCCCAACATCAACCATCAGCAAAAAGTTTGCGATTTCTAGATTCAAAAAGGAGCTATGGAAGTCATTATCTGACCCCATAACTCCATTGTATCACACTTTTGCCAAAAAGTCAATGCTTATTCCACATTATACCCGATTTATCACCGGAATCACAATCGGCGTATGTCCAGTCGCATCAAACAGGATATGCGTCACATCTTCCTTGACTTCTTCCTTAAACGCCTTCATATCATCGCCTTGCAACTTCTCGGTGCGCACCCGCAGGTAATGTCGAATTTTCGCCACCAATTCTTCCGAATTATCCAGATAAATAAAAGCACGGCTCACGATATCTGGCGTCTTCACCAAACGATTATTTTTCTTGGAAAGCGTCAATACAATTACAAAGATACCTTCGCGCGAAATATGAATCCGGTCCTTCACCACTGCCTCGTGCACCGGCTTATCCGCATCATCAAACAACTTGTTCCCTACCGGAATCCGACCATTCTTGCGGATTTTCTTCTCCGATGTCAGCTCGATCACGTCACCATCGTCCGCCACCAAAATCCGGTCTCGGCTAATCCCAATCACATTCTCTGCCATCTCAGCATTATGTTCCAACATATAGAACTCACCGTGATACGGTAAATAGTTCAGTGGCTTGGTTCGCTCTAAGAAATCCACGTGGTCTTCATAGTATGCATGCCCTGAAAGGTGTAATGGGCCCAAGTTCGTAATATGCGTCTTGCCGTTTTGCATCACCTGCGCGCCTTCACGCAACAATCCATCTACTACACCCACCACGTGCGGCTCGTTCCCTGGAATTGGGTTACTCGAGAAAACAATCACATCACTCGCTTTAATCTTAATATACTTGTGCGCACCCGTCACCATGCGGTTCAACACCGCGTTCATCTCACCCTGCGAGCCCGTGCACACCACCGTAATCTTATCGTCTGGCAATTTTACGATGTCTTCCATCTTCATGATAGTATTCTTTGGAATCTTAATCACCCCAGCTCTCAGCGCCACCTCGATGTTGTTGATCATCGAGAATCCAGCAAACGCCACTTTGCGCCCGCGCTTTGCCGCTTCGTTCAAAATCAGCTCAATCCGCTTCACCTGGCTCGAGAAACAACTCACAATCACCCGGCCATTCGCATAATGGTCCATCACGCGGCCCAAATTCTCACCCACATCATATTCCGAATGTGGATGCCGCCCCGGGCTATCAATGTTCGTGCTCTCGTTCAGCATCAAGGTAATGCCTTCCTTCTTCACAATCTCGTCAATCCGTTCATAATCAGTCTGCACACCCAGCGGATTATTCTCGTGACGCCAGTCACCAGAGAGATAAATTGCCCCGTTTGGTGTCCGTACTACAATCGCCGCATTCCCCGGAATTGAGTGCAAGGTATGAATAAACTCAATACTCAGATGTTCACTCACCTTAATCTGTTCATGCTTAAGCGGATCAGTTGGCTGATAGTTCAGTTCTGGCACGGCGTCTAGCTCCGACATCTGCTTTTGAATCATGCCAATCGTAAACGGCGTCGCATAAATCGGCGTCAACGGATTAAACTTAGGTAACAAATGCCGGCACGCCCCGATATGGTCCAAGTGTGCGTGTGTAAAACAAATTGCTTTCACCTTATCCTTATTGTCTTCTAGATACTGAATATCTGGCACCATGTAGTTCACGCCCGGATAATCCGGCCCCGCAAATAATGATCCCATATCCACTAAGACAATTTCGCCTTTATATTCGATAATAGTCATGTTTTTACCAATACCAAACTCACCCACGCCACCCATAGGAATAATCCGCACCGCTTCTGGGTCGGGGCGCGCCGCTTTCAGCATCGCACTTGTTACCTGTTGTCCATCATAGCCATTATAGCGACTCTTATTCACTGGAATCCCGATGATATGTTGCGTCGCCTGCGCATTCACATCTTGCGATAGCATTCGCTGATGATGAACCATTTCCCCCTTACGCACCGAAACACCCAAACCGACCTTCTTATTTTGCGCCGCAGAGGCCGCTTTTTGCCCCTTAGGGCCACCTTTGGTCTGAGATGCCTTACCACCGCTCTTTCTCTGTGAAGGAGCCTTAGCAGTCTTCTCTGCACCTCTAGAGGTGCTTTTAGCACTAGCTTTGCGCACTAACTTCGCATCTTTGCCCCCATCCGCAAAATTACTATTAAAATTGCGTTTTTGCGCCTCTTCAAACTGTTTTTTGATATCCGGTAAGCGTTCATCGCGCATCTTCATCAAGCGCGCACGACGCTCATTTTCTTGCTTACTAACCATATTTCCTTTTCCGTTAATTTATCCCCCTGAAGTCCTTCTAGCTATCTCTATTATAGCAAAAATCTGCTAAATCACAAGATTTTTATGCAAAATCCTTACGTTTCCCTATTCACTCTACATGTCTAATACAGTACTAAGGCAGCGGAGGGGGAAACCGGCGTAGCG
>CAOLNK010000010.1 GCA_948477625.1 uncultured Candidatus Saccharibacteria bacterium | reverse complement strand
TAGACACAAAGCATACTAAACATGACAGACTGACCTAGGAAAAGGGAGTGATGCTGAGTGAATAAATTTTTTATACAATAAAAATTGGTATAATTTTTGTATTCACTGAGGTTTTTCACCTCTATTATTTTATGATTATTATGCTGGTGCTTGTTAAATTTGAAAAAATTTTGTTAAACTGACGCCATATTAAAATTAACGAGGGATATATCGTGAAGAAAACACCAATTTTATTATCAACTTTAGCGCTAGCCACTGGAGTGTCAGGTATTACTAATGCTGCATTATCTCTGGTGCCACCCGTATCGGCATTAGAGGCAGCAACTACGGATGTGGATCAATACCATGATGTCTATGTTGATGATCTTTATGAGATGAATCAATATTTTCGCATTAACGAGTTAGATTTTCAGAAAAATCGTATTGTCTATGATGTGAGGGGAAACTATACTTTGATTGGTGTACGCGCGCAACGCGCCCTGATTGTAATGCGAGATTACGAGTCAGGGGTGACTGAAGCTGAAGCTAATGAAAGATCCAAGACTTTGGGCGTGAGTGATGAAGGTTGGTATCAAACGTTAGTAAATAACAAAACTGTAGCTGCGACAAACTACGCTCCGATTAAGGATTATGATTTAAAGAATAATTTGAGTGATGTATTGTATTTTGCGATACAGTTTGGAGAGCTGACGACAGATGAAAATGGTAAAAAGGTGTTACAAAATGAATATTGGGTACGGGGTAAAGTAGATTATCGGAAATGTATTCATTCGGATTTGTTTGATGCAGAAACTATGGTTTGTGCTATGCGTATTAATAATAATGCAAAAACGGCAGTGTTGGCGGCGATCGAGAATGGGGAATGGGTGATGTTCCCAGAGGATGAGCGGGTAATAACTTGGGAGGAAGAGTGGAAACTGGCTTTGAAAGATAAAATCGCAGGGCTAAATACTCAACTGAAACACATGGATACGCAACTATCTAGTGTTGATAAAACTTTGATACAGGTGGCGACAACAATTAAAAATATGCAGAAATCTATGGGGGAGCTGAAGGATACGCAAGAGTTGGAACAGGGTTTAACTCAGTTGCAGGCTTTACTAAAACAGGTACAAAAGACCCATGATTGGATGATTGGCGCGGAGCAGAAAAAGGTAATGGATAATTTGCAGGAGACTTTGAATGACGCTTTAGCGGAGATCGAACGGTTAAAACAACAATCGACCGGTGATATGGGTGAAGTATCGTCGGTGCAGAAGGAATTAGTGAGGCTGCAAGCAGAAATACAAGCCTTGCAGGCGAAATTGACGGAAGCTAACAGCCAGTTGGGCCAAGAAAAGGCAAATACTGAGTCTACTAAACAGGAATTGGAACAGATTGAGATAAAAATGAAGAAGATTTTGGTAGAAAAAGAGGAAAATATGCAAAAATTGCAAATTTTGACGAATGATAAAATGGCTTTGGAGCAGGAGAATACTAAGTTAAAGCAAGAAAATGTGGATTTGATGGCCCAAAATTTGACTTTGAACACAAAAATTAAGGAGCTAGAGGCGGCATTGGCAGAAAAGCCAGTCTGTACAGTGATTACGGAGGTAAAAGCAGATGTTGAACCGGGCGTAGAGGGTAATAAATCAGCAACTGTCGAAACAGCGTCAGAAAGTACTAATATGGCTGAAACGGAAGTAGTAGAGGTGCCGAATTTAGGGGAAGTGGAAACAAAGACTAACTTTTGGTGGATCGTGGCGGCTGCTGTAGGTGTTTTGGGCGTGCTTGGAGTGTGCTGTAAGAAATGTTTGAATCGGGGGCGCTAATTCAAACATAAGCAGGCATACCATGCTATAATTGGAGTATGGAAAAGACATGGTATGCCTTAGTGGCGTTTGTATTGGCGTGGCTAGTAGCACAGACTTGGAAAACTATAGCAGGGGTGATTGGCGGTTATAAATCTGATAAATCTGATAAATCGATGGATTTGGCGAGCTTAATTGGCTACGTGACGCGTTCGGGTGGAATGCCTTCGGGACATACGGCGAGTTTGACAGCGATGGTGGTATGCTTGGGGCATATTTCTGGATATGGTTCGGCGGCATTTGTTCTTGGCATTGGGGTGTGGCTGATTGTGGTTTATGATGCAATTCATGTACGCTATGCTGTGGGGGAACAGGGAAAGGCGCTGAATAAGCTGTTGAAAGAGGCAAATCAGCCAACTTCGCCTGTAGTAGAAGGGCATACCGTCCCACAAGTGATTGTGGGAGCAATAATTGGCCTGATTGTGGGCTTTGGGGTTGGTTATTTGGCACTTTTGTAGTCAAAAATGGCCGATTTTACTAAAAAATGCAAAAAAGTCGAAAAATCTGCAAAAAAAGTGTTGACATGGGTGCTGTCTTGATATAAGATAGGGATAGCCTAAGAACTGCGAGGCGTATACTTAGTATTGTCGGAGAGCATTTCTTAGTGTGGTTTAACAATTTAGTTGTGCAATTATGGTTTGTAACTATGTTGGAGCTTGCTCCAGCAAGGTATAAACTTATCATCGTCAGTCTTTTATATATGAACTTTGGTTCAAACCGGCTTTTATAAGCCACTTTAATGGAGAGTTTGATCCTGGCTCAGGATGAACGCTGGCGGCGTGCCTAATACATGCAAGTCGAGCGGTAACGGGGCTTCACCGTTCTCTTGTCGCACTTGGCCTTTGAGCAAGTGGTCTGGATACGAGGGAACAGTGAAGCTGCCGACGAGCGGCGGACGGCTGAGTAACGCGTGGGAACATACCCCAAACTGAGGGATAACTACTCGAAAGAGTGGCTAATACCGCATATGATCTTCGGATTAAAGGATTTATCCGGTTTTGGAATGGCCTGCGTACGATTAGATAGTTGGTGAGGTAACGGCTCACCAAGTCGACGATCGTTAGATGGTTTGAGAGGATGATCATCCAGACTGGGACTGAGACACGGCCCAGACTCCTACGGGAGGCAGCAGTAGGGAATCTTTCACAATGGGCGAAAGCCTGATGGAGCAACGCCGCGTGCAGGATGAAGGCCTTCGGGTTGTAAACTGCTTTTATAAGCGAGAAATATGATGGTAACTTATGAATAAGGATCGGCTAACTACGTGCCAGCAGCCGCGGTCATACGTAGGATCCGAGCATTATCCGGAGTGACTGGGTGTAAAGAGTTGCGTAGGTGGCATAATAAGTAGCTAGTGAAATCTGGTGGCTCAACCATTCAGACTATTAGCTAAACTGTTAAGCTCGAGACCGTTAGGGGTAACTGGAATTTCTAGTGTAGGAGTGAAATCCGTAGATATTAGAAGGAACACCGATAGCGTAGGCAGGTTACTGGGACGGTTCTGACACTAAGGCACGAAAGCGTAGGGAGCAAACGGGATTAGATACCCCGGTAGTCTACGCCGTAAACGATGGATACTAGCAGTTTTGGGTATCGACCCCCAGAGTTGCGAAGCTAACGCGTTAAGTATCCCACCTGTGTAGTACGATCGCAAGATTAAAACATAAAGGAATTGACGGGGACCCGCACAAGCGGTGGAGCGTGATCTTTAATTCGTCGGTAAACGATAAACCTTACCAAGGCTTGACATCTAGGAAAGGCTCTCGAAAGAGAACTGTGCCTTCGGGAATCCTAAGACAGGTGATGCATGGCCGTCGTCAGCTCGTGTCGTGAGATGTTTGGTTAAGTCCAACAACGAGCGCAACCCTTGCTACTAGTTGTATATGTCTAGTGGGACTGCCCCGGTAACGGGGAGGAAGGAGGGGATGATGTCAGGTCAGTATTTCCCTTACGCCTTGGGCTAGAATCGCGCTACAATGGCCGGTACAATGCGAAGCGAAGCAGTGATGTGAAGCAAATCGCACCAAAGCCGGTCCCAGTTCGGATAAGAGGCTGAAACTCGCCTCTTTGAAGTCGGAATCGCTAGTAATCGCAGATCAGCATGTTGCGGTGAATACGTTCCCGGGTCTTGTACACACCGCCCGTCAAACCATGAGAGTCACCAACACCCGAAGTCCGCTTTGGCGGCCTAAGGTGGGGGAGATGATTGGGGTTAAGTCGTAACAAGGCATCGGTACGAGAACGTGTCGATGGATTACCTCCTTTCTAGGGAGTTTGATGCGCAGTTCTTCAGTGATGAAGACTGTAGCTAGGTCGGTCGTGATTGTGTTATGTAAGCTTAGAACACAATGTAGCTCGCAAGAGACACGACAAAGCTTTTGGACTACGATGAATTGCACAACTAAGTTGTTAAGCGAGGCGCCCGTGAGGGCGTTTTTTCGTGCGCAGCGGGTTTATTGCTATTCCTAGGGCTCGCGCATATCATATTGGCATGTATGGGGATTATTGGTCTGCAAGCACTAATTCTGTTGCCTATTTTCTACATATTAATAACGCTAGTATTAACCCGAACATGTCAGACAGCCGTGACTACGGTTTCCCCCTCCGCTGCCTTAGTACTGTATTAGATATGTAGAAGTTAGTTGGTTTATGCCCTTAAAGTTTTTATTTTTCTCTCGAGTTGTGGTAAAATATGAGTAAGAGATTTATTAAAAAGAAATATGAGCAAAAAAACAACCAAGAAGCAGGCAGAAACTTCCAAAAAGTCTTCTAACAAAGAGAAAACGCAGCATAAGTCACGAGATAATAGCAAAAAATTGACGAAAAAGGTGACAACTGGTGTAGTGGTGACGCCAAAAGCTCCAACGGTAATCGATTTGGACGAAGAAACGTTTGATGCGAAGGGGTTGGATGGCCCTAGTGACGCTATATTGACAAAACCGTTGGGGTCAGAAAAGCCAACCCTAGGTATGCGGTTACATTCTATTAACGTGCGTTTTCCTTGGCTCAAAATATTTTTGTTAGTATTGTTGGCTGGGAGCGTAGCTTTTGGGATGGAGGAGTTGTTACGGCATAATGTAAGTCAGCCAATTGGGGCATCAACTGATGTGACTGTAACTCCTAATGTTCCAGATGAACCTGATGATATTCCTGCTAAACCAGTAGAAAAGCCGCCCTCTGATAATGCTGATCAACCTGTACCAGAACAGCCAAGTACGCCGGAAATTCCGAGTCAGCCATCAACGGGGAGAAAACTAGTAGCTCTAACCTTTGATGATGGGCCATCTCCTGCGCAAACTCCACGTCTGTTGCAAATTTTAAAGGAAAAAGGAGTGAAGGCTACATTTTTTGCGGTAGGCAATATGGCTCAAAAATCGCCGGAAGTATTACGTCAAGAGGAGGCAGAAGGTCATGAGGTAGCCAGTCACACGATGACACATGCCAATTTGAAGCGCTCTACGATTGAGGGAATTAAGTGGGAAGTGGCGGCAATAGACGGGATATTTACAGATATTTTGGGACATGGTCCTAGCTTGACGCGTCCTCCGTATGGAAATATCAACGATAATGTGCGTATTTATGTTAACCAGCCGCTAATACTATGGACAGTTGACCCAGAGGACTGGCGATATAAAGATGCGGCGGTAGTGCGTAAAAATGTAGTCAGCGGTGCTTTTGATGGGGCGATTATTCTGTTACACGATATTCACGCAACTACTGTTGACGCGGTGGCAGGTATAGTTGATGATTTGAAGGCGGCAGGGTATGAGTTCATGACTGTTTCGGAACTTGCGGCAGCGCGGGGTATAGTGATGCAAAATGGAGTGTCGTATGGGAGTTTTAGGCCTTGATTTTTGTGGTGTGATAGGTTAAAATGGATGTTAGTATGATTTGCCAGCGGGGATATAGCTCAGCTGGTTAGAGCGCGTCACTGATAATGACGAGGTCTGTGGTTCAAGTCCACATATCCCCACCAAATCATATGAATTGGGGTAGTAGCTCAGTTGTTTAGAGCACCGCCTTTGCAAGGCGGGGGTCCAGGGTTAGAGTCCCTGCTACTCCACCAGGGAAAGGGTCCGTATCGCGAGGTACGGGCCTTTTCTTTGGTGGTTTCAGCATAATATCTTTAAATTATCTAGAAATAGCCCCTCAGGGTAGATATATGTAAATAAAAAATCACCCCCAGAGGGGAGATTTTGAGAATAGGTAGCTTTCAGCAACCTCGCAGTATATTTGCTTAAAGCTATTACTATTTTATCTCACCATATGCATAATGTCAAGGTTAGTTTTCCACTATAAGTGGAAAAGCCGGATAAGCTTTGTTCGGTTAGAAAAATAGCTAAAACATGGATTTTTGAAAAAACAAGAGCGGATTTTTTGCCAAAAATAACAGGGGTAGGATTAAGATTATGCCATAATTTTAGCAAAAACATATTGACAAAACTGAAGCGGTATGCTACAATGGTAGCAACATCCGGAAATCGTGATGTCGAATTGGACGATTTTCATGGGTGGGAATAAGAAATAATTGGTGGGCAGAAAAGAAGGAGACTATAATATGTCAGGAACAAAAGCTGGTGGTCTTAAGGCTGCCGCAACTAACCGCGAAAAATACGGTAAGGAGTTTTACTCTCAGATTGGCCGTAAGGGTGGCCAGAATGGTCACACTGGTGGCTTTGCCGCTAACCCAGCATTGGCTCGGATTGCCGGTGCTAAGGGTGGTCGTATTTCTCGTCGTGGTCCAGCTAAAAAGGCTGCTTAGGTTAAATATAAATTAATTATAAAATTGGCTCGTTCGGAAGGATGAGCCAATTTTTTGACTTGATGTATAATGAATGTATGCAGGAGCTAATAGAGAGGCTAAGGTCAGATTACCCACATTTGCGGTTTAAGGAGGGTAAGCGTTTTAGCTTTCGCCCAGTGCGGACTATTATTTTTGTACTGGGGCCAGGCGGGAATGAACAAAAATTTAACAAGTTGCAATTATTGCATGAGTTGGGACATGCGGTACTTGAACACAAAAATTTTGCAACTGATTCGGAACGATTACAAATGGAGCGGGCAGCTTGGGAACAGGCTCAGATTTTGTGTGAGAAATATGACGTAGAATACGATGAAGATTTTGTGGAGATGGAGCTAGATACTTATCGTGATTGGTTACATCGTAAATCAACTTGTTCCAAATGCGGTTTGACGTGCTATCAGACAAGAGATGGAAAATATCATTGTCCAAATTGTGAATAATAAGCATAACATATTTCTGGATTTTGTGGATTGGAGTTTATAAATAATGTGGTATAATTGGGAGAAATAAGTGAAGGTTAAATATGACCGAGGCCAAAAAACGGGTAGTATCAGTTGGAATTATTAGCGCTACGCTTTTTGCGGTGTTGGCTTTGTGCATGCTAACACTGACGAACGTGGTGCGTGCGTCGCAGTATGCGATTTCGAGCGACGAGATTGTAGATTTTACTCCTATGAATCAGGAGAATGAACAAGTTGCTTATTTGACGGATGGTGATTTTTTGCCAAGCTCTAGGACGGCATATGGGCAAATTCTAAAGGATATTACTGCTAGTAAATCTAAGATTTCGTTGAATTATGATGGGGCAGTAATGACATTTGATCGTGGGGTTTGGGCGCATGCGACTTCGAATGTGGATTTTGACTTACGACCTTATCATGATGAGTATGATTATTTGTTGTTTTATGTAGGTCTGAATCGCACGGCTAACGCGTCGGGCAATGTGAAGTTTACGGTTTATACGAGTACGGCGGACTCGATTACATCCGCAGGAGCAGATGTCTGGCAGGTTCTGCCTGAGTTGGATGGAGAGGTGATTACTGTTAGTTCGGGGGCGAAATATCTAAAAATCGATATTCGAAATATCAATTATATTAGGCTTTATGCTAATTCTAATGGTTCCAACAGTAATGATCACGCAGTCTATGGAGATTTGAAGTTGGTGAAAGAAGGTTACGGTGCTAATGACGTATTGTTACCAACTGTAGAACAGCTAGACCAGAGGATTCAAGATAAATTTGGTAACTTGAACTTGGATGATTTAGAAAAAAATCCAGATTATCAGGTGAATGTGTTGCGCCGGACTCTGATTGGGCGCATGACGCGTACAACGATTGCAAGTTTCTTACACGAAAGCGCAGCCAATTGTGAAGTATTTAATTGGTTTTATAATAATTTAGAAGTTTTAAAGCTATATGTTAATGGTGGTAAGATTTCGACTTTGGGGACCTATGCGCGCTCGTTAGAGGTCTTGGCGGAATTATATAATACTTATAAGGATGATTTGAACGATAATACCCCGTTGCAGACGACACAAGGCACAAGGGGTGATTTGTATTTGCGGATGATGGTTACTTTGTCGTTGACACATGCGGAGCATATACGTTTGTGGGTGCGAGATAGAGTTGTAACGGCAGATGGTCAGGTCGTGACTGGCGAAGACCCAAATAGTGCAAACATTTCTCGTCCTGTAGATCGTTATAAGGTATATAAGCGAATGTATCTAGCAGGCAAGCTGAATACTAAGATTTTTGAGCAGCTTGAAGTGGAGGAGATGCGCTATGTGATGGCAGCCTTGACTGGGGATGATGAAACTGAATGGTTGCACGACTATCTAGAATATAATAATCGAAGCCCATATAGTTGGCCCGCGATGCCGTATGCTAGTGCGGGGTATTGGCATTTAGAGGATTATGCGGACGAAAACCAAGAGAACATTACCCAGCAATATCGTTTGGACGGTCGTGTATTGGGGCTGGGCGATTATAAAATTACGAACGAAAAGTATCAGCCACATATTTGGATGATTCTAAAGTGGGGTGGGGTATGTTGGCAGATTTCCAATACCGGTCAAAATATGATGTCGTCTTTCGGTATTCCGAGCACCACTCTAGGGCAGAGGCCAGATCATGTGGCATATGCTAACTATAGTTTGCAAGAAAATGGGAATGCGATTTGGTCTTTGACGAACAATGTATATGGTTGGACAACGACGGATTTTGTGGGGTACGATGGACTTTATAGCTATCGTTATAGTAATGCGCCAATGCGACATATGAATGACTGGGGCTTCTTCTATGATAGTCGTAGTTATGTCTATAAATACAATGGTACATATTTACTGTTGGCACAGGCGGCCATTAACGATTATGAGAACTATCTAAAAGCGCATGAGTTGACGTTACTAGCGGAAACTTATGCTGGAAATTTAGATAAACAGGAAGAGATTTATAATCGCGCGCTTGAGGTGCAAAGTATTAACTTAGATGCTTGGCTGGGTTTGATTCAGGTCTATAAGACTCGCTACGCTGGTGATGATGTGAGTAGTGAGGTGGCTGACCAAGCTTATCTTGGGTTAGCAAGGCGAATTACTGAAGCGTATAGACTATATCCAGTGCCAATGTATGACATGTTGCGTTGGTTCTCGGGCGAGATTGAAAGCCCTGGCATCCAGGCGGCGGTTTTGATGATGCAAACGCGTACTTTGCAGGATGCTATCGGCTTGACAGCAAATGATACACCACAATATTCGGCGCAAGTTTTGATGGCTAGGCATTTGTTGGGTATCATCGATTCTCAAGTGGCTACTTTCTCGTTTGATGGTGAAGACGCGGGTAAGATTAAGCTAAATCAACGGTTTGAAGGTGCAGCTTGGGACTATAGTCTAGATGGTGGAAAAACTTGGTCAAGCGGTGAGAATCGCGACCAGTGGATTGCGAGCAATGAATACAAGCTTTCTGATGCCGAGATAGATAGGATTACTGCCGAAGAAAACATTATGATACATCTTTCAGGTGTGCCTTGGAATGAAGAAAACTTTTATACAATTGACATAACCGAGCAGACTTTGCCGACAACCCTATATGCTAATGATTGGGAAAACCATGTAATTGGTGTAACTGACATAATGGAATGGCGTCTCAATGATAACGATGCTTGGACTTCATATCGTGAATCTGCGCCACAGAGGATTGGTGATGTGACGGTGCAGGTGCGAGCGGGACGGACTGGCACAAAATTGGCTAGTGAACCAGCGGCATTCACATTCACTGCGGATACTGATTCCGCGGAGCGCAAGTATCTTCCAATTGCACATATTGACTTAGCTGGATTTTCTAGCGAAGCTTTGGGTGCTGGTAAGAATGGTAATGCTGCTTATGCAATTGATGGCAATATTAATACAAGGTGGCATTCGGCTTGGAATGGAAGTGATACTCAGAAG
Source organism: uncultured Candidatus Saccharibacteria bacterium (assembly GCA_948477625.1). Classification (GTDB taxonomy): domain Bacteria; phylum Patescibacteriota; class Saccharimonadia; order Saccharimonadales; family Saccharimonadaceae; genus Nanosyncoccus. The sequence continues at coordinate 8,125 of CAOLNK010000010.1, read as the reverse complement.
TATATTATCTTTAAGTTTGATCACAATGTCTATCTGACTGGCATGGATTATAAGCCTACAGATGGAGCGAATGGGCGAATTTTAGAGGGACGCATCGAAACAAGTTTTGATGGTGAAAATTGGCAGGAAATAGGTCGAGTAACGTGGGCGGATAATGCCGAGTGGAAGTCGTGTGATTTTGAGGCTACAGATGCGGTGAGATATGTGCGAATTACGGGTGAAAGAACGCATGGAAACTTTATTTCGGCAGCGATGTTTAACTTCTATGAAGACTCAACCAAGAGCGGTCATCCTTCAGCAGCAATTGGATATAGTACGACAGAGGTAACAACGAAGGATGTGGTTGCTCATTTTATTAAACCAAGTGATGATGTTGTGATTACAAACAATGGTGGTAGTGATACTTACGTTTTCAAAGATAATGGTACATTTATCTTTGAGTTTGAGGTGAATGGAGTAAAAGCACAGGCGGTTGCAAAGGTTGACTGGATTGATAGGGAAGCGCCAACGGGAAGAATAGAGTTTTATTGTGCTGGCAGTAATGAGCAGACGAGTTGTGGGCCTGAGAATGGTAAGACCAACCATGCAATTGAAGCGCGATTAGTTGTGACAAATGAAAAAGATGAAGTAACCGTGTTAAATAATGGTCATTCTAATGTGGAACCTGATATCCAGACATTATCTATGGATGACCAGCAGAATAGGGACACGTTCGTCTTTACTTTCCTACGTAATGGCGTATTTACCTTCTTAGCACAGGATAAAGCGGGGAATGTTGGTCGAATTGAAGCAACGGTAGATTGGATTGATATGGCAGCACCGAAGACTGTGATTGAGTATAGTACCAAGGATGAAACAAATGGTCCTGTGGTGGCGCGGTTGGTTAAGGTTGTAGCGGATGATAGCATAGGCGATGGTAGAGGCGAGATTGAAGGGGAGAGCGAATACTTCGTGCCGATTGAGAAAGAGCTTTATGACGCTAATGGGTTACAATATAACGAAGATTTTATTGTAATGAATAATAATGGATCGTCAGAATATACTTTTACCAAGAATGGTGAGTTTGCCTTCCAATATCGTGATGAGGCTGGTAACACAGCAGTTGCTTTGGCTAAGGTAGATTGGATTAAGGAGAAGGTTGATGAGGAAAAGCCGAGCTTACCAAATACGCCGGATAGCCCGAATGTTCCAACGACTCCTGATGTTCCGAGTTTGCCCGATGTCCCAGTGAATCCTGGTACGCCAGATGGCTCTGATGGTTCGGATGGTAATGTTTCTGGTGGTGACTCGAGTAGTGGCAATAATGGCAGCACGGGTGATAATATCTCTTCAGTTGTGGGTCTGCCAGAGGGAACTAAAGTCGAAAATCAGAAGTTGCCGTTGACTACAACTCTAGCGAACAAATTTGGTACTCAAAGTGAATATTTTAGGCTGAGTTTTGTGGATGCAGATGGGAATACAACAGGTGTGGCGCCAGAGTCCATAACTATGACTGTAAGTAGCACTAAGAAGCTTGTAAACATTTATCGAGTGAAGGCTGACGGTACTACTGAGGCCGTACAATATGAACAAGTTGACGGTACTCATGTTTTGATAAAGAATCCGGTAGCTGGTGATTACTTGTTTGAATATGAAAAAACTAATCAAAAGGACGATAACCAGCAATCGCCTGATGTCACCGAAGGTAAATTGCCAGATACTGGGACTGGCTTAAATCTGTGGTGGCTAGTTGGTGGCGGCGTTATCGTGATTGGGCTGATTGCTGGTGGTATGATGGCGAATAATCGTAGGCGCTAGGGTAAACAGTTCACCTCTAGACAGTAGCGATAAAGTTTGTTATAATTAGTTATAGATTTCGGGTCCGTTCATAAGTTTCAATAGCAGTTGGGATTTTTGAACGGGCCTGGAGAAAGGATAATCATAATAATTATGGCAAAAGCCAAACTAACAATGGATGAGTTGCTGGCGGGTGCAGACGAAGGCATCAAGCGGGCAGCAACTGGTGAGACTGTGACCGGAAAGGTCTTGTCGATGCGTAAGCATGAGATTTTGATTGATCTCGGTGCGCGTGGCGTGGGCGTAGTCCCACGGCGCGAAGTGAGCTTTGCGCGCAATTTGAACATCGGTGATGAGGTGTCGGCCTCAGTTATCGAGTCAGAAATGGGTGATGGTAGTATCTTGCTATCGCTCCGTAAGGCAGCCAAGGAGAAGGGCTGGGATGAAATCCAGAGCCGGATTGATGCGGCGGAAGTGATTGAAGTTACGCCATTTGATGCAAACCGTGGTGGTTTGTTGGCGGAATACGAAGGCATTCGTGGATTCTTGCCGGTGAGCCAGCTGTCGGCCGAGCATTACCCACGAGTTGGTTCTGCAGACAAGGATGAGATTTTGCAGCGCTTGAACAGCTTGGTAGGTCAGCCAATGAAGGTGCGTATCTTGGATGCGAACCGCAAAGACAACAAGCTGATTTTCTCCGAGAAGGAAGCTGTTAAAGATGGCTTGGCGGAGCGTTTCGCTGAGTTGCACGTGGGTGACGTTGTCAAGGGCGTGGTGACCGGTGTGGTTGACTTTGGTGCCTTTGTGAATGTTGATGGTGTGGAAGGTTTGATTCACATTTCTGAGATTTCTTGGGAGCGTGTGAACAATCCAGCAGATTACGTCAAGGTAGGTGAAACTGTGGAAGCCAAGATTATCGCTATTGATAAGGAACGTTTGTCGCTTTCGATGAAACAGCTGACTGAAGACCCATGGCTATCAGAAGTGGAGAACCTAAAGAAGGGTGATGAAGTTGAAGGCACAATTACCCGGATTACTCCATTTGGTGCTTTCGTGCAGATTTCTTCAGCAGTTGAGGCTTTGGTGCATGTATCAGAGCTTGGTAATGGGTCTGATGCTGACCCCGAGAAAGTCTTTACGCTGAACGAACGCAAGAAGTTCCGTGTGCTCGATATTGACCGGGACGGGCGCAAAATCAGCCTAACGATTGCTTAGGCGAGGGATTCGTTATCTTGGGCTATTGCGTTGTCAAAAGTTCCGATTCGCAGGAGACGTACGTTTAGTACGTCTCCTTTGCGATTCTCACTTTTTCCTAGCACTAGTCTCGAGCTAACTTCGCCCTTAAAATAATTTGGATTATTTTTTCTTGCGCTTATTGTCGAGGATGCTGGTTTCGTAGACCACGCGCGAGAACTCTTCGATGATGGTTTGGCGGTCGAGTTTGTCGGGTTTAGTGATACGAACAAAGGGGAGATGGGCGCTTTGGAAGAATTTTTCCATGTCCTTAGGGTCACTACCGAGACTACGGTCAGTGGTTTTGCCCTCGTCGAGCTTGACGGCGCAGACTGGACGCAGGGTTTGCTTGTTGCAAAAGACAAAGTCCACGGTCTTATTCTCGATGAAGCCATAGGCCTCAAGACGGTTTTGATTGCCAACCTTATGATTGAGTAGGGCGGAAACGTCCACCTGGGGAATAATATAGAATCTTTGGCCAAAAATATCGTTTAAAAGCTGGAAACAGCGCCTTTCAGAGCCAACCATGAGGCTTTTCTTGGGGCGATAACGACAGTGGCCCATAGCCTCCTGGCGGCGCCGGCGGGCAGTAATTCCGGCTAGGATTGAAACAATCAAAAAGGCAACCCCAGCAATTCCGGCAACAATAATTAGAATAGTATCCATGCAAAAACAATCCCTATAACAAGGTATACTTTCATTTTAGCACAGATTATGATTTTTGTCAAGATTGGTACATGCTCTGTATAAAATAATTGTACGCTGTGATATGATAGTAGTAGAATGAAACGAGTTTTGGTGATTGGGAGTCCGGGGGCGGGCAAGAGTACGTTTTCGAAAAAATTGGCGAAAATTACGGGGCTGCCACTCTGTCACCTTGATTTAGTGTGGTACGATGAGGAAGCTAAACAGTTGTCACGAGATGAGTTCGATGTGCGACTGGCGGAGATTTTGAAGGGTGATGAGTGGATTTTGGACGGGAATTATCAGCGAACAATGGAGATGCGAGTGAAGCGGTGCGACACGGTGATTTTGCTAGAATATCCGCTAGAGGTATGTCTGGCGGGACTAAGGGAACGAGTGGGGCGGAAAAGGGATGATTTTCGGTGGGTGGACAAGGAAGTAGACCCGGAGCTGATGCAGAAGGCAATTGATTTTTCTCGAGATAAGCTACCGCGGACTTATGAACTGATGAAAAAGTACCCGAATAAAAATTTTATTGTTTTTAAGACGAGAGATGAGGCAGAATCATATTTGAAAGGGCTAGCGAGGTGGGGTTGGCTATAAAAACGAAACGAGCGTCGAAACTTTTGGATCTTGTCCCGGATGGAAGTGCGGTGTTGCGGCAAAAATGTCGGGAGTTATCAAGCGCAGAAATTCTGTCCGAAGAAATACAAAAATTGATTGACGATATGTATTATACGGTGCAGGAGCGAAAATCGGGGGTGGGATTAAGTGCAAATCAAGTAGGTACCCTAATTCTTAGCAAGAGTTTATTAAACTAGCACAAGTGTCAACTTCAGGATGAAAGAAATATCTCGACATATGTCGAGATATTTCTTTGGCTCCCCGGACTGGACTCGAACCAGTAACCTCGAAGTTAACAGCTTCTTGCTCCACCATTGAGCTACCGGGGATTATTAACTTTACCCTATGATTATATCACATTTTATACAAAATCAAGACAAAATATGGTAAAATAGAGGGAATTGTTATAAATCTAACAAACATGACAGAAAGGAGCGGCAATGAGCGCTGAGGCTAAGAACGAAGCGGAAAAAGTAATCCGGATTGCTGGCTCGATTACGGTAGACGAGCTGGCAACGGCTTTGGGTCTATCGGTGACAGCTTTGATTGGGGAGTTGTTCAAGAATGGCATTGTGGCCACGATTAATCAACGGTTGGATTTTGAGACTGCCGAGATTATGATTGGCGAGCTAGGGATTGAAGGCGTACGGTTAGAGCGCAAGAATACTGCTACGCAGACTTCTGAGCAACGGCGTGAGTTGAGCGACCATGCAGTGCCACGTCCACCAGTGGTGGCGGTGATGGGGCATGTCGATCACGGTAAAACTACACTTCTAGATACTTTGTTACACAAAAAGACTGTGGAAACTGAGGCGGGTGGTATCACGCAGCATATTTCGGCGTATCAGCTGGAGCATGATGGGCGTAAGATTACTTTTCTGGATACGCCGGGGCACGAGGCCTTTGCGGCGATTCGCCAGCATGGTGCGATGTTGACAGATATTGTAGTGATTGTGGTGGCGGCCGACGATGGTGTGAAACCGCAGACCGTGGAAGCAATCAAGTTTGCTCAGGGCGCAAATGCCAAGATTATTGTGGCGATTAACAAGATTGATCGCGAGGGGGCTGATATTCCGCGCACGATGGCGGATTTGTCTACACATGGTTTACAACCAGAAGAATGGGGTGGTGACATTATGATGATTCCAGTTTCGGCCAAGACGGGCGATAACTTGGAAAAATTGTTGGACAGTATTTTATTGATTGCGGATGTGGAAGAGCTGAAGGCAGACGTGGACATTCCGGCTGAAGGTTTGGTAATTGAATCACACATGGAGACTGGTAAAGGTTCCGTAGTGAACCTATTGGTGACTGGCGGGGAATTGAAGGTGGGCGAGTTTATTACTGCAGGTAGTAGCTATGGCAAAGTACGCACTATGGTAGATTTTAAAGGTAAGCCTAAGGGGAAGGCTGGCCCGTCGACGCCGGTGACGATTACTGGGTTCAAGGAGTTGCCAAATTTTGGTGATCGTTTCTTGGAACAAAAAGATGAGAAAACTGCTCGGAAGGCAGCATTACTCTATGCTCAGGGTGCGGTAGATGAGGCGGCAAGTGCTAATGTTACCAGTACCGATCTTTTGCGCATGATGAACGTGGAGGATAATTCTAAAGTCTTTAACGTGATCATTAAAGGTGATGTGCTGGGTTCGGTAACATCGGTTGTTGATAGTTTGAAACTGATTGATACCAAGGGTGAGGTGACGTTGAATATCGTAGCGACTGGTGTGGGCGATATCACAGAGAATGATGTATATATGGCGGCTGGCGACGGCAACACGGTGATTTATGGTTTTAATGTAAACGTACCAACTAATATTTCTAAGCTTGCAGCGCGCGACGGTGTAGCAATTCGGAGCTACCGGGTGATTTATGAACTTTTGGACGATGCTCGTGATAGCATGGAAAAGTTGCTAGGCGAGGAGATTGTTGAGACTGGTATGGGCGAAATGAAGGTGATGGGTGTGTTCCGGGTGACTAAGACGGAGCTGATTGCTGGTGGGCAGATGGAAAGTGGACGGTTGGTGCCGAGTGCTTTGGTACGAGTGAAACATGGCAAGGAAGTGATTGGCGAAGCTGAGGTGGAGAGCGTACAGAAGGAACGCATTGATGCCAAGGAGCTGATCGAGAACGAGGTTGGCGGTTTGGCAATGAAAACTGAGAAAAAGATCAACTTGGCAGTGGGGGATAGGTTAGAATTCTTCACCCGTGAGGCGCGTCAGCGTAAGTTGGGGGAATAGAGACTAATAACAACTTATTCGTTTGACCCTCGTCGCCTTTTGGCGCGAGGGTATATTTTTTGAGAATATACATAATCTTGAGCATTTTGGTCTTGACATCAGGGTTATGCTTTGAGATAATAGAAGTTAATAAGGTCATGTTTATAAAATAAGGTCGTAGAAGGAATAAAACCACATGAAACTAAATAAAATTACCAAACGCAAGTCTTTGGGATTGGCGTCGTGTTTCGGGGTTCTTGGGTTGCTTACAGTAATGTTACTGTGCCCCATGGCCGGGAATGCATCAGCCGAAGGCGAAGTAACGGAAACTGGTACTACTAAAGCACGGGTAATGTTGAAACCAGTTATCTCAGTGAGTTTGGGTGCTCGCGTCGATGTGGACGTGGTGCCAAAGTCTACTGGTAGCTTCGGTGTTAACTCAATGGATTTGACTGTCGCCACTAATAACAGTTCTGGTTTTGCTGTGCTGTTGAATGGTGTTGGCGGAACTACCCTTGAGGCGACATCAAGCACAAATAGCTCCGTGATTAACTCGATTGGTGCAAATACCGATCAATCAGGTTTTGCTGCTAATACTTGGGGTGCTTATGTGGGTGAGACTGCTCCGACTGCATCGACTGAGTATAGGCCAGTAACTGCTGCTGCTTCCCAGATGACGAGTACGCCGAATGCGAATGCTAGCACAACTTATAAGTTGGCTTTCGGTACGATGGTGAATACTGAGATTCCAGCTGGTACTTATCAGCGTCAAGTATTGGTATCGGTGGTGGCGAATCCGCTTGAAGTGGATAGTCTGTCGAACTTGACTTATATGCAGGATATGACTCCAGAGATTTGTGAGCATTCTGCTGAAGATGAAACTACTCAGCTGATTGATAATCGTGATGGTAATATTTACTGGGTAGCGAAGCTTAAAGATGGCCGTTGTTGGATGACACAAAACCTTGCTTTGACTTTCGGCGATCGTAATGCAAACCAGACTTTTGTGAACAAGTTAACTCCAGCTGATTCTGATGTGAGCGCGAACTGGTCCTTTACTGAAGGTGCTGGCACTAGAATGCGCAATACAGAGTTCTCAGTGCCGTCTGCTGTGAGCAATCCTCCACAGACTGAGACGCGGTCTTGGAACTTGGGCAAATGGGTGCTTGCTACTCCATTGTTGACGACCTCTTGTGGCGATGCAACAAATATTGCGACTTGTACTAAAGTGGGCTTTGTAGATGTGTCTGATAGCGCTAAGTTCAAGCCTGGATATACTGCGGCGACTGGTAACTGGGCTGGGGCTAACGCCACCAACAATACTCTGGTTGCTGTGAATTGTACTGAATGGTCTGGTACGGGTGCGTCTAAGGTGTGTACGGCTGGTACTTATGATGAGCATTACTTGATAGGGAATTATTACCAGTTTAATGCTGCTACAGCTGGGTCTGGTGGTACTATTACGAATGCTGATGCTGCTGATAGTATTTGTCCTAAGGGTTGGATGTTACCGACTGCAGGGAGTCAGGCAGATGGGAAATCTGGTAGCTTCCAGAATATGCTGAGTAAGTATGGGTTGGCATCTAGTGTTG
>CAOLNK010000009.1 GCA_948477625.1 uncultured Candidatus Saccharibacteria bacterium | reverse complement strand
CAGTGACCCATGTTTAGCTATTTTCTCTTTTTCAGTTTTACTTCGTGCGCAGCGGGTTTATTAACTTGCCTAGTCGTAATGGTGGCACTTTCTTGGCCGCTGGCCTCTACGGCGACTGGTGGTCGTCGCGAGCTGCCGCTTATACTTCTAGTACTTCGGCTACTGCTTACCTCCTCACCTTCAATGCGTCGACGGTCTACCCGTCGTACGGCCCGGATTTCCGCTGGTACGGTTTCTCCCTCCGCTGCCTTAGTACTGTATTAGACATGTAGAGTGGAGATGTGTATGAAAAAGGCAGGCTTGTGGCCTGCCCCTAATCCAATATTCAGTTGTCGAAAGTTTTACTGTCCGTTGCTGATTTTTCCTGCAATGACAATAGTCGCACCAGATTCTACCGGCGTGCGGTTTGGACGTTTAACCCGTCTTTTGCCCAAAGTAGCAGTCTGACCAGACCGGATGGTGATTTTGGCGCGTTCTAAGATGGTAGCAACGGTATCGCCGGGGTACCAGTCAACCTTAATCGGTGTGTTGCCTGCTCCGTTTGCTACATTTACAGTTCCCTGTGCTTTGTTTTCTGCCATTGATTTTTCCTCCTTTTAATTCTCGTTGGCGAAGTTTCTGTGTCTATAAAATTCTACCGGGAGTTCCCGATGGAACCTAGTGATTAAACGGCAGATTTCGGCTGCCATATAATCGGCAATGTAACCAATGTTGCGTGCTCCGCATTCTAATTGGAGCGCTTCTCCGTCATCGAAGAGCCAGTCTTCGCTGTAAATTTCGGCGGAGTCCATGTCGCTGGGAGCGAATGCGAAAATTGCGGTTTCCTCCCCAGCGCTACGTCCGTCGATAAAAAACGGAATTTCCAGAAAGTTATTTTGGACGCATTCCCAGATAGTCTGGCGACTTTTCATGGAATCAACGCCGGAAATAACAATACCGCTGAGCTGTGTGCCGGTTGTGATGCGTTCTTGGTGCTGATACACGTTGACATCAGGGCGCAAATAATAAATTGCATCAGCCATGGCGGCTACTTTAGGTTGGCCAACCATTTTATAACTGTAAGCGACCTCTGTGGGGCAATTACGAATTTCCAAGATGTCGTCATCCCAAATGTGGATTTCGTTGATGCCCATTTTGGCCAAGGTGGGGCCAATTAAATTGTTGATGCCGCCAGCTCCAATTAAGTGTACGGGCCACCCCCAAGTGTCAGTATTAAAAATCTTGTGCTGATCTGAGTAATCAAAAGTTTGGCCCATCACGCTTCACCTCCTTTTCCTCTAGGAAGTATGGGAGGTTCCGGTATGGCGCGCACTTTCTGCTGTGCCTCTGCAAAACATTCACGGCGCAAGTCTTCGCTCTCAGGCAAATCTATTATGACTTCCAATGGAATGTTTGCGATGCGGAAAGGCTCGAACATGTCCAACCTTGCCAGTATATCACCTTTGACGTTGGAAACTAAGTTTATCACCCAGTCGGACTGCCAATTATTGATATCCTCCTGATCTGTAGTAGACCAAAAGCACTGCCCGTTTGCGTGTGAATGCCAACGGAAACGTAAATCGCCAGCCCTGGCTGGATTATCTTCAACAAGATTGAAGATAATCCCATTCAATGCTTCATCGTCACACTCGCAGTAGCCAGCGCTCGAGCATTGATTGGGGAGAAAGACTTTGGTGACGCGAAGCGTACGCGAATCAATTCTCGTAATCGTTCCGATTCCGGTGACTTCACGCGGTGTACAGGCATCGATATAATAACGAATGCGCTGCCAAATTTGAATTGGAATATGCAACGTGATTGTAGTCATTTTATTTCCCTCCTTTGTTTTTGGCTTGACGCTTTAAGCGTCGTTTTGCACGTTCAACAGTTGCAACTTTACGGAAACAATCGGGGATGTATATTTCGTGTCCCTCATTGACGGAGTGCAGGCAATCGACCATGAGCGTGACCGCTTCGATGGTTTTGCCTTGTTCTAGATACTCCATGATTGTAGACCGACGACTGCCAAAACAGAATCCGCTGGATTCGTTATAGCTTGGTTGTGTACTGGTGTGATCAACTCTTATACCGGAGCGAACACGATCACAGCTGTAGCGATCTCCGCAGAGTGTGATTTGATAATCACCGAAATCATACACATTGTTATGATATGGTACGCGGACTTTGACCAAGATGCAGATTTTGTCGGGCCGTTTGCCGCGACCTTTGTGCGCCGTCAATTTGGCTACGCCACGCATTTCGGTCAAAATTTTCCATTCGGCTTTAGCCTGAGTACGCGTAGCTTGTGCTGAAACTTTGGTTGTAGACAAACTTTCCAGCTCGGCTTTGGCTTCACCTAACTCGTGTTGCGATTTTTGGATTTTCTGGCCATAATCGCGAATGGTTTGTTTGATTTCTTCAATCCTTTCTTCCGTAGCTTCAATCAACTTTTGCTGTGCTTGTGCTCTGCCGCTAAGGCGATAATTGATGTACGCTTGGCGAGCCGCACTGTAATTGCGCATTTTGGGTGATTGGGCTAAGGCATAGATTTGTTCTTCGGATAGTTCAGCTTCGGCTTGTTTTTCTACTTCAGCTCTTTCGGCTTTGCGATTGGGGCGGAAATAAAACCACATCCGAATCGCGCTGATAAACATGAAAGGCCAGATGGTAAACAAGGCGAAGAGTAAAAACCAACCGTAGCCAATACCTAAGGGTAAGTCAGCTAAAAAATAGTCGCTATTTCTTTCAGTACAATAACCATACGCGACGGATCCAGAGAAAAAACAAAGTACGATTCCGATGGCGATAATTAACAAGGGTAACCACGCTTCTTTAACGGTCAGTGGGTCATCATTGATTTCCATAAGAAATGTTTCTTCGTCTAATTCTGTGTCGGACCACTTTGCAATGAGCTGACGCTCATGGAGTGATAGTGCATTGAACTCCTGGGCGGTTTCATTTTTGGTCAGTGTTGCTTTATGTTCGCTGGATACACTTACCAATATAAGACCGAGAAGAAGTGCACAGAATACAGCTGCGGTAACTGTAGCTACAAAGACTTCGTCTTCAAAATAATCGAAGCAAATATCTCGATAGTACTTTTTGGGACGTCGTTTCAAATAAAAACACCTTCTTTCTTCAACTGAATTTTTAAGAATTATGGTTTTGACCGATAATTCTGCTTGGTAGACGACAAAAAGCGTCCCCATACTTCTATTGTAGCACAGATATCGAAATTTGTCAATATTCAGGTTAGATTTTAGACTTGTGTGGCGCCGTCTACTGAAACGATGGCTCCAGTAACATAGCTAGCAAGGTCACTAGCAAGGAAAAGAAAGACATTGGCAATCTCTTCTGGCTCACCAGGGCGACCGAGAGGAATGCCCGCAGAAACACGGTCGGCTAACTCTTTGGGAAGGCTAGTAAGCATGTCCGTGTTAGTAACTCCTGGAGCAACAGCGTTGACGCGGATACCGTCTTTGCCTAATTCCCTAGCGAGTGATTTGGTAAGACCATTTACGGCGAATTTAGAAGCTGGGTAGCCACAGCCAGCGGCTTGACCATATATACTAACCATAGAGCTAGTATTGATGATGCAGCCATTACCTTGTTCACGCATATATGGCGCGGCTGCCTTGCTGCAGTTAAAGAGGGCTTTAACATTTAGGTCCATGATTTTATCAAAATCTTCTGGTTTGTAGTCATAGAGTGAGTCGCGGGCAGAGATGCCGGCGTTGTTGGCTAGAATATCAATGTGGCCATGGTCGGCAACAATCTGTTTGAAAGTTTGCTCAACATTAGTATAATTGTCTAACTCAGGTGCTAGTCCAAAAACGGGATAGTCGGGATTTTCTTCGTGCAGTCTATCGACAGCGGCTTGTGCGGTCGCTTCGCGGGAGCCAAATAGCACTACAGTAGCACCTTGTTCCAAGAACTTGCGCACAATTGCAAAACCAATTCCGCGTGTGCCGCCAGTCACTACTGCAACTTTACCCAACAATAAATCTTTAATAATCATAAAACGCCTCCAACTGTCTAATAAATCTACTTTTAATTATATCACGGATCATCAAAAATTAAACTTGGTGTGCTTTTGCCCCATAGCGGTGTCGTAGTAAACATTAAAACGCTGCTCGCTGAGCTCGAGTGCGAGCGACCAAATGGTATCTTCGTTATAAATATAGTGTGACTCGCGCAAAATTCGCCAGAGATCAGTAAACTGAAAGCCTGGTAGCTGCTCGCGGATGAGATAATTGGTCTCTTGATAACGCAAGAAAGAATCGGTACGTGGGTTCTTTTGATAAACATGATCAATACGCTGAAGTTTGGGTGAGAGACAATGATTAGTGTGGATGAGGATGCCGGTATCGTCAGGCCGGATAATTTCATAATTACGGCTAGAATGTTCGATTACGGCGAGGTTACCGCTAGCATCGGCAATTAAGAAGTTTTTAGGCACAGCACAAGGCATTTTGGCAAAAACATTGAGGGCCTGACGGGTGGTTTTGCAATGTTCAGTGATATAGCGGATGAGGTGTGATGGTGTGAGGCCGTAATTCCACTTGTCGATTTTGGAGGCAGTAAGACCGATATAGAGCCCGTATTCGTTGATGGCATCTTCGGCGTAGATTTTGCGACTACGGCGTCCGACGTGACGGCCCCAAACTGACTCGTCGGAGAAAGAAAAGTAGCGATTGGCGCCTTTGATGTCGATATCGTAGCGCTCAAAGAACTCACGTGCTTCGGGAAGCCAGTCGTAATTGCGACCTACAAAGACCTTGCCGTTTTCGCGGATGGCGAAGATTGTGCAACCGTGTTGGTGCTGGTTGGCTTTTCGGCGCTGAGCATCAACTGGTGCTGCGAGGTCTTCGTATAGTAAAAACTGAGGATCTTGATTGAGAATTTGGGCGGCAGCGAGTTTTTCTTGTACTAGTTCGGGATAAAACTTTTCGTAAATTTTGAGTTGACGACGTAAAGTTTCGGTATTAGTATGGCGAAAAAAGTTGTGGTGAAATTCGCGGAGGCGCAAGCCATAATATTCGCCAAATTCTTGTCTAGTGCCACGAAACTGAATCATATTCTTATTATAGCATAACTAGAATATGTTATAATAGTGGGTAAATATGGCCAAACAGAAAAATAAACCAGTTGTGGTAAAAGAGCCGAAATTTGCTGAAGGCTTATGCTTTAAAAAACTGTTTTTTGTGTTTTTGGTGGGATCAGTGATTGGCACGATTTATGAAGAAATTTTGTTCATGGTGCAACACTACATGGACACAGGTCAACTAGAGCATGCCCTTAGGCGGGGAGTAATTTATGGACCGTTTAATGTGATTTATGGTTTTGGTGCTGTGGTGTTGGTATATCTTTTGCTGCGTAAGCCGCTGAAAGCGTGGCAGATTTTTATCTATGCAGCGGTGCTAGGTGGATTTGTAGAGTATATTGTGAGCTGGCTATAGGAAGTATTTACACATACAACATCATGGGATTATAGTGATTTGTTTTTAAATATCAATGGTCGCACAACGATTCCGATTATGTTGGTGTGGGGATTTTTGGGCTTATTGTTAGTGAAGGTGGTGTATCCGCCGGTTTCAAACCTAATTGAACGAATTCCGATAAAGATTGGTGATCGGATCTATGTAGTTTTGGTGGTGTTGATGGCGCTAGACATGTTGGTGTCATGGACGGCAATTATTCGACAAACTTTGCGACATAATAATATCCCGCCTTTTACGCCAGTAGGTGAGTTTTGCGATAGTTACTATAATGATGATTTTTTGCGGCATTATTTCCCAAATATGGAACATCCGGATAAAAAACCATGAGTATTTTAGGATTATTACTGCTGTTTTATGCGGGGTCTCTATGGTTACGCGGTAGTGCGGCCTTGAAACAGAACAAGATTGAGCTAGTACCACGTAAAAAAGCGCCAGAAATCGCGATTTTGATTGCGGCGCGAGATGAGAGCAAAGTAATTGGCGGGTTGCTCAAGAGTGTTCGTCAGCAAACAGTGAAAGTGAAATCGGAAGATGTTTATGTGATTGTGGAGACGCCAGATGATCCAACAGTGGAGATTTGCAAGCAGCATGGCAACACAGTGATTCTGCGCGAAGATTTGTCAAGGCAGCGTAAAGGTTATGCTTTGGACGAAGCCGTGCGTCAGATATTGGCCAAGAATAGGCATTATGATGCTTATTTCATCTTTGATGCGGATAATATTTTGACGAAAGATTATTTGGAACAGATGTTGAAGATTTATGATCAAGGTTATGAGATTGCCACGGGCTATCGTAATTCTAAGAATGGTAATGCCAATGTGATTGCGGCGGTGTCGAGTTTAACATTCTCGATGATCAACGTCATGAGTAATCGGAAGCGTGCAGCACATGGGGCAAATATTATTTTTTCTGGTACTGGTTATTACGTTGTGGGGGATTTGATTGAAGAGTGGCGAGGCTGGCCGTTTGTAAGCTTGACGGAGGATTATGAGCTGTCACTGTATGCTACGTTGCATAGTTTAACTACCTATTACAACGAAGAGGCAGTATTCTTTGACGAACAACCGACTAAATATAGTCAGACGGTGGCGCAGCGAGTACGGTGGATTAAGGGGTACTTTTCGGCGCGTAAAAAGTATATCCCGCTAATTCGCGCGAAAAAACATGGAAATAATTATGGTAGCTTGGTGAAGGAAAAGATTGGTGTGCGTCCGGCGATTTATGCGATTTTGGGTGTGGTAGCGATTATGATTGGCACGGTAATTGAACTATGTATTATGGGAAAAGCAATGGACATCTTGGCGGCAATTCCGGTGATTTTAGCTGGGGTGTACGTGATTCTGATGTTGGTGACAGTAGAAATGGTTAAGCGGGAGAAACTCGATTTGACGATGGGGAGTAAAATCAAGGCAGTCTTGTTTAATCCGTTATATTTGGTGACGTATATTCCGTGCGCAATTAAAGCACTGTTGAAGAAAAATGTGACTTGGAAGAAGATAGAGCACGGGGATTAGCCTGGACGGCATTGACGTTTTTAGATATATCTGCTATAATGAAGGAGTGAAATGCAACTTGTGACGTCTTGTCACGAAAATTTGGTTCTTTGTAAGGTAAGGAGGAGCAAAAGATGGCTTTGAAACGGTATTATTTTGACGTGTATGATGTTCCAGCAGAGAAATTACGTAGTGAGGATTGGATGTTGCAGCTTTTAACTGGTTTGCAGAACTGTTTAGCAATTGAAATTGCGGATTATCGTGAGATTCTATGTGTTGAACAGGTGCCAGTTGCAGACACGGGGATTAGCGCGGTCGGTATTGGCTTAAGTAGTCATATTACCTGTCATAGTTTTGATAAACGGGGGACAATCTTTATTGATTGCTGTTTGGACACAAAAGATGAACATGGTGATTTGATTGCGAAAATAATACGACAGTTGGAACCGCGAGCAAGAGTGGAGTCTTGTTATTGTGATCTGACAAATGGTGGGCGCTTTGGTAAGCAATTGGTTCTTAAATTGCCGAAGTGTTTGGTAGTTGAAGCTGCAAATATCATACATAACGTAATGATGACGATTGAGATGCATCCACTTTGTGAAGTATTGAGTTATGGGCGTTCGCAGGATTATACGATACTGCAACCGATTATGGAATCGCACATTGCGGCGCATCAGAATGGTGATTGTATGGAGCTGGATATATTTTCTTGTCGAACATTTTCCGAGGAGATAATTATGCAGTTGCTTCCGGAAGCAAAGGTAATCGCCCGTGTAGAACGTGGGCGATACTATCCATTATAGGCTCCAAAATTTGGCTTCGCTGAAATCGGCGAAGCTATTTTTGTGGTTGGTCGGGGCGCCTACGCGATTCTAGCCATTCTGGAACTGGGGTGAATTTAATTTCAGGGCAGCGATTTATCACATCGGTGCTAGTGATGTCATAATATAGCATATAAATGTCGTCTACTGAACTATAGTGAGCATTTTTCATATTAAACCCAAGCTTTGACACTGCAGCTTTAACAGACTCCTCGCTGGGGCCTTCAATCTCAACGAAGGTTGGTAGCCATGGCCAAGTATCTATATCACATTCTACGTCGTCTAATTTCCATTCTTCGCGATAAGTTTCTTGATGTGACTTTAGCTCAATTCCGCAAGCTACCATAAAATCAACAGCAGCATTATAATTATCTACTTTAAGATTTATTTCTTTAGTACCAGAGAGTGATCTAGCATCTACATTTTTATATGTCATTGTGATACAATTGCCCTCGTCACGAACGCGCGCAAATTGGTTACCCGGAAGTTCGAAGATAGTGCGTTGCATCAAGGTCTCTTTTTGTAAGAGTTTTCCTCCTAATGCTGCTAGTTTAGCGCGTAGCTTGTCTTTATCTATATTGATGAAAGTAGCTTCTATTTCTGGTTGCATAATTCCCTCTCTTAATTATAATTCTATACCCACAGCTGGTTCGTTGGGGCAAGTTTGTAATACTTTAGCCATGGCGTCGTGTTCGGCTTGGGTGACCCAGAGATGATACTTGTACTTGACGGAGATTTGGCGGGCGATGTATTGGCAGCGAAAGGCTTTGTTGCTAGGAAGCCAGGTGGCAGCATCGCCGTCGGATTTGCCCTGGTTGGCTTTGCTGTTGACGGCAAGAAGATTGAGCGGATCGGTGGCAATTTGATAACGGACGTCTTCATCAAAATATTGCGCACCTTTTTGCCAGGCGTCGGAGAGTGCTACGACGTGGTCGATTTGAAGGCCACTAGAAAGGTCAGACTTTTGATAAAAGACTAGATGCGAGCCGGTATAAGGTTCGTCAAATTCACCACTAATAACAGTACATTGATCGTCAGCAAGGACGGCCGTATCGCCAAGTTCGCGCTTGATGATGCGTTGGCGCAAGCTACAGCCATTAATATTAGGCCACCCACTATAAAATTTGGTACGCTCGTAACCAGTTTTGGGCGCGCGACCTTTGACCTCGAGTTGTTCGAGGACGGCAGTAGCGAGTAGGCTATTGCTATCTGCGGAGGTGGGCTTTATGCTAGAACTAGCTTCGGTCTCTGGAGCATAGCTGCCAGGTTGCGCAATGACGATGCCGACTAAGCCAGCAATTGCCGTCAGGACGGCAATGAGACGACGAGTGCGATAACGATAATGGGCAGTCATAATATCATTATACGCTGAGTTGGAGTTTTGCGCCACGGGTGCAATGTTGGAAAAATTCGGTATCGGTAAGGCCAAAAGTGGGTTTATCATACTGGTAGAGATTGAGTTTGCCGAAATCGAAATCGGTCGGGAGGAAGCCGGAATCGCGACCATTGCGTACGAATTTGGTACGGAAATGATTGAGAAGCTCGTCTAAACTATCGTATTTATGGATACCGCAATAATAAACCGCGGTGGTATTGAACATTGGCTCAAACCAACAGTATTGGTGACCGTCTCGATAGACAAGGATGGAGTGTGACGGCCAACTATTATTAAGTTTGTAAAACAATAAATAACTAGTAGTATTATAATCATGCGCCGTGAACCAGGCGCGCTGGAGTTCAGTTTGGTCCCAACAAATACCGATTCTACGAGCAAGAGTTTCGTCGGGAGTTTGGAGATGATATTCTGGACTATTGTTCGGCCCATGATGTTTGCGTCCGGAGGCATCAACCCAACCATATTCTAAATTGCGACAAAAATCAAACAACTCCTGCAGTGTGTCGAGATGGAGCTCAGAAAAGTTTGACATAAACTTATTATAACGCGATTGGTAAGAAAATAGCCCCTTTCGAGGCTATTTTGGGAGAAATTTGGTTTATTTTTTCTTATCTTTGGGTAAAGTAGCCTTGGGATTGATAAGATAATAAAGACCGCAGATGGCATCAATCACACCGACGGCAATGATACCAGTGTAGACGGTGTAAGTTTGGCCAGGTTTGGCATTACTGTAGGAGGCGTAGGAGACTAAAGCTCCTACGATAGCAATGGCGGCGCCGATGCCGAGATTGATCAAGCCTTTCTTGCGGCCAGCTTTGAGTTGCTCGGATTTTTCGGCTTGGTTAGCTTGGTTAAGAGTGCTTACTTCTTGCTCGAAGTTTTTACAGAAGGATTGTATGTCGGCAGCGCCGTAGGTTGCTACAACATTCTCATTATCGCTACCCATGACAACAAGGTTGGCGTTGAGATTAAGTACGAGATTTTGGTCAGGGTTATTGATTGACCATTTACCAGCGCGGTCTTCTTCGGTTGAAGCATCATAACCAAGCTCATCCAGAATCACATGAGCGCGTTCAACCACGGCTTTACGAGTAGTGTAATAAGTGGTTTCTTCGGACTGGCCGTTTTTTTCGTAAGTTAACTCATATTTAACATTGGTATCAACTGGTTTGATGGCGGCTTTGAGCTCGTGAGTTTTGCCATCACTGGTCTTGATTTCCAAGAGATAGGAACTATCCTCCTGGTTTTCAAAAGCTTTAGTTTTGGCGGCCGTGGCGCAATCGCTGATATACTTGGCGGCATCTTTTTTGCTAGTAAAGCTGGTGGCGGACTCAAAATCGTCCAGTTGAAAAATAGTGAGATATTTCATTTTGGTTCCCTTTTACTAATTAATATGATTATAACATGATACTCTTTCTACATAAATACACTTTTCCCTGGGTAGTTTCGTTATTATTGAGTCAATATTGCATTTTCAACAATAGTGCCAAGCGCCGTAATGGGGGCGTAGGTAGGGAAGTTTTCGGTGAGTACGACTATGATATAATGGCGGTCCCGCTCGGGAAAGACGAGGAAAGCGACGTCGTTATAGATTGACCAGTAACTCCCGGTGTAATTCCAACCAACTTTGTTATAGACCTCAGCCGTTGTAAAGCCAGCGGGCAAGCCTTGGCGCCAGTTGTAGGTAGTAGCGGGCTGGTTGAGCATAGAATCTTGAATAGCAGCCCAAGACTCGGCACTGAGATCGGGGTGTTGCCAGTAGAGCTTCATTAGCTCGGTTAAATCAGCGGCGGTGGAATAGAGCCCAGCGCTGGAGGTATGTTTGAGTTGAAGCTCGGCGGCAAGGGCCTCTGCGCGCGCGAAACGTTTAGAATCTGCGCGCAGAGGGTCGGCACAGCCGTTGTAGGATTCACGAATAATTAAGTCTAGACAAGCCCAAACGCTTAACTGGCCCTTGTCAGGCGTAATTGCGAGTACGGCTGTGCCGACGTCGCGGCCGGCGTCAATCTCCCGATAACCATCATAGGCGAAGAATAATTTGTAGACCGATGCGGTATTAAAAACACGTTCAGCATCTGACGCGGCCGCGACTTGGTCATTATCCAAGTCATAAATCATGAGCCCGACATTGCCAGGAGCGGTGGCCAGCCATTCGTCAACTACTGGTTGCAAATCGATAAATTCAGGGATAGTAGGCTCTTCTTCGGCGGGCGGGGTCTCGTCTTGGTCAGACTCATTATTATCGGAGTTGAGGCTATCTTCACCAGCGTTATGTATTATAGTTTTAAAAACTACGCCACCGACTAGAGTCAAGCAGAATGCCGTGAAAAAGATAAGTAGTAAGCGCAGCCAGTTTTTGCTAATTATTCGCCCCATTACGCCTCCGGTCGCGCCCCATTAAGACGCTCAATGAAGGCGGCCGCGGCGTCACTCTCCATGAGTTTAGTTTGCATGGTTTCGTCATAAATGGTGGGGATAATGCGGGTTTGGATAAGTTGATTGTTGAAGAAATAGTGCACCAGAATAAGACTGCGAGTGGTGCCGGGCCACCAGATTTGATCGAAGAAGAGATTACCAAGGCCATAATATATCGCACCATCATTATAGAGCTCATAAGTTTGTGGTTGATGGGCAGCAGTACCAACAACGATGTCGGCGCCTAGGTCGATAACTTCGCGGAAAAGATCAATTTGGTTGCCAGCGGAAGAATTGGCATAGTCGCAAGTGCGGAGATCGGCAGCATTATCATAATTGTTGCATTCAAAATATTGAATATCGACAATGACGATATCGCCTCGTTCTTTGGCGGCAGTGATGTCGGTACGGGCCTTTTCGGTGGTATAGAAATTAGCGCCAGGAGTAGCGTCGAGCGTGTAACCACCAGTGGAAATATTATAAGCGAGAAAAGTAATATGATTATCTTTTTGATCAATTTGCAATGGTACTGCGGCGAGTTCGGCCGTGGCGCCACCGCCAACAGTCTGGATGCCGAGTTCGGCATAAGTGGCTAGAGTATCGAGTGCGGCTTGGTCGCCACAATCTTGATTATGATTGCCAGTGAGCTCAACGATATCGAGACCGATAGCGGTCAGAGTATCAATCATTTGGGGTTTGGAGCAAATGTTACGATCGTCGGCCAGAGCACTAAAAGACGACTCGTTGCTAGTATGCGCGAGGTCGAATTGGCTGAGAAATGGACCGATATTCTCGGCGAAATAGGTTGCGTCGCCGACTTGAGCGAGCTTAGCATTCATGCCACGGGAGAGTGCTGTGACGCCAGTCTGCGCAAAAGTTAGTACATTTTCAGCGCTTGGGAAAATGGGTAATTTTTCTTGAATGATTGCTGTGATTTTTACAACATCAGGGGATTCACCCTCGATCACCAGATATTCAAAGACTGCACCAGCTTTAAAACTATCCAAATAATATATATCATCGAGCGCGAGTAATTTTTGCTGGGAGGTAAGCTCGAGTACTGGAATAAGTGTGTAATTATTAATTTCTGCTGAACTAATATTGCTAATTGGGTCATAAAAATCTGTAATCGGCACCAATATATCATACAAAAGTTGATTATTATCGGTTTCTAAGGTTTGTGAAGTTTTGCTAGAGATAGTGACGTTTCTGTCTAATTCTGGGAAATTATCTAGTATTGGGGCAAGAAACTCCTGTTGCTGAGTAGAAAGATTTTCGGCTAGGACAACTACTCCGGGTTGATGAAAAATTCCTGATCCAGTAAAGTACTGTACGCCAAAAAAACTAGTTATACCTAGAGCAATCGCGCCAAGTAGGCTTCCAATTATGATACCAACTTTATGCTTTCGCATCCACCTCCTCTTTATGTATTTATTATAGCACATCTTGCAGAATAAATTTGGTTGTGCTAGAATATATTCAGGTCTATTTAAGAAAAACATTTGAAAGAAAAATGATTTTAAGTATTATATTATTGATTGCAGGGTTCGTGTTCTTGATAAAGGGTGCGGATGTATTTGTGGACGGTGCGTCGAGTACGGCCGAAAACTTTAAGATTTCCAAGATTTTGATTGGGCTGACGATTGTGGCGTTTGGTACAAGTGCGCCGGAATTTGCGGTTTCGATGTCGGCATTAGCCTCCGGCAGTACGGATATGGTGCTGGGGAATGTGATGGGGAGTTGTATTCTTAACATACTTTTGATTTTAGGGGTTGCGGCGCTGATTCGTCCGATTAAAATCAAAGATAATACCGTGAAGAAAGAGCTGCCGCTTTGCATGTTGATTTCGACATTGCTTGCGGTTTTGTTCTTGGATATTAGCCTGGGTAATGGCGAGGTGAACCAGATTACACGGTCTGATGCGATTGTGATTTTACTGTTTTTCTTGGTGTTTTTGTACTATCTGGTGACTTTGGCTAAGCGGAAGCGCGATAAAAATGATAAAACTAAGCCGAAATACAAGTTAGGTAAGTCTTTGCTGTTGGTGGGTGTGGGTTTGGTCGGAATTGTTGTAGGCAGTGAATTGGTGGTGAATAGCGCGTCTGATATTGCAAGCGCTATTGGCATGAGTGAGCGCGTGATTTCTTTGACGGTGATTGCCTTTGGTACGAGCTTGCCGGAGTTAGTGACGACAATTGTGGCGGCGCGCAAGAATGAGCAGGATTTGGTTGTAGGTAACATTATTGGTAGTAATATCTTCAATATTTGTGTAGTTTTGGGTATCCCGGTGGCAATTTTTGGCACGATTACGCCAGCTAGTTTCCAGATGTTAGACGTAGTGATGTTGGTGGTTTCAGCAGCTTTGCTGTTTATCTTTTCGGTATTAACTAAGCGGATTAACCGTATTGAAGGTGCGATGATGCTGGCGTTATTTGCGACGTACTACACAATTATTTTGATTGCGTAGTTATTCGGCGATAGCTGTGACAATGAAGCGATGAGTAGCGTCGTGGTTAGGTAGTGGCTCACCGGCGCAAGTCATGATAATGATAGTGTCGGAAACACTGGGGGCGAGGACGGTTTGCATGTTGATTGCAGATTTTTCTAAGATTTCTGTGTTGGTGATACGATAAGTTCTGTCGTCATAGGTAAAAGTATCATCGATTTGAACTTGGTAAAGATTTTGAAAAACGGTGGATGAGTGGCCGATGATAAAAGTTTTGCCTGGGTTGGCATTATAGACACCAGCGATGTCGTCTGAGGCAACGAGCTGACGATCGGTGAGTGTGATAGACTCAACTGGTGTATTGAGAGAAATACTGTCAATGCTGAGTTCGGGATAACTTAGTGCTTCGATCGAGGCAACGGGCTGAAAACCGATATAGAGATATATTGGTAGCATGATTAAGAAAAATCCAACAGTGAACACGCGAATTGCGCGTCGCGACCAACAAAACGGGTTGAGTCTACATACACCTTCCATACTTATGCTTATTATAGCACAAGCCGTATGGGAATGGTAAAATTATTCAGGATTTTTGGTGGAGGCAAGGTTAATAACGACTGTAGTGCCGAAACCGATGCGTGACTTTACTTGTATGCGAGCATTAGACATGAGGTTACAAATGGGTTTGGAAAGAACCGTGCCAGTGTCCGTGATGATGATTTGGTTTTTGCGTACGGTGACTGTAACTTTACCACCTTTAGAACGACTAAGGGCGGAGTTAAGATGTTGCTCGAGGTCAGCTTTGAGGGTTTCGGGGTCATCTATTTCTTGAGTGGTGTCGGGAAAATCAAGACTGAGCTGAACTTTACCATTCTCGGCCAATGGTAAAAATTTGTTGTAGATTTCGCTGACGATGAGTGAGAGGCGGTGCATAAATTACATGAGGATTAATATAGTTCCGAGCACTAGGCAGCTGACGATGACGCGGTAGCGACCAAAGGTTTGCAAAGTGTGCGGTTTTTTGAGGTAGCGCAGGAGATAATGTAACGCAAAGAGGCCAACAATGAATGCTACTAAGTTAGATAGAGTCAGAATACCGATATTTTCGGCAAAGTAGGTGCGACCGGTGCTAGAGAGGAACATTTTGAGGCAGACACCACACATTATAGGAATGGAAGCAAGGAAGGAATATTCGGCAGAGGATTCGGAATCAAGACCAACGATACGGCCAGTAATAATTGTGGTGCCAGAGCGGGAAGTCCCTGGAATAAGGGCGAAAATCTGCGAAAGACCAATGATGAGTGCGCGGGAAGGTGTGAGATGATTTTCGTTTTTGAGCTCGGACATGTGTGGAATGTGGTCGATAAACATCATAATGAGCCCAACTACGCCCATAGCGATGCTGACAGTAATTAATGATGAGAAAAAGCCATTGTTTTCGATAAAATCAGACAGTAGAATACCAGCAAGTCCCGCCGGAATAGTTGTGACAACGATATTGATAGCGAGTTTATAGTTACGGTTCTGAAAGACATCTTTGATGATGCGCCAAATACGTTTACGGAAGTAAATCAAAAGCGCCAATAAAGTGCCGAGATTAATAAACTCGAGGAAGAGGTGAAAATTATCACTGGATTGTATGTTAAGTAGATGCTGTGCGATTTCAAGGTGGCCCGATGAAGAAACTGGGATAAATTCGGTGATGCCTTGGATAAAGCCTAAAAGTATTGCCTCAAAAATATTCATATGCTTATTATAACATTATTATTTAGTTTTGAGCAGGATTTTTTTGAGACGTTGGATGATAGGTTGGACTTGTTCTAAGTCGAGGAAATATCCGGCGATAATATATACAATAAGCGATCCAATAGTAATTACGCAGAACTTAGGAAAGACCATGAAAATAGAATCGTCGCTCGCCATGAAGGGGAAGAATTTGGTGAGCGAGTAAGCTACGCAACCGGTGACGGCAGCGGCAAAAACAGTACGTAGTGTGTTTTTCCAGAATTTATGGTCGAGGAGCTTGTGATTGGAGCGCTTTTGTAAGAGTGCAATGAGGATAATGACTTCAAGTGAAGTACCAATGGATTGTGCCCAGCCTAAACCTTCGACACCGCAGCCTAAGACAGAGAAAAGCACAGCGAGGAGAATGGTGAAACCAACAGCAACGATTGAAACATAAAATGGAGTTTTGGTGTCTTGATAAGCATAGAAGCCGCGCGCTGCAATATGAAAAATCGAATTGGCGACGATAGAAATAATAAGGGTAGCGAGAATAGATGAGATTAATGGATCGCCACCGTTTTTGATGAAGCTAACGACATAGCCACGAGTAAAGAAAGCGACAACTGCAACTGGCAAGGCAATCCAAATGATCGTGCCGAGTGCAGTACGGAAGGTTTGACGGTATTTGGCTTCTTTGCCTTCGCCGAGCTCCTCGGTGAGTTGCGGGAAGAAGGCTGTAGAAATGGCGACACCAATGAGACTAACTGGCATCTGGGAAAGACTGTAGGCCTGATTGTATGAACGCAGAGCACCAGCACCCATGCGTGAGGAAAGGTTGGTGGTAACTAGAGTGTTGGCGTAATCGATTCCCTGGTCGAGCGAACGAGCGGGTAAGAGCTTGAGCACGGAGCGAAAACCCTGGTTTTTCCAGTTGATTTTGAACTCATAATCAAAGCCTAAGCCAAAAAGACCAATAAGGCTGACGATAACTTGCAAAATAGCACCAAAGACCACGCCGAGAGCAACACCCATAATACCACCTTCAAAGATTTGCCAGCCAAAGAGATTAATGCCACCAGTAAACCAAACAATACCGACTAGAATGCCGACATTATAAAGTGCTGGGGCGAGAGCGTAGAAGACAAAACGTCCAAGAGCCTGTTGGATACTAGACAGAATGGTTGAGATGGAGAAAAGGAAGGGGTTGATAGCGATGACGCGCATCATATTAATAGCTAGGATAGTGCCAGATTCGTCGAGGCCGGG
This sequence comes from uncultured Candidatus Saccharibacteria bacterium, assembly GCA_948477625.1. Lineage (GTDB taxonomy): Bacteria > Patescibacteriota > Saccharimonadia > Saccharimonadales > Saccharimonadaceae > Nanosyncoccus. The sequence goes on along the minus strand of CAOLNK010000009.1, from coordinate 5,042 downwards.
GCCAACAATATAACGCACTAGTGGCTCGGCAAAAATCATAATTAACACAGATGCAACCAATGTCATGATAGCCATAAGGTTCAGTAGACTAGAACTGAGTTCCCAAGCGGACTTTTTGTTACCAGATGAGAGGCGTTGATTAAAAACCGGGATGAAGCTGACTGCTAGTGCACCAGAGGTGAGCAAGAAAAACAAGAAATCTGGGATGGTAAAGGCGGCGGTATAGGCGTCAATACCGGTGGGATAAGTATCAAGATAATATGAGTTGAGTAAACGATCACGGAAGATACCGAGCAATGCCGAGACTAAGGTGGAGCTAGCCAAAACGATAGCTGCAAAACGGATAGGTAACTTGCGGTTGGCCAGGCTGACGACGGAGCGAAAATGAAAGCGATTCTTGGGGCGGGGTGTGTTCTCTGAGGTAGACTTGGTATCGTTGGTCATTTTAGAGTTCGGTCACTCCGCCGAGATAAGGTTGCAAAACGGCGGGAACTTTGAGCTTACCATCAGGCTCGGCATAGTTTTCAATCAGGGCGACCATAGTGCGAGCCAAGGAGATAGCAGTGCCATTGAGAGTATGTAGGACTTCGATATTGCCGTTTTCGCGACGGACGCGAATATTGAGGCTACGTGCTTGAAAATCGGTACAGTTGGAACAGCTGGTGAGTTCTTGGTATTTTTGATTGACGGGTGACCAATATTCGATGTCGTATTTCTTGGCGGCCGGTGCACCTAAATCTCCAGCGGCGATATTAATGACGCGATATGGAATGCCAATTTCTTGCCAGATTTCTTCTTCAATTTCACGAATTTGCTCATGAGTCTCTTTGGACTTTTCAGGTAAGCAAAAGACGTACATTTCAAGCTTGTTGAACTGATGGACGCGGAATAGACCGCGTGTGTATTTGCCATAAGTACCAGCCTCTTTACGGAAACAAGCCGAATATCCAGCATAGCAGAGTGGAAGGTCTTTTTCGTCGATGATTTCGTCCATATGATAGCCAGTGAGTGGCATTTCGGCGGTAGCAATCATGGCAAGGTCTTCGCCCTCAATATAATATTCGTCACTCTGGGCGCTACTGCGGGGGTTGAATCCGCAACCTTCAAGGATTTTGCCTGAGACCATGTCGGGTACGGTCATATAATGAAAGCCATGTTCGGTCACCTTTTTGAGCCCAAATTGTAAGAGTGCATTCTCGAGCAGGGCTAAACCGTCTTTGAGATAATAGAATTTGGCTCCAGCAACTTTGGCGCCACGTTCAAAATCGAGCCAGCTACGACTAGTAGCATAATCGAGATGATCTACGCCGTGTTCAGGCTTGCCACCCCAGCTACTGATTTCTACACTACACTCTTCTCCGCCTAGTGGCACATCGTCAAAAATGATGTTGGGAACTTGTTTGAGAATTTCTGATAGATGTTGTTCGACTTCGGACAATTGTGGTTCTTTTTCGGCGAGTTTCTCTTTGATGGACTTACCCTTGCTAATGAGCTCGGCGCTTGGTTTGCCACCTTTCATCTGGCTAGCAACTTCGTTGCGTTCGCGACGTAGGGCCTCGACTTCTTGTAGGATGGCTTTGCGCTCATCATCAAGTTTCAATAAACTAGGAATATCAGCTTGATAGCCCTTCTCGCGGGTTGATTTTTCGACTAAATCTTGATTGTTCCGAATGAAATTAATATCTAACATAATAATAGTATAACACAGTTATGAATTGATTGAAGGAGAGGCGGTCTACCAACCTCCGCCTCCGCCGCCTCCGCCTCCGCCGCCGGAGAAACCTCCTCCACCGCCGCCGGAGAACCCGGAGCTGGAGTTGCTAGTAGTGGAATGAGTGGTACTGGTGGCAATTGAACTGCTGGCGGCCAGCATGGCAGCACTAAATTCATGAGCCGAGAAGGCGCCGATACCATAATACCAAGTTGGCTCACTCACGTCTTTATATTCATAGTAACGGCTGAGTTCGTTTAGCCAGCTCTTCTCTAGCTTAAAGATAACGGCATACGGTAATAACTTCTCGTAGAGTTTCACGATTCCCTGGTGCGATGTATCAGCACCTTTAACGCTTTGAAGGAACTCAATGCGCTCTTGTTCGGCCATTTTGATGTAGAGTTTGATCCCGTCAAGATACTTGGAATACATCAAACCTTTTTCGGTCATGGTGAAGTATGGGCTGAGTTTGGAACTGAGGAAGATACAGATGAATAGCATGATCCAAGGGAAAGCAGCAACGAGAATGACGAGTGGCGTGCCGCCGAGTATGGCGCGGTAGCTAGTCTCATCAGCTAGCAAGAAAATGTCAACGAAGATACTAGCAAAAGCTAATATGCTAACGATGCCGACCAAAACTCCGCACGGATTTTTGGCAAAAGATTCCTCAGTACTTTTGACGGACTTTTTGGGGTTGGACTCGAGCAAGCCTTTTTTGCGCAATGAATCACGTACTTGACGGCTAAATTTTTGTCCAAGTTGTACGAGGGCATTATTGGCCCTGTGGGTCTTGACTTCAATGTCATCGCCAACGCTGATATTATTATCTCCACCAGCAAGGATGCGCAACATTGTGATTTGTTCTGCGGATAAATCCATCGACTTGACACGAACGCGCCACATAGTTTTGGCTTTCTTGCCGAGTTTGGATTTGCTTTCGAGCTTGCGAATTTCAATTTTGCTTTTGACGGCGAGTTCCATGAGGGTGGCGACTTTGCTATTGCCAAGCGAACCACTTTTGATGTAGTTCTCGGCCATTTCGGCTACGGTGGAACCTTTGGGTGGAGCATATTCTGGTTTTACAAAGAGCCCTTGATAATATTCGCGCTTGGCTTTGGACTGCTGATAACAAACGAAGAAGGCGATAAGGATAGCGATGGCGACTAGTAACTCGACTATAAAGACAATGAAGACTGAGTAGTCATAGGCTTGGCCAGGTACTACAAAAGTGTCGGCTTGAAGTTCAACGTCAAAAGTGAGGTTCTCACCTGATAATAACTTGCTCGCTTGGAAGTTGAGGCCGTCAGAAGTTTTGCTGATTTTGCAACGATTTTGTCCGCTGCTGCCATAACGGCCAACATAGCACCAAACGTTGCCAGTGTAAGCCTCTTGAATCTCGCTGTCCTCGAAGTGGAGGTTGACGTTGACGTTATCAAACCGCTGTTTCCAGTCGTTGCCATTAGTATCCCAGTAAAGTTCTTGCCAAGCTTTGCCATCTTCGTCAAACTTGGTGATAACATTGCGGAACTCGTATTCGAGTTTATACACTTGTTCGCCGCGAACATAAGTATCGGCGTCACCGATATAAACCGTGAAATAGCCCTCGCCACCTTCAATTTTGTAAGGGCGCTCCTCTTTGCCATTGTGCCAGAGGTTGATTTCAAGGTAATCGTCGCTGACCATGGTAAGGTTTTTGCCATCCTGGTTGGTGTATGGGATAACGCGGGTGATACCATGATTTTGGCTAATTTTTGGAAAGACGGCGGTAAATTCTTCAACGACACGAAGACGGCTGGTGCCGTCTTCGGCCTTACTAAGGTAAAAATCAGCTTGATAATCCTCAAAATAGAAGTTGTTAGTGCTGGAGCTAGAGGTGTAGGTGGCCGCTTGCGCCCCAAAAACTGGCAAAAACGCTTGACAAACTATAGTAAGTGTGATACAATAGAAAGATAGGGTGAAGAATTTTGGTCTCTTGGGGGATTTTAGCATGTTACTCCTTGATTGATTTGAGGGTGTTTTTGATGATATTGATAGATTGCTGTAATTTGATTCCCTCTTCTTCGGTGAGCTTGAGCTCGAGTCGGCGGATAACGCCAGATTTACCGATAACGGCTGGGAAACCATAATAAACATCATTGCAGTCGTCGAGGGTGGATACGGGGAGGATGCGGCGTTCGTCGCCGAGAATACAATTGATGATGTGGACAGTGCAGGCGCCAATACCGTAGTGGGTGGCGCCTTTTTTCTCGATAATTTCGTAAGCCTCGGTGCGAGCGAAATCTTCAATCTCGTTGCGTTTGCTCTGAGAAAGAAGTTGAGTGAGCGGTTCACCGCCGACGTTAGCACTGCTCCAAAGAGAGAATTCGCTGTCGCCATGTTCACCGATTTGATAGGCATGAACGGATTTCGGGTGGACATCAAGCTCTCGAGCGATTTGGAGACGTAAGCGAGCGGAGTCGAGTACAGTGCCGGTCCCGATAACGCGCTCACTTGGTAAACCAGAGTATTGCCAAGTGAGGTAGGATAGAGTGTCCATCGGATTTGCAACGACAATGAAAATTCCGTCGAAACCAGAAGCCATGATTTGATCGACGATCTCGTTGGTGATTCTGGCATTTTTTTGCAATAAATCGATGCGGGTTTCGCCTGGTTTTTGGTTGGCGCCGGCGGTCAAAATACAGATATCGCAATTCGCCGCATCATGATAATCGCCGACGCGAATTTTAAGCCAGGATGGAGCAACCGCCAAAGCATCGCTGAGATCGAGTACCTCGCCCTCAGCGTCGGCGGTGTCGATATCGGTTAGTATTAATTCTTCTACGGGGGTGCGCTGGTTAAGCATTGCAAATGCGATGCTTGCACCGACATTACCAGTACCCACAATCATTACCCTACCACTCATATTACTTACGATTGTAGCATATTTTTGGCGGAGTGGGTGGAAAATTTGCACGGTTTGTGCTAAGATGAATGTAGGCATGGCACTGTGGCGGAGTGGTTACGCAGCGGTCTGCAAAACCGCGTACACCGGTTCAATTCCGGTCGGTGCCTCCATTTTTTGTGAGATAGTTATCTAGATAGTTGAGCCAGTCGGTGGCGTTTTCTTGCTGGGTTAATTTTAGTGAAAGCTTAAGAACGCGATTAACGTGCTCCATATCGTGACCGGAATTTTCTTGACCAAGAAGGGCGTTGACTTTTTGTTTGATGAGATTGATTTGGCTTTCCATAGTTTTGGTTATAGTATGCTTCTATGATTGAAACGGGTGATAGTAAAGGTTGACACAGTCCCTTGTTTGTGCGAGAATGGGGTTAGTTATGTTAGCTAGCGGTT
>CAOLNK010000008.1 GCA_948477625.1 uncultured Candidatus Saccharibacteria bacterium | reverse complement strand
CTTCCTCCCACGCTACGCACTCATCTTCCGGCGGCCTACCAAAGTCATCATTTTCCCCCGCCACGTCTATCAGCCCCTTTGATACATCGTCAGGCTCTGCAATCTCCGCAAGCTCCTCACCGACCTCGTCAGCATAAACTGCCGGTCCGGTTGACTCCTCATAACTCGCTGCTGCTGCTGATTCCTGACTACTCCCGCACCCCGCGAACACCATAGCGCTTAGCGCCAAAGTCAAAATGGTTACAACTGTTTTCTTCTTCATAACTCCCCTCCCAAGCTAATTTAATATATCTGCCATCTGGCAACAAAGTATTGCTGTTTTGGAGGTTATAGTTTGCAGTCCAAAACAGTGCCAAAATCCATTACCTATAGCAAGATGTAACACAATGTTGATATTGATACCTATTTTAACATCTAAAAAGCCTGTATTCAATAGGTCTGGCAGATTTTTCCGGGGAAAGATGTAATAGCAGGATACCATTCATAGGATAATCAGCGGCTTTCTCAGCATCAGAATGTAACAAAATCAACAGAAAGTTACCAAGCCTCCGAGCCCGGATACGTTATACTGGACGTATCACAGAGCAAGGGGGCTTAGATTATATTATGGCAGCAACAGAACCAATTAGAGACAGGAAACAGTTTAAGGCACTGGCGGAACATTTCTTAGAAAAGGGACAATTCCGCAATTATACAATGGTGATTATGGGTGCATATACGGCGCTCCGGATTAATGATTTACTGCGTTTGAAGTGGTCGGATGTGTACAATGAGGAAAGACAGGCTTTCCTCACCCACGTAACGATCACGGAAAAGAAAACTGGTAAGACCAAAACCATTGCCCTGAATCAGCAGGTTATTGGCGCACTCCGGCAGTGTTACCCACACCGGAAAGGTACATATATCTTTGCCAGCAACCGTAAGGAAGACAAAGCAATCAGCCGGGTGCAGGCCTGGAGGATTATCCATGCAGCGGTAGTGGCTTTGGGGATATCTGGAAAAATTGGCTGCCACAGCTTAAGAAAGACATGGGGCTACCATGCCTGGAACAGTGGAAAGATATCCCCGGTTGTAATTATGGAAATCTATAACCACAGTAGCTATGAAGTGACAAGGCGGTACTTAGGCGTAGCACAGGATGACCTGGATGAAGCGTATCTGGGGATGGAGCTGGGATAAAAATAAGGGGATAAATATTTAAAAAAGCGTTCTAATATAGATGGATATTGCCTGAACACAGATTTTCATGCGCAGCAGGCAACCTTTCGCCAGCCCGCCTTATGATCATAACCACCAAAATTACTCCGAAATCTTTGTATACTTTTGCTGGCAGGAAAGACTTGTGTTTTTGCCCACTTTGAGTGATGAATATAACCATCGTAAAAGCAGTCTGCCCCAAGTAAGTAAACCTGGAGCAGAGCCGTAAGAAAGGATGGGATAAAAAATGAGCATGAGTACAATCGAAAGGCTTTATAGTAGCTTAATCAATGACATAGACTATAAAGACCTGCCAGAAACAGAAAAAGCAAGAAACAAAGTCAAAACCTGCATTATGGGTGGGTATCTAAGTAAGGATAGTGAAGAAGCTCGGAAGCAGTGGCTGGAGCTGGAGAAAATGATTGCGGATATAGCATGTGTCAATGAGCATCAGGGATTTGTCTATGGGTTCAGACTGGCGATGGGATTATTTATTAGCAATGAGAGGCCTTATGGTAAAAGCCAGTTTGAGGAACATATCCGCTCAGAATATTCCACTTTGATGGTGAGTGACCTTGATAGAACCGACCAAGTGGTAGATATCCTAAAGGAGCATATTCCCGAAAGCAGGCTGGAAGATGCGATAAATACCTTATGTGCCTGCGTCAACGATACCAAGTATGCCGTATTTGAGCAGGGGTTCTTGCGTGGGATTGCGGTGGCTAGAGGGGATGGGATATAGTCTATCCTCGCGCAGGTGCAATGCGGTGCAAATCATAAAAGTTGGGTGCAACGTGTAAAGTGGCTCCTTGATGTTCTATTTATCTATTACCGAGTTTATTAGCAATATTATCACTCAATGGATTAAATTTATACCAGAACCAGAAGAAACCCCTTTAAAATGGGGTTTCTTCTGGGTTACTTTGTATCAAACGTGACGTCAAAATATGGTGCGAATGAAGAGACTCTAACTCTCGACCTCTTCCTTGGCAAGGAAGCGCTCTAAACAACTGAGCTACATTCGCATATGTAGCTATTGTAGCATATGGTAGAGCAAATAGTCAACGTTTTTTCTTTTCTCCGTCCGCACATCTTAGGTTTATATAGAGTTCTAGCGGTATAAATCTCGAAGGAAGAATTCGAGATTATTATTTCAGATGGATACGAAAATTAAATATATCACACTCAAAAGAGCCACCCCTCCAACCAAGAAGAAGTAGCTTAACGCAATAATAACATAACGGAAAGGTAAAATCAACCCCTTGCTTAATCCGCCAGTAGAAAGGTATATAATATGGAAACTATTGCTATCCCTAAAGACAAATATAATGAGCTGAAACGTAAGGCTGACGCTTACGACAAAATGAATGCTTGGGCCAGCACGGGTGGCAAAAGAGCATGGGATAGCCTTACCCCCGAGCAACGCTCCGAGCGTTAGCACCCTTAGCATGGCTCTGTTTGTATTTTGCGAGCTCAGCACGTAGCTCGGCGTTTTCTTTTCTTAGTCTTTCGAGTTCATTATCCATTTTCTTGCTCCAATTCCCCCAGCGGAGGGAGTAAGGGTATCGACCTTGACTTTTTAGATTACTTTTGATATTATAAGCGAAAGGCTATTTCTTCTCGGGAGTGGCCTTTTTTGGTTTGATTTTGATGATAATATAGTCTATTTGAGTAGAAACGTCACTTTCTTTGCTGTTGTTATTTTTACAACAGCATTTTGCTTTTCACTTGACTAATATGTCGCTTAGGCTTATTATAAGTATAAGCTGGTACGCTTCACAGGGGTTCCACTGCATGTTAGTGGAGTGTGGAGACTTTAAAAACAAAAACAGCGGATTAAAACAAACCAATGTGCCCCAGGGTGGGCGCGCATCAGCGCGAAGGCTGGCTCGCAAGGGCCAGTTTTCTTGGTTTCTGGCTTCGTGCGCAGCGGGTATATTAATTTAACTCTGTCTACTGGTATGTTTGGGCGTGCAGGAAATTCTGGACATTGGTGGGTGTCATATAGCTATTCAGCAACTACGCACGCTTATATACTTTATGTAAATACTGCAGTTGACCCATTCAACACAGGTAATCGTTATCTTGGTTTCTCCCTCCGCTGCCTTAGTACTGTATTAGACATGTAGAGTGGAGAAAAGATATGCTCGGAAAAATGCTTCCGAGCATATTTAGGCCTAAATATGCATTCTAATATTACGAAAATTAGGCGTATCTTTTTATTTTTCTAAATCCCCTCCAGATGTCGCATATCATGCGTCAGTTGCTTGCCACATAAAGCAGCGTTCCGCTGAGATAGCCTGAATCCCCATTTCAGTTGGTACTTCAACTCCCATAAACTGCGAGCAAGCCCGACATGGCGGAGAATAAGGATGCCAGCCAACACATTGTTTAACTCGCAAAACCAGTTTTCCGCCAGCCATGGATTCAATCACAAAAGCGGTATTGTCCCACTTTCCAAGAATGAAGCTCCCCGCTTTTTTGAAAGTTTCATCCTGGCTGTGCGATTCAATGATGCAACCCTTGTTTCTGAGATACTGTTTTAGCTTTTGTCTTTCCATTTGTATGCCCTCCTTCGCAAAAAATAGACAACAGTATATTTAGAAAAATCAGTTATAGCAATGTACAGCCCTCCTTATCTTTCCATTGTAGCATAGATTCGTATTTTTGTCAATAGCACTAATGGTTTTGCTGGTTTTTCGCTGACCAGTCATCAGCATCGTGGCCAGCATAGTTGAAAGTGCCAGTAGACACGGCCAGAACGACAACCCCGCTGCGCACGAAGTAAAAAATATTTCATAAAAAATTAATAGGTTGGGATGCCATAAACATCCCAACCTTTACGCTTTAGCCCTAGGGCTACGCATTGAGGCGCGCTTCATCCAGCAAAGTATGCAAATAACTGTTGACCCTGGCTTCCCTTTCTTTCAGATTGTCGGGAGCGATTGTCAGTGCCTGAGAACAGATATCCATCAGAGCGTGCACTGCACCAGGTTTCATGATCACAAGCGGAAGAGGCTCCGGTGAACCCAGCTGCTCAATAATCATGCCCGCAATTGCCGGAATCACTACATTATGGATATAACTTTCCTGTTCTGCCTGCCGCAAAGTGCAATCGTCGGCCGGAACCGGACGCCAAGAGCCATTGCCTTCGTAGCGACGTCCCAGAACATTCTGCCCATTCAGATACTGATAAAGCCCCGTATCTTTGTTCAGAAAAATGTCCGGAATCTGGTCACCAATCACCTGGTCACGCGGATAGCCGATGATACTACCGATCTGACGTATCTGATCCATCTGGTCGGCACTTCTCTTACCTGTTGCGTTCTTGATTAAATCATATGTCAGGCGCAAGTCCTCTTTGTGGATACTCAACTCCGGTGACATTGTGACTGTTCTTACTTCACTCATAATACTCTCTCCTTTTTTGATGTTTATTTGGTTGCTGCATTGCGAGTCTAAAACATAGACCGCGCAAACTTAGCAACCAAGCCCTTCCAAAAGGAGTTTTCGCCTCAAAAATAGCAAGGAACATAGGATTTGCACCCTATACTTCCATTGTATCACAGATGTCTATTTTTGTCAAGTATATCGGAATAAATCTAGTAATCTTCTACTAGAGTAAACTCTTTTCCGGCGATAGAAATAACCGAATCTGGCTGAGCGCCTAGCGAGGTGAGTTCGGCGCGGATGCCGAGTTTTTTCATAATGTCGCGCAAACGATTGACCGATGCGTAATTATTGAGGTCGGTGCGGCGAGCAAATTTCTCGATTTTGGGTCCAGTGACAACAAATTTGTCGTCGATTTTTTCAGCCTTCCAGGCCTTGCTGAGTTGCTCCGCCCCAAGAGTGATAACAGGAAGATTGTCTGCCGCGGAAGCTGGCGATCGGGTTTTATTCTCATCCGAACCCACTTCGGTCGCTAATGCTCCCTCTCCTTGCTCGTCGTCGCCCGTCGTTACGGTGACTCCTCGTTTCGACCGCTCCCCGTTGGTTGCGGAGAGTTCGGAGCGAGAACAGAGCCCGCTTCCAGCTTCCGCGGCAACATTCTTCTCTCTAACCAGCGCGCGGAGCAACTCCGTAATTCCCTGCTTAGCAGCCGAAGAAATCGCAAATACCCGCGCATCGGGATTTACCGCCAAAATTGCGGCTTTTTGCATCTCAGTAATCTCCTCATCCACGCCTTCACACTTAGTTAGTGCCACTATTTCGGGGCGGCTTGCCAAATCCGCATAGCGCTCCAGCTCGTGCCGAATTACGCGATAAGCCTCGCCAGCATCATCACTATAAACATCTACCAGGTGCAACAACACGGCTGTGCGATCGACGTGACGTAAGAAATCATGCCCCAAGCCTTTGCCATCAGCCGCGCCTTCAATAAGCCCTGGAATGTCGGCAATCAAAATATCTTGGCTATCTATTGTAGCTACGCCGAGTTGTGGGGTCAAAGTGGTAAAGGGATAATCAGCAATTTCGGGGCGCGCATTACTCACCACTGAGAGAAAAGTCGACTTGCCGGCATTAGGTAAACCCACTAGACCAACGTCGGCAATCAATTTCAACTCCAGGGAAGCCTCAAATGCCTCGCCTGGCTCGCCCACTTCAGCAATCAGCGGAGTCTGGCGCGTAGATGACTTAAAATGCGCATTACCAAAGCCACCATCACCGCCCTTGGCGATTACTACCTCCTGTGTGTCCTCAGCTAAATCGGCCAGAATCTCACCATCACGACGCACCACGGTGCCAATCGGCACTTCCACAATCAAATCTTTGCCACTGCGCCCAGCACTGCGCTGGCCCGAACCATTGCGACCATCTTCAGCTTTGAGCTCGGGGTTATAGCGAAAATCAAGCAAAGTATTAGTGTCTTTATCAGCTCGAAAGATAATCGAGCCACCCTTGCCGCCGTCGCCGCCGTCTGGGCCACCCTTGGGGATATAAATCTCATGCCGAAAAGACACAGCACCGTCGCCACCTTTGCCGGCTTGCAGTTTGACTTTGGCAGTATCAACAAACATCTTTTTCCTTAATGAATATAGTTAAAGCTACCTACTGAGCTGGCCGGAATAATGCCTTCAGTCAACGTACCGACGCCGCGACTATCGAGGTTCATTTCACGAACTTTGATAGAACCATCTGGATTTACCGCCAAAACAATCCCAACGTGACCATAATAACCAGAAGTGGTCTGGAAGACGGCACCCACGGACGGAGTACGGTTTACTTTAAAGCCCATAGCAGCTGCGCGCGATGCCCAATAGCGAGCATGGCTCAAAGTAGCGCCACCTGGCATTGGTCGCAAGCCCATAGCCACACCTTCGGTAGCGCGCCAATACCAAGCATACCAAGTACACTGGCCACGCACCATCGGGTTGCCATTGATACCGGCTGGGTTATTATAGATGCCATTATATGCGCCGCGTGCCACGACCACCATGTTTTGACGGCTAGCATAAGAACCAGAGAAGCTATAGTTGGAATAGGTATGTACTGGCGCAACATACTCTGGACGCTCCGTGAATGGCAATACGCCACCTGGGAGTACAATCTGAGAATCAATAATCAGCGTACCCCCCTCGAGGTCGTTATAAGCAATGATATTCTCAGCCGTGCTGTTATACTTACTTGCCAAAGATTCTGCGCTATCGCCCGCTTTCACGGTATAGACGATACCAGGAATAGTTGGCACCTTGAGCACCTGACCCACCTCAACATTGGTGTTCTTAAGACCGTTAGACCAACGAATTTGGTCGGTCGTCACGCCATACTTGGCGGCAATACTAGCCATGGTGTCACCATCATTTACTACATAAGTCTGCACCCCACGCGAGATGTTAGTATTGATAACGCTCGGCTTCTCAATACGGTCAGTTGTGGTCTGGCTAATTTCCTTCATCGACTGAACAATCACATAGTTACCAGCCACGGTATCTACGCTAGCAAGGTTAAAACTATTTGAAAGGCTTGCCACTACATAGAGCTCAGAAAGCTGGTCGGCCGAAACATTATAGTTCTCGGCGGCCATGGCGTTCATATTGATGCTACCTGCCTCGGAATCGTTTTTGCTCTCCGTCCCCACCTTGGCGATGCCAAAAATCATCAAAAAGGCAGCTGCATAAGGCAAAAATTTGCCCATGAAGCTTCGGAATTTATGTTCGTTACGTTTCTTTCTCATAATAAATTTGAATATCACCCCGCCCGGAAGCTGTTATGGCCACCTACAAGGCAACATTACAGAGCTCGGCACAGTGGTCGAAAATATTCTGCTGGTGCTCCGCATCTGTAGTACTATAATACATCACACCATCGTCTCCTGTCAAGAAGAATAAGTAGTTTGAGGCCTCACTATCAGGGGTAGCGGTCGCTTTAAGCGCTTGAATACCAGGGTTAGAAATCGGCCCATAAGGCAAACCATGGTATAATCGGGTGTTATAGGGAGAGTCTATCTGTAAGGCCTCGGCATTATTCGTATAAACCTTGCGGTCGGGATCAACTAAATCTACTGCGTATTGCGTTGTTACATCACTACCAAGACTCATCCCCTGAGCAAGACGATTATAAAATACTTGAGCCACTTTTGCCTGATCAGCCGCGTTATTGGCTTCTTTTTGCACGATTGAAGCTAAAGTGATTCCCTGGTAAAGATTAAGTCCCTGAGCCTCGAATTTTGTCCGAAAGTCGTTTTCCTCTATGACATCCGCCATCTCTGTTAACATTCGCTCAATAATATCCTCTACAGTATCGCTCTGGTAAAATTCATAGGTTTCGCCATAAAGATACCCCTCAAGGCCAGCTTCTTCGGGTCTACCCTCAAAAATCCAGCTATAAGCCCCCTCATAGGGCGCCTGAAGGGCCTCATCAATCGTAGCGCCGTCATACCCTATTTTGAGTAGTTTGGCTCTCAAATCGCGTAGAGTTTCGCCAGGATTGAAAGTCAGGCTAAAAACATTGCCTCCTTTGCCCTCAGTAATGAGTGCTATTATCTCCTCAAGCGACATGGCCTTAGTTAGCTCATATTCACCAGTTTTAATAGTGTAGTCACTATAGTTGAGACGATAAAATATCTGAAAAACAATGGAATTGCGAATCAATCCGGCATTTTTGAGGCCAACTGCCACATCGGCCACTCCCGCTCCAGGTTCAATGTTAAATACCACGGGTTTACAGGCGGAAACTGAAGCATTTTCGGCTTCATCACAGTCTACCTCTGTAAATACCGGTTGAATATTCTGGTCGTAGAAGTAATATGCTCCAGCAGCAGCAGCAGCGAGCAAAATAATCACAATAAAGAGCGCCATGAGTAATTTGTGCGGCTTGGCAGCTTTTACTGATTGATGGTGTGCGGCCGTAGCCTTGCTAGTGGGCTTACCAGTATGCTCTTCGAGAAAGTCCTGCAAAATAATTGTAGCAGCTTCAGAGTCGATATCACCCTTTTTGTAGCCTTTTTTGCGAGATTTAAGGCGTTTTTCGGCCTCAACCGAGGTCAAACTCTCATCTTGGAAACAAATTTTGGCATCAGGAATTGCCTGCTTGAGTTCTTTAGCAAACTTACGCACGTAGCGACTTTGTTCGGTTTCTTCACCTTGACTATTGCGGGGTAGCCCCAAGACGAAGCTGTTGATATCCCAAGCTCGGGCTAGAGAGGCAATTTTTTTGAATTCTTCCCCGTCGTCGACTTCGACTGCGGGATATGGAACTGCGATGCGAACAGAGGAATCGGCCTTAGCCACCCCAATACGTTTTGTACCAACATCTAAGGCGATTAGTTTCATTACTTATCCTCCACCGTTAGTTCAATTGTCACTTTGTTGGCGTCATTCGGCACGCTGTTCACCCAGAAATATGACGGAGTAATCTCGACTGAACTTACACCATTGATGGAACGGAGTAATGACTGAACCTCACCAATTTTGCGACCCTTCGCCTTTTCTAAGATAGCTTCTTCATTAACGGTTGGGCCAGTCTTGACTACGGTTTTGAGACGAGCTGCCTCATCAATACTAGCAAAACGCTCAACATAGGGGTCACCTACAGAGTAAATTCGTTGATCATCGGCTACGGTCATCTTGGCCTTGATAAACTCTTCTACTTTAGCCCTATCGAGCGCGTAAACAGAGTAGATTGCCTTGACGGTAATTTCGGGCTTAGCGTTCTCGTCTACCTCAGCGTTCACGGCGGGGCTAGATTTGACATCGCCGGCCTCAGATTTGAAGCTAGATTCAATCACGATCACATCATCAGATTTTACTTGGTCGAGCAAGAGCGATTTGCCCTCAGAAGCATGGCTGGCCAAAATACGTTCTTTGGCGGCATCAAGATTAGCCTGAGTCACAGTAGTTACCTCACGGGAGCTACCGCCAGCAAAAGCGGTGGAATTGGAAATAGTGATATTTTCATCATCGTCAGCAATTGGGTTCCAAGTGCGTCCAGCCCCGATATTATAATCTTCACCGGCAGCCAGCGCAGTCACGCCAGCAGCACTAACACTCAAGCTACATTGTGAACTGCCGGAGACGATTGTGCGGGGGCAAGTCCAGCCAGCACTCTCAATCGCGCTAATCCCTTCGGCCGTACCGTCAAAGGAAGTACTATAATCTTCGTTCAATGTATAAACCACAGCTTTACCGTCAGCATTAGTAGCGGTCAACTTTGCACCACTAGCCAGACCAATTTTAGCCGAGCTGCCGATTGTTGGTGTAAAAACCATACGCAGGCTCACCTTGCCTGTAGCCTTTTCGCCGCGATCTTCTCTGCCAGTCGCCTCGAAATCTTCGGTATACTCTGGTTCATATGTTTCTTTACGGGCATAAAGTATGCCTTCGGCTACATTCTCGGTGCCTGGATCGGAAGTAAAACGGACTTCTTCAGAGAAGTTATTGGAAGTTGTGCTCATTGCCACAGTAATCTGCACGGCCGGCGCAAATACAAAGGCCCAAACCCCAAAAACAATCAGTACAAGGGCTGCAGCGACCCCAGCAATGATCCATTTGCGATATTTGGCGATATCTGGCACCTTTTTGCCGTCAGCGCCCTTCTTGCCCTTCTCAGAAGCCTTTTTAGAGCCGTTCTCGAGGCTTTCCTCACTCAAATCGATAACATTAGCACGTTTGTCGGAATCCTTCTTAGACGCGCTCTCAGACCCCTCTGCGGGCGTTTTGGCCTTATTTTTCAGGCTATCCAGTTCCTCTTTATCGGTTACATCGGCCAAATCCTCATCAATTACCTGTTCATCGGCCTGCGCCGCCTCTAAGCTCTCTTTGGTTGGCACCACGGGGCGGCTTTGGAGAGTCTTGGCGACCGGGATTTGCGCCATCATAGCCATTTTTGAAATTGCCGGATCCGCAGTCACAACCACAGCAACTTTTTTGTATTCTTTGGCGGCTTTTGCGACCAGCTTCATATTCACCGCACTACGAAGCATGGTGGCTTTTTTGGGTGGCACCAAGGCCACGACTTTTTGTTCGGCCCGCTGAAGCTTGGACAAGATGTCGGTGATATCATCCTCCGGCTCCAAATAAATAACTTCCTTATTCATATACATTAAATATAGCACATTTTCATGCGCTTGTGTTAAAATAAACATAATGAGTTTGTTCAAAAGTAAAAAAGTCAAAACGCCAGTAGCTGTGTCGGCAGCCGATATTGCTAATTATTCTGCTCTAGCTGAGTTAACTTTAAATAGTATTACTGACGGAGTGTTACTAATTGATGATTCTGGTATCATCAAATTTGCTAATCCTGCGGCGGCAGCCATGGTCGGATATGGTAGCCCGTCTAATATGATTGGCCTAGATTACAAGACAGTGTTACGCCTAGAAACGACTAATGGCGCCACAGTGCCGCCAGACCAGAGTAAGCTGGCGCAGGCCGTGCAGACCAACCAAGCGGTGACTTTGCGTGATTATGTCTTGATTTCGGTACAAAGTGAGAGAAGAGCTGCGATTGCTTTGACTATGACGCCGACTGGCGGCCCAAGGTCTAATAAAATTATTACTTTTCGTGATATTACAAAGGAACTAGAGGAAGAAGAAAAACAGAGTGAGTTTATCTCGACGGCGAGTCATGAGATGCGCACGCCAGTAGCAAGTATTGAAGGCTATCTGGGGCTGGCGTTAAATCCACAGACAGCTACGATTGACGATCGCGCTAGGCAGTATCTGGAGGCAGCTCACTCTTCAAGTCAGCATCTGGGGAGGCTGTTTAAAGATTTGCTAGATGTAACAAAGCTTGATGATGGCAGGCTAAAAGTCCACGAGGTACCAGTAGAGATTGTGACCGTAGTGCGTGAAATGGCTGGGGCCCGCGAGAAGGATATGCGCGCCAAACATCTCAAATACAGTTTTGGTACGACTGGTCTGGTGACGGGTGACAAGCAAATCGAGCAACTTGTGTATGCGGCGGTAGATTTGGATTTCTTGCGTGAGATTTTGGACAACTTGATTGAAAACGCTATCAAATATACCCCGGATGGAGGTGAAATTTGGGTAAACGCTAGAGGCGACGGAGATAAAGTCTTAATCAATGTGACCGATACTGGAATTGGAGTTTCGCCCGAAGATGCGGGGCATATCTTTCAGAAGTTTTACCGCGTAGATAATTCCCAGACACGCCAGATTGGCGGGACGGGATTGGGGCTGTATCTTGTAAAGCAACGCGTAGAAGCAATGGATGGTCGCGTGTGGGTAGAAAGTACGTTTGGCGATGGTTCAACTTTCTATGTGAGTTTGCCAAGGTTGACGCCCGCAGAGTATCAGCGGAGGCTGTTGGCTTATCAGAATGAACAGGCGCAGTTGCAAGCAAAGGCCTCGCAGGCAACTCAGTTGAATAGCGCGCTTCCCAATGTTATGCCTAGCCCGGCGTCGTCACCACAGCCAACCGTACCAGCTACACAGCCTATGGCACCGCAACCACCAGCCACAGCTTCTATGCCGACACAAGTATCTACGCAATCCCCTACGCCGGCGCCCGCACAAGTACAAGCGCCGGTCCCGACACAATCGCCACCCGTAAACCCGCAAGTTAATAATATGCCAAACATTAATCAAGGAAATCTACAATGAGCAAAATCATGCTAGTAGAAGACGATAATAGTCTTCGCGAAATCTACAGTATTAGGTTGACTGCCGAGGGCTACACGATTGTTTCGGCCGGAGATGGCGAAGAGGCCTTGGCCGTGGCCGTGCGCGAACGCCCTGATTTGGTGATTTCCGACGTGATGATGCCGAAGATTTCTGGGTTTGATATGCTGGATATTTTGCGCTCTACTCCCGAAACTAAGGATATTAAGGTAATCATGATGACGGCACTGTCGTCCGAAGATCAGCGCGAGCGAGGCGAAAACTTGGGTGCCGATCGCTATCTAGTGAAGTCGCAAGTTGGAATTGAAGACGTTGTAAATGTGGTGCATGAAGTTTTAGGTGACCGCTCGGATGATGGCACAATTTCTACAGTAACTCCCGAGAATGACCCCGCACCAGTGATGTCACTCAGCTCAGAGCCAGTGTTAAATATTCCACGTGCTGAAGCGGAAACACAAGTGGCTGGTGATATGCAACCAGCTAGCCCAGTGGCAGGTTTGGGTAGTTTGGACCAAACGAGCACGCCACCTCAACTTTGAGTTTAGGGGTCTATGACAATACGCTTAAATAAGTTCTTGGCAGAAAGTTTGGGAGTTTCACGGCGTGAAGCTGATGATTTGATTGCCGCGGGCAAGATTCTAGTAGACGAAAAACCAGCAATTTTAGGTGTACGTATTGACAAAAATAATAAGGTGTGCTATAATGGGAAGATAGTCCCCTTCGACGTGGGGTATGTTTATCTTGCACTCAACAAGCCTGCAGGATACGTCTGTTCGCGCAAGCGGCAAGGTGAATTCCCGACTATTTATGAACTATTGCCAGAAAAATATTATGCGCTCAAAACAGTGGGGCGTCTAGATAAAGACTCCTCTGGATTGATTTTACTGACTAATGACGGCGACTTCGCCTTTAGGATGACGCACCCCAGCTTCGTGAAGACTAAGGTCTACGAAGTGAAGCTCGACCGCATGCTGGAACCATTACATCAGCAGATGATTGCCGATTTTGGGATAGATTTGCCGGATGGGCGTTCGCAGTTGAGATTAGAGAAGTTGGATGACCAACGCAAAAAGTGGCGCGTGACTATGACAGAAGGTCGCAATCGTCAAATTCGGCGCACCTTTGGTGCTCTTGGCTATACCGTAGTAGAGTTGCATCGCACAGATTTTGGCGCCTATCATCTGGATGGCTTGGAATCTGGCAAGTTCGTAGAAGTAAAGAAAACCTAAAGGCTTATGGCTTAGAGTTTCGTGCGCAGCGGGTACGTAAATCTACCTGGTGTTAGTGGTGCTACTTTAAGGAACGCTGGCCTCGACGGCTACGGTTGGTCGTCACGCGCCTCATCTACGCGCTCTGATGGCGCCGCTATCCCTAGCGCTTACAACCTCGCCTTTGGGCCCTCTGATGTCAACCCGTCAGGCGGTCCGTACGAACGCCTCTACGGTTTCCCTCTCCGCTGCCTTAGTACTGTATTAGATATGTAGAGGGGGAGATGAGTAGCACTTGAAAAACCGCCCGATGGTGCTGGGCGGTTTTTTGCTTTGTGGCGTAGTATCCAATAGAAATTAATCATAAAATTCCTTGACATGAATTTTGTTGTCCTCATCACCCTTTGTTTCGCGTTCAATGTCACTAATCCTGATAAGATGTTTGTAGTACTCCGTTAATTCAAAACGGTGTGACCACGCAACAATACGGTATTTGCGAAACGTTTTCACTTTACCCTTATTATACTTTTTTACTTTCAGCTCAAAATCAGCACACCCGACTATTCCGTTTTCCAGCCAGATGTATACTATGCCCTCTTTTAGGTCTGCTTCATATGAGCCGTAGATGATGTCACCGACTTCAACCTTAATTCCTGAAGTACAAATTTTTGGGTTTATAACAACAAATACTAAACCTGTTGATGTTATGCTACACCGTATAACTTTCCAGTTTTCACTTTGTCCCCGCATTGCGCTCATGACTTCATCACCGATAGAGGTACTGCTGTACCCTGAGGAGAGTTGAGAATAGAATCTCTCTTTATCTTTAAGTGGTATAATTTTCAAGGCTGATGCCTCTATTTCTTCTCTGGTGGGGACTTCTAAAAAGTCAGCTGCGTTGCGCATTTTCGATTTAGCATTGCAAATACAAAATGGGTATTCTTCATTATCTATGTTGACCCGTAAATCATATTCTCTAACTAACATATCAATTCCCTCCTATGATATCTATTTTTCTAGTTTTTGAGTTATATATGCACCACAAGCTTTTAATCTACCTAAGGCTATAAATAGCCACTAGGTTTTCATAAAAACTTGTGGCTCCGTAGTATGTATACTACGTCCTTATACTTCAATTGTAGCACAGATTTGTTATTTTGTTAATACTATTTATGGTAAATTGGCAGGACTGCAAGAATATTTACTAATTTTGCAATAGCTTAGCTAATTTGGCGCGTAAGCCTGATTCTTCTGGCACGCCAGCAAGCGTATCAAGCGCAACGCGCAACAGACCTAGCGCCGTAACATAGGAATAATCAAGCACAGCGTCGGTCGTATTGGTGATACCGGGGATATCAGCGGACTCAACGAGATGAATCACGGGGCGGCGCGCGAATGGCAACTCTTTGAACCAATCTGTCGTCGCAAGCACGTCTTGCAATTCATTTAAACCCGCGCCGCCCCCACAGAGTAAAATCTTGTTGGGTAGCATATCGGTAAGGTTAAACTCTTCTAGGGTAATCTCTACACCCGAGAGCCAAACAGCCAAGTTTCGGCGGATTGCAATTAACATTTTGTCTTTGATGTCGGCAGGAACCTTGGCAGGGTTTTTGATGGCAAGTTTGTATTTCTCGGCGGTTTCAAAGTCGACATCAAGGGTTTCGGCAATCTGATGAGTGAAACTCCGACCGCCAATACCAAACATCTTGGTGCCTTCCACGCCACCATCATCGACTACGGCAATATCTGTAGTGCCGCCACCGATATCCATCACGATGCCAGAGAAGTTGCTGTCCAAATCGTCGCCTAGGCAGGCGCGACAAACCGCAAATGGCTCCACGGCTACTGCAAGCAAGTCTAAGCTCAGCTCAGCACAAACCTTCTCAATAGCGGAAATATGTACCAGTGGCGCAAAAGCGGTATAGAATTGAATTACGACATCTGTACCTTTGAAGCCAATCGGATTGGAAATCTTATAACCATCAATACTAATGCTTACGATAGCAGAGTTGATTAAACGCACTTCAACGTCGGGGTTGTTAGTTTCATCGGCAATGGCTTGACGTGCCTGCTCCCCAGCGCGATCCTGGACGCGCTTGATAATCAACGCCATCTCCTGCTCGGACAACGGCTTATTGCCATTCTTGCGGCGATAGCGCACGGTACTGGTATTCCCTTTAATCAATTCTCCAGCAATACCCACCACTGTTAGTTTGCTTGTGGTGCCAGACATTTTTTCGGCCTGGCTAAGCGCTTTTTCACAAACTTCAACCACGGCTGGAATATCGGCGATGGCACCGGCATACATATTAGAGGCGCCTTGCCTAGCGCGACCAATACCAATAATATCTAAGCCACCAGATTTGTTCTGTCGCGCAATCACGGCCTTGACGTTCTCGGTACCGATATCAAGTGCCAAGATTGTATCGTCATGATCACTACCCTGCAGTTCAGCCTTTTGTTCATCGTAAATTTGTGCTAATTCGTCAGCCTTAGACTTACTGTCTTCGTCGGCTTTTTTGGGTTTGACTGCTTTGCTAACTTGTGCCATTTTGGCTGAAGCAGCCGACTTAGCGTTTTTCAAAATTTGCATTTTTCCTAATCCCATTACATCTCCTCATAGCTTTCTGCCGGTACCATGAAGACCTGGCTAAATATTTCAGCTAGTTCATCAAACAAATCAGTGATTGGGCGATAGCTTTCGGGCGCAGTAACCTCTACTTGGTCGTACTTAAACAGTATCATGCCGCCACCAATATCTTCGCCATCATCATAACTATAAATATGAGCGCTCCGCAACCTGTGATCCCACTGCGAAATCTCGAGGAAGATACGCACGCTCTCGGTATCGGGCCATTCTACATCGTCTTCGTCAATCTCATCAATATCGTCAACGTCAATAGTGTCGCCGCCGTATTTCTTGGCGGCCTGGTTATAACAAGCAAAGAACTCTTCGGCAGCTTCGGTTTCGGGCAGATGATTGGCGAAACTAGCTAGCTTAGCTTTATTAATGATTAATTCGTAAGCCTTATGCCCGGATGTGATTTCGGGCGCGACGCTATCACCCTCTGGCCCGAGATATTTACTAGGCTTCACTTCTACGAAGCGGTTTTGCTTATAGATTGTGGCCATTTCACCCGACATATCGCTATTCATCGCCTGCACAGCGCAATTATAAACCTCGGTCATCGCATTGCTTTGTTCGGCTGGCAATTCCATAGTTTCAATCAAATCCGGAATCGAAATTTGCCACCATTCATTGTCGATGACTTCGATTGTGTCTAGAAATATCCCCATGCCTTCGCGCGTAACATCGTCGAGCTCAAGTGAGTTGATTGAGTCCATCATTCCACCGATTTGTAGATAGATTACGCCATCGCGCATCACTACATTTTTGACTTCAATCAGCACGCGTGGCTCACCTTCCACTTTATCTTCATTGAAGACGAATTGAATCTTAGCCGAAGTAGCATTAGGCAACCCGCTAGATGACGAATCAAAAGCAATCAAAACCATTTTGAGCGCGTCGTCTTCATTAGGATTCATAACCGTAATGCCACCCTCAAAACCGACATTTTCGGCCTTGAATAGATTATTCATAGCATCGTATGCTACTTGGTCGGAATTGCTATACCAAAGACAAAACCACAAGGTAGTTCCACCAAAAATCAGCACTAACACAGCCACAATAATACCAATCACCAAGCCCGTGCGCTTCCCTTCGTGGGGGAGTTTGATGTCATGCTTGGTATAATTACTGTCCACTTCGTGAACAGCCACAGCGGTAGTTTCTTGATTTTCAGTCGTAGGATCTTGATCCATGACTCTCCTTGCTTAAGCTTTGTTACTATTGTAACACAAAAAAATGAATATAAGCAAAACATTTTGGAAACTTCAGTGACGTGTTATAATTTGATTATGGATAAATATACGATTCAAGATATTAAGGCCCGGCAGGTTTTGGATAGCCGTGGCAACCCTACTGTTGAAGCTGATGTAATTTTAGCTTCCGGCGATATGGGACGGGCAATTGTGCCATCAGGCGCGTCAACTGGTACAGGCGAAGCCCTGGAGCTCCGCGATAACGACCCGAAATATTATGGCGGTAAAGGGGTTTCTAAGGCGGTTTGGAATGTTAATCACGACATTCATGATCTCCTGGTAGGAAATATAGCCGACCAGTCCAAAGTTGATCAGCTAATGATCGAAATGGACGGCACAGAGAATAAAGAAAAACTAGGAGCCAACGCGATTTTGGCAGTTTCTTTGGCGACAGCTAAGGCAATGGCCAAAGCACGAGGTTTACCATTCTATCAGTATATTGCGGCGGTTGCCGGCACGACGCCAGAGATGTGCTTGCCAATGCCGATGATGAACGTGATGAATGGTGGTTGCCATGCGGACTGGTGCACGGATTTCCAGGAATATATGATTATTCCGAAGGGCGCGGGCACGATGGCTGAAGCCGTACGAATGGGGGCTGAAGTATTCCACGAGCTCAAGAAGGTGCTTAAAGGGCGCGGCTATCCTGTAACAGTAGGCGACGAGGGCGGGTACGGTCCTAAAGTGCGCGAAGGTAATAACGAACCACTTGAATGTATTACAGAGGCGATTGAGACTGCAGGCTACCGACCCGGTACAGATGTAGCGATGGCGCTGGACGTGGCGGCTTCAGAATTCTGGAATCATGACCACTACGAGCTCAAGACTGACGGTGCCTGGAAGACATCGGAAGATATGGTGAGCTGGTATGAGTGGGTGGTAGATAATTACCCCGTGATTTCGATTGAGGACGGTCTGGACGAGGGTGACTGGGAAGGCTGGAAACTCTTGACTGAGCGTCTGGGCGATAAGGTCCAACTGGTTGGCGATGATCTTTTCGTGACTAATACTAAGTTACTGGAGCGTGGAATTGCCGAAAAAGCCGGAAATGCGATTTTGATTAAGCCAAATCAGATTGGCTCAGTGACAGAGACGATTAACGCCGTGTTGATGGCGAAGAAGGCCGGTTTCCGCACGGTAATGTCACACCGCTCAGGCGAGACTGAGGATACTTCGATTGCGCACCTTGCTGTGGGTCTAGGCACTGGTCAGATTAAAACTGGTTCGTTGTCACGCTCGGAACGCATTGCAAAATACAATGAACTGATACGCATCTCTGAGGAAGATCCGACTCTAAAATTCAAGTTTTAGCATAATAAGTATTGAACTGGTGTAAGAACTGAATAGAGAGAAAGCAAGCATTCTCTCTTGAGGTGACGCCAGCCAGCAAGAGGAATCGAAGATTCTTCTTGACTTTTGCGCTAATGTGTGCTATAATTGAAGGATACGGCATTGAAAAACCTCCGCTGTGCTAGCCGGAGGGTTTTTCTTACGCCTGAGGCGTAGCGACAAAATTGCGTATTGCTTGCCAATGAAGAGGCATGGCATTGATTACCTTGAGATCAGACCACCTCTGTCTAATCCCCTTCTCAAGATAGCGCAATTCACCATTACAGAGAACCACCCCGTCGACTTTACCTTTTTTCATCATGTCGTCAATTATGCCAAGGCAAAATTCTTCACTACCGTATGACTTCCCGTCATAATAGATCCCGCCTTTCACTTCATAATATACACAGTGAGTCATTAATCTCGTGACGCCCTCATCGGTGGGCGATATAACCCGTATCGCATGCTGTTTCAGTAGCTGCGCCAGAGGACTATTAAGATTCATATCCCAATCTGTGCCAAGAAGTCCGACGGAGTGCAAATTATACTTTTGGCATTCCTCCATGATTGCCTGGTTGCGACTGACGAATCCTAGACCATACTCATCGGCGATTTCTCGCCCTAATGTTTCTAAACACGGCGTAGCCACAGTAACGCTGTCAATGTCAGATTTTGCGGCCTCAATAGCTTCTGAGAAGATTCGCCGAATTTGACTAAGTTCTTTTGCCTCAGGTTGCTCCTGCATGACTTTAATCACGCTACCGTTGTGGCTAACGATCGCCGATCGCAAGTCAGAGAGCATCTTATACTCTCTCGAAAAAGTACCGTTAGTCAATACGCCTAATACATATGGGCAATGCCCGGGCGGTGCTTTACCCTCGGAAATCTGTCGTATGTTTCCAACCGTCTTCTCTGCCAGCGACCGTGTAGTGTCTTTGACACCCATTTACATCCCACCTTTCTGTATTGTGGGGGTTTATCTCAAAAAACAAAGTACGATATCCCCCCAAATATTAGTAATTTTATTGTAGCATATTTACTGTACTTTTACGCAACTTGCGCCCAGAAGGTCGGCCAAAGGTTTAGTTAATTCGTCCGTAACGTCCACTTTGAAAGGCAGGCGGAGCGGGCGCTTGCCGTTTTCGTCTTTGAGTACCATGATAATTTCTTGTACGCCCGGATTGAGTTCACAAAGATGGCGGATTTCACTAAGCGTGTCGGTATTATTGGGGTCTTCTACTAAGACATAGAGCTTTTCGCCTCTAGTATCACGTGGCGGCGTAATTGGTGCACGCGGAGTGTCATCTGCAGTTGTGGTTGCTGGAGCGCTTCGACGATAGCCACCTCCACCGACACTGGTAGCACGGCTACGACGCGACTGACGCGGAGCGGCCGACTGTGGCACAGGCAACTTCTGCCCCGTCGATTGATAGTTATCCAAAACTGTATCTGGAATAATCTCTACCGAATCCGCAATGATTTTAACCTCGGAAGAAACGTTGCCGTCCTTATCTTTAGCATTTACGCGCCCAGTTACTTTGATGACATTATCCTGCTCGAGCTTGCCGCCAACCTCCTCGTAAAGATTCGGAAAGATAATCACTTCTTGTTCAGCAATCTTGTTCTCCAGCTTGACAAAGGCCATCTTGGTGCCACTCTTGGTTAAAATCGTACGTACTGCGCTAATAATACCGCCGATACTGAGTTGTTTACCGTCGTTCTCAGCCGTCACCAGTCTATAGGGGTGGGTTTGTTCGGCAAAATAAGTCTCGTAGCGGTCAAGTGGGTGGCTAGAAATATAAAGCCCCATCAGGTCGCGCTCCCAAAGTAGACGCTCTTTCTCGGGAAACTTGGTCGGCGCAGTTTTAATCTCTGGCTCTGGTACAGCACCAGCATCGCCCATAGCGCCAAAGAGGTCAGTCTGCCCAGAGGAGGCATCTTTTTGGCGCTTAGCACCGTAAGCTTGGATTGCCTCGAGGTTAAACAACAAATCACTACGGTCACCAAAGCTATCAAACGCGCCAGTCTTAATGGCGGCTTCCCAAGATTTCTTATTAAACTTGGTGGAATTGACCCGAGCCGCAAAATCACAGACACTAGTGAAGGGGCCGTTTTTATCACGTTCCGGAATGACGAATTCCTCTACCAAGGCCTTACCCATACTTTTGATACCAGACAAACCGAAGCGAATTTTCCGCTCAGTACCCACAATACCAAAGTCACCATAAGATTCATTAATATCAGGGCCGAGTACTGGAATCCCCATGCGTTTACATTCGGTAATCTCAATTGCGAGGCGGTCAGTCCAGCGCATGTCAGCCGTCATCAAGGCCGCCATAAAGGCATCCGGGTAGTGTGCCTTGAGATATGCCGTCCAGTACGCCACCAAACCATAGCAAGCAGCATGGCTCTTGTTAAAACAGTAGTTCGCGAAATCGAGCAGCTCGACCCAGAATTGTTCGGCAATTTCTTTTGTGGCACCGCCGACCTTGATTGCACCCTCAATAAACTGTGGTTTCACCTTGTTCATGAGGTCGACTTTCTTCTTACCTACCGCCTTGCGCAAAGTATCAGCCTGACCGCCCGTAAACCCACACCATTCGCGTGAAATCTGCATGAACTGCTCTTGATAAATCATAATTCCATAAGTATCCTTGAGCGCGTTTTCTAGCCCGGGATGTAAGTAAGTGATTGGCTCTTCACCGTGCTTGCGTCGAATGAATTGGTCAATAAATTGCATTGGTCCTGGGCGATAAAGGGCTACCATAGCGATGATATCCTCGAATCGGTTAGCCTTGAGATCCTTGAGGTAGCGCTTCATACCAGCAGATTCCAGCTGGAACACGCCAGTGGTCTCGGCACGCTGAAGCAATTCATAAGTCTTGGGATCGTCTAGCGGTAGATGTACCAAATCAATGTCCTCTTTATAGACTTTACGAATCATACGCAAGGCATTGTTAATCACGGAGAGGTTACTTAGGCCCAGGAAGTCCATCTTGAGAAGGCCCATTTCTTCGACTTGACCCATCGGGAATTGCGCAGCAATCGGGCCTTTGGCGGAAACTTCAAGTGGGAGGAATTTTTCTAGATCATCCGGAGCAATAATTACACCGCAAGCATGCACGCCGTGGTTACGAATAGTCCCTTCAAGCTGACTAGCGAAGTCCAAAACTTCCTTAGAAACAGGATTGGTTTCGTACTCATGTTTGAGATCTGGTACGTCTTTGATAGCGCTGGCCAGATGTACATGGTGCCCCTGTACGGGGTCTGGGACTAATTTAGCCAGACGGTCAGCATCAGCATATGGCACCTCGAGAACGCGCGCCACATCGCGTACGGCGTTTTTGGCCATCATTTTACCAAAGGTTGCAATGTTAGACACGCGGGCCTCACCATACTTACGCGTACAATATTCAATCACTTCATCACGACGCGTATCTTGAATATCTGTGTCGATATCTGGCATAGAGATACGGTCTGGATTCAAGAAACGTTCAAAGAGCAAGTCGTACTTGAGTGGATCAAGCTCAGTAATCCTGAGCGCATAAGCCAAAATACTACCAGCCGCCGAACCACGCCCTGGTCCAAAGACGATACGCTGACTTTTTCCCCAGTTAATAAAATCTTGCACAATCAAGAAGTAGCCGTTGTAACCCATCTTATCCACCACGCTAAGTTCATAATCGATGCGTGGTAGAATTTTTTTGCTTTCTTCACTGCGTTCTTCAGCTTTATCGGCCTCTTCTAGCAACTTGCGACATTCTTCCACCTCGAGGTTAACTGTATCTTCCAGTTTGTAACCGCAGTAGCGGTACACTAACCCTCGAAAAACCAACTTATCTAAGTATGATTTTTCATCTTCACCCTCTGGCACAGGAAACTTCGGGATCAAAATGCGTCCAAGCTGCAGGTCAACATTGCAACGGTCGGCGATACGGCGCGAGTTGCGTACAGCTTCAGGGCAGATCTTTCCCCAACGGCTAATAATTTCTTGAGGCGGAATCACGTGCAACTCAAAATCCTTCAAAGTCATACGATTTGGATTAGAAAGGTTTGACGCCGTGCCTACACAAAGCAGAACTTCGTGCGTATCTTGTTGGTCATGACTAAGATAGTGCGCATCACACGTAACCACCAGTGGAATGCCGGTTTCTTCATGGAATTTCATCAACTGTTGATTAATCTGATTTTGCACATCCCAGTGCGTAGGTGAATCGGGATGACCATGGTCTTGCATCTCAAGATAAAAACGATCACCATAAAGATCGTGATACCAATCAATCAGTTCACGCGCCCGCTTAAGGTCGTTGGCGCGAATCGCCTCGGAAATCTCTGAGCCAGCACAGCCACTCAAGCAGATGATACCTTCACTAGACTCTTCCATCAAGGCATGGTCAATACGCGGTTTATAGTAGCGCCCATGAATTTCGGCTTCGGACATCATATGACAAAGGTTTTCAAAGCCCTTGTTATTCATGGCGAGCAGAGTAATATGAAAACGCTGCTTATCGTGGGCAGGGTCATGATCCTCCTTGCGCCGAGCAGCGACATAGGCCTCTAGGCCCAGGATAGGTTTGATTCCGGCGTCGTTACAAGTCTTGTAAAGTTCAACCAAGCCGCTCATAGTGCCATGGTCAGTCACAGCAACGGCCTCCATGCCCTGACTTTTAACAAACTCAACTAGCTCTGGGATCTTGGTAAGGCCATCTAGTAAAGAATAGTGCGTGTGGTTGTGCAGGTGCACGAAATCACTTGGTCTTAGTGGTTCAGAATCTTTGGTTACCTCCGTCATAAGTATTATTATAGCACACGTAGTATTATAACGAGAAATGTGCCGCCTTGGTAATGATGCGACACACTCTTCAATTATTACATTTTACGCCAAGCAACGGAACAGATGCGGGTTGAGATAATGTGCAATAAAACCAGCGCCGAAGCTGATAAGATTAACTCAAATGTGGCCCGAGGTGAGCCAAGGATGACGTGATATAATCCATAGCACATTCCTAGGCCCGGAGCTGCGGCGACAGCTATTAGAACCAGACATTCAATTAGCTCTATAGTGTTGGCAATTGCGGAATCCGACCGCTTGAGCCGACCTTCGGCATAGGTCATCATGCGAACAATATCATATTTATCCAGTAATCGCGGCCTAATTAAACGGTGCTGGACGGCAAAGAGTATATTACATACGAGCCAAATCACGATTGCGCTTAGTAATCTACCGAAAGTCACCGTTACATTGCCATGCGTAAAGAAGATAGCCAGCATCTTGATGATGTAAATAGCTACTGCTATCACAGAAAAAATTACTGGAAAAACAAAATCGGATGTTGCTACCAGCAGCAGAATTACTCCGTTCATTCCTATGAAACACCAAAGCTTAGAGTTCTTCTTTCCCATTTTTACCCCTCCTCTTTGAGAAATTGACGTTTTATAATATAAAGGTACTTTTGTGATTGTATAATATGGTACTATGAATGTCAATAGACTTGGCATGCATCTCCCACTCTACATGTCTAATACAGTACTAAGGCAGCGGAGGGGGCGACCACCATAACGAGG
>CAOLNK010000007.1:7617-29123 GCA_948477625.1 uncultured Candidatus Saccharibacteria bacterium | reverse complement strand
GAGCGCCCGTCTTTACGGGGCTCTCGTTCCTCGCGGTCAGCTGACCGCTCTTTTAGTCTTTCTCGACAAACAGTAGTAGCCTTGATGGCTCCCCTGGCGGTGATTCCGGCGGGTATCATTAAATTGGCGGTGGCAGGGAGCGAGGAAAGATAATATTTTGAGAGCCAGGTGATGCTGGCGAGGAGATGCTGGGGGATGGGGTAGGGGTGGAGTAGGCGGGTAATAGGTTTAGTAGGGAAGTCAACTTTGGCGATTTTACGTAAAACTACCCCGGTGACAGTGCGGTGACCGATAGGAATTAAGACAATTTGCCCTGGGAGTAATTCCTGGTCAGATTGATAGGTGAGCGCATCGCTGTTAGCTCGAAAAACTTCGGTGGGAATTACCTCGAAATACATATATTCATTATAGCATAATATTATGACATGTTTTCGGTGGGGGATTGACCGCTGTTTAATTTGTAAAATATAACTGAAAAAGAGATAGACGTTGAGATTTTTGAGGAAAAAGCATTAAAATTATTGACTTTTTGTATAAAGTGTGCTACAATAAAGGTATAAGCTTAATAATAAGTTTAAGAATCATTAATATTTAGTTCAGTCTTGAGGCAATTTTTGGTGTTTATCGGAGAGAGAAGAGGAGGAAGAAAAATGAATTTTGCAGAGACGATACTGTTCCCAAGGATGAGCGGGGAAATGGCCCTTATGGAGGAGGAAATGAATATCTTGTTAGAGGTACTGAGCGTGGCTTTAGACAATTTGTCGTTTAAGTGTAATAAAGGTAATGTCGTAATATTTGGTCAGGAATATGCTCGCGGGAGTCAGAACCCTGCAAGAATATGGGATTTTGATTATCCGATTCTGGACGTGACTCTGAAAGATGGTAATTTCCGTAAGGTGTTTCCGAACACTGACGATTATAAGAGCGAAGTATTGACTAACAAAGCGATAGGAGCGGTAGTTGATTGGTCAGCTTACGCGAGAATGCGAACGCGACTGGGTTTGGAGGTTAATACTGATTGCCCAAGGACTTGCATTTGGGTCGGTAATGCATATAATGTACTGGTCTTGAATACAGATGGGGGGCGTTTTATCGCGAGTAGTCAGGTAGTGGAAGCTGAAGGAAATGACGGTTGCATGGATGAGTGTAAATGGTCTTATCAAAATCAAGAGGTGGTTCTGATGGCGATTGCGCAAATTTTGGCGGGGTTGCGACCGAATGATCAGCGCTTGCAGAATGGCTTTAGAGTTTTGCTAAATGAAATGAGTGATATGTATTCGTTGTTTCTTAAGATTGATGAGGCAATGAAAACTTGTTTGGCAACGAGTAAGAACTAAATATATAGAGAGGGGGTAAAATGAAGGCTAGGACGGAAGTCCTGGCCTTTTACTAGCTTGGCTTGTAAAATTTACAACGAGGAGTATAATGGATGTAATAGGAGAGAGGTAGAATGTTAGATATCTTCATTACATCACGGGTGCGGCGCAAAATTGTGGTGGTTTTTGCGAAATATCCAGATTTTAAGACGCATGTGCGGGCGCTATCAAAGTTGATTAAGGAAGATCCGGGCAATATTCAGCGAGAGTTGCAGAGATTGGAACGGGGCGGTTTCCTGATTGTGACGCAAAAGGGCAATACAAAGATTTATCAGATGAATAAGCAGTTCCCATTGCTTAAGGAGTTGCAGAGTATGGTAATCAAGTCACAACAGATGTCAAAGGTTAACAAAGCCGATAAGTCCCTAGGGTGAGTGCGCTGTTTGAAGAATTGTTGCGGGTGCGGCAGATAGAGTCTGGTTTTTTGAATCCAAAGTATGAAGAATGTCTAGAGCCGGAGCTGTTGCCAGATATGGCTAAGGCGGTGGAACGAATTCGGCAGGCGGTAGAGCGGGGCGAAAAAGTCTTGATTTATGGCGACTATGATGCTGATGGCGTGACGGCGAGCACGGTATTGCACGACACGTTGGAGCTCGCAGGAGTGAAGACGGTCGAGATTATGCTGCCAAATCGATTTACGGATGGTTATGGCATGAGTACGAAGGTAGTGGAACGTGCCAAGGATACGGGGGTGAAACTGGTGATGACAGTGGACTGCGGTAGTCGCAATCATGAGATTGTGGAGCAGTTGAACGAGGCGGGGGTGGATGTGATTATTACAGATCACCACGAGTGTGCGGAGACTTTACCGGAGGCGGTAGCAGTGGTAAACCCAAAGCGGAAAGATTGCAACTCAGAGCTGAGGGAATTGGCTGGTGTAGGGGTGGTGTTTAAGCTGGCGCAGGCGCTGGTGCATGCAGGGTTGATTCCAGAGGGGCAAGAGAAGTGGCTGCTGGATTTAGTATTGATTGGCACAGTGTGTGATAGTATGCGCCTGCGGGGTGAAAATCGGCGGTTGTGTTATTATGGATTCAAGGTTTTGGAAAAGACGCGGCGCGCGGGGCTGAAAGAATTGATGTTAGCCGCAGGGGTGAAGAAGTTGAATAGTGAATCGGTAGGGTTTCAGGTCGGGCCGCGTCTGAACGCCGCGGGTCGCATGGAAAGTGCTGATTTGGCATTGCAATTGCTGTTGGCCGGGAGTCGTCCAGAGGCAGCAGCGCTGGCAATGCAGCTAGAGAATCTAAATAAGGCTCGCAAGGCCCAGCAGCAGGCTGTGCTAAAAGAAATTGCGACCCGCGGCGTGGATGGCGGGGCGGTGATGGTGGAATGTGGTGATTGGCATGAAGGCATTTTGGGCATTGTGGCAGGGAAGCTGGTGGAGCAATATCACCGCCCCGCCATTGTGCTCGCCGAAACCGGCGAGGGTTACAAAGGATCCGGCCGCAGCTTCGGCGAGTTTAATTTAGCAGAAGCATTAGTAGTCTGTAAAGACTATATCATCTCTGGTGGTGGTCACGCCGAAGCCTGCGGCTTGAAGGTCGCCAAGGATAAAATCGATGAGTTTCGGCGAGCAATTAATGCTTATTATGACGGTTTAGAGCTCGAGAACCAGGGAAGATTTTTGGATGTACATGAAGATTTACAGGTGACCGATTTTGAACAATTATCTCTAGAATTAGTGGCAGAGTTGCAAAAGTTGGAGCCCTATGGCACAGGGAATGAGGAGCCGATTTTTCTTTTGCCAGAGGTGCGGGTGATTGAAGCGGCTAAGTTAGGAGCAGACGGTAAACATTTACGTTTGACGGTATGGGATCAAAATGGTAAAAGTCTGAAGTTAATCCAATTTTTTGCACCAGAGGAATGCCTTAAGCTTAGAGGTGGAGAAACGATAAACGCTTGGATTACGCTGGGGGAGAACGAGTATCGGGGGCTACGAAGCGTGGAGGGGCGGATTGTAAAATTAGCGGTAGTATAAGGCAGTTTCCTATAAACACCTTTTCCTTGGGTTGCCCTGGGGCGCTATCTGTAGTGGTTTGGGACTTTTGAGACCGGAAACCTTTCTGGGGGACTTCGTAGGTAGCACTGATCAGGGAAATCGTGGCAGATTTAGTATTAAATCAGCTGCGCGAGCATAGTCATGACTGCATTATGGTTCATAGAGGTGATGAAAGCGTATTGCTGGATTTTGGCTATGGACCACGGGACAAGGTGAAGCCAGAGAAGTGGATTTATCGGTATGATAGTGTGGGGCTGAAGGAGTGCGAAGAAGATTTTGCGTATTTTGCGCGGTGTTTGCAGACAAAAAGGTTGACCGGTCAAAGCAAAAGGGATAGACAACAGCTATGCCTATCCCTTGAAATTTTCATAAAAAATAACCCCTTGCGAGGTTATTTTTGGATTATTTCAGCCCAAGGCGCATGCGTTCGGCTTTCTCGGCGCGACGAATTTCGCGGATGATAGCCTTGCTGCGGCGCTCACGCTTCGAAATTGGCTTAGAGAAGCGCATTTGCGACTTCTTGAGTGGCATGATGCCGCTCTGCAAAACCTTGCGATTGAAGCGACGAATGAGGTTTTCATTGGCCTCGTTCTGATCTTTACGTGTAACTTTGATTGCCATACTAGGCACATTATAGCAAATTTTTCCCTATTATACAACCCTAATTTTGTAGTATAATAGGGATATGATTATATTGATGGGTTTGGCGGGTTCTGGTAAGAGCACGCAAGGGCAGATGTTAGCTAAAGAAACTGGGCGAGTATGGTTATCGACAGGGCAAATGTTGCGTGATAGTGCAGATGTGGCTGTAATTGAGTCGTTAAATCACGGAAATATGGTGCCAGACGAAATGATTATTCCCCTGGTGGAGCAAGAGTTGGCGCAGATTTTTGCGCGAGGTGGCGATGTAGTGATGGATGGATTTCCGCGTACAGCAGGGCAGGCAAAGTGGTTGATTGAGAATATGATGAGTAGGGTTGAGATGGTGGTGCGAATTATTGTGCCAAAAGCTGAGTTGATACACCGTATGGAGCTACGTGGACGTTCTGATGACCAGACCATTGAGGTGATAGAAGAGCGTTTTCGGTTGACTGAACAAAATATTTATTCAGTTTGTGAGGTTTTTCGAGAGAGTGGCATAAAGATTATGGATGTAGATGGCATTGGCACGGTCGAAGAGGTGCATGAGCGGATTAAACAGATTACAATAGAGGTAGAAAATGAATAAAAAAATTATACGGCCTGTGGAAAACTTGCAGGAAAAAGTTGCGGCAATGCGCGCTGGGGGTAAGATTCTTGGGAATTTGCTGGGGGATTTGAAAGAACATGTGCAGCCAGGCATGACTGGGAAGGAAATTGATGCTTGGGTGCGAGCGGAGATTGTAGCCCGTGGCGCTAAGGTAGCGTATGACTATCTTGAGGAGTCATTCCCGGGAGCGATTTGCATTTCAGTAAATGATGAATTGGTGCATGGCGCGCCAACAGATGAGGTGTTGGAAGAGGGTGACAAGGTGAGTTTTGATTTGGATGTTCTCTATGACGGTTACTATGTGGATTCGGCTTTTACTATGATGGTAGGCAAAAAAGGTTCACCAGCAGTGAAGCAAATGATTGCGACGACCGAGAAAGCAATGTGGGCGGGAATTGATGTAGTGCGTGCGGGGGCAAAGATAGGCGATATCGGCTATGCGGTAGAAAAGGTGTTGCGCCAGGGGAAGTTGGGGGTGATCGAGAACTATATCGGTCATGGTATTGGTAAAGAAATGCACATGAAGCCGGATGTGCCAAATTATGGAGTGCGTGGGCATGGCTATACTTTGAAAGTGGGGGACACGATTTGTATTGAGCCAATGTCGTGTTTAGGGAAACCGGCTAATTATGTGGATAGAGAGAGCAACTGGACGGTAAAAATGAAGGATGGTTCGATTGGTTGCCATTGCGAGCATACGATTTTAGTGACTGAGGACGGATGTGAAGTTTTGACCTTGCCGGATTAATTCCTCTGGGAGCTTTGGGGCATTTGAGCCTAGACATTGACGTCAAAGCGTGGTAGAATGGAATTATTGTGATAGTGATTACCGGCGTTTCTTAACGGCGGTAATTTCTACTTTGAGGCGTAAACGCCCAAGGCCGAGGACTATTTAGTAAAAAGTACTAAAGCGCTTGACAAATATATAAATCTGTGCTACAATGGAAGTATACGCTCGTGAAATTTTAGCACGAGAGTTGTTTTTTAGGTTCTCCATATATATGAAGGGAAGGTGATTAGAATGGAGAAAAAAGGGAAATGGGCTACAATTGGTAGACTTGGTCACAAAGGACGCGGTGTAAGTATAAGCCAACTGTTGACCTCGCGTCAGATTACGAGGGATGAAGCCGTTGCGATGGTTGGCGATAAAATCGTAGACGATTTTGATCAGGAGTTGAAAATTGCAGGCAATAGATTGCAGAGAATTGGCGAACAGCAGTATCTTGCGCAGGCAGGGAAGGCTTTTGTGAAGATAGAGTTAGTGAATAGTCTTGTTTATCAAGATACCTATGAGCTGTCGGATAATGACTTACGCTATCTGAGGGCACGCATAGAGTATGCCGCTACTGACATCTATCATGACGGCAATGACGAATTTGCCATTTGAGGCCTCTAATAAAAAATTATGAGCCTAGACGGCGATAGCTGTCTGGGCTTTTCTTTTTGTTGCAAAAACGAAAAAATACGCTATAATGAGCTTATGGATGAAATTTCGCGCTATGCAGTTGGGCTAGATGTGGGCACAAATAATGTGCGCACGGTGGTAGCAAGCGTGACGCATGGTGGCGCTTTGAATGTGATTGGCTATGCCGAGGTGCCAAATTCTGGTATGCGTCGGGGCGTGGTGGCAAATCTTTCTGGGCCAGCGCAGGCGATAGACCGGGCTCTGGGTGAGGCGGAGCGTATGAGCGGCCATGAGGTGAATAGTGCCACGATTTCGATTAACGGAGCGCAGATTGTGTCGACTCGGACTGAGGGAATGATTGCTGTTGGCGGTATGGAGCATGAAATTACCGAGAGTGATTTAGCGCGCGTGGAGGATGTGGCTTTGCAGGGCCGAATCCCAGCAAATCAAGCAGTGTTGAAGGTGATTCCATTGCAATTCGTCTTGGATGGCCAAGGGGGAATTAAAGACCCGCTAGGAATGACCGGTTCGAGATTAGAAATGAAAGCGAATGTAGTGTCGACTTTGGCGCCAGGTTATGAGAATTTGCGCAAGACGGCCGAGCAAGCAAATGTAACGGCTGAGCAAGTGATTCCGAGCGTGGAAGCGGCGGCGCGAGCCGTGCTGACGGAGCGCCAGCGGGAAAACGGTGTGGCGGTAGTGGATATCGGTGCAGCGACGACCGGCGTGGCGGTTTACGAAGAAAATGATTTGCAATATATTGGCGTGGTGCCGGTGGGCTCAAACAATATTACAAACGATCTTGCAGTGATGCTCGCGATTGATACTGAGGTGGCTGAGGAGATTAAGCGGAGATTTGCTACGGGAAGTTTTGGTGCAGTGGATGCACCGGTAGTGATTCGCTGGCGGGGTAAGGAACTGCGGTTTGAACGGAGCCAAATTGATGAAGTGGTGCAAGCACGGATTGAAGAAATTTTGGATTTGGTACGCAAGGAGCTAAAAAAGGCGCATTATGATCAGCGGTTACCAGAGGGTGTGGTGTTGACTGGCGGTGGTGCTAAGATGCGCGATATTGATAAGTTTGTGCGCGAGATTTTGCAGACTTCGGTGAAGGTGGGTGTGCCAACTGGGTTGTCTGGGATGACAGATGTCTTAGGTAAGCCAGAGTATGCTACGGCGGTAGGTTTGATGTTGAGTAGCTTAGATGGTAGTGCGACCGTGCAGGGTAAGAAAGTGCGGGGTAAAGCCAAAAAGAATAAGAAACCGGGTGCGCTAAAGCGTTTCTTGAGTAAATTTTAATAAATTTAGTAGATGTGTGGTATACTAGAGGAAGATAAGAGAGGATAAGCGAGGTACGAAAACTATGCCTGAGATTAAGCCAACAGAGGTAGAGAGTTCAGCAAGTATTAAGGTTGTCGGTGTAGGTGGCGCAGGCGGCTCAGCAATAGATCGAATGAAAGAGGTCGGGTTGTCCGGCGTGGAATTTGTGGCGGTGAATACCGATGCGCAGGCCCTACATCATTCATCAGCGGAGACTAAAGTACATATTGGTAGAGGTTTAGGTGCCGGTGGCGATCCGGAAAAAGGTCGTGATGCGGCAGACAGTGCCAGAGAGGCAATTGGCAAGTCGCTCGAGGGCGCTGACATGGTATTTATTACGCTTGGTGCTGGTGGTGGTACTGGTTCTGGTGCCGGGCCGATTGTGGCTGAGGAGGCGAAGAATCGTGATATCTTGACGGTTGGTGTAGCTACGAAGCCCTTTACCTTTGAGGGCGCGAAGCGCCGTGAGAATGCCGATGTGGCAATTGAGAACCTATCTAAGAATGTGGATGCTTTGATTACAATTCCGAATGATAGACTGTTGCAGACGATTGATCCACGCACGCCGCTTCTCGAGACCTTCAAGATTGCAGATGATGTATTGCGTCAAGGAGTACAGGGAATTTCGGAATTGATTACTGAACATAGTTTGATTAATCTTGACTTTGCTGACGTAAAGGCAGTAATGAAGAATGCTGGGTCAGCCTTGATGGGCATTGGTCGGGCTAGTGGTGATAACCGTGCAGTGTTGGCAGCACAGCAAGCGATTGAGAGCCCATTGATTGAGGTGAAGATTGATGGCGCTAGAGGCGTTCTATTTAGCGTGGCGGGCGGTTATGATATAGCCATGAGTGAAGTACAGGATGCGGCTGAGGTGATTACCGCGGCAGTGGCGCCAGATGCGAATATTATCTTTGGTGCAAGTATTCGGCCAGAGTTGGAAGATGAAATTGTGGTTACAGTAGTGGCAACCGGGTTTGATTCTGAGTATTATCGGAAGCTGGATGCTGAGCGCGAGAGCGTAGACAAGCAAGTAATGAGTACTCAGACGGTGGCTGATGTGATGCCACAAAGTAGCGTAGTAGATATGAACAATAGTGGTGCTAATTCTAATGCTTATGGAAGTAGCAGTTATGGCGGTGGGTACGGTAGTAGTTATGGTAGCTATGGTGATACACAGAGTGCTGGTGCAGGCATGCAGGGTACAGGGAGTGTGAGCAGCCAGCCAGTAGTAGAGCCTGCAAGTACAGACTTTACGGCGGAGAATCGCTCTAATATGTGGGATTCAATTCGGACTGAGAGCGAAGATGACTTGGATGTGCCACCTTCTTTGCGTGAGCGATTGCGCGGAAAAGGTAAGGAGTAAAAGGCTATGACTGTGACTCCGAGAATTGGCGATAGTAAAGTCCTCGAGAGTCGAGAAACTGATGACGGCACTACGATCCGCCGTCGGCGCGTGAGCGCCGACGGCCATCGGTTCACGACGTATGAGCGGATTGAATTGCCACAGCTTTTTGTGCGTAAACGTAGTGGGGGGCGTGAAGTGTTTGATCGTGATAAGTTGATTAATTCCGTGCGGCGTAGTGTGGGGAAGTTTATGAATTCTGAGTTAGAAGTAGAGGAAGTCGTGAACCGAGTCGAGAATCGTCTCCGCCAGTGTAGTGAGGAAGAAGTAACTTCGGAGCAGGTGGGGAATGCGGTGTTGGATGTGCTGGCGGAGCGCAATGAAGTAGCTTATGTGCGGTTCGCGAGTGTGTTTTTGAAATTTACAACGTTGGACGATTTTGAAAGAATCCTTCGTCAACGTAGGAAGAAAGGGTGTGAAATATGCGCGTAGTATGTGTTTGGCGGCGGTCAAGTGATTATGGTCGTATGGTAGAAGAGTGGTTGCGGGACTTTGAGAGGAAAACTGGGGTGGAAATTGAGGAGCTAGACCCAGACACGGGTGAGGGTGAGAGTTTTTGTCGGGCATATGATGTTGTGGAATATCCGACGATTGTGGTGATAGACAACAATGGTGGTGCGTTGGCGACTTGGCGGGGACAGATGTTGCCAACTTTTGACGAAGTCAATTATTGGGTGATGCAATAGTAAAATAGATTGTAGGCCTATTGACAAAAATTGCATTCTGTGATAGAATGAAAGTATAGGTTCGTTGCGAATTGTAATGAGCTTGGACTGCACTGAAAAGGAGATATGACCGGATTTGGAAGGTCGAGCGCTACTTGCCTTTGGCTGATTTGTGGGATGCCACGAAAATCTATTATCGCAATGGCAGTGACGACTATTATATTCAATACGGTGAGTTCTATTTGATAGCCGTAGCGGGAATGTCTTTGGTGTTGTCGGTGTTGCTTATGGAAGGTAAGTCGGCGAACAAGGTGTGGCGCCAGAAGATGCTGCAGGCCTTTGGGATTGCGATATTCATCGTGCTGGTTGACATGGCGCGCCGGTGTGCATGGTACAGGGTTTATAGCGGAACGCTGGCATCGCTAGTTACTCTGTTGTTACCAGTGGCATCCTTGGTGGTGCCGCTGATAATCCTGAAGAAAATGGTTTTTGGGTTCCTCTTTGGTATCGGGTTCACCGAAATCGAGATTGGGTGGTAAGCTGAGCTGTAATTCTTTACCGTTTGGGTCCCACATATGGTCAATCACGCCATAGCGTTTTTATATTCTTCATCTTGATGAAAGAATAAATGAAATTTATAAAAACGCATTTTACAAAGGTCGAAACTATAGGCTTCCGTACTCTGACCTTTGCCCCGAATATTGGCGGGGAAGGCTAATTTTGGTAAAATTTTGTCTTCCAAATCGCCGAGATATTGCGGTGGTGATTGTACGGTTAGTGATTGCCCGGGGAATTGCTTGGCAGTGGCATCAATTGACAACCAACGTTGGTCGTACTTTTTGCACGCAGTCAATGCGTGCAAAAAGTACGAATGCTTCATCAAATAGTGGATACAGGGCTTTAGCGTGTGACGCTTGAAAAAGTGGCGTGAGGTATAGTTTTACCTGAATGTCAGGATTGGCGACAAACTCATTGACGCCGTTTACCCGATAAAACACATAAAATTCAGGATTGAGTGAGCACACCCAATTTTGAAAGCGTTTCCTGCGACGTTCTACCTTTGTAATTCGGTTGCGCCTTTTTCGTAATGCCAAAGTGGTAGTAATGATTGTATCCAATAAAATCACTTCCTTTCTTAAAGAGCGTTTGTGTAGTTTAAGGATAGCGTTTTGATGTGAAAAAGTCAAATTTTGGTAAATTATGCTATAATAAAAGTAGAAAAGCGTTTGAGCGGCTATCACCCGCGAGTTGGCGAAAGAACGAAATCTGTTGATTTCTAGTAGAATCGCTCGTGAGTCTGCGTGAAAGATTGAATGAGAGCTTGGTGAATGTTGTAATAATTACAACATTTCAAGAAGTTAGATGGTACCGCCCGCTCGGGTTCTAACGGCAGAAGATTATAATTTGCCGTGACCGGCGGGAGTTTTTATGAAATACAAAGCAGGAAATCGCAGGCGAGCGAGTGAGTATGAGCCAGCGCTCGTGGAGTGGTGGAAGAAAAATCGAACATTTGAGCAGTCGGTGGAGAGCCGACCAGAAGACGATTCGTACGTGTTTTATGATGGCCCTCCGTTTATCACAGGGATGCCACACCATGGCACGTTGCTCTCGAGTATTGTGAAGGATGCGGTGCCGCGGTTCTGGACAATGCGCGGCAAGCGCGTGGAGCGGCGTTGGGGTTGGGATTGTCATGGTTTGCCAGCAGAAAACTTTGTGGAGAAGCAATTAGGGATTACTGATCGGCGTGAAATTGGCACTAAGTGGAGTCTGGAAGATTACATTTTGAAGGCGCGTGAGAGTATGGTGGCGAATTCTGAGACTTGGGAAGGCACGATTGATCGTATCGGGCGCTGGGTGGATTTTAAGGGGGCGTACCGTACGATGGATAAAAGTTTCATGGAGAGCGTGTGGTGGGCGTTCAAGACTTTGTACGAGAAGGGGAAGATTTATGAGGGGCGTAAGGTTTTGATGTATGATACGAAGTTCGCGACGCCGGTGTCGAAGTCCGAGGTTACGATGGATAATGATGCGTATCAGATGGTGACGGATCCGAGTGCGTATGTGAAATTTAAGCTGAGCGAGTCCGCATTTGCATCTTTCTTGGACCGCTCCGGGGCGCTTGCCCAAGTCTTACGTCCTGCGAAAGACGCAAGCACAGACTCGCCAAGTTCAAATGTCTATCTGCTAGCTTGGACGACAACGCCTTGGACTTTGCCAGCAAATATGGCATTAGCAGTAAATCCAGAGATGGAATATGTTGCAGTACGAGTGGATGGTGAGATTCTGGTTTTGGCTAAGAGTCGGCTAGAAGTGACCTTGAAGGATACAGAATATGAGGTGATTAAAGAGGGAATTAAAGGTCAAGACCTCATCGGATTGACATATGAGCCAATCTGTGCTACAATAGGGAAAGAAGCTAAGTTGAAAGATACTTGGACTGTTCTTGGTGGGGATTTTGTGTCGGACGTGGACGGTACAGGCATTGTGCACATTGCGCCAGCCTATGGCGAGGATGACTATCGTTTGGCGCAAGAGCACGAGGTGGATTTTGTGGACGTGCTAGATGAGTATGGCTATTATACTGAGCCGGTGAAGAGCTGGCTTTATGAGATGGGTGTGCGCGATACGAGTGAAGATGGTATCGAAATCTGGGCGGGCAACAAATTTATCGCAAAATGCTTGGAAGAAAAAGGAATTGTTTGGAAAATCGAATATATCAAGCATGAATATCCCTTTAACCCGCGGTCTAAGCAGAGGATTATGTATCGGGCATTTCCGAGTTGGTTCTTTGATATTCAGGGCAGCAAGCCATTGATGATTGAGAAGAACGAGAACATCAACTGGTTTCCTGAATATCTCAAACATGGACGGTTTGAGAAGAATATCGAGCAGGCGCCGGATTGGAATTTAAGTCGTGACCGCTTCTGGGCAACAGCGATGCCAGTGTGGAAGGGCGAGAAGACGGGTGCCGTTGTGGTAATGGGGAGTTATGATGAGCTAGAGAGGTATTCTGGTAAGCGTTTGGAAGACTATCACCGGCCATGGGTGGATGAGATTGAGTTTGATGGATTGGTGACTGGTATTGGCACAGAAGAGTATATGCTGAGTAACGACGTTTATAAGGTGGAGCCATATAATGATGAAGTATGGCAGAAATATGAGGAAAATCGCAAGAACAGAGCCCTTACTGGGAAAACGGCGGTGAAGGATCATTTTAAGCGAATCGAGAAAGTGTTAGACTGCTGGTTTGAGAGTGGTTCGATGCCGTTTGCGCAGTTGCACTATCCGTTTGAGAATAAGGAAAAGTTTGAACGGAATTATCCAGCCGATTTTATTGTGGAATATGTCGGCCAGGTGCGGGCGTGGTTCTATTATGTGCACGCGGTGAACACGGCGCTGTTTGGTGAAAACGCCTTCAAAAATGTGATTACAACGGGGACATTGGCGGGGAACGATGGTCGCAAGATGAGTAAGTCACTGGGGAATTATACTGACCCGAATGTGTTGATGGATCAGTATTCGGCGGATGCGCTGAGATTCTTGCTTCTCAGTAGCCCAGTGCTCTCGGGTGAGGATTTTGCTCTAACCGATAAGGACGTGAGCGATGTGCAGCGGAAACTAGCGATGATTTGGAATGTGTATGATTTCTTTGTGACGTATGCGGAGGTGGATGGTTGGGAGTTTGAAACGGCTTGGAAGCCAGAAGGCGCTGCAGTAACAGATTTGAAAAATCCGCTGGACCGCTGGGTAATGAGTCGTTGGCATGAAACTAAAAAACAAATCATCGACGGGATGGAGGAGTATAATATCCCGAAGGCGCTAGCGGGAGTGTTACCGTTTGTGGACGATTTGAGTAACTGGTTTGTGCGGCGTAGCCGGCGGCGTTTCTGGAAGAGT
This sequence comes from uncultured Candidatus Saccharibacteria bacterium, assembly GCA_948477625.1. Classification (GTDB taxonomy): domain Bacteria; phylum Patescibacteriota; class Saccharimonadia; order Saccharimonadales; family Saccharimonadaceae; genus Nanosyncoccus. Next base: position 15,810 of record CAOLNK010000007.1, on the reverse strand, counting down.
GAAGATGATAATGATAAGAATGAGGCTTATTTCACGCTCTATATCGTACTAGTGAAGTTGGCTGAAGCTTTGGCGCCGTTTATTCCGTTCTTGGCAGAGGAACTGTATCAGAATATGACTGGCAGTGGTGAAAGTGTACATCTTAGGAGTTATCCGATGACTTGCGATGTAGATCAAGAGATTTTGGATCAAATGGCGCGAGTGCGGGCGGTGATTAACGAGGGCTTGGCGCTTAGAATGCAGAAATCGGATACGGAGGCGCAGATTAAAGTGCGCCAGCCACTGAACAAATTGGTGTATAAGGGTGAACAATTGCCGGAGTGGGGTGAAGAAATTGTGCGCGACGAGGTGAATGTGAAGACTGTGGAACACGGCGATGAAACTTGGCTGGACAAAAATATTACCGATGAGCTGGCGCGCGAGGGGTTTGTACGAGAGCTGATTCGGGCGGTACAAGCGGCGCGTAAGAAGGCTGGTTTGCAAGTGGACGACCGCATTCGGTTGAGCGTGAGCTGTGAAGTTCCAGAAGAGTGGATAGATACGCTGAGAACTGAGGTGTTGGCGACAGGCCTGGCAATGGGTGAGAATTATGCTTACGACGAAATCGCCAAAGTGAGTGGCAAAAACGTGACGATTAGCTTGGGAAAAGCTTAGATTTATTGACTTTTATAGATTTGTGTGTTATAATTAGAGCATGAGGTGGTTTTTGACGGGTAAAAATACAATTAATTTGCCCGTAAATACTCATGAACTTGTCACCTCAAGTATTTTTGAGAATATGGTGATAAGTTCAAATTCTGCGTATATAGGAGGTAAACATGAGCGAAACAGGATTGACAGTAAACGAACGCATGGAGTTGGACAGATTAGTAAAGGAATTGCGGGCCGAGCGGCGACAGGCAGAGTTTGATGAAGCACGCCGGAAGGTGGAGCGGCGTCAGGAGTTTTGGGAGTCCGTCCTTTCGATGGCTGGAGGGATAGCAATACTGCTGGCCGGCATAGGACTATTTAGATGGGCAGCTTGGTCAGTTGAGCGAGCAGTGGATGAGAGTTGGCAACAGTTCCCGATAGATATGGGGATAGGCTTTGTCGCTGGCGGTGTTTTGGGCGTGATACTATCGGTAGCAGGTTGCTGGTGGCAGAGATGACATCAGACTGGTAATGCTTAGCAATTATATCATAAAAATTTGAGCGTTAGTCACCACTAATAGAGAGGGTTCTCTGAAAAGAGAGCCTTTTTCTGTGCAAAAATATGGTTTACATATTGACTTTTTTGATAAAGTGTGCTACAATGGAAGCATGAGGGTTTTGCAGAATAAAGCAGAGCTTTTCAAGAAGCTTAAAAACTAGCTGTTTAAGGTAGATTTTAGGCGGATTTTTGGTAGTTGAAACTCGCAAACAATGCAACTTGTTTATTGAGCATACGGAAGAATGAAAAAGAGAAAAGAAAAAGGAGAGTGGTAGTATGTGTATGAAAAAGGTTACAGTGAATGAGTTTGTTGCACTTGTCGGATTACCGGCATGCGCAACACAGAAAAGGTTTTTGGTACCGATAGCAAAAGGTGCTACTCCGGCGGAGTCGTTGGCGATATATACTAACACCAACGAATATAGAATGGATAAGTCGGGGACAAGAATTATTGACCCGAATCCATTTGAGCCTGTGCGTTGCAAAGGGATGCTGGAAAGTATGGAACTGGGTTTAACTGAGAGCGCGACTGCGCTTTGGGTAAAGCTGTTACAGAATTTCGAGAGTACTGTAAAAAACGACCGTAACGGAAAGGCCGCGGAGGTTAGTGGCGAAATGGCGTCTGAGATGATAAGGACGCGTTGGAAGTTTGTGCAGATGCGAGGTGTGGAACTTACGATGCCACGCAAGGGTGCAACACACTGGCTGGTGCGTCAGCCTTTGGAAGGAGCTGATGAACTTTGTTGGGATGCGTTGGAGCGTGATGCTTGTGGTATGTGGGTCACCGAGAAATATCTTTATTTTGTTATACCGGTAGGTTATAGGAATATCATCTATGATTTGCAGGAAGAAAATGCTAATGGCATTGACAGAGGTAGATTTTTCGAGGCGAACGCCGCAGGGTATCGTGAGTATTGCCAGGCCGAAATGGATCGTCCCATCTATGAAGAACGGGTGCGCAAAGACATCCTACCTGAGTTGACCCTTAAGGCGCGGGATGTAGCCACGACTTATACTCAGCTGCTTCAGGATGTTTCTCCTCAGTGTTTTGGCGACACAATGCCACTGGAGCTGTCGTTTGATGAAGATAATGAAGATTTTATCTACGGCGGGGAACCGGAGCGCTTGACAGTGCGTACAATGGAAAAATTTACAGAGCTGTTGAAGCAACTTCAACAGCAGGTGAACGAGTTTATGACTCGTTCACGGAGAGCTGAAGGCTTTCGAGAGCTTTTACGAGACGTTGATAAACCTATAACTATTGAAGATTATTATGGAGTTTTGGATCAGACGGCGTCGTCATGCTTTAATAAGACTATAAAGGTTGAGCTTAGGGAAACTGATGCGGTTATAACTGTTTTTAGGGGCAATAGCATAAAAGAGCAGTCAATTTTTGGCTATACAACACCTACGGGAGCGAGTGATTTTAATGCTAAATTGGAAAAGTTGGGCTTGAAAGAGAAGGAAACAGATTATGATTTGTATGAGGAGAAAGGTGCAAAACACATTATTCGTAATTTATTGTTCGGCCTCGCAAAAGCCTAACCTTTAGAGAATTGTCTTTGATTTTATAAAAAGACACTCGGGCCTACCGAAACAGTTAGGAAAACCCTCCGGGTCATTGCGACTTGGAGGGATTTTTTCTGGAAATTTTTGTGAGTATTATAGGGGTGGAAGTAGGGAATTTTGACCATTTTGCAAAAAATAGGCATAAAAGGTATTGACATTTTTAAGCATGTGTGCTAAGATGAAGATAGTTAGATAATAAATAAAAACAATAAACAAACAATATCTAACCACAAAATCAACGCTGAGGCAACGTGAGGCCGAAGCATAAAACAAAAAAGGAAAAGCCATGAGTAAAACTAGAATCAACATTAAACAAGGAGATACCGATGTAAAAAATGTAATCATCGACTTTAGTACACTGGATACTGAAGATCGAGAAGATGATAAAAATACGTGGAATTCAATGCAGTTTCTGTGTGAGACCGATAGAAAGGAGGCGGGTTATAAATCACCGAAGGTGGTGAGCGAAGAAACTGTGCGGCGAATTAAAAACACGAAAGTGATGGTGCGAGCGTTTGAGGCGCTAAGTGCCGAGTTTGTCTAAGCGAAAGGAGATGAATTATACGATAGATTACTCATAGTGTAGCGATTAAGATATAAACCGTGAAAACCCGAACTTAAGTTCGGGTTTTTGCATTGTGGTTGTGTTTGATGGGGTTTAGTGGTAGAATAGTGGAAAGATGATATATGAGGTGATACTTAGGGCATGAAGTCGTTTGAAGGGGGCGAGAATGGCGTATATACAGATGAGTGGTGGCAAGAAACGATGAAAATGGCGCCCCAGTATCTGGAAAATTATGTGCCGGAAGGCGAGGCTTTTGATTTTGCTTCGGTGCAGGATTTGGGGGCGGAAGCTCTAAGTAGAATGACAGATGAAATACCAGAGACTGAGAAGAGTTTTGAGATTGAAGATGAAGCAGTGGAGGGGCTTAGGGACGTTGCTGTGCGTGAAAATTTGGATGCGTGGCAAGAAAGTATGGCGGGAACGCCGGAAGAGTATTGGCGGGGATTGGAAGAGAAGTGGTGGGTAGATGAGGAGATCCCGATGGACTATTACTCGACGCCCAAGATTGATGTGCTGATGGAGAAGGCAAGTGAAATTATAAGAGAACGATTGCCAGATTTGAGTGAAGCAGGAGTGCAAGCGCGGGCTGAGATGGCGACGAAGGTGGCTTTGCGGGGTTTGGCGGAGCAAGAAGCAAATTTGATTGCACAGGCAAAGGTGAACCATAAAGGTGAGCGGAAGTTGAAAAAAGGCTGGGACGAGAAATTGTTACATCAGGCTTATTACGAGATGCGGGGGGATTTGGAGCGAATTTATGATGAAGGCTTGGTTGGGCAAGTAGAGGGTGATGATTTGAGTGACAAGGAGAGCGTGGCTTGGTGGGCGGCAAGTGAGCCGGAAAATACTCAGGCGCAAAAAGAGATGGAACGTTTGAAAGAGGAGAGGGAGCCAGAGAAGGTTGAGGAAGCTGAGGAAAATGCAGGCGAAGCGCCAATAGTTAAATTGAAACCTGGCGAGGCTGAGATTGTAGAAGCGCCGGCGCCGATAGTGACGATGGATGATATAGAGTCTGGAGAAAAACCGGTTACAACGGTGGCGGAGCGTGTGCCAGCAGGGATTGTACAGAGAGCGTGGCGGAAGTTGAGGCACAGGGAGCCGTTTATGAGGCAGAAGGAACAGGCGACGACGGCTTTGGCAAATGTGGTGCCAGTAGCAGGGGCTGAGGTTGTGGATTCTGAGGATAATGCGATCGTAAGCAAGGATGAGATTACCGCGGAGGCCGCAATGAGCGAACAGGAGATAGTTGAGGAAATTGTTGGCCTGATTGGTAAGGCGGTACGGATGTTTGAGGAGAGAACGAGCGTGTTGGAGGACTATGATCCGATAAAGTCGGATATGATTCAGAAGATGAATGTCGTGAAGGCGATGTTGGTGAGCATGCAAGCGTTGTTTATGGCTAATAGAAAGGATTTTGAGGAAGGTGATAGGCAGAAAGCGGCGGGCTTGGAGCTAGATAGAACCGAAATTGGTGATTCTGAGGCTCGGCGTAATGGGGAGATTGCGATGGAATTGTTGTATTCTGAAGGGATTTTGAATCGTGGGCAATCGGCGGAGGAGAAACTCAAAAGTTTGCCAGGGATACGGAAACAGCTATATGAAAAAATGAAACAGACTTATGAACAGTTGTTGACGGAGCTATCGAACTATGAAGAGCGTTTGAGACAGACGATTGACTCGGAGACTTACTTAAAGTGGATAGCTGAGGAAGAAGAAAGACAGAATATGGACGACGATACGGTAGTAGAATACCCATCACAAAAAACTTTGGACGGCTTGAAAAGTTGACAGATAAAAGTGCTTGTGGTAAATTGAAGAAAAGTCATGTAGAAAGGTATTTGGATGCCAGAAATAAAACCTACTCAAACTAGATTTATCAACACTTTTGTGGACAAGATGATGGCCGACAAGGGCTTGGGTGTGATGAGTGCCGAGCAGCAGGAAGAATTGCGTAAGAATTTGCGAGTGAAAGTGGAGGAGCAGATTGAGCAGGCGATGCTTCGGACATTGAGTGATGCGCAGTTGTTGGAATTGGAAAAATTGGTGGACAATGGGGCGAGTGACGAAGAGCTAGATGCGTTTTTTGAGAGCTCTGGTGCGGACTTTACGAAAGCAGCGGAGCAGGCAATGGTGGAGTTTAGAAACGCGTTTTTGAATAGTACGGTGGGGGAGGAGTAAGATGGTAGGGAGTCCAGAAAATTTTGTTGGGGGAAATAGTGGGGAGAATGTTTCGGATGAAGAGAGAAGGCGGCTTGAGGAGGCTCTCGGAAGGAAGGCTATTGGTGTCATAGAGGGTGAAGCCGAGACGCGGTTGACAGAGGGGGAAATTAGAGACAAGATTGCGCGAGTAATGAAGGCGAGCGTAAACAAGGACCGCTATGGGAACACGATTTCGGACGAGTCATTGGAGAGATTGCAAAATGAGGTAATTCGGCTTTTGGATGGGAAATCGCCGGATGAGGTTTTGCGGTTCTATGATGAAAAAATTCAAGCTTTGATGAAGGAAGGGGAGCAAGAGCGGGTTGAATGGAACGCGACTGTCAATAGCAAGACAAAAGAAGAAAAAGAAGTGATGTATGCGCGGATTTTGCTGACGGAAGATGATTTGAGGCAAGCAATGCGTGAAGCAGAGATGGTTGGCGTTTTGAAGACGGATGAGGAGAATATGACTCCGGTTTCAATGAAGCTGGTGGGGTATTTTGATAAGCAGCCAGGTGATGATAATGTTGAAGAAGAGGCAGTGGAACCGGAAGACGAAAGAGAAGAAGAAGGTGAGCCAGAACCGGAAGCCGAACCAAAGTCGGAAACGCACGAAGATGAAAAAGAGAAGCCGGCAAAATTGATGGTTGCAAGTTTGGATGTGAATGCACCGGATTATAGAGAGCGATTTTTGAAGCGTCGGGAGGAGATTGGCAATATAGTGAGAACTAGCAATAGCTTAAGTGACGAAGTGAAGAATTTGTTACTGAGTGATTTGCATGAAGTGGAGCAATTAGAACAGTGGCAGGCGGAACAGGCGATGCAGAGTGGATTTGCGTCAACGCCGAAGGGTGAAGCGGCTTCGGATGATGAGGTGGCGAAGGCAGCAGAAGCTGCAGGCGCGTCGAGATGGGGATGGTTTAGAAAGTCTAAGGCGGAAAAGCGGCAGATGGTTGAAGAAACTCCGGAGGAGAAGCAGCGTAAGCGCGAATACAGGGAGGCTTTGAGCAATTGGGCTAAGGAGGTTACTCCGGGTAGATTAGATCCAGAAGTGGCAAAGATTTATGCTGAGAAGCAGGCAGAAAAAGCGAGAATTGACGCTGAAAAACAAGCAGAGAAAGAGTATTATGACAGGTTACACAAGTGGGCAGAAGAAGAATCGAGGAACCCGAATAAGAATCGGTTTGGTGACCCAGAATTGCCACCAGAGAACAGAGAGCGATTACTTTCTAAGCTTGGGAATGGACTAAAAGGTAGAAAGTCATTAAAGAAGGTTGCGCGCAAGGCGACTTTGGTTCTGGCTCTCACTTTAGCATTAACTAGTTCTGGTGTAGTTGCGGCGACAGCATTCAATGGTGATAGTACAGCGTATGCTGCTGAATTGGAAGGCGCGGACAGTGCTGAGAATGATCAACAAGTTGTGAAGATTTTAGAGCAATCCGGTTTAACCGGAGATTCTGCCAACTCCGTGGCAGAATCTCTAGGCATGTCGGCTGAGGACTTGATGGGCGGAGAAATAGACTATTCAAAGCATGATTTGCTAGCTGAAGGCGTCGCTTTGTATGAAGGAATTGCAGATCGGGAAAGTAGTTTTGTAACGTCGAGCGGTATGATTATGGACATGGCAAAATATGACGATGAGGCGCGCCATGGAAATAGTTTTGCGGCTAGTATTGCCGATTTGAAAGATGATAGGGAGGCTTTAGTCAATGCCTTGATGCAAAATAATATTGAGTTGCCGTATCAGTTGGCTTCGACGACTGCGGCGATGCCGGAGCTGTTGCGGGCATGCGGTGTGGATGAGGCTGTTGTGACTAATGAAAATGTAGCCGAGCGGGCTCAGGCGGTTATGGATGCAATGTTGGCTGATGGTGGTGGTGATTTGCAGAAGAAATTAGCGGCTGCTTTAAACATTGCATTACATAATGAGAACACAAATGTTAATGTTTATCGAGAATATGGTCTTGAACGAACATTTTATGTGAAGCCTTTTGATGCAGAAAAAGTTGATAAGCCTGGTGATATTCAAGTTGCTACAGATGTGAAGCAGCGTGATGGTAATTGGCAGGTACAGATTGATGTGGCTTATGCTAGTGGCAATCATGAGGTGATTGATTTGAACTTGGGATGTGGTGGCCAAGTGAATATGTATGCTGATAGTTATGTGGTGCGTGTGCCGTTTACGGATGAAAACAATATTGAGCATGAAAATGTAGGTATTGCTACGATTGTGACGACCGAGCGTGAGGATGGAACAACGACGACGGAGACAGTTTATACTGATTTAGGGACTGACCCTGATAAAGTTCAAAATAATGAAGAAACCGAAGGTGAGAAACCTGGAGAGGAAACGATCATTCAAAAGAATGCTCAGAACTTGATTGCTGGTATGCAACATGGTTTGCAAGCGGAGGGTGTGAATAATACCGTAAATCAGACTGCTAATGTGGTGCCAGAAATCGTAGATAATGGCGATGGGACTAGTAGTTACGAATCCAATGATGGAACGACGGCAACAGTGGCGGATGGCCAAGTGACAGCTGTGACAGATGGTACTGGCACAGTGAATGTGACGAGCGGTGATATGAATCCTGTGGGAACAGTAACTAGTAGTCCGCTAGAAGGCGGCGGCGAAGAAGGCGGCGGCGAAGAAGGCGGCGGCGAAGAAGGCGGC
>CAOLNK010000007.1:0-7518 GCA_948477625.1 uncultured Candidatus Saccharibacteria bacterium | reverse complement strand
GAAGGCGGCGGCGAAGAAGGCGGCGGCGAAGAAGGCGGCGGCGAAGAAGGCGGCGGCGAAGAAGGCGGCGGTCAGGGGTATAGTGAATCTGCTTACGAAAATGCACTATAATTTAAAATTAAATAAGGAGATAAAAATGAAAAGACAAAAACAGTGGCCAATGTGGTTGGCGACAGTAGCATTATCACTGGGGTTAGTGCTGGGTGGAGCACCGGCGAATGCTTGGGGGCCAGAGCGTCCAACTTACACAATGGAACATCCAGCCGAAAAGGCGGTGTTTAATTCGATTACTGATAATGCTGCGATTGGCGATGAGCGTGATTTTGTGCGAATTGCAGAGGTGGACTCAGGTAAGGCTTTTACAAGTGAGTTGATTATCGAACCAGATAAAGATTATATTGTGATGATTTATTATCACAATGATGCTTCGGCAACATTTAATGATGCGGCGCATAATCGTGTAGGTTTTGCTGAGAATGTGCGCATGTCATCTTTTTTTCCTAGTAAGCTTGATAAAGGAGAACGTGGTAAGGTAGACGGTGTAATCACCACGTCTAATACTGATCCGTCTTCGGTATGGGACGAGGCTTATATTACTGCGAGGGAAGCAGTAACTTTGGAATATATTGATGGCAGCGCAGTGATTAGAAATCAGAAGGGTTCTGACGGCACTTTACTTAGCACGAAGTTGTTTACTAGTGAAGGCGTGTTGCTTGGTACAAATAGTTTGAATGGTTTGGTGCCGGGTTGTGATGAGTATGCTGGACAGGTGTTTTATCGAATTCATACTACTGGTGTAGAACAACCTGTTGACCCAGACCCAGAACCAGAACCAAATCCAGAAGAGCCCACGCCAGATGATCCGGAGGTTCCAGTAGTGCCCGATGAACCTGAGCCAGAGTTGCCAGAAGAGTTACCAACGACAGGTCCAGCCGAAGTGGCTTTGGCTATAGTGGTTGTGTTGGCGATTACAGCTGGCGGATTCTACTGGTATAAGACGCACAAAGCTGTGAAAAAGGTGACTAAGCGTGCCAAAGGCCGCAAATAAGCATAAAAGTATTGACTTTTCTGATGATGTGTGCTATAATGGAGATATAGGGGATGTTTTGGTTGACTTTTGGAGAAAAGTTTGCTAAAATAACCGAAGATACTAATTTTTAAGGGAAAATTATGAAGAAAGCAGTTGTACTCATCGGCGGGAAGCAATATCTAGTCGAAGAGAAAGAGACCCTACGGGTGGACCTCCTCCCGGCAGGCACAAAAGAGCTCGAAACTGGTGCTTTGCTTATAATTGATGGCGACAAAGTGATGGTGGGGGAGCCAGAGGTGAAAGGCGTAAAGGTTTCGGCAAAAGTGGTAGAAGAAAAGGTTGCCGGAGATAAAATTCGGGTAATTCGCTATCACTCTAAGAAGCGCGTTCACAAAGAGACCGGTCATCGGCAAAAGTATTCGATGATTTGTATTGAAAAAATTGGCTAAAATCAAAAGGGCGCCGAGAGGCGCTTTTTTGACGAAAGTGACACCTATGTGACAAAAATAAAATCGACCCGTGAGGGTGCAGGTAGGTATGATATACTGAAGAGAGCATGACAGAAAAAGCAAAAAATAGTCAGCAAAATGCAGGGGTATTATTGGGTTTATCGAGCCTGCAGGTGGAGAATCGGCGACAAGCAGGTCTGGATAATCGTGAGGTCAAAGCTCCGTCCAAGTCGGTAGGGCAAATTATAGCTTCAAATTTGTTCACTTATTTTAACTTGATATTCTTGATAATCGCAGTGTTATTGATCTTAGTAAAATCTTATCGTGATTTGACCTTTTTGCCGATTATTGTTGCGAATACTTTAATAGGTATCATCCAAGAGTTGCGCGCAAAGCAAGTTCTGGACAATTTAAATTTGATGAATATGCCACGAGTACATGTTCTGCGAGATGGTGATCTGCGTGAGGTGGCGGTGTATGAGTTGGTAAAAGACGATGTAGTACAACTTGGAGCAGGGAATCAGATACCAGCAGATGCTCGTGTGGTGGAGGGTGAAGTAACGGTGAATGAGTCGCTTTTGACCGGTGAGGCAGATGAGGTGAAAAAGAGCCTAGGTGCTATCTTGATGTCGGGGAGTTTTGTGGTTTCGGGAAAATGTTATGCTCGCCTCGAGAAAGTGGGTGATGAATCGTACGCCTCAAAATTAACTTTAGAAGCAAGGGCGATGAAGACTGGCGAACAATCCGAAATTATTCGTTCATTGAATAAGATTGTGAAGATAGTGGGCATTGTGATTATCCCGATTGGCATAATTCTATTTTGTCAGCAGTATTTTGGTGAGAGCCATGGAATGCAGGCGAGCGTTCAAGCGATGGTGGCAGCTGTGATTGGGATGATTCCAGAGGGTTTGTTTTTGCTTGCTAGTGTTACATTGGTGGTGAGTGCAATGAAACTAGCAAGAGAACAGGTCTTGCTGCATGATATGAAGTCGATTGAAACTTTAGCGAGAGTTGATACGCTATGTGTGGATAAGACGGGTACAATTACAGAAGAAAATATGCGACTGGTGGACATTGTTGCTTTGGTGCAAGGGGTTAGTGATGCGAAAAATCGAGAGTTGTTGAAGGCATTTGTCCAGGCTCAAGAGTCGGACAATGTAACAATGGCGACGCTAAAAGAGGGTCTGTCGGGCGGAGCTAAGGCTGGTGATTTGGGAAAGGCGAAAAAAGTTGTTGGTTTTTCTTCGCGCTATAAGTATAGTGGGGTGGAGTTTGAGCGGGAAATTTTGGTTTTGGGAGCGCCAGAGTTTGTCTTGCGAGAAGATTACAATCGATATGAAGCGCAAATTAAACTATATAGTGAGGAAGGCTATCGAGTTTTAGTTTTCGGCAGGTATAAGGGAGAGTTAAATGGGAAACGTTTGACAGAGAAGGTAGAGCCTTGCGGGTTGGTTTTATTGGCGAATGCAATTCGAGAGAATGCGGCTCGAACTTTTGGATATTTTTATGAACAAGGTGTAGATATTAAAGTAATTTCTGGCGATAACCCCGTAACGGTAGCAAGGGTGGCGGAGCAGGCAGGCATAGTGGGCGCGGATAGATATGTAGATTGTACGAAATTGAAGAACAAAAAGGCGTTGAGGGAGGCAGTGAATAAATATACGGTGTTTGGACGGGTGACACCAGAACAAAAGCGTAAGTTAATACAGGCCCTTAAGGAGCAGGGTAGAACAGTGGCGATGACGGGGGACGGTGTGAATGATGTCTTAGCACTCAAAGATGCGGATTGTTCGATTGCGATGGCTTCTGGTAGTGAAGCAGCGGTGCAGGCGGCGCAATTAGTTTTGCTGGATTCGGATTTTGCAAAAATGCCAGATGTAGTGCGTGAGGGGAGGAGAGTGGTGAATAATTTGGAGCGGTCAGGAAGTCTGTTCTTGGTGAAAAATATATTTTCGTTTCTGGCGGCTTTACTTACGATTATCTTTGGGATGACTTACCCATTAACTCCATCACAAGTTTCTTTGATCAGTATGTTTACTATTGGTGTGCCAGCTTTTTTGCTATCGCAGATTCCGAATACTGCTTTGATTAAGGGCAATTTTGCACGAAATATTATTTTTAAGGCTTTGCCTGGTGGTGTGACGGATGTGATTTTAGTAATGATTATGGCGATTGTGGGTGAGAGAATGGGGATAGATGTGAAAGAGGTGGCTACGGCGGCGACTATTTTGTTAGCAGCTGTCGGGATGATGGTTTTGTATGATATTAGTAGGCCGATGAATTGGGTAAGGTGGTCAATTTGGTGGGTTTCGATGATAGGATTGGTATTTAGTATTCTGTTCTTGAAGCCGATATTTGGTATTACTGCGCAGTTGACGTGGACAGCGTTTTTGCTTTTGATTGGATTTGCGGCGTTAGCGCGACCAATGCTGAGCGGGGTAAAGTGGGTGGTGAATCGTTTGGTGATATAATTACATTATGAAAGTGTTTTGGAAGCGGCTAGTTGGCTCGACAAAGTTCTGGTTGTTTGTAGTGACTGTGTTGCAGGTAGTAGTATATCTTTTGGTGGGGGCTAGTAAAGCCTATATTCATATGGATGAAGCATATTCTTTAGCTTTGGCGCAATATGATAAGATTGATATTACGGAAAATGAGGATTTTTATAATACTTGGCATACGAATGAATATTATCAGGATTATTTGGCGGTACAAGAAAAAGATCTCGGGGATTGGCGTCCGGTATATGAGAACCAGAAAAATGATGTGCACCCGCCACTGTATTATGTGTTGCTACGTGGAGTGATGGAATTAGCACCAGGTGAGTTTTCAAAATGGCCTGGGATTATGTTGAATATAGCCATTACGGTTGGTTGTACGGTTTTGTTATATGCGATTTCGTGTAAACTTTTAACAAAAGAGAAGAGCGCAAACTGGAAAGCTTTAGCAATCGTGGCTTTGGTGGGGTTGACGGTGGCAGCCGTGAGTACGGCAGTGTATATTAGGATGTATGCTTTATTAACTTTGATGATACTTTTGACACTATGGTTGCACATGAAGATACGAGAGCAAAAGGAACCGAAAGCCGTTTGGTATGTGGCGATAGGCGTGACAGCATTGCTGGGAGTGTTGACACAGTATTACTATTTGTTTTTCTTGTTGGGATTAGTGATAGTGACGGTAGTGCGATGCTTACGAGATAAGAGATGGTCAGAACTAATAAAGTATTTAGCTAGTTTGACGGTAGCTGGTGTGTTGGTATTAGCAATTTGGCCATATATTTTACAACACATGTTCTTTGGCTATCGTGGACAGGGCGTATTAAGTAATTTAATAAATCTTTCAGTATTATTTCGACACTTGTTGAGTTACTGTCAGATTGTGGACTATAATGTCTTCCATCATTTGTCTTTAGTATTGACTGCGATGATAATAGGAACAGTGATTTATCGACGAGTGAAACATTTGCAAAAGGTGGTACTACCAAAGTATTTTTGGTTGGTATTCTGGCCGACGGTGAGTTATTTTGGGCTAGCAGCGATAGCGTCGCCATTTATGGAATTGCGTTACGTGATGCCAGTTTGTGGATTGATTTTTATTCTGGTGATATATGTATTGTATGAGTTTCTGAAGGGCATTATGGGTGAGAAGTGGCGCAATGTTGTGGTATGTGGAATGGCGGCGGTAATCGTGGCGGTTGCTCCAATTCAAATTGGCTTGGGATGGATGAGGGTAGAGTTGCTATATCGTGATCGTCAAGCAGTAATGACAGTAGTGACAGAAAATCCGGAAACGCCGATTTTATACTTTATCACGACGGAGAACAATCGGTTTTTGGATAATATTTTGCCGTTCGCGGAGGCGAAGGAATCATATTTGGCATTGGATATGTTGGAACCGACGTCGGAGGAAGTTGCGGAAATCTTGCAAGCTAAGGACTTAAGCCATGGGCTAGTAGTGTTTGTGAGCGGTAGCCAAGACCAGAAAAAGGCTTTGGAGGCAGTGGTGGAAGTAACCGGACTATCACAGGTAGAGTGGGTGCAAGGGATAAATACGTGTGATGTGTATTATTTGCGGTAAACTATGATATAATGAAAGTAGTTATGGCTAAGGTGATTTGTATTACGAACCAAAAGGGTGGTGTCGGCAAGACGACAACGTCGGTAAACTTGGCGTATTTCTTGGCAAAAGATAAAAATCGGGTATTGTTAGTAGATGTGGACCCACAGGGTAATGCGTCCTCGGGCTTAGGGTTGGACAAGACCGGTTTGGAGACTAGCATGACCGAAGTGATGCTGGGAATAGCGAATTTTAAGGATATTGTCCAGCGGACAGCGTTTAAGAATTTTGATTTGGCGCCGACTACGCCGCAATTGGCTAATGCTGAGGTGGAAATGGCAGGGATGAAACAGAAATTTGCCGTGTTAAAGAAGGCGGTGGCGAGTGTGGCAGAGGATTATGATTATGTGATTATTGATTCACCACCGAGTTTGTCGCTTTTGACGGTGAATGGTATGATTGCGGCGGATTATTTGGTTTTGCCGGTACAAACGGAGTTTTATGCCTTGGAGGGTGTAGCACAACTCTTGGAGAGCATGGCGATGGTGAAAAAGGCGATGAACCCAGATTTGAAGTTGCTAGGAGTACTCGCGACGATGTATGACAAACGAACGTCGCTGTCGGCGGAGGTGTTGGCGGAAGTGCGAAAGTACTTTAAGGATAAGGTGTTTCGAACGAGTATTCCGCGAAATGTACGGGTAGCGGAAGCGCCGAGCCATGGTGTACCAGTGGGGGCGTACGATAAGTTTAGCAAGGGAGCGAAGGCATATAAAGAGTTTACGCGTGAGGTAGAAGAAAGGACGAGAAAGTAATGGCGAAAAAAGGTATGGGTCTAGGACGTGGTTTTGAAAGTCTGATTCCGACTAATTTAGTGGAAGAAGCATTTGACCCTACGCGCAAGGAAGATGAGAAATTGAGCCAGCTAGTGGAATTGGATATTGATACAGTGGTGCGTGATGAGGAGCAGCCACGGAAAAACTTCACCAAAGAGAGTTTGAATGAATTGGCAGCCTCGATTAAGGAACACGGGGTGTTGCAACCGATTGTGGTAGTGAAGATAGGAAAAAACTATCAGATTGTGGCTGGTGAAAGACGCTGGTGGGCGTCGAAGTTGGCGGGTCTTACGAAAATTCCGGCGATTGTACGGACCTTGAACGCGCAGAATAAGCTGGAACTTTCGATTATTGAGAATGCACAACGGGAAGATTTGAACCCGATTGAGTTGGCTACAGCCTACGCAAAACTGAAGAGTCAGTTTAATCTTTCAAATGAGGAGATTGGACAGCGCGTAGGAAAGAGCGCAGGGAGTATTGTGAATACAATGCGTTTGTTGAAGTTGCCAGAAGAAGCTAAGAAGGCAATGCAAGAGCATAATCTGATGGAAGGGCCGATGCGTCCGCTGATTTCGGCGGAGCCAGAGATGGTGCACGAAATCTTGCCGAAGATGATTGAAGAAGGCTGGTCGGCGCGTAAAGTAGAGCGCTATATTGCAGACCACAAGAAGAAGAGTTCAACGCATGTGATTAAGAATACGCCTTATGTGAAGGAAGAGGCGAAATTGTGTAAGAAATATGACGCTGAGGTGCGCGTGCGGGGACGAAGTGTGACATTCAGCGCCAAAAATGATGAAGAATTTCGAGCGTTGCTAGAGAAGTTCTGATTGTGTTGTGGTGGGAAGTCTGAGGCGCTGTCGCTCTATGCCCTCTCTCGTTGTCCGCTCACACTCCTACATGTCTAATACAGTACTAAGGCAGCGGAGGGGGAAACCGTGCCAACGATTGTATGGACCACTGGATGGTCTAACTATATCCTCGTTGAGGTAAACTGTATATGTAAGCGTGTTTGTTGTACTTGTTCGCGATGACCAGCCAAAACCTTCATTCGTATATCCGAATGTTTTACCATCCACGCCAATTGGATAGATTCTTCCGCTGCGCACGAAGTAAAGACCTTAGCGTTTTTTAATTTTTGTTAAGGTCTAAT
>CAOLNK010000006.1:51997-68256 GCA_948477625.1 uncultured Candidatus Saccharibacteria bacterium | reverse complement strand
TTCAAAACCCTAAAGTTACTTTAGGGTTTAACCGAACAGACTTCGTGCGCAGCGGGTTCCTCTATCCTAGCGATGGTAAGTCTTGGGGCGCTGGCATCGACGGCTACTGGTGGTCATCGCGAGGGTCTAGTAAGCGCTATGACGGCGTCGCTACGCCTAGCGCTTATTACCTCGCCTTTAGTGCTACTGGTGTGAACCCGTCGGGTGGCCCGAATAACCGTCACTACGCTTTCTCCCTCCGCTGCCTTAGTACTGTATTAGACATGTAGAGGGGCGGTGTGTTATGATAGGGTTGATAGATTAGTTGAGGAGATAGGGGGGTGAAAGGATGGAATCAACGACTATCATTGTCATTCCGGCTGAGGGCGATTCGCCAGATACGGAAACAGCGTACGTTAAGAGACTAAAGCGTTATTATACTAAAGTCCACCATCGGCAGTTGAATGTCTTAGTATTTGAGCATGATTGCGTAAGTAAAGACCGGATGGATATTTTTATAAGTACGATTTTGCGTGTGCGGTGGTTTGCACAGGAGCATGATTTGGAGAACGCTGAGATTCACGCACAGGGTGGGTTGGGTGCTTTTGTAGCATATGAATTCCTACGGTATTGTCCGGAGAAAATCGCCACGGTTTTTATGGTCGGCGGAGCGCCAAGTGATGCGATGACGTGGGTGGCAAAACTTTTTCATCGCGATTTGATACGTTTGTGGTATCATTTTCGGTGGTTGATACCGTTCTTTGCGGATGACCCGAATCCGAAGAATGATGAGACAATCGAAAGGATTAAGGCATCGTCCACGGAGTTCATGTGCGCCTATCCAGAATTGTATCGCAATCAGTTGCTGTATATTGGTGAGTGGTGCATATCAGATGACTGGCAGGCGCTAAGTACTTATAAAGTGTACTTTGTACCGAATGGAAAAACTGTGCGTCCGACCTGGTGGGACAACACTTATAACAATGAGCGGGCCAAAGAAGTTTGGGCGCGCCATGGCGTGCAATGCATGGAAGCACCGGGAGATAACTTTAGTTTCTATAGTTTGATGCCAGCGCAGGCGTTGTTCAAAATCATGGACAGCGTGCGCTGAGAAGAATGCCTTGCTGAACGACAGGTTCGGCAGGGTATTTTTATTTGAGTTTTTGTGATATAATTGGGAAAAGAAAAGGAGTTTTATGGGAAAGGAAAAAGACCTGGTAGAACGTAGTTTGGTAGTGTTGAAGCCAGACTCAGTACAACGTGGTATTGTGGGGGAGATTGTGACGCGGTTTGAGCGGGTTGGTCTCAAGATTGTTGGTCTCAAGATGGTGATGCCAGATGAGGATCAGTATCGCGCGCATTACGAAGATATTGGCCAGATGATTACGCGTCGTGGCGAGCAGGCTTTCCGCTATAACCTTAATTATATGATGACTGGGCCAGTGATTGCGATGGTGCTGGAGGGAATTGAGGCGGTGCCATTGGTACGCAAGATTGTGGGCCCGACTGAGCCAAAATCGGCGGAAATGGGTACTATTCGCGGTGATTATGCACACATGAGCTTTGGTTATTCTGATGCGAAGGGTGTGGGTGTGCCAAACTTGGTGCATGCTAGCGGTAGCAAGGAAGAAGCCAAGAAGGAAATTGCCTTGTGGTTCAAACCAGAAGAGTTGTATGATTATTCAGATTTGAACGAGAAATACACACGCTAGAGTTGAACTTGTACGGTGTGTACAAGTTGGAATAAACTAATTTGGTGACTCGGGCGGGAGTTGAACCCACAACCTTCTCCTTAGGACGGAGCTGCTCTATCCAATTGAGCTACCGAGCCATGTAGTAATTATACCACTTTTGTATTATAATAGGGGTGTTCTAAGTTTATAAATATACAGACGAGTTTTATCTGTGCAGATGAGTTGCACTGGTTTCGTGTTGGCCCCATGGTAGGGCACCGCGACAGCCGGGCTAAACGCTCATCTGTATAAAGGACTTAGAACACCCTCGCGGTGTCCTATTTTGTTCTTGGCAAAACTCGCTCGGAAGGTAGGGTTTTGCATGACTGCGCTCACAAAATATAAAGATATTATTGATGGTAAACCGATACATATAGCCACGGTGACTGCGGAGGGGAATCCGAATTTGGCGGTGGCGTCAGACGTGAAGGTTTTGGATGATACACATTTGGTGATTTCTGTGAACGAGATGGTGCGGACGCAGGAAAACATTCAGCATAACTCAAAAGTGGTGATAACGGCGTTTGATGATGATTGGAAGGGCGTACGGATTTTTGGCGATGCGAAGTTTTATGATAGTGGGGAATATTATGAGATTTGTCGGAAAACTTTCTTTGGTAATGGTGAAGTGTCGCCATTTGGTGCGACGAAGCCCAAGGGCACGATTGTGGTGACAGTGGCTGAGGCGAAAGAGTATGTGTGACATTATTTCTACATGTCTAATACAGTACTAAGGCAGCGGAGGGAGAGACCGCGCCAGCGATCGTACGGGCCGTACGACGGGTAAACCGTCGACTCATTGAATACGAGGTAGTAAGCAGTAGCCCAAGTACTAGAGGTATGAGCAGCCCGCAACGACCACCATTGGCCTCCGCTGCCAGCGTACCCAAAGGTACCCGCCGTAACAGTCAGATTGATACGCCCGCTGCGCACGAGATCCTAAAATTATTACACTTGTGCTTGCTAATTTTTCTCGATTTGTGCTAGGCTAAAGTGCAGGAGCAAAGGGGCACCTAGATAATTTTTAACAAAATGGAGAAAGGAGGAGTTATGTCGTTTACCTTCGGCCTCGGACGTTTACGTCTCAAGCTAGAAATTACCGTCACTAAGAAGCGACGGTAATTCCAAAACAACGTAACCCCATTCTACCACGCTTTGACGTCAATGTCTAGGTTGTTATGCCCCTTTTGCTCTGAGAGGGTGTTTTTTCGTGCGCAGCGGGGTTGTCGTTCTGACCGTGGCTAATGGTACTTTCAACTACGCTGGCCACGATGCTGATGATTGGTCATCGCGGGCCGCATATACCGCTCGCGCTTATGAAGTCTACATTAGCACTACGATTAACCCGTCGGCCGAAGGTGGTCGTTACGCAGGTTACCCCCTCCGCTGCCTTAGTACTGTATTAGACATGTAGAGGGAGCTAGCTATAATATATGCTATAATATAAACATGAGCATAATGGCATTTGATGGTCAGCGCGAAGGGGAACAAGTGGAACTGATTTTTCGGCGACACATGAGTACGATTTGGCGCGGTGTGGTTTGGCTAATTGTATGGAGCGTGTTGGGAGTGGTGCCAATGTTGCTTTGGCGAGATGACCAGCGGATGTTTTTTGTGTGGCTGGGTGCGCTGATGATTGGATTGCTGGGGTTATTGTATACTTATATGTTGTGGCATTTTTCTTATTATCTGGTAACCAATCAGCGGATTCGACAGGTGCGGCAGAAGGGGCTGTTTCGTAAGACAGTGGTGGATTTGGGCTTGGATAAAATCCAGAGTATTAGCTATGAAGTGCCAGGAATCAAAGGGGGAATGATGGGGTATGGTACGTTGTTGATTCAGACACAAGTGGGTGATATGACGATTAGTATGGTGCGTAAGCCAGAAAAGATTTATAATATATTACAGGATTTAGCGAATAAGGCGATAAGATGAGTTTATTTGAGAAAAAACCCACCACTGAGCGGGAAAAAGTAGAGCAGCGGCGCGAAGAAGTGTTGGCGCAAGGTCGGAAGTTTAAATATCCGATGCAATATGCCAAGCATAAGTTGATGATTAATACTGTGGTAGTGGCTGTGGTCGCGATTGTTTTGATGGTGGTGGCTGGCTGGGCGATGTTGTATAAGATTCAAGATACTGGGAATATGATTTACCGGGTGACGCAGGTGTTGCCAGTGCCGGTGGCTGAGGTGGATGGTGCTAAGGTACGATATAGCGATTATCTGATGATTTATCGGAGCAACTTGCAGGCGGCCGAGCAGCAAGGTGGTCAGCTGGGTGAGGGTGAAGATGCAGAAATGGTACGCGAGGACTACAAAGAGGCGGCCTTGGAGCAAGCAGTGATGTACACTTATGCGTTGAAGCTGGGTGAAGAAATGAACATCACGGTGACAGAGGAGGAAATTACACAGGCGTTTGATGAACATCGTAAAGTGGGTGGGGTGGAGCGTAGCGAAGAGAGTTTTCTTAAGATTATTCGGGATAATTTTGGCATGAATCGTACGGAATATCGTCGGATGTTGTATTTGACCCTGATGAAGTCGAAGGTGGCGCAGGCAGTGGATTCACACGCACAAGATGTGGTGGCTCAGGTGGAGCAGTTGATTGCAGAAAAAGAATGTGACTTGTGGGCTGTAGCCGAAGCGTTGGGTGCGGAGGTGGAGTATGAGGCGACTGGTCAGCTGGTGGATAACATGAACGTAGATGGTGGGCGCTCAAATAAAGCAATGACACTAGAAGTAAATCAGGTGAGCGATAAGTTCCTCTCGAGCAACGGTGACGGTTATTATTATGTGAAGTTGGCGGAGAAGACTGAGGACCAGGTGAATTATTCTTCGATTAAGGTGACGTTCTCAGAGTTTGATTTACAGGTGGCAAGTTTGTATGATGAGGGCAAAGTGAAGGAATATATCACCTTTGGCAACTTGCAGATTGAGAATGGGGCGGCAGAAACGCCGACAACTGAGGAATAGTGTGTTATAATGGGGGTACGAGCGGGTATCGTATAACGGCTATTATGTATCCTTCCCAAGGATGAGATTGGAGTCCGACTCTCCATACCCGCACCATTTTTTGTATGATACGTATGGAGAAGAAGCAAGTTTGGTATCGTGTAGGGGTGATCGCGGCAATTGTGATGGTGTTTGGTGTGTTGCTGGGCGCGGTGGTTTGGCGTGCGGCGGCGAAGGCGGAAGCTTATCAGTCCGAGCAGGCGGCGATTTTGGCGGATGTTGAGGTGGCGCTGGCGGAGCTATACTCTGATGTGGAAAGCGAAGCGCCGAACACAAAAATTGCTCAGACACAGATTGAAGCGGTAGAAGAGAAACTATCAGGGATGGTGATGCAGCGGTATGCTGAGACTAAGGACGAAATTAGCCGTAAATTAGCGAACTTACGGAAATTTGTGAGTTTGCGCGACAAGTTGAATGGGTATTTTGTGGAAGGGGTGCTGAGGGTTGAGACGACGGTTGAGGACGTGCAAGCGGCGCAGAAAGAGGTAGATGAGTTGCCGGAGAGTTATACGAAGGTATTGCGTGGGAAATTGGTGCAAATGCAGGCACAACTGGAGGCGATTGCTAATTTAAAAACTGCGGTGCAGGGGCTGTTTACAGACGAGAAAATGACGGTGGTAAAGCCTAAGTTGACGCGAGCGCAGTACAAGGCAGTGGTGGAGCAAGCGGAGAAATTACCACAAAGGGAATTAGCCGAAAGTTATGACGAAACCCTGGCACAGGTGGATAAAGTGTTGGTGCAACGCGAGAAGGAGGCGGCTGAGGCGCGGCAGCGGGCGCTGGAGGCAAAGCGCCGGGCGGAGGAGTTGCGGCGGCAGCAACAAAAGGAAGAAGCGGCGGCCTGGAAGGTTTTGAACGTACCATATCATAGTCAGAATTGGCAACAGATTTACAATGGTTGTGAGGCAGCGTCGATGTTGATGGCCTTGCAGTATAAGGGTTATTTGAGAGACGTGGATTTGCATAAGTATGCCGAGATGATGCCAAAGAGTGAGGATTATAATACGGGGTTTGTGGGGTCGATTTATGATTTGCAACCAAAAACTTACGTGCACTGGATTGCGCCGGCACCGCTCGCGAAGTTTGGACGAGAGAGTTCGGGTAATGCTAACGTGGTGGATATTAGTGGGGCGAGTTTGGCAGATTTGGACAAGGAGGTGGTGGCAGGGAATCCAGTGATTATTTATGTAACATTTTTGTTCAACCCGCTGAAGGAATGGTTGAACGGTGCGCCGAAGAATCTGCATGTGGTGTTGCTCACGGGATACAATGAAAAAACTGGAGCACAACGTTTGACTGACCCCTGGACGCAGGCGGATGGTGGGCGGACGTTTGACGTGCCGCGGGTAGAATTGGAAAAGATTTATAACGCGGTTGGGAAGCGTGCGGTGGTAGTACGCTAAGCTCAAGTATTTTGTTTTTCTAAAAAATGTAGTACAATGAAGAAAATAACTTGAACTTGGTGGGCAAAAAAGTTGTTCGCCAAAAATTAGGAGGCAAAAATGGCAACAGGTGCTGCGTCAAAAAAGACAGCGTCCAAGAAGTCGACTCGGTCAGCCAAGACCACGAGCCGCAAAACTACAAAAAGTACCAAGAGTGCAGTTAAGGCTGAGCCGGTAGTGCGCCGCGCGAAGAGCGTTAGCTGGTTGGCGATTTTGGAATCGTTGATTGTGGGTATTCTTGGCGTGCTTTTGCTGGTGAATCCAGAAGGCGTGACGAAGATTATTTTCTATGCGGTTGGTATCTTCTTGATGATTAAAGGTGTGTATAAGATTATTAATTACTTTGCAGTGCACGGTAAATATGATTTTTATAACAATGATTTGCTTTACGGTATTATTGCACTAGTGTTTGGTGTGATTGCTGTGGTGCTTTGGGAACAGCTTGGTCAAGTGATTGGCATTGTGG
Organism: uncultured Candidatus Saccharibacteria bacterium; assembly: GCA_948477625.1. Classification (GTDB taxonomy): domain Bacteria; phylum Patescibacteriota; class Saccharimonadia; order Saccharimonadales; family Saccharimonadaceae; genus Nanosyncoccus. The sequence goes on along the minus strand of CAOLNK010000006.1, from coordinate 61,625 downwards.
TGGGGGCTTGGATGATTTATGGGGCATTAGTACGTATGAACGCAGCTATCAAGATGCATACGGCCGGAATCAAAGAGTGGTTTTATGTGCTTTTGCTCTCGATGGTAATGTTGGCACTTGGTATCTACATGGTAATTACCGTGGGTGCGGTGATCGCAATTGTCGGTTGGGTCATGGTGGCCTCAGCGGTGATTGGTATCTTGGATGATTTGATTTTCATCCGTCACTTGGACGCGGTAGCGCAATAAAGTAACAGAAAAGCTCCTGCCAGCTAGGTGGGAGCTTTTTGTTTGTTACTGTATTAGACACGTAGAGGGGAGATGTGCTATAATGAGAAAGTGATGCCGTTGTAGCTCAGTTGGTAGAGCAGCTCATTCGTAACGAGCAGGTCGCTGGTTCAAGCCCAGTCAACGGCTCCATTTTTTTGTGTTATAGATTAGTTTTGGTAATTTATTTGTTCGGTCTCGATGATGGGAATGCGAGTGAACTCGCTAGTATCGAGATCAGCATTATGCATCTTGATGGCAGAAATCTGGTGGTTGTTGTAAGCGGTGTAATAGAAAATGCCTTCATTTAGGTTATAACAGTCACTATAAATTGTATATTCGTAGTGGTTGTTTCCAAGATTGCAACAACCATTCTGTTGGTCGACTGAGTGCAGAATATGGAAGAATTGACTGACGCTGCTCATTTCGTCATCAGCAGAGAGGGAATTGAATTTAGTGAAGGTAGCTTTGACAAAACGAGATTCGGAAGAAAGGTCGCCTGGCAGTCCAATAGCTCCCATGCCACGACTGTATTCTTTTAGCTCAAGGCCAGGTGCAAAAGTGTTTTGCGGTGAGGCTGCGGAAAGATGCATATAGTTGTTAAGGCCAAAAAGTTGCTCATTGAAGGGTGGGTTGTTGGTGAGGATGCCTACTGGGTTATCGTAGATTTTAAGACCATCGGCAACCGCTTCGACAACGATACTGGCACCGGTTTGGTCGGTAAAAATCCAATGGAGGTCAGCAATTGGAAGTTGTTCGCTAAAACTGGTGTTTCTGAGGTTGATTCGAGAAAGTAGATTTTTGACTTCGATTAGGTTGGCGCACTGACCTAGCATCCAGGGGATAAATTCGAATTGGGTAATATTGTCTTTGCCGTCAACATGTTCGTGGTAAACAGCATTATTAGAGAAGTTAAGACCGGCCATACCGACGCCCTTTTCATTAATGGCGTCGTAAAATAGGGGATAATCATCAACTACACAGGCAATACCAATAATTGCGTAATGTGTGGTAAGTGGGTTGGCTTCGCGAAAATTAAATGGGAAATTGCGAGGAACAATGATAGCCTCCTCGCCATAAGTGATGTCGTAGTCGAGGTTGCGGCCGAAATATGAATTTTTGGTTTGATACGTAGCAGCAGTACACATGTTGGTTTTCCTTTTTATTTTTTGCCTATCTACCGCTATTATAGCACTTATTTATTCAGTGTAGGGCGTAAATTCAAAGTCAAAACCAACATATTTAGATTGTTTGGAGTCAAGATATTTGATGATAGCTTGGCTAATGCTTTTAGAAAGTTCGGTGATGCGGCGATCGCCGGTTTCGTCATTGCCTTGCACGAGGGGTACGATATAGCGAACCTTAGCTTTGACGTTGGTGCAATAGCGGTCTTTTTTGGCGCTGCTGCTGCTGTAGACTGAGGTGGCGCGCTGGAATTGGCGGAAAGCTTCGCTGATGGTCTTGTCACCACAGCTAAGAATCCAATCTACTATTTCGCGTTCGCTCATCGCATAGAGATCATCTATGGTGAGATAATCACGGAGCATCATGGACTTGAGGATATCGGCAATAAACTGCGCAAAGGCGCGATCATTATCGCTATGGAAGATTGCAAAGTATTTAAGAACTCCCTTGGTGAATTCTTTTGCGACTTCCAGGTCGCAAAAACCAAATTCTTCGATGCCGTTTTCATTGTGGAGGACGGTGATATTCTCGGAGAAACGCTTAACTTGGTCGATAGTCCAAGCATCGTAAATGAAGTAGCCATTGCCAAGAGAATATTCTAAACGATCAGCGGCAAGATTAGGCATGGGATTGTCAGCGAGGGGGAAGAGTTTGTAATCAGAAACTTCGCCTGGCATGATACCGTCGCGTTTGAGTTGGCGGGTGATGGTGCGAGAATTGCGGATAATCTCACTAGTGCGTTCTTCGGTAGATTCTTGAGTTTCGGCATCACCATTCATATAATCAATAACATGTTTGAAAGCTGGGTTGGCGATGTCATGGAAAAGCCCGGCGAGGGTTTGTTTTTTGTCGTGCGTGAACCGCCAGAGAATAAGAGCAACGCCGATGCTATGGGTGAAGACAGTGTGATAATTGCAACCATTATAAACGCCACTAAATGAACCACCGCAGTCCATGCTGACGCCGTTCAAACGCTGGAACTCTGGTGCGGCGATATATTTGAGCAACCAAGCAGGGAATTCAGGAGAAAGGATTTGTAGATATTCGCGTTGGGCGTGAGTGAGTTTGCGCAGGCAGCGCTTCTTGCAAGTGAGGACATTGATTGACTTTTCGTTGGATTTACCTAAAATGCGTGGATGCTTGTGCGCTGGAGCGGGAGTAGCTACGATAGGGCTAGTGGGGTCTTCTACTGGAGCGTCTTTGGTAACCGGTTCTTCTTCAGCTGTGGTTTCTGTGATGGCGGGTACGTGCACAGTTGCTTTTTTCCCGGTTGGACGATCATAGATTTTGATCCAACCTTGGTCGAGCCAAAACTTGATCTCTTCGTAACAGGCTTGGTCAGAAGATGGCTCTTGAAGGAGGTTAATTTCTATTTTTTTGCCACGGTTGAGATTACCGACTACAACATAGCTGAGCTCGGAGAATGCGCTTGGGCCGATGTACCCGCCAAATCCGCTTTTGTCCTCGTTCATTAAAAAGAATACATCAGCTCGGTCGAGATTCTGATAATAAGAACAGTAAATGTCGGTGAGGTTTTCGGCGTAATCGCCTTCGCTCGAAACGGCTACAGGATAATCGATGACCTCGTAACCCCGACCCTCGAAATATCCCCGCCAGTAGGCAGCGCGTTCTTGTAGTTTGGAACTACCCGCAATAATTAACTTCTTCATCTTATGCGACATTATACAACAGATGAGAGATTTTGGCTAGACCCCTTAGGGTAAGTCATGGTATAATGAAAAGAATGGTACGTAACAAAGATGATGAAGAACAAGTAGAAAAACCAAAACGTCTTAATTTTGGCTCAACTTGGAAAGAGGTGATACGCAAACAGCGGGGGTTGATGGTGGCGATAATTGTGCTGTTTGTGATGAGTGTGATACTTTTGATTTTCTCCCTGATAACTTTGCGTCCTCAAGGTGCAGTGGTGATTGTGGGCTATGGCGATGTGTATGGTGAGATTGCGGGACTATCGGGGGGCTATCGGCGTGATAGTTGGATGAATATGTTGGCGTTTCCGATTCTGGCGGTAGTGTTTGGTTTGTTGCACAATCTTCTGGCGCTGAGAGTGTATCGCAAATATGGTAAAGTACCAGCCTTGATGTTGGTGTATGCGACAATGCTTTTGGTGGTGGGGGCGTTCGTGGTGATTTTGCGGTTATTGGGTGAGTGGTAGACGAGTGAGGCGGCAGGATGGCGACAAAGAACGATTTGGAGTTACCAGAGGGTAAGCGCAAGCCGCTATACCGGTTTTTTGAGATTTTGCCAGGGGCGCTAAGTTATAGTTTGGTAATTTTATTGTTTTTGCTATCGTGGATTAATCCGATTCTGGGGGCGATTTATGTATTAATTGTGGTAGCAATTACTTTTGTAAAAGCAATTGCTACTGCGTTTCGGACAATTCAGGGACACAAGGTGGTACAACGGGCGGAGCGCGTGGATTGGCGTCAGAGATTTGAGGATTTGCGCGACCCGCATGCGGCGTTTGAACGCCTACATGGGCGACACGAGGATAGTTATGGGTTACAGGAACACGTACAGAATTTGCGAATATTATCGGTGGTAGAGGGGAAGAACGAGCCTAAGCCGGATGACATCTATCATGCGGTGATTATGGTGGCGTATGATGAAGGTTTGGAAACTTTGGTACCGTCAATAGAAGCAGTGCGAGATACGACTTTTTCGAATGAGCGAATTATCTTTGTGTTAGGTTATGAGGAGCGGGGTGGGGGACAAATGGAGCAAACAGCAAAAGAGTTAGCAAAAAAGTTTGCTGGGACATTCTATGATTTCATCTTGGTAAAACATCCAGATGGAGTGAAGGATGAGATTGTGGGCAAAGGGCCAAATCTGACCAATGCGGGTGAACACCTAGCAGACTATGTGCAGAAAAAACGGATTCCGGTAGAGAATGTGATTGTGACATCACTGGATAGTGATAACCGGATGCACAAGAAATATTTGGATTATGTGGCGTATGAGTTTTTGGTGCGCCCGGATCGACAACACTATAGTTATCAGCCGGTATCGTTGTTCACTAATAATATTTGGGAGGCATCAGCGCCCATGCGTGTGATTGCGATGTCAAATTCATTTTTCAACGTGATTTCTACGATGCGGCCACATCTCTTGAAGAATTTTGCCTCACATTCGCAGCCGTTGGCGGCTCTGATGGGGATGGACTTTTGGAGTAAGCGGACGATTGTAGAAGATGGGCATCAGTATTGGCGTTCACTGTTTTACTTTGAAGGAAAGTATTCGGTGGTGCCGATTCGAGTGCCGATTTATCAAGATGCGGTGATATCAGACACATTTGGAGCAACGCTCAAGGCGCAGTTTGTGCAGCTCAGGCGATGGGATTATGGGGCGAGTGATGTGCCGTATGTGGGGGTGAGATTGTTTAGCAAAGAGCGCAGGGAACCATTCGTACCATTGTTTGTGAAGTTTGTGCGGCTTTTGGATGGACATGTGACTTTGGCGATTATGGCACCGATTGTGGCTTTTGGCGGTTGGGTGCCGATGTTGATGAACTTGCGTTCACGCGGGTCAGTGGCGTTTAATTTGCCAAATGTAGTGGGAATTATTCAGACGGTGGCGGCGATTGGGATTTTGGTGACGATTTTTGTGTCGCTCCGGATGTTGCCAAAGCGTCCGGAGAAGTATAAAAGTAACCGGACTTTGGCAATGGTGCTGCAATGGGTATTATCTCCGGTAATTGCGATTGTGTATCAGAGTGCGGCGGCGTTTTATGCTCAGACGCGCTTGATGTTGGGAAAATACATGGAAAAGTTTGATGTTACCAAAAAGGTGGTGAAGAAATAACAGGGGTGATATCTTGACATTCTGACAATAAGGTATATACTAGGCGTACGAGGTATGTGATAGAAACTATCAGTAAAACGTACCCCTGTTGTTTTCTGGGGTGGGAGAAGTAACTGTAACTTCCTTTGACGGATTTTGTCAAAGGTCAACCGTTCATTCGCTGAAGTTTGAGAAAAAAGCGGGTGAAAGTTTCCTTAAGAAATGAGGTGTATATTGATGAAGTATACAAAACGCAGGAAGGCCATTATGGCTGCGTTGTTGGCCGTGATGATGGTTGTATCGTCGTTAGTCCCCTCGATGGGGGCGATGGCGGCGGAACCTAATTATGCCAACAGTGAAACAGAAGCGAAGGCGCCTTCGCTGAGAATTTTATTCTCAGCGGAATATTACGCCCAGAACAATCCGGATGTATACGCTGCGTTTGGTGATGATGCTAATTTGCTGTATCAGCACTACGTTAACTATGGTATTCCGGAGGGACGTCGGTATTTGACTCCGATTTTGGATGTGCGGGCTTACCGCGCGGGGAATCCGGATTTGGAAAGGGCGTTCGGCAATAATTATGAGAAATATGTGTGGCATTTTCTGAACTATGGAGCTCAGGAGATTGCCGAAGGGTTGCGCGCTCCCAAAGGTTTGATATTTGATGCAGTCAAATATTTGGACGCACATCCCGATGTCCGTCGTGTAGTTGGTAACGATTTATTAGCGGCGATGCAGCATTATGTTTCCAGTGGATTGCCGGTTGGTAACTGGGTAAGCGTCAAGTATACGGCGGGTCCAGCAGCGGTAAGCCAGACGAGTAGCACAAGTAATGTTTCAACAAGCAGTAATAATGGTAACAACAGCAACAGTAACAATTCAAGTAGTAACGGTGACGGTTCTGGGGGTAATAGCAATTCTGGTAATAATGGTGGTGGTTCGGGTAAGCCGAATCCAACTCCGGATAAACCGGGAACTAAACCGCCTGTAATCGACCCGGAACAGCCCGATAAACCTGATGAGCCAGTGCAGCCTACGCACTCCAAAGACTCTTTGCATGTGAAAGAAGATTTTGGAGAAGATGGAAAGTGCACGCAGGGTTGTGGATTGACGCTTGCAGAATTTCAGCAGGCGTGCAAGATGGACCATTCAACTATCGAAATCGGGCATTATTGTTTGGTTTGTGGCGCTGAGGGGACTTATGATTCGTCGGAAGAGCACACGAAGGACTCGCTGCACACAAAGAACTCCTTTGGTGATGATGGGCTGTGCCTGAGAGGATGTGGGCTGACGCTTGCGGAGTTCCAGCAGAATTGTACGGAGAATCATGAATTGCATGTAGGGCAGGTTTGCCCGAATTGCAATTATCAGGGTACGATGCTTTATGATAAAGATGAGTGCCCGAAGAAGGATAGCCATGAGTATGGTAAAGAGTGTGATTTTTGCAACTATGCAGGAGAGTGCTTAGAAGACCATGGCCAAATTTATACCACAAAATTATGTCCGGTTTGTGGGGAGTATGGCGCAAAAGTGTGCGAGGTGGACCACACAGAGCTCTTTGTGGGTACTTTCTGTGATGAATGCGGCATTGAGGGTACTAAGGAAAAGCCGGAAGTTTGCGAAAACGAAGCCAACCATGGCGCATTGCATAAGGGACAGAGCTGTCCGAGCTGTGGCTATGCCGGTGAAGCAGGCCATACATGGGACAAGGCAACTGGCGAATGTACCGGTTGTGATGAAAAGTGCCCAAATATCGATAGTCATGCAGATATTTTGCAGGGCGAAACCTGTGAAATATGTGGATACGAGGGCATGAAGGAGCCTACGCTTGTACATCCTGATGGATATACGCATAGTCTGGCTGATTTTGTAGGCGGAAAATGCGGCATCTGCGGTATGACCGTAGATGATTTTCAGAGAGATTGTACCAGTGATGAGCATGAAACCTTGAAAGCAACAGGCGGAATCTGCTCAGTTTGCGGAAAGCAGATTGAAAAAGAGGAAGAGCCGTTTGTTTGCCCGAACGCGGATGCGCATGAGGAACTACATGAAGGCGTAGCGTGCGGGATTGAGGGCTGTGATTATGTTGGTAAGGCTAGCCATACCTTTGAGGGTGGCGAATGTACTGGCTGTGATGCTACTTGTACGCCGGAGACTTGTCCGGATAAGGAGAATCACGAGGAAAATGCGGGTTATACCTGCTTGACTTGTGGTTATAGTGTGCCGGAAGAACCTGAACCTCTGCATCCGGAAGGATACACTCATCAACCCACTGACTATACTGACGGTATATGTCGGGTGTGTGGCGCGAAATGCCTGAATTGGGATAATCATAATACGTTAACTTGCGGGGCGAAATGCCCGGATTGTGATTATGTTGACCCGGTAGGGCATCAATATGACGAGCATGGTGTTTGCACGCGCTGTGGCGACCGCTGCACGGTGGATACGTGTCCGAACAAAGAAGGACACAATGCTTTGCCGTGTGGTGGCACATGTGAAGTGTGTGGTAGTGCGATGCTGGACCACAATTATGTGGAAGACTGTGGAGCATGGATTTGTACGCGGTGCCACGAAGAATGCTCACATGCATTTTATCATGGTAAATGTAGCCATTGTGGAGCAACGTGCGATGAAAACACTTGTCCGAATGGGGAATCACACAGTAATCTTGCCAATGGTGAGGTTTGTGATACCTGTGGCCATGTGGCTGTGGTGACGCCTGTTGAGCATATTCATGACTGGTCGGCACAAAATGGAACTTGTGCGGGTGAGGGTGAATGCTCGGGTTGCCCGAATGCGGGTAGTCATGGAGACATTCCGGCTACAGCAACTTGTGATACTTGTGGCGCGACTGGTACAAAGCCGGTTTATGCTTATACGTCGAATGACGGTAAGCATACTTGTGATTATGTGGACAATGTTTGTACGCTTTGCGGCGGACAAACGGTCGGATTCGGGGAAGGTGAAGAAGAAATTGACATCGGCACTGGTGATATCACATCTGGTGAAACTGGATGGGATGACGATGAAGACCCTTCGATATCGGGTGAAGCCGGTGGAAGTGGTGCTGGAGGTAACTCTGGCGATGAGGATGGCACTGATGTGCCTAGCGATAATACTTTGCCTGATGCGTTACCGGTTGACGTGGTAGTTGTCACAGAACAAAAGGATAAAATTGAACCGGAACCCGAAGATGACGGGGAGGACGAAGACAATGTTGAGGGTGGCGGTACCCCTGCAGATGGAGATGATGAAGAAGGCAATGACGATGTAGAGAACTCCGAGGGGTCTTCGGAACAGTCGTCCTAATTTGATACTATAATCGTTATCGGTCATTGAGGCTTGATAGCGTTCAGATAAATATATACCTCGTATTAGAATACGGTCAGCGAACTATGCTGGCCGTTTCTTTTTCTGATTCAGCTCTTGCTTTTTTATGCGGAATTGGTATACTGGTGAAGACGAGGTATGGGGACCGAGTTTATGATCCTTTCCTTGCAACTGTGCAAGGAATCACACTTTTATTCGCTGAGGATTGGAAGAAAAGCGGGTAGAAGTCCTTTGATAGGAGGTAGAGATGAAATATATCAAGAAAGCCCTTGAGACTTGTGCAGCGGGTTTTGCCTTGGCAATATTACTGGTGATGGCACCGGTGGAAGTACAGGCGGCAGAGCTGACAATGACCACAGAGAAAGAGGTAACAACCACGGAGGCAGTGGCAGCTACAATTACGGAAACAACGACAGAGTTGTCGTTGCGTAGTATTTTCTCAGCGAAATACTACGCAGAAAAGAACCCTGATGTTGTCGCTATATTGGGCGATGACGAGGAAGTTCTTTACGACCATTTCAAGAAATTCGGGATTTCGGAGGGGCGTGATGTGAGCCCGATAATCGACCTGAAGGAGTACAGGAGAGCAAACCCTGACTTGATTGAGAGGTATGGTAATGATTGGGCGGGAATTCTGTCACAGTTTGTCACCGAGGGTATTTATCAGATGGCCGAGGGCACGCGTCCGTCGGTAGGGGTGAGATTTAACCCCGTGACATATCTGAATGCACATCCGGAAATTAGTGATTTGGACTTGCTTAAAGTAGTTGAAGTGTTCATTTCTGAAGGAATGCCGGCTGGTATCTGGGCTGACCCTGTTATAACGGGTGGCGACGGGATAGACGCTGGTATTAAAGTGATGGACACCATGTTGTTCAAGAATGATGTCGTATTTGCGGATAGTGATATGATGGCGAGCGCGCCTGCTGTATCCGAGCCGACGGTTGAATATACGCCGGATATCAGTGACTCTGTGATTGATGATGTGCCTGACCAGACGGAAGACAATAATACAGACGACCCTGTAAAGCAGCCCGACC
>CAOLNK010000006.1:26102-51898 GCA_948477625.1 uncultured Candidatus Saccharibacteria bacterium | reverse complement strand
CCGGTAGAACCTGACCCGGTTAAGCCCGACCCGGTAGAACCTGACCCGGTTAAGCCCGACCCGGTAGAACCTGACCCGGTTAAGCCGGTTTGTAACCATCTGGAAGTATTTTGTGGAAATACCTGTAATGTGTGCAATCAGGTGATTGGCCACTATTTTGGCGAGTCTGGTACTGACCCGTATTGCACAAAGTGTAATGCGGACTTTGTGCAGGTGCAGGGATGCCCTCATAGCGAGTGGTCAGGAGGTACATGTAAGTTGTGTTGGAAGGTGGATAATTATTATACTTTCCATGACGGCATGCATGTGGGTGAAACCTGTCCGGATTGCGGGTATAAGGGAACCGTGAAGTATGAAGCGGATAAGTGTCCGGGTCACGATTATGGCGATGGCGATACTTGCGTATTGTGCGGTGAAGCAAAGCCCAAAGAGGAGTTGCCGGATGAAGTGCTGAACAATGACGCTGAAGTTGTTGTATCCTCGCTGGATGCCGGCGCAGTGGAAAGTGAAGATTCGATTGTTGATGCTGTGGCAGACATCGAAGAAACTGTGGAGGCGAGTGATGCTGAAACAGAAGAAAAACCCGAAGCAGATGCCGAAAATGCCGGCGAAGGAGATGCCTTGGTGGCAGATGAACTGGTAGCGGACTCTGTAGGAGCAAGCACAGATGGCGCAGAATATGTCGAGAACGTTGAAGTAGGTGATGCAGAAGTGGCAGAGGTCACCGATGCCACTGATGGAGCGGCAGACGCGGAGGGTGTTGAACTTGATGCGGCCGCAGAAGCCGCTTAAATATATATTGGCAAGATTTAGATTTGTGATGTAGTTTTTATCCCATGCCTCGAAAGTTTTAAGGGAAATGCGGTTGGCGGAAGCCAGCCGTTTTCTTATGGTCGAATTGGTGTTTTTATGCTATAATGAAGAAAGGTGGAAGTGTGTCCGAGTGGTTTAAGGAGCACGCTTGGAAAGCGTGTGTGCGGGTAACCGTACCGGAGGTTCGAATCCTCTCGCTTCCGCCAAAAAGTAAAACGTCTAGACAGAGACCTAGACGTTTTACTTTTTGGAAGAAAGATTAGGGGGCCGAGCTAAACCTTATCGTTTTCATGAACTTGTGTTATGATAGAGATAAGAAGTGTGGGCAAAAATTAATTAAGGGAGGTGCCCAATGTTTAGAAATAAAAAGTCTAAAAAACCATGTAAATATATTTTTGTAACAGGTGGCGTGCTTTCTGGGGTAGGTAAGGGAATTACCGCAGCTTCGATTGGGGCGATTTTGAAAGCTAAGGGCTACGAAGTTTCCATGCAGAAGTGCGATCCGTATTTGAATGTTGATGCGGGGTTACTAAATCCAGTGGAGCACGGTGAGTGTTTTGTGACGCACGATGGCGTGGAGACAGATTTGGACTTGGGGCATTACGAGCGGTTTTTGGATTTTGAGACTAATCGATATTCGATTACGCTTTCGGGTGCGATTTATCGGGAGCTGATTGAGAAGGAGCGGTCGGGTGGTTTCCATGGTAAGACTGTGCAGATGATTCCGCATTTTACGGATTTAGTGCAAGAAAAGATTACCAAAGCAAGTGAGAATTCACAGATTCACATCGTGGAGATTGGTGGCACGGTGGGGGATTATGAGGGGTTGAGCTTTATTGAGGCAATTCGTCTGTTTGCAAACCGTGTAGGGAACGAGAACTGCTTGTATGTACATGTGGTGTATATTCCGTGGTTGAATACATCCAAGGAGCTCAAGACTAAGCCGGCGCAGAATGCGCTCAAGGATATGCAGGGTTTTGGGATTATTCCGGATGTAGTGGTGTGCCGTTCAGAGCGTCCAGCGCCACGCGAGATGTGTGAAAAGATTGCTAAGTTCGCTGGGATTCCGGGTGAGGCTGTGCTAAACTTGCCAGATATCGATAGTGTGTATGATGTGCCATTTAATGTATTGAAGTCGGGCGTACTGGAGATTCTAGACCGATTTACTGGGAATAAGAAGTCGCCAGATATGAAGCGTTGGCAGGAATTTTCGCGTCTGAGGGGTAAGAAGTGGGCTAAGACGGTACGCGTGGGCTTGGTGGCGAAGTATGTAGGCAACGAGGATACTTATATCTGCGTAACTGAAGCGTTAAAGGCTGCGGCAGCGTGGAACAAAGTGAATTTAGAGATTGAATGGATTAATGCCGAAACGGCGACTAAACGTGATTTTGCTAAGGTGGATGGATTGGTAGTGCCAGGTGGTTTTGGCGCGCGGGGTGCCGAAGGAAAGATCAAGGCGGCGACATATGCTTTGGATAAGGATGTGCCGTATTTAGGATTGTGTCTTGGTATGCAGATGGCTTGTGTCGCTGCGGCGCGCAAGGGCAAGAAAAAGAAAGCTGGTTCAGAGGAATTTGGCGCTGGTGTAGGTGAGAATGTGATTTATATTATGGAGGATCAGAAGGGTAAGGAGTCTACTGGTGGCACAATGCGGTTGGGTGATTATCCGGCGGTACTAAAGAAGGGTAGTAAGACTGCGAAGATTTATGGTACGACCGAGGTGACCGAACGTCATCGTCATCGCTACGAGGTGAACCAAGAGTTTCTTGGCGCGATTGAAAAGGGTGGTTTGATGGTGTCGGGTACATCTCCAGATGGGAAGCTGGTAGAGTTTGTGGAAAGTCCAAAGAACAAGTTCTTTGTGGCGACGCAAGCGCACCCAGAGTTTCGCTCGCGGCCATTGAATGTACACCCGTTGTTTATGGAGTTTATCAAAAGTCTAAAATAGGCTTGCGGGGGGGGGCGCTTTATGTGTTACAATAGAAACAGACATAAATTGGGAGCTTCTATGAGAAAAACAACAAGCATATTGTGGGGGTGCGTCTTGGTGGCGCTAGGCGTGATTTTGGGAATAAACGCACTAGGGATTGCGCGAATTGATATATTTTTCCCGGGGTGGTGGACGCTATTTATCATTGTGCCATGCTTTATTAGTCTGTTTGGCGGTGACTCGGATAAGACTGGGGATATAATTGGGATTGTGATTGGCGTATGTTTGCTTTTGGCTTGCCAGGGTGTGATTGCGTTTGGCGTGCTCTGGAAGCTTTTGGTGCCAGCGATTTTGATTATCATTGGGTTGTCGATTATTTTCAAAGATGCTTTGAAGGGCAAAGTAGTCAAAGAAGTGAAGAAATTACACGGCAAAACTAATGATAAGGAATACTGGGCAACTTTTAGTGGGCAGAATCTAGATTTTGCAAAAGAGAATTTTGAGGGTTGTCGCCTGGAAGCGATTTTTGGTGGTATAAAGTGCGATTTGCGTGAAGCGAAGATTGAGCAAGATGTTTTGGTACGAGCAAGTTCAATATTTGGCGGAATTACGATTTATGCTCCGGAGAGCGTAAATGTACAGGTGATCTCTACAGCGATGTTTGGAGGTGTTACTAATCATCATGGGAAGAAAGCCAAAGATGAGGCGAAAAAGACAGTTTTTGTGGAAGCAACTTGTATCTTTGGTGGTGTGGAGATTAAATAATGCATACAGCGCAGCGAGTGATTAAATATTGTGCAATTGGCTTTGCGGTTTTGCTGATTTGTGGGATTATCTCCGCAATTGTGTCGGCTGGCGTGATGCTGAGTTATGTCTTTGGTGGTCGCAGTGATGATATGCCTGCTCCTGGAACAACAGAAGTGATTGAGGTGGGAGAGGTAACGGAGCAGAACTTAACTGGGATTTATTTGGATTTGAAGGCTACTAACGTGGTGATTGGACGCGGGGCGGAGTTCGTGCTGGAATCTGACCCTGATGTGATTACGGTAAGTCGGGGTGGTAATGCGCTTTATGTGCAGGAGAAGGATTTCAACTTTTTGACCGATTGGGGTACGCGTGGGCGAGAGTTGCGAATTGTCTTGCCGGAAGATTGGGGGAAACTAGATACTTTGCGCTTGAACGCCGGTGCGGGCAAGGTGGAAATTAATAATATACAGGTGAAGAATTTGGAGCTGAATTTAGGCGCTGGCAAGACTGAGGCGAATCGGATTGTAGCTACGGAGCGGGCTAAGATTGATGGTGGTGCGGGATATCTGGCAGTGCGCGAGAGTGAGTTGAAAGATCTTGACCTAGATATGGGTGTGGGCAAGGTGGAACTGGGGGCGAAGTTGCTGGGAAATTGTCAGATTGACGCCGGAGTAGGAAAACTAGAAATTAACCTGCAGGGCGTAGCCGAAGAATATCGTGTGAAAGTGGAGAAGGGACTTGGCTCAATTACGCTGAATGGCGAGAAGTTGAGTGACGGTACAATGCGGGGTGAAGGTGTAAACTTGATTGATATTGATGGTGGTGTGGGTGCGATTGAGATTAGGACGGAGTAGATAGGAGTTAGCTGGTTGGAGTAATAACTAAGCAACGTATGGGTTCTCCGACCCAGTGATTTATCCCTTGAGTGGAGGTTGTGTTATTAGGACTTACGATAAGATTATAACCATAGTTGTTATAATTGCCGCCAAGCCAAAGATAGCCTCCTGAACCTAGGTTTACAAAACGTGCTAAATTAGCATTGACGTATCCGGATTTTACGAAGTAGGTAGGTGATTTGGCGGCATTGTATTCTCCGCTAGTGAACTTAAAGCCAAGGCCGTATTGTTTCATCATATAATATATGGTGCCACGGACTTGCCAGTCACTATAAGCGATTGGTGGAAGTTGCCAATTAGATAATGCTCGTCGTAAGTTTTGGTGGTTTCATCCACGGCGACGTAGCCAGTTTTGTTATTATAATTTCCATCTTGGGCTTTGAACCCGGGTTTCCAGCCATCTTTAGAGACATCTACAAAATCTACCGCGGTGCTGTATGAGGCAAAGCATTCTGGACGGCCGTTGGTCATGCTTCAGCCCAAAAGTCTGTTTATGCCTCAAACAAAAAGGGCACCGCGAGGGTGTATCCGTCTACTAATAAACTTGTCGTCAAACGAAAGTAATGCAGGCGATCACGGAGCCCTTTCACTATCGTTTAACAATTTATTGAGACGGATATAAGACTATTGTAGTTCATCTCCCCCTCCGCTGCCTTAGTACTGTATTAGATATGTAGAGTGGAGAGAAATGTGCTATAATAATAGATATGGAAGAGATTCAAGCGCCATTATCTCAGATAGTTAAGCAACTTTTTGATGTGGAGATGCCGGTGGAGCTCACGGTGGCGCCAGAGGGAACTGGGGCGGATTATGCTAGCAATATCGCGATGCGTTTGGCAAAACTAGCGCATAAGGCGCCGATGGCGATTGCGGAGGAAATTAAGTCCGAATTAGAGAGGGAGAATAATGCTATTGAGATTACAGTGGCGGCACCAGGTTTTTTGAACTTTTCTTTAGGTGATGGCTTTTTTGTGGGGCAAATTGAGCAATACGCTAGTGGGAAAATTATATCGCCAGACGAATATAATAGTAAGACTGTGGTTGCGGAATTCTCGGATCCAAATCCGTTTAAGGTGTTACATGTAGGGCATTTTTATACGTCTGTAGTGGGTGATTCGATTTCTCGTCTCTTAGAATTGGCCGGTGCTAAGGTGATTCGAGCGAACTTTGGTGGCGATGTCGGTCTACATGTAGGCAAGACGATTTGGGCATTACTGCAAAAGTATTATTCACCAGATGATATAACAATAGAGAAAATTGGTCAGTGCTATGTGGAGGGAACACAGGCTTACGAAGATGATGAAGTAGCCAAAGATGAGATTACGCGGCTCAACAAAGCGGTTTATGCCTTGGCGGATTTGGGACAGGAACGGTCGTTTGAGCGCTTGGAACTAGAGATGCTGGCGGAGGATTTCGGGTTTTCTACGGCGGAAATGGCGCAGATTGCGGAACTGTACTGGCGGGGTCGTGAACTGAGCTATCAGTATTTTGCGGATTTCTATGCGCAGATTGGATTGAAGTTCGACAAGTATTATCCGGAGTCGACGGTGGCTAGACGTGGTTTGACGGAGGTGCGTGAGCATACTGGGACGACCTATGAAGAGAGTGATGGTGCGGTGGTTTACAGGGGTGAAAAAGTGGGCTTGCATACGCGGGTGTTTATTAACCGTGAGGGTGTGCCGACTTATGAAGCCAAAGATGTGGGACTGATTTTTACCAAGTGGGCGGATTGGCATTTCGATGAGTCGGTGGTGATTACAGGGAACGAACAGAGTGATTATATGAAAGTGGTGCTGGCTAGTGTGAATGAATATGCGCCAGAATTGGTGGAGCGGACGCGACATTTGACACATGGGATGGTGAAATTACCTGGAAATGTGAAGATGTCTTCGCGAAAGGGTAACTTTTTGAAAGCAGTGGATGTCCTTGGGATGATTCGGGAAGCACTGCAGGCGGAACGGGGGTCGACAGACGAGAAAATTGTGCTCGCTGCAATTAAATATGCCTTTTTGAAGTATCGGATGGGGGGCGATATTGTGTTTGATTCAAAAGAATCGGTGTCGGTGAGCGGAAATTCTGGGGTATATTTGTTATATTCGGCGGTGAGGGCACGGAAAATTTTGCAAAAAGCGACACCAGAGGTGTTGAATAAAAAAATTGTTCAGTCAGAAAAGTCGGAAATTGAACAATATTACACTCGTAAATTGAATAAAAAAATTGTTCAATATACTGAAATTATCAGGGGTGCGGTGCAAGAAAAAGCACCATACAAAGTTTGTAATTTTTTGTATGAACTTGCGCAGGAGTTTTCGCGTTTCTATGAGCATGTGCCGGTGGCGGGCAGCGCACGGGAGGCAGAGCGTAAGGTGATTGTGCAAGCGTATCTCAATGTGATGATACACGGTTTGGGGCTTTTGGGTATTGAAGTGCCAGAGGAAATGTGAAGGGAGCAAGGATGAAACGCGCGAAATTATTATGGATTGACTTGGAGATGACGGGTTTAGATCCGGAAAAGGATCGGATTTTGGAGTTGGCGGCGATTGCGACGGGTTGGGATTTGGAGTCATTGGCCGAGATGACGGCGGTAGTGAAAGTGCCAGAATCGTTGATGAAAAAGCGGATGGTAGGTGAGTTTTGGGAGAAAAATGCTGAGAGCCGTGATGGTTTGATGGCGCAGAACGCCAATGGTGAGAGTACTTCAGGGGTGGAGAAGGAATTACTTGAGTTTATGGATCAATATTTTGGCAAGGAAATTATTTTGGCCGGGAACTCAATTCATCAAGACCGCAAGTTTATTGATCGGGAATGGCCAGAGGTGGCAAAGCGGTTACATTATCGCATGCTGGATGTGAGTGCTTGGAAGGTGTATTTTGAGGGGGCAAAGGGTAAGAAGTTTACTAAGCGTGAGGCACATCGGGCGCTATATGATATTCGGGGGTCAATTGAGGAGCTGAAGTGGTATCTAAGTTTTATGAAAGGGATAAGTGAGTGATGAATCTGGCAGAAACTAGCGGAATTGGTGAATATTCTGCGCAAAAGCGTAGGGTAAGTGATAGCGAAGAAGACACGTTATATCTGGCGCCAAACGAAAAGGTGTTTCTGGTGGTGCGCCCCAAGACTATAGAGGTGCGTTGTGATGGCAAATTGAGTAAGGTCTTGCGTGAGAAGTATGAAAGCGTGATGGAGAGTCGTTATTTTGGTCGGGGTGGGATAGAGATTGTGCCATCTGGGCAACTAGAAGAGACGGAGTTGCAAGATTTGGTGCGTTTGAGTTATAATTTGACCAAAGATTTGGCGGAGTAATAAAAAGTGATTACCAAAACCCAGAAAAAGTGGATGTTGCTTGCAATTGGGATTTTTTTGGTAACGTCGCTGCTCGCGATTACCATCAATAGTCTGAGCTATGGTTGGCATATTGAGTATTCAATTAGCCGGTACGTGGGGCTGGAAACCTGGAGTGCAGTGTTGTTTGCACTGGGGAATATCGTGGTGGCAGGACTGTTTGGCAAGTATTTGTTTGCTGTGGGTGAGGCTTGGCGAATGCCAAAGTGGTTTTATGTGGTTGTGGTGGTGACAGCAATGGCGCTTTTGGGATTGTCGGCCTGCCCGATTGGCTATTTTGACCCAAATGGGGCAGATTTTGGTTCAAGTGCGCCAAGTTGGATGCACAAAATTTGTTCAAGGTTGATGTTTGCCTGTATGCTTATTTTAGCTTTTGTGTGGCAATGGAATAGCGTGGTACAGATGAAAATGCGTCGTTGGTGTGCGGTGTTTGTGGCGTATGGGATTTTTTGTATATTAGGGTATATCTTTGGATCGAACTGGTTTTTCTCGATGATGCTGGTGTTTGAGAGTGCTTATATTTTAGGTTTTATGGTATTATGCTGGAGACTGCAAGGTAAAGATTTAGTAAAAGAAAGGACAAAGGATGGCCGAGCAAAAGCCAGAAATTAAGAAACAAGCTACGCAACCACCACTAGGGGTGATTGCGCGCAAGGTGACCAATAGTGCTTTTATCAAAGAATTTAAGGAGTTTATTAACCGGGGTAGCGTGGTAGATTTGGCGATTGGTGTGGCAGTGGGTGGCGCGTTCACAGCGATTGTAAAATCGCTGGTGGATGATATTATTATGCCGATTACGAGTTTACTGGCGGGAGGGGCAGATTTTTCTTCGTTAGCGATTGATATCCCAAATATCTTTGGTGCGGATACCGTAGCGCATATTGCATATGGGAACTTTTTGCAGAATGTGGTGAACTTTCTGATTATTGCTTTTGTGATTTTTGTGATTGTGAAATTCCTAAATCGTATGAGTGTGGATACGGCACGGGCAGAGCAAATCAAAGCGGATGCTGATGCTAGGGCAGAAGCCAAAGAAAAGGCTGTAGAGAAGAAATAACTTAGTTGCTGGTGTAATTTTCGATACTCTGGTGAATGGTTTCGAGGCTGGTGTGCAAATTAGTCAAGATGGCAACTAGGTTGGTGTCTTTGGTGCGAGCAAGAAGCTGTGAGGTTTGCGCCATTAGTAGGGAAACTTGTAGTCCGATTTGATTGTCATAATAGCGGTCGAGTACGCCGTTGAGTTTGGCATTATTGATAGAGGCGTTGAGATCTTCAACTAGCTGAGTTTCGGAAGCGGCTGTTTTCTCATCAAGTATAAGGGCATTTTTATCCTTACTATTGATAGTGAGATAGCCAGAGAGTTGATTGGAGGCGTTGGTGAGAATGGCGGATAGGGAGACACCAATGGCGCGGAGCTGGGAGGATTTGAGATCGCGGTTATAGGTATTGAGGACAGTGTTGAGATTGGTGGTGCGAGTGTAAAGTTGCTTGGTGAGGTCGTTAGATTTATTATTGAGGTTGCCGAGCATCGAACCAAGGGCCATAAGTAGGAAGAAGAGCAAGACGCCAGCGGCACTGAGTTTGATGATTAGACCGGTCTTGGGGCCTTTGGTGCTAATCTTGCGCTTGACTGGGCGATTAGACTGAGAAATTTGATTGAGATACTCGAAGTTATCCATAAGAACATTATAACACATAAGTTGTGCTATACTAAAGTTATGGATGACGCGAAAGAAGAAATTCGAGCGCGGCTCTCCGTAGAGGACGTGGTGGGGCAATATATTGAGCTGAAGCGGGCAGGACGCAATCTTAAGGGGCGTTCACCTTGGGGTGTAGATAAGACGCCGTCTTTTATGGTGTCGCCAGAGAAGGGGATTTGGCACGATTTTTCAGCGAATAAAGGGGGCGATATTTTTAGTTTTATTATGGAAGTGGAAGGGATTTCTTTTCGCGAAGCACTGGAGAAATTGGCGGCGCAAGCAGGGGTGGAGTTAAAAAAGTATAGTGGTGGCAATAAGCGCGTAGCAGAACGTAAACAGCGGATGAAAGAGATTTTGGAGTTATCATGTCGTTATTATCAATTTTGTTTGACCAAGAATGAGAAAGTTTGTGATTATGTATTTAATAAACGCAATTTAACTAAGCCGACGGTGAAGGAGTTTCGGATTGGCTATTCGCCAAATACGGGAAAGGCGCTGGTACAGTTTTTGACCAAAAAGGGTTATAAGATGAAGGAAATGGAGGTTGCGGGTGTATTGAACCAATATAAGGGCGATCTTTTCCGGGGGCGGATGATGGTGCCGTTTATTGATTCTGTTGGCGTGATTGGTTATACAGCACGGATTTTGGGGAAAGGGGAGCCAAAATACTTGAACACGCCAGAAACTTTATTATTCAACAAAAGTCGTTTTGTGTTCGGTTTGGTGCAGGCCAAGGAAAGCATTCGCCAAAATGGGTTTGTGGTGATTGTGGAGGGAAATATGGATGTGATCTCTTCGCATCAGGCAGGGGTGAAAGAGGCGGTGGCGACCAGTGGTACAGCGATGACTGAGGGGCATCTGAAGATGCTGTCGCGGTTGACTGGCGACGTGCGTTTGGCCTATGATGGAGATGCAGCTGGGGTGAAGGCGACGGAGCGGGCAATCATGCTAGCGGGTGATTTGGGGATTAATTTGAGCGTAATTTCGGATTATCACGGTGCAAAGGACCCAGATGAGTTGATTCAAAAAGATCCGAAATTGTGGCAAGAAGCGGTGAAAAATTATCGTCCAGCGGTGGATTGGTTGCTAGATAAGTATGAGGAGAATTTGGATCTTAATTCGGGCCCAGGGAAGCGGGAATATGCCAATCTGGCGATGAAGCTACTCAAGAATGTCACCCATTCGGTCGAAAAGAAGCATTACATGCAGCTAGTGGCCCGAAAATTGGATTGTAGCGTGGATGACCTCTCAGAAAATAAAATCGTTGAGACGCCCGCTAAAAGGCTAAAAAAGGCCAATTTGGAGGCCTCTTCGGATGTTTTGGCAGGGATAAAAGACAATTTGCAGGCGATTGTGGTATATGGTGGTGTGACTGGGGTGAAAGGAGTAGAGATTCCTGAGGACGAGACGCGTTTGACGGAGCTGGAGATGATTTTTGAGGAGCGTTATAAGGATTGGAACAAGTTGGCGCTAGAGAAGGAAGCCAAGGCGCTGCTTACACGTTATAAGGTGGAAATGGGGAAGCAAGAGGTGGAGATGCTGAATGTTGAGCTGGCGAAGGCCGAGGAAGCGGGGGATGAGGATTTGCAGGCGGAGATTCTGCGTAAGATTATGGTGTTGAAACGAGGATAAGCAAAACTAACCTTGAGTTTTGGGAGAAGTTTAGTATAATGTGTTGTAATGGATAGTGATGAAGAAGTCTTAAACGAGAAGAATTTAGGGTTGGACCTCGGTGAGCCGGAAGCGGATGAGCTGGCGGCAGAGGATGATTTTTCGGACGAGGAGCTGGCGATTACCGCGGACAATGTGGACGCTTTCGCAGACGACTCGGTGCGGATGTATCTTCGGGAGATTGGTAAAATTCCACTACTTAGTCAAGAGGAAGAATTGGAACTAGCAAATCGTGCTCTCGAGGGTGACAAAAAGGCTAAAGATAAATTAGCTGAGGCGAACATGCGTTTGGTGGTTTCGATTGCAAAACGTTATGGCGGCCGCGGTTTGGATTTTTTGGATTTGATTCAAGAGGGGAATACTGGTTTGCTTCGTGCAGTGGAGAAGTTTGACCCGGGTAAAGGGTTTAAGTTTTCAACTTATGCTACATGGTGGATTCGTCAGGCGATTACCCGGGCGATTGCGGATCAGGCGCGTACAATTCGTATTCCAGTACACATGGTAGAAACAATCAATAAGGTGCTTCGGACCACGCGGCGGTTGACGCAAGAGCTGAACCGTGAGCCAACCAACGAAGAAATCGCCGAAGCCATGGGGATGGACGTCGATAAGATTGAGTATGTGATGCGGATTAAGCAGGATATTGCTTCGCTTGATGCGTCAGTGGGGCGTGATGGTGATGATGAAGAGTCAGTGCTGGGTGACTTTGTGGAGGACTCGGAGCGGGATTCGCCAGAGGATGCCACAGCTAATCAGATTCTCAAGGAGCAGATTGCGGAGATTTTGACAACTTTGTCGGAGCGTGAGCAGAAGATAATTCGCTTGCGGTTTGGGATTGGTGGAGGTCGCCCACATACTCTAGAAGAAGTAGGGAATGAGTTTTCGGTGACACGTGAGCGTATCCGCCAGATTGAGGCTAAGGCGTTGTCGAAGCTTCGTAAACATAAGCAGACTAAGAAATTGCACGGATACTTGAAATAGGAGAAAAAGATGCTGGGAAGGCTGAAGAAATTGGTGATAGCGGTGGTAATGGCAGTGGGAGTTTTGGTGCCAGTAACATCAGTGGTGGTGAGCGAGCCAGTGATGGCGGATTGTGTGCAGACTAATTTATTTGAATGTGTCGAGGTTGATGAGGAAGGTAGCGGGATTAAGCAGTTGTTGAGCTTGATTGTGACGGTGTTGCTTTACGGTATTGGGGCGGCAGCAGTAGTTGGTGTGGTTTGGGCTGGTATTTTGTATTTGACGGCGCGTGATAATGAGGCACAGGTGGCTAAAGCTAAGACACGCTTGATAGAAGTGGCAATTGGTTTGATTGCTTGGGCGATGTTGTTTACGATTTTACAGTGGTTGATCCCGAATTTCACCGAAGATACGCTAGAAAATTCACGCATCGTGACGGATAGCGTTCTAGCCTAATGCTACAGAAATTAATTATTGTTTATAATCCGCGTTCGTCGCATTATGCGAAAGTGCAGCGCGAGGTATTGGCTCCTGCTCGACAGTTAAAGGGCTGGTTGGTGGGGAAATATGAATTGAAGCCGACGGATGTAGATGATAACGCGGCGCGGCTCGCAAAGTTGCTAAATGATGGTGACTTAGTAGTAGCGGCCGGAGGTGATGGTACGGCAGCAGTGGCTGTGAATGGTATTATGCAGTCTGAAAAAGATGTGACGTTTTCAGCGCTGGGATACGGTAATTTTAACGATGTAGCACGGATGTTGGGGGCAAAGCGCGCAGTAGAGTATGGCGGGGAGTATGTAGGGGGAATTACAGGGATTGCACAAAGGTTTGAGGCAGGTAAGGTTACAGGGATTTATCCGTTGGAAGCCAAAGTAGATGGTAAGTTGTGGCGTTATGCACCGTGTTATGTAACACTAGGGATGTTTGCTGAGTCGGCAGCAGTACTTAACAGTGAATCTGTACGGAAGAAGTTGCGCACAGGCAAAAAACATCTGTTCTTTTCATTATGGCAGTTGGCTAAGTGGTATTTTTCTAACCGCAAACAAGTTTTTTTGCCAGGGATGATGCTTGCGCGTACTAAAGATCAGATGAGTGTAGAAGTGAAGTTGCCGGGGGGTACTACGGATTATTTAGCGATAAATAGCCCGCGGGTGGCGAAGTTGATGCGCGGGACAAAAAGTGCTCATAGAATGCGAGAGTTTCGGAGTACGACAGCACAACTAGGTAGCTTTTGGCGGCTGATGTGGTTTATGACGAGAAGCGTTGTAGCGCGTATTCCGGGGAAGAAAACTTTGGGGGATGTGATAAAATTTGAGCAACCAAGCACCGTGATGATTCATGCCGAGGGGGAATATCAGAAGTTGGAAGACGTCAAAAAGATTGAAATCAAGAAATCAAAGACAGCTTTGAAAGTAGTCCAATTTTAGTTTTATTTTTTACTTGCAGTTTACTAGCCAACTACTTCATCCAGGCACGTTTGTCTCAGCCCGTCGTTACGGGTGAGACTGCACTTCGGCGCTCCCCGTTGGTCGCGACGGAGCCTTTGATAAAGTATTTGTCTAGTTCCTGCAGTCTAAATTAAAATCGAATATCTTTCAGAATTTTTTGGAGATTTGCTTCCAAATCTTCGACACTGCCGTCGTTGATGATGTAGTAGTCGGCGATGGCGATGGGGCCGCCTTTTTCCATGTTTTCAATTTCGCCATAATCACGTTCGCGTACAGATTGGGCATCAAAGGGGCGATCAGGGCGCTTGGCAATGCGTTCGTAGCGCAGAGCTTTGGGCACAACCACAGCAATGAGAGTAAGGGCGCCGGGAAATTCGTGTTGCAGGGTGCGGTATTCGGTCCAAGAATAAAGTCCGTCGAGCACGATGTGCTTTTGGCCGGCTTCGATTAAATCTTTGGCCTCAGCGATAGCCTGGCGCGCAACCCAATCTTTGCCTTCGGTGGCGCGAATCATTTCACGAAAGGCCTTTTCGCTTTTGCCGTCGGGAGTGCGTTCGATACCGCGCTTGGCCATTTCTTGATAAATCATGTTACCAAAGTGGATTTTGGGGAAACCAAGGCTGGCGAGATAGTCAACAACGACCGATTTGCCACTACCGGCCATGCCGACAATAGTAAGAAGTTTGATATCTTTGTTCATGGAGATAATTATACCACAAGAGAGTCTAAAAACGTTTGCGATTGACCAGAATACTAAGAGGCGCTAGGGAGAGTAATGTGACCATAAAAGTAGTAATTTCCAAATTCATCCACCATAAAATAATGTATGGGGTTTTCGTCAAACTAAATTCAACCATAAATAGGGTCGGAAGGAGGGCTGATCGCTCCGATCGTAGTAAAAGTTTCAGGCGACAGTCATTATCGTTATTATGGTATATTTTTTGGGCGATTTCTAGAGTTGCAATTGTGGCGATTCGGGGATATACTAGACGAGTTTGGTAATGAAATACGGCATGTGGGCATGGTATTTTATGGAGGTACATTATTAAAATGAGAAAATTTAAGAAAATTTTGGCGACGGCTTTGGTTGTTGCAATGGTAACATCAGTGTCTGCTCCGGTAATGGCGGCAGAAGTTCCTGTGGCAGAAAGTCAAGTTAATATTTTTGCCAGTGATGGTGCAGGGAATTCCGATGAGGGAATTATGCCACTGGCGGGTGAAACCGGTACTATTCAACTTGGCAGCAATAACAGATATACTACTATTATAACTAACTTTAAACCGAATGGAGGTTACTTCTCTGTTCTTGTCCATGATTTTGATTCGAAGAAATATCAAATGGATATTTCTCTCAATGGTAAAAATGGAACTCTTTGGCAGGAATTTGAGTGTTTACACGATGCATAGTGTGTTGTTCACATGTCTGCGTTTTAATTTTATTACCAAATTATGTACCCTCGCAGAAATGCGGGGGTATTAGTTTATGTTGCGTGTTTTACGTTGTGATATAATGTGATTATGGCTAGTGAGTTGAAATTCTGGGATGCATTGAATCTAAGCTGGCGAGATATTATTCAACATAAGGGGCGAAGTGCGATTATTGTACTGACGATTTCGGTTTTGTTCGGGATACTGATGGGGGTGAACTTTGTCTTGCGAGGGTTGGAGGTGAGTGCGCTCAATGCATCAGTGACGAGGACTGATGGGGTGGCATATGTAAGTAGCTATCATAGGGACGTTACTACTGGAAAACAAACTAATAATAAAGAGGCTATACAGAGACGACTGAAAGATAACCATGGAGTTGTTGTGGGTTTTCTCAAGGATTATAGTTTTCAGGAACCACTATCTTTGGTGCCGTTTATTAGCATTCAAGTAGTAGATTATTCGGCGGTAGAGGTGTTTGTGACGACGGATTTAGCGCGAGTTCCAGAAGGCAAGGTGCCAGTGTTGGCACCAGAGGGTGGATTTCAGATTGATGGCGATAACCCTTGGTATGATTGGTTGCGGAGTGAAATTGAGGAGCGATATTATATTGTAGGGTATTTGCCGACTGGCGGGAAAGCTGAGGACGATAGATCATTGTATGATTATGGTATTGGTGAGGGGAATAATTATACGCCAACGGTGCCAGGGTTTAATTTGTTGAATTTGGTTTTAGGTAATATCTCTAGTGGAGGGACAGGCTATCAACCACTACTTATTGACGATGGTTCAGATGTAGTAACAAAATATCTAGATGAAAAGGTTGCAATTTGGCGGGAAGCTCAGCAAGAACAGATTGAAGAATGACAGAGGCATGATGAGCCACAGGTAACTGAGTTGGTAATAGCTAAATTTAGTAACCCATTGGATGTGATTGGTTATACAGCGATTGAGTTTGATTCAGAGGTGGTAGTTGGTGGTTTTGTGACTAATTCTAGTGGAATAGCTCAGGCGTTCCATATGAATTGGATGATGCTAGTGGTAATAGAAGTGATTATTTTGATAGTGGCAGTAGTGATTGCAACTTTTACGTTTGCGCATTTAGTGGACCAAGATGCGAATACGATTGCGCTGTATCGTTCTATGGGCGCAACGGCGAATAATATTTATCTGATTTATTTCTTGTATTTGTTAGAGTTGTGTTTGTTGGCGTTGGTTGTTAGTTTATTATTGGGTGTGGTTGTTGTTGGTGTAATGGCTTGGATGAATGCTGGGGCTTTGGCGGAGAAGTGGCAAAGTTTTTGGGCACTGAGCGAGTTGCCTAAGGTGTCGTTGTTTGGAATTGATTGGCATTTTTGGATGGTGGTGATTGTAATGCTATTAATAGCGCCTGCTGCATTGATTTTTACGCAAGGAAGATTTTCGAGTAGGCACATTGCAAAACAACTAAAGGAGGATTAGGCAATGACGGTTGAGCTTAACAATATTAGCAAGTCTTACGGTAAAAAGACAGTTTTGACGGATGTAAGCCTTGAGATTCAAACTAATGCTTTTGCTATGTTAAAGGGTGTGAGTGGTTCAGGTAAATCAACGCTATTAAGTATCATTGGTGGAATCGAGCCGGCCAGTGCGGGCGAAGTAGTGATTGACGGGCAGAATGTGAGCGATTTGAAAGGTAAGGTGCGGGCAGATTTTTATCGACATAAAGTGGGTTTTATCTTTCAAGGGTTTTATTTGCAACCGCAACTGACGGTAGGGGAGAATATAGCGCTCATGGGTGTCTTTGCGGGTGTATCTAAGGTGGAGCGAAGAAAGCGAGCAGAAGAGTTGGCTCAAGAACTAGGTATTGTTGAGGTCTTAGATCAGTTGCCAGCGGAGATTTCTGGTGGGCAGGCTGAGCGGGCTTGTGTAGCTAGGGCGATGTTTATGAGCCCAGAGATTATCCTGGCGGATGAGCCAACGAATAACCTTGACCCTGAGAATGCTAAAAACGTGATTGAGATGTTGCAGAAGATTTGGCGGGATACCAACGCCACCATGATTGTAGCAAGCCATGACCCAATGGTAGAGAAATATGCTTCACAGGTGATTACTGTGAAAGATGGACGAGTAAGCAGTGAAATGGGAGGGGAATTGGCGACGATGGGTGCACCAGATAGGCAGGCATTGGTGCAAGAGGTGTAGGGTGCAATTTTTTGATTATTTGCGGTTGGGTTGGGCGAATATCGCTTTACACAAGAAGCGAGCGCTAATTGTAGTAGTGATTGCGGGGGTGTTGTTTGGTGTATTGATGGTGGGGAGTTTACTGATACGAGGGATTGAGAATGCCGCACTTGGTGAAGTTTTATACTCTAAGGATGGTAAAGTAATGGTGCGAACAGTGGCGCAGCAAAACTTTTGTGAAGATGAGTGCGATATTGTGATGGATAAGGCAGAGATACGGCGAACAATTGCGGAATATGGTGGGGAGGAGATAAGCGTAGGCACACTCGCTGGCACGATGAATATGATATATGTGGTGACGCCGGACTTGGTGCAGGATATGATAGAAATAAGCTTAGATAAGGTCCCAGATGGTGTGATTCCTGTATTGGCATCAACTTCGACATTGGCTAATTGGCTGATGATACCGACACCAGATAAGCGTGCTAGTGGTGAGGGGTGGGTACGAGGAGTAGAGCGGATTCGGGCAGAATCTCTAGGGAAGGTGATTGAATCTGGTGGGCAGAAGTATTTCGTGGTGGGAATTCTGCCTGGTGGGTTTGGAGTATCTAGTTTGTCTTTTGAAGTCTTGAAAGATTATAAAAATCCCTTAAATATGTTGTTGGATAGTGTTACTACCGGTGGTAGTGAGACATTGGCGCTTAATGGTGGTGAACTGGAGGTTCAGTCTACAGATGAGGTGTGGGCGATGTTCCCAGATTTGCCGAAGGCGCAGGAGTATATTAATAATATAGCAACACATAACTGTAATTTGCTAGAGCGACGCCAGGGATATTGTCCGCGGGTGAAAGAACTCTTGGCTACAACTGTGATAGGGGACCCTGTGGCGACGTATGATAATTTTGAACAGATTTGGAATGTGTTTAAAATTTTTGCTATTGTACTTTCAGTGATTGGTTGTGTGGTAGCGTTTTCTACCTATACACGCTTGGTGGGGCGTGATGCTAAGGTAATTGCACTGTATCATGCAATGGGAGCAACTAAGTGGCAGATTGTGGGTGTATACTGCACTTATTTATTAGGGTTAAGTTTGTTGGCGGGGATGTTTAGTTTGATTTTGGGTGCAGGAATGGTTTTGATAATAAATTTACTCAATATGACTAAGTTAACGCAGATCTTTGTGATTGGCTTCGGAGCAAAAGAGACGATGATATGGTTGTTTGGCTGGAGTAACTGGATTTTGCTGTTTGTAAACTTGTTATTGATGGTGCCTTTGGTTTGTGTGTTATTGAACTTGCGTAAGTTCTCAAGTAAAAAGCTTGCTCAGAAAATGAAATAAATATCTCTGATAGCGTGCTATACTGTTTATATGAAGCGCTTAGTGATTATAGACGGAAAATCGGTTTTTTATCGAGGGTATTACGCGATGGGGGCACTCAGTACGAGTGACGGTACGCCGACGGGTGGGATTTATGGGTTTGCAGCGATTGCGATGGAAATTGTGCGTCAACTGGAGCCTACCAAGGTAGTGGTGGCATGGGATTCCAAGAGTTCCACATCTAAGCGGCGGGAGATTTTTCCAGAATACAAAGCGGGGCGAGTCAAACCGGGTCCAGACTTTTATGCGCAGATTCCATATCTGAGAGATTTGATTTTGGCTCTAGGCTGGAGTTTTGTGGAATGTGATGATTATGAGGCAGATGATATTATTGGCACCTTGGCTTTGCAGGCAGATGAAGCAGGGGATTGGGATACGATTATTGTATCTTCTGACCTTGATATGTTGCAGATTGTGGACGAAAACACCCGAATGTATCGGATTTTGAAGGGTTTTACAAATTTGGAAGAACTAGATGTGCCAGGAGTAGAGGAAAAATATGGCATCAAGAAAGCGCAGTTTTTGGATCTTAAGGCGCTAAAGGGTGATACTTCGGATAATATTCCAGGTGTGCCGGGTGTAGGAGAAAAGACTGCGGTGAAGTTGTTGAAGGATTTTGGAACGCTGGAGGGTGTCTACGGACATTTGGACGAGGTGCAGGGTGCTACGCAGAATAAGTTGGCGGCAGGGAAAGATAGTGCTTTTATGTCGTATGAATTAGCTAAGATTATGACGGATGCGCCAGTGAAACTGGAAGATTTGCCAGATTTGAAAATTGATCGTGTGCGGATTTTGGATGCGCTGAATAAGTTGGAGTTTCGGTCAATTGCGCGCAAGTTTTTTAGCCAGTCCAAGAAGCCTAAGCGTCAGCCCGAGCAAGGTGGCTTAGATATGGGCGAAGTGGAGGTCTTGGAAAAAGAGGAGCGATCGGCGGCAAAAAAGCTGCCTACGGCGGTGAATTATAGTCAGCAAACACTAGAAATTGTGCAGGAGTTACCGGATGGTATGCTAGTGAGCTGGAATGTGAAAGATTTGATGCATAAGAATGCTGAGGTGGCCGAGAAGGTGCTGGCGGGCGCAGAGTTTTGGGATTTGGGCCAGGCGGCGTTTTTGCTAAATCCGCTAGAGCGAAAAATTGATCAAACTGACGAGAAAGAGGCGTACGTGCAGCAAAAAGCCGAGCTTGCGCGTCGGCCAGAGTTGTACAAAATTTATACAGATTTTGACTTGCCACTGATCCCGATTTTATACAAGATGGAAGATTATGGTATGTTGCTAGATATGCCGTATTTTGCCAAGTTGAAAGAAGAATTTGAGTTAGAGGCGGGGCATTTGGAGCAGGCGGTGTGGGACTTTGCCGGAAAACAGTTCAACGTAAACTCCCCAGCGCAGCTTGCTGAAGTGCTGTTTGTACAGCTGGGTTTGCCGACCAAGGGCATTAAAAAGACCGCGCGCGGTTATTCTACGGGAGTGAAAGAACTGGATAAGTTGCAAGGATATCATCCAATTATTCGGGCGATTAAAGACTACCGTGAGGCGGCGAAGTTGTTATCGACGTATATTGCACCATTGCCAGAGCTAGCAGATAAGAACCATAGGATTCATACAACGTTTAATCAAAATGTGACGGCCACGGGGCGACTTTCTTCGACTAACCCAAATTTGCAGAATATTCCTGTGCGCACAGAGGTGGGGAAGCGAATTCGTGAAGGTTTCATTGCTTCGGAGGGTAAGGTGCTGGTAAGTGCAGATTATTCGCAGTTTGAATTGCGTTTGGCGGCAGCTTTGGCGAATGATGAGGCTTTGATTAAAGATTTTAACGATAACGTTGATATCCACACTAAGACGGCGGCTGAGGCGTTTGATGTGCCGATGAATGAGGTGACTAAAAGCCAGCGTCGGGCAGCTAAGGTGATTAACTTCGGGATTTTATACGGCATGAGCGTGCGCGGGTTGGCGGAGGCCGCCGATATGAAGTATTATGAGGCGAAAGAGTTTATCGAAAATTATTTCGAGCTTCGTAAGCCAATCAAGGAGTATTTGGATAAATTATTAAAGACGGCTCGAGAACAGGGTTACGTAGAAACTCTGTACGGGCGGAGGCGGACAACGCCAGATGTGCTTTCAAGCAACTTTATTGTGCGTACCGGTGCAGAGCGGGCAGCACAAAATATGCCGATCCAGGGAACAGAGGCGGACCTGATGAAACGCGCTATGATTCGGGTAGATAAAGCTTTGGCCGAAAGGGTGCCAGGAGCACACATGGTGATGCAGGTGCACGATTCGTTAATTATCGAGTGCGATGTAACCGATAAGGATGCTGTGGCGGAGATTTTGCAACAGGAAATGGAAAACGTGGCGCCAGAGCTGCCGGTGAAGTTGGCCGTAGACGTGACAACTGGTCAGAAATGGGGTGAGCTGTAGCTGTAGGTGTATACTTTAGATATTTTTATCGAGAAAATGTATAAGGAAGAAGATAGTCGGTATAGAATAGTTTGACGTTATAATCTTGGCGGAGCTGGTTGACGGCGCTGAGGTCGTTGACAGTGAACGCGGCGACAGTGAGGTCAGCGTCGTTCCAAAGCTTGGCGATTTCTGGAGTAATTAGCGAAATGAATGGTGATAACTTTGACACCAGATTCTTTAGCAAAGTTGGCGACGCTTTCTGGAGTCCAATCTGGATTTTGATATAGGGTATAGATTACTGACTTCCAGGGGTAGACTTCCATGACATAGTCTAGCATTTCTGGATAGTAGATTTGAATAACGAAGCGGTTGAGGACGGAAGGGTCTTTTTCTTTGGCATAGGCGACAATTTGGGTGAATTCCTTGGTAATATTGGCTTGGTCAAGATATTTTGAATCAGTAATAAGATAGACATCGGGGTGGGAAATCATGAGATCGACGAGTGTGCGGTAATCCATGGTGTGGAATTTGTTGTCATAGAGAGCGGAAAGAAAGTTCTCGGTGGTTAACGGTCGATTATTGGAGGTAAGACGATTTTTCCACTCTTCTTCGGTGTGGAGTAAAACTACGTCGCCGTCTTCTGTAAGGTTAAAATCAGCTTCAAACAGTCGTTGCCCAAGCTCATAGTTTAAGAGGAAGCCTTCATAAGAATTGCTATAATTGGACCCAAAAATACCACCTAAAGCATGGGCGATGTATGGGGAGGAATCGGTCCAGGAATAGTCAAAGTTGTAGGGTTTAGATTCGCCTGGTATGGCAGGGGTGGTTGGCTCGGAAACCTCTGTAGATGGGGCGCGAAGGTTTTGAGAAATGACAGCGAAGAGTGCACTACAGAAGGCAATGCCGAGAATAATGATAATAGTGATAAGAATTGGATGAGATTTTTCTTTCATGTAATTTATATTGTAGCGGAACTCGCAGAAAATAGCTAGAGGGTGTATAATATGGGTATTATGCCAGAGTTACCAGAGGTAGAAACAGTACGGCGGGGGCTAAAGCCGTTTATGTTGAATAAAAAAATTATACAGGTGATTCCAGAGCCAGGAAAAGGCTTTTATGGTAGCGTAACAGAGGTGGATGGTGCTACAGTGGTCGACATTCGGCGCAAAGGTAAGGCGCTCTTGGTTGACTTAGATAATGGTAACACCTTGATGATACACTTGCGTATGACGGGACAGTTGATTTGGCGGGGCAAAAATGCTAAGGTTGGGCAAGTGGATGATGCTGAGCAATTTGCGGCCGGGCATCCGAGCAAAAATTTTACAAGTGAGTTACCAAACAAACAAACCCGAGTAACTTTTGTGTTTGCGGAGGGTAAATTATTCTTTAACGATCAGCGCAAGTTTGGTTTTGTAAAGGTTTTACCTACAGCTGAGGTAGAGTCGGATAAATTTATTGCCGAGCTAGGGAAGGAACCATGGGATATGTCATCAGATGAGCTGTACGCAAAATGTCAGCGACACGGGCGGTCACCAATCAAGGCGGTATTACTTAACCAAAAGTTGATCGCGGGTCTGGGCAATATTTACGCAGATGAGTCACTTTTTTATGCAAGTGTACATCCGGCGATACTGGCGGGGATTTTGACGGAAAGCCAAGTAGCGAAAATTTTGGAGGGTGCGTGTAAGACGATGAATGCAGCGATTGATTCGGGTGGTTCGACAATGGCGACCTACGTGCGCCCGGATGGTACGACGGGGGATTACCTAGAGAAATTTGCGCAGGTGTTTCGGCGAGAGGGGCAGAAATGTAATAGATGTGGGGCGGTGATCGAGAAGACGCGGTGTGCTGGGAGAGGAACTCATTTTTGTCCTAAATGTCAGGGAAAGGGCTCATTATCATGACGAGCTACTGCGTTAGAAACTGCGGTACGTACTCACCGTACATCAAGTATGGCTCGTTTGCGTTCCTTGTTTCTGCCTTGTACCCCATTCATGCTAATTTTGCCCCGGTGTTGTTGAATAAAATGGCTCTAGGAGCCACGGAGAGCGCGTAAAAGCTTATGCTAAGTGTATTCTGGGGTGATAATCGCCTGGAAGCGGAAAAGGCCGTAAAACGCGCTTTAGGGACTGATTATGAAGTATTTGAAGGTGAGAATTTGACGGTAGCGGATTTGCCGAGTATATTTCGGGGAACGTCGTTGTTTGGGATGGAAAAACGCCAAATTTTACTGAAAGAACTAGGAGAGAATAAGGAAGTTTGGGAAAAAATTCCGGACTATCTTGAGACGGAGCACGATGTGGTGGTTTGGGAAAGCAAACTAGATAAGCGCTCGGCAGCGTATAAGGTTATGGCTAAGGCGCGAGTGGTGATGAAAGAGTTCCCGGCCAGAAAGAATCCTGATGCGAATGTGGTTTTTAATATTTTAGATATGGCGCTTCGAAATGGCTTGCTGGCGGTGAAAATGGTGGAGAAGATTGAGCTGGAGCAAGACCCGTATATGTTTTTTGGGCTGTTGGTGACGCAGGCGATAAAAAAATTTGATAATCGGGCAGGGGACAGAGAAAAACAGTTGCTCAAAGAGCTGTCCAATCTTGATATCCAAATGAAAACGACTTCGGTGGAGCCGTGGCTCCTGGTGAAGTCGTTTTTGCTTAGGGTTTCGGAATTCTAGGCGGCTTTGGTAGCTGGTTTGACGCCGGCAGCTTTGGCGATTTTAGCCAAGGAAGCTTTGCGGCGAGAAGCGGTATTTTTCTTAATCAAGCCTTTTTTGACGGCTTTGTCGTATTCAGACTGAGCTTTGGACATATTGGTGGCAGTTGGCTCAGCCTTGAAAGCCTTGAAAGCGGCTTTGATATCTTTTTTGATTTGCTGGTTATTAGCAGTACGCTTCTCTGCCTGGCGGGCAGCTTTCTTCGCAGATTTGATAATCGGCATTGAGTTTTCCTTAGGATTAATTTTATAAATTGACTTACTTTAGACGATTATACCTGATTACGCGAAAAATGTAAAGAGTTTATCACGTATCTCTCCTCTACATGTCTAATACAGTACTAAGGCAGCGGAGGGAGAGACCGCGCCAGCGATCGTACGGGCCGTACGACGGGTAAACCGTCGACTCATCGAATACGAGGTAGTAAGCAGTAGCCCAAGTACTAGAGGTATGAGCAGCCCGCAACGACCACCATTGGCCTCCGCTGCCAGCGTACCTGAAAGTACCAGCAGACACGGACGGGTCAACGTAGCCGCTGCGCACGAAGTGAGCTTGTTCTCGTGCGCAGCGGGTGGATCCGCTTGCCTGTCACTGCTGGTACGTTTAGAAGCGCTGGCGCGGGAGGTGTGTGGTGGTCGTCGTATACCTACTCCGCCGCTACCCACGCGTATGACCTCTACTTGCAGGCTACTGGCGCCGTTAACCCATCAAACAGCAGTGGTCGTTACGATGGTTTCTCCCTCCGCTGCCTTAGTACTGTATTAGACATGTAGAGGGGGGATGAAGGGAACTATGAATTGTAAAGTACACTAATGCTTAGGTTTATCTGCTGCATGATATATTAGTTTAATTTATTGTGTTATGTATTCCTTTTTCTGTCAATTTAGATAAGGCAACAAAATGGCGTTTTAGCAAGATTGACAGAGAGAATCAAAAATAATACAAATAGATTATTCCAAAATTAGAGATTTGGTTCTAGGATTTCGAGGTCGGCGGAAGAAATGACCTCTATGCCATTATCGGACAGAAGTTGAGCAGTGAAACCGGAATAGTTTGCGAGAGTGCCAGAGAAGGTACCATCGTAGGTAACTACACCGCAGGAAGAACTGTTTTTATAGAGAATAGCTTTGGTGATATGATGTTCTTGGGCGAATTTAAGGACTTGTTCGGCGCCACGTTGGAAGGCGGCGGTATAATCTTTACCAGATTGGCCGATAGCATGTAACTTGCCGTCGATTTTGATGCATTCTACTGGCTCTCTAGGGGTGGGTAGGCCACCCAAAAGTTCGGGGCAGAGTGGGAAGGCGCGACCTTCGTCTATGAGTTTAGCGATAATCTGGTTGAATTTGTCGGTGCCGTTGTAACGACAGGGGAAACCGGCCATGCAGAGGCTGACGATATAGTGGTTAGGTTGGTCGGCAGTCATGATTGTATTATAACATGATAAAAGGCCATACCGTAGTATAGCCCCTTATCATGGTGGGTCGCGAGGGGCTCGAACCCCCGACCTCCTCGGTGTAAACGAGGCGCTCTAGCCAACTGAGCTAG
Organism: uncultured Candidatus Saccharibacteria bacterium; assembly: GCA_948477625.1. GTDB lineage: Bacteria > Patescibacteriota > Saccharimonadia > Saccharimonadales > Saccharimonadaceae > Nanosyncoccus. The sequence continues at coordinate 26,758 of CAOLNK010000006.1, read as the reverse complement.
CGACCCGTGGGTTTATTATAGCATAAAACTAGGAAATGGTGGGATAATTTTACCCTCTCAGAGCAAAAGGGGCATAACAACCTAGACATTGACGTCAAAGCGTGGTAGAATGGGGTTACGTTGTTTTGGAATTACCGTCGCTTCTTAGTGACGGTAATTTCTAGCTTGAGACGTAAACGTCCGAGGCCGAAGGTAAACGACATAACTCCTCCTTTCTCCATTTTGTTAAAAATTATCTAGGTGCCCCTTTGCTCCTGCACTTTAGCCTAGCACAAATCGAGAAAAATTAGCAAGCACAAGTGTAATGTTTGTCGTTCTACATGTCTAATACAGTACTAAGGCAGCGGAGGGAGAAACCATACCAACGATTATGTTCACGAGAAGTGGTAACTACGGTACTAAATTCCAAATAGTAAGCATGCTTAGCTAAATAGGCTTGTGAAGACCAGTCGTCATTATTAAGGCCAGAATATCTCAAAGTACTAGTATTATGTAAGTCAATGATCCCGCTGCGCACGAAGTAAAGAGGAGCTAGTTTTGTTCGGGCCAACCTTGAAGTTACTTCAAGGTTATAATCGTCTTCTACCCCTGTTAACATCTCTTCAAAACCCTAAAGTTACTTTAGGGTTTAACCGAACAGACTTCGTGCGCAGCGG
>CAOLNK010000006.1:0-26092 GCA_948477625.1 uncultured Candidatus Saccharibacteria bacterium | reverse complement strand
TTCAAAACCCTAAAGTTACTTTAGGGTTTAACCGAACAGACTTCGTGCGCAGCGGACACTTATATCTAGCTAATTCTGCTGGCACTTTAAGGGGTGTCGGTAGAAATGCAAATTACAGGTCTTCACGCGCATATATTAACAATACTAGCGCTTATGATTTGTTCTTCACAGATACGGTGAGTTCGTCTATAAATTACAATCCAAGAGACTTCGCTTTCCCCCTCCGCTGCCTTAGTACTGTATTAGACATGTAGAGTGGTGTTATAATAATACTTATGACTATTACTTGGACGTATATTTGGTCGCAGATTTTGACGCTGGTGGAATATGGTCTGCTTGGGGCGACTTATTTTGCCAAACGGCGCAAGCTAGTGGTGATTTTAGATACGATTTCGATGGCGGCTGGCATCGGGGCGTATATTCTCTTGGGGGCAGATTTGGGTTTGGCGATGTCGGTGGTGATTTTGGTAGCGAATTTTTATTATTTGTACGATGAGGGTCGGCGAGGGAAGAATCACAAACTAAAATTGCGGGATTATGTCTTTTTGGCGTTGGTACTGGCCATTATTGCAGTGCTAGCAGTGTGGACCTATGATGGTCCGTTGAGTTTGCTATCGGTGGCAGCTACGGTATTATATGAGATTTCTATTTGGCAGAATAATACCAAAGTGTATAAGTTTTTGGGTATTCCAGTGGCATTGTGTTGGATGCTGTACAATATTTTTGTTTTCTCGGTGGCGGGGATTTTCTCGGAGGGAGTCATCTTCCTAGCGGCGGTGATTGGGTATTTGCGGGAATATCAAGCAGAAAAGTTAAAGAAATTGAAACGCTTGCGACGAAAGAAGCGTCCAAGCAGGGCGTGATATAATATTTTATATTATCCTAAACGGAGAGAATGAGATGGCGGAAGTTAAAGAATTTCATGGAACAGGTGATTCGGCAGTGCGACCCGATAAGCCTATGACTGACCGTAAGGTTGTGGTGGTCGTGATGAAGCACCCAACTGAGGACAAATATTTATGCGCAGACAAGAAAAAGTTTGGTTGGATTGATTTTGTGATGGGAGGTATTGAGGGTGAGGAAACCCCATTTGAAGCAGCTACTCGCGAGTTAGAAGAAGAAACTGGCTATACGGATTATAAGTTTGTGGGTGAGTTGCCAGAGGTGTATTATGATAACTTTTACGCCGCGCACAAAGATGTGAATCGACATATCGAGGTACACACGGTTTATGGGAAGCTAAAAAGTTTAACGCAGGCTGAACGGAGTCAGGAAGAGGCGGATATTGCTGACGTGGTGTGGATTGATGTGGCGGAATTGTCGGAGAAGTTGCATACTGATGCTCACCGTTGGGATTTAGAGCGGGTTTTGGCAGTCTAATCAAGGTTTTGGAAAAGCGAGGTAGGAAAGCCTCGCTTTTTGTAGTATAATATAGAGATAACGAACTAATTTCAAGAAAGGATAAAGTATGGATGTCTCGAGTAATCAGACCGAAAAAATGCGCCATACGCTCAGTCATGTGATGGCTGCGGCGGTGCGGGAGCTTTATCCAACAACAATTTTTGGGATTGGTCCGGCCATCGAGAATGGCTTCTATTATGACATTGATTTTGGTGGTGCTAAGGTGTCAGATGCAGATTTGGCTAAAATTGAGAAAAAGATGCGAGGGATTATCACACGCGGGTGCGAGATGCGTGCGCGTGGGGTTTCACGTGACGAGGCTTTGGCCTGGGCCAAAGCGAACGATCAAAAATACAAAGAAGAGTTGATTATGGAACTGCCAGAAGGCGAGCTAATTACGTTTTACGATTTAGTTGACCCGAAATCTGGTGAGGTCCTATTTGCTGACCTCTGTAAAGGTCCGCATGTGGAGAATTTGCAGGAAATTGGTGCTTGGAAGTTAGAACGGATTGCGGGGGCGTATTGGCGGGGCGATGAGAAGCGTGAGATGCTCACGCGGTTGTATGGTCTAGCTTTTGCTACGCAAGAAGAGCTAGATGCTTATATAGCTCAGCAAGAGGAAGCTAAGAAACGTGATCATCGCAAATTGGGCAAAGAGCTAGATTTGTTCTGTTTCTCAGAGTTGGTTGGGTCGGGTTTACCACTGTTTACACCACGAGGCACGATTTTGCGCGACATGCTGAATGAGCTGGCGCAGGGCTATCGAGTGCGTTGCGGTTATCGTAAAGTATGCATTCCACACATTGCGAATGTTGAGTTATATAAAACTTCAGGTCACTATCAGAAGTTTCCAGAGTTGTTGCAGTTTATTAGTCAAGAATCAGGTGATAATTTGGCGGTAAAGCCCGTAAGTTGTCCGCATCATACGCAAATTTTTGCTAGTGCGCCACGTTCGTATAAGGAGTTACCAGTGAAGTACCTGGAAACTACGATGGTTTATCGTGACGAGCGTAAGGGAGAGCTCGGCGGGTTGAGTCGGGTGCGTGCCATTACTCAGGATGACTCACACGTGTTTTGTACGGAAGATCAGGTTGAGCAAGTGTTTGGTGAGCTGATTGAAAGTGCTAAGGATTTGTACAAAAAGGTGGGCATGAAGTTGACTCTAAGGTTGAGTTTTCGGGACGACAAGGACGCTTACATTGGTGACCCAGAGATGTGGGAAAAGGCGCAAACGGCGATTGAGCGGATGGCCAAGAAATTTGAAATGGAATATTTTGTTGGAGTGGGTGAAGCTGCGATGTATGGACCAAAGATGGACTTTATGGCGGTGGACGCGTTGGGGCGCGAGTGGCAGTTAGCTACGGTGCAACTAGATTACGCAATGCCGGCGCGGTTTGGTCTGGAATATACTGATGCTGACGGTGCTAAAAAGACACCGATTATGATTCACTGTGCGCTTTTGGGTGCAATTGAACGGTTTATGAGTATCTTTATTGAGCATACAGCAGGGTGGTTGCCACTCTGGTGTGTACCGGAGATGGTGCGGGTGCTGACCGTGAATGATAAGGCCGAAGCTTACGTGCAGGAAGTGGAGCAGGTATTGCAGGGTGTGGTTCTGGATGAGCCAGTGAAAAATAATGCGCTGAGGTTTGAGATTGACCGGGGTGATGACAGCTTGGGCAAGAAGATTAAGCGTGCCACAGAAATGAAGATTCCAGTAGTTTTGATTGTGGGTGAGAAAGACGCTGCTGATAAGGTGGTGAGCGTGCGCACGCGTGATGGGGAAGAAAAGGTGAAATTGGATGAATTGGGGGCATGGCTAAAGGATTTTGGTGCAGTTTGATAAAACTATCGTGATTCTAGGTCCGACTGCTTCGGGTAAAACTGGAGTATCGATTGAGATTGCTAAGAAAATTGGTGGAGAAATCATCTCTGCCGATTCCCGGGCGATTTATCAGGGCATGGAGCTAGGTACGGCGGCACCATCAATAGAGGAGCAGGCTGGTGTGCCGCATTATGGGATTGGGATAGTAGGGCCAGATGAGCGCTTCACGGTGGCGGATTGGAAGCGGTTTGCGGAGGGAAAAATCCAAGAAATTCGCACCAGAGGTAAGATTCCAATGGTGGTGGGTGGCACGGGGCTTTATATTGATGCTTTGATTTACGACTACAGCTTTTCTGAGCAGAAAAAACTTGATCAAAGTGACCGTAAGGAAGTGTGTTCAAATTATTTAACCATAGGTATTAAGTGGGAGCCTGAACAACTGCGCGAACGGATTACTAGGAGAGCTGATAAATTATTTGTACAGGAACTTTTTGCCGAAACGGAAAATTTGGTAGCCAAATATAATTGGAATACTCAGGCGATGAAGAGTAATATTTATCAGTTTGCTTGGGGTTATTTGCAAGGTGAATACAATTTAGAAGAGGCTAAAAAATTATTTATTCTAGACGATTGGCATTTGGCTAAACGGCAATTAACTTGGTTCAAACGGAACAAAAAAATTAAGTGGCTACCACTTGTCGAAGTTGAACCCTATGTGATAAAATGTATACAGGATGAGCAGGGAAGATAGCGCACCAATTGAAAAATTGTTTGGCTCGAAAACACGGGCAAAGTTGCTAGAGCTTTTCTTCTCTAATACTTCTAAGTCATACTATGTACGCGAGATTACGCGCGTGATTGAGGAGCAGATTAATTCGGTACGACGTGAGCTAATCAATCTTGAGGGGATTGGTATCGTCAAGAGTGATACTTATGACAACAAAGTCTATTATTCGGCCAATATGAAGAGTCCGTATGCGCATGCGTTTCAGGAGATTTTTTCACCACATCGGATGGTTACTCCGGGGAATACTGGTAATGTCGAGGTACGCCGGATTTTGCGACGTATGGGAAATTGGGAAGAGTTGATTCGTCCAGTGGAGAAACAGCTCAAAGCCTTAATTGTGATTAATCGTTTTCCAGGGCAAGATGGTTTAGATATGCTGATTGTGGGTGATGATAGCGCTAAGAAATTGTCGCGTTGGGCTGAGGTGGTAGAGAAGCGTCAAGGGCGACCGATGAACTATGTGATTATGAGCCGTGATGATTATTTGTATCGCCGTAGTGTGCGAGATAAGTTTATCGCCGAAGTTTTGGATATGGAAATTGCTGAATTATACGACCCGGAGAAACTCGTACACCCAGAATAATATATAGTAAGGAGTAATATGTTTGAAATCGAGAGTAAAGACCAAGACACTATTATCATTAGCACTAAGACTACGTCGATTAAGTTTGATTTAGCTACTGAGAGCATCGACGCTGGCCTTGAGGTGGGCAAGATTGTGGGACCGGGGGAGTTTGAGATTGGCGAGGTAGCGATTCGGGGGATTACTGTGGGTGGTGACAAAACTGTCTATGATGCTGTGATGAATAATGTGCATGTGGGGATTATTGGTGGGATTGAGGATGCAACGGCGTTGGATGAATTGGGGGTGTCGGATATTTTGTGTACTTCTTCAGTGCGGGCGGTGCGTGAAATTGAGCCAAAGTTGGTAGTAGCGATGGGGAATATCGACGGTATGGTGATGGACCTCAAAGTGTCAGCGCGGACCGAGAAGAAGCTAAAAGTGAAGAGTTTGGAATCACTTCCTGCAACATTGGAAGTAGTAGCTCTGGCCTAGGCGTAATACATTGTATGCGATTTGTATGGATAATGTATATACAATGTTAATACAAGAGAGGTAAAAATGACATATTTTGTAACAATTATCGTCGCGTTTATAGTAATTTTGGTGTCGATGATGTTACATGAGTTAGCGCATGGGTTTGTGGCGTACAAGTTAGGTGACGATACGGCTAAGTCGGAGGGGCGTCTGACGCTTAACCCGTTCAAACACTTAGATCCAGTGTTGTCGATTGCGATGCCATTGTTACTATTTCTATCAGGTGGTCCGATTTTTGGTGGTGCTAAGCCGGTGCCAGTAGACTCAAGACGGCTTAAGCACGGGGTGTGGGGAATGGCAATGGTGGCAATTGCTGGACCGATGACAAACTTTATTTTAGCATTTGTAGCGTTCTTATTAGGGCATTTTACAGGTGGATTATATACAAGCGGGATTATAGGGGAAATTTTCTCGGATTTTCTGTTTATTAATCTTGGTTTTGGGATTTTTAATCTAATTCCTATTCCGCCACTGGATGGTTCACGGGTCTTATATGCGATTGCGCCAGACGGAGTGCGCGAAGTGATGGCGCGGATGGAAAATTGGGGGATTATAATTGTGCTGATTTTGGTGGTTGTGGTGCCAGGGTGGCTGTCGATGGTAATGGGTGGCGCGATGAACGGGATTTTGGAATTTTTCTATTGGATTGTGGGCGCGAAGTAGGGAATCGGTTTGAGATATTGAGAAACATTCTTCAAAAGAAGCAGGAGGCTTGACGATTTAGGGTTTTAGCGTTAGAATGGGAATAAGTTTAGATTTGATTACTCTTTGCCTTTGCAGAGAGTAACTTTTACCTTTTGGGTAATCTGGGTATTTTGGTTTTTCACCTCATACTCAAGAATCGCTCTATCCATACTAAAAAATATAAAAATTGAGGTAGGAATGTTGGGAAAAATAGGGGATTTGCTAAAGTGTGGAGACATATGTTACAATGGGAGTAACCCTGGTGGCGGCATGATTTTCCTGAATAATCATGTTTAAGGGATTTCGTGGTCTATTTCCGTGGAAATGGGCATAAGATTTTACCCACCTTGTATATAATACAGGGAAAACATCGCTCCAGGGTTTTAAGAACATTCTTAACCACTATTGCTTCGTTAGAATTTGCGGTGCGCAGTCACGGTATTTGTAATACCGTTCCTTTGCACTCCTCAATTCTGCCTCGCACTAGCAGTTAATAATGTTCTTAAAGTAGTGGAATTTCGAAAGGTGGAGGTATGAAACAGCGAATTCGGGTAGTCGGGATTATACAGGATGAGCGTGATGTTCTGATTATGAAAAAAGCGCAAGGCCGGGTAGATGGTACGCCGACTTGGGAGTTACCCACGGGGAAGATTAAATTTGGTGAACAGCCAGAAGAGGCGATTGAACGAACTTTGGAGGAATATTTAGGGGTGGAAGTGACCAAGCAGACCAAGTTACACGACGTGGTGACTTTCATGGCGCCACAGGGCTCCAGTCAACTGAGCAATTTATATATTGTGTATTTTATTACGCTTGGTGCGGAAACTAAGTTGCATCCGCGGGAACGTTATTCAGCATATAAGTATATTAAGCCTGAAGAGGTGGGGAACTATCGTTTGGATGAGGCCAGTATGATAGTACTAGAGATGGAAGGTCGTGGCCAAACCCGTTCGAATTATAAAGAGGTGGCGAATAGCGCTACAGTGTATGTGGATGGGAGTAGTCGAGGCAATCCGGGCCCATCGGGGATTGGCTATAAGGTAGTGGGGGTGAATGGTGAGATTTTGGCGCAGGGTGGGGAGTTTATTGGTTTTGCGACGTCGCGGGTGGCTGAGTACTATGCGATGAAGGAAGGCTGTGAGCAAGCGATTGAGCTAGGCTTAAAGTCGGTGCGTTTTGTGAGCGACAACTTAATGCTAGTAAATCAGTTGAACGGGATTTATAAGGTCAAGAATCGTGACATCTTGGCGATTTACGATGATGTGCGGCGTTTGTCGGAGAATTTTGAGGCTTGTGCTTTTGTGCACGTGGCGCGTGAGTGCAACGTTGATGCTGATGCAGAGGCAAATGCAGCGATTGACCGCCATTTTGCGGAATGATTCTGGACTTATAGAAACGATTATGTTAGAATAGTGATGAGTCTGAAAGGCAACCGCTTGGTTTACCAAGAGGAAAGTCCGGGCAGCACAGGGTACGGTAGTCGTTAACGGCGACCGTCCGTAAGGATAGGGAAAGTACCACAGAAACAAAACTTCCCGACATCCTATAATCGTCAATCTCGTAGTTTCTTCTCTCTTGCTCGCCGATGAAGGCGCGCTGCTAGAGAAGAAACTACAATCTTGGCGATTCTAGGGTGCCGGGTAAAGGTGAAAAGAGTGGGGTAAGAGCCCACAGCAACCCATGGTGACATGGGTTGGAGGCAAACCCTACCGGCTGCAAGGAGTGCTAAAAAACCTTGACCCGAGGATGCACGCTCACCGCTAGAGCGAGGGAGCAATCCCTGGCCTAGATAGATGGTTGCCAGTTTGCTCGCGAGAGTAGGCTACAAAACCCGGCTTACTGATGACTCACTAAAAATACCACCCTAGGGTGGTATTTTTAGATTTTAATGAGAAAATTATTTGATTAAGCCCTTTTTCTTGAGGGTGCGGAGGGTGGAAGTAGCCACATTGACTTTAACTTTTTTACCATCCACAATCAAAGTTTTCTTCTGAATGTTTGGTTTAAATACTTTGCGGGTCTTGTGCTGAGAGAACGAAACATTGTGTCCGTACATCTTGCCCTTGCCGCTGATTTCACAAACTGCCATTATTTAGCCTCCTTTACGGTCTTAACGATGGCTTCAAAGGCTTTGGGTTGATTGACAGCGAGTTCGGCCAACATCTTGCGGTCGATAGCGTTGCCGTTTTTCTTGAGACCGGCCATGAGCTGAGAGTAAGAAATACCCAATTCGCGCGAAGCATTGTTGATGCGAGTAATCCACAATGCACGCAAGTCACGCTTGCGGTTGCGACGATCGCGATAGCTATAGCGCAAAGATTTAATCACACCTTGTTTGGCAAGGCGGAAGCTGCGGGTGCGGTAATGTTGCATCCCCTTAGCAGCATTTAGAATCTTCTTATGTTTTGCCCGTGCAGGCACACCACGTTTAACTCTCATGTTAGACTCCTAATGCGGTTTTAACATTTTTTGCAATTTTACCGTTCACAAAAGCAGCAGTTTTCATGTTGCGCTTGCGGGCCTTGGATTTTTTGGCCAGAATGTGGTTGCCGTAGGCACGTTCACGAGCCAATTTACCGGAGCCGGTAATCTTGACGCGCTTGGCAGTGCCTTTGTGCGTTTTTAGCTTTGGCATATTTTTCCTTTGCTTATTTTAGCACTCATACTATGTAAGTGCTAATGGTTAATATTATTTGAGGTGCGACTAGTGAGCCATGGAAGTAGGAAATACTTCTTCTGTACCGGTACTAGTAAGTTCTATTATCAAATCGGGAAAATAACTTTTTGGCTATTTCCGCCGAATACTAATAGACAAATTACGTCCTGCAAATTGTGGTTTGCCCTCAACTACGATTTCGGTTTCTTCAGAGATGCGGCTGACGATTTTATCAACCATTTCTTGTCCAAGTTCTTTGTGGGCCATTTCGCGACCACGGAAGATAACCATGATTTTAACACGGTCGCCATCTTCGAGAAAACTACGAATTTTGCGGACTTTGATGTTAAGGTCGTTGTCACTGATCTTGAGGCCAACTTTCATAGTTTTGAGCTCGGACTGCTTCTCGCGAGCCTTCTTTCGGTTTTTTGCCTCTTCTTTCATCTTCTGGTATTGATATTTACCCCAGTCGATGACTTTGACAACGGGTGGATCGGCGTTCGCAGCAATTTCTACTAAGTCGACGCCTTGTTCTCGAGCGATGGCCTGAGCGTCACGGCTAGACATAATGCCGAGTTGCTCTCCATTAGCACCAATTACGCGGACAGAAGGATAACGGATTTCACCGTTGAGTTTTGTGCGTGCTGTTTTACTAATGGTTGACTTCCTTTCGCTTACTTTTGAACTGTTTTCATTATAACAAATCTTCTTTTAAATAGCAAGGGTTTTCGGTGGGGAATTGCGGAGGTGAGAAAAATTGAATCGAATGATTTTTACGATGTTTTTGTATTTTTTACAACAGTATCAAAAATGTGTGCAGACTCGTAAAATTAGTGTTCAATTTGGCACTCTCGAAAGGAGAGTGCTTCAGAAATGTGTTCAATTCTCACCTCTGTTGTGCCGCTTAGGTCTGCAATGGTTTGGGCGACTTTGATAGTTTTGAAATAACTGCGGGCGGAGAGATGGAAGCGTTCAGTGGCCCGACTCAAGATTTCTTGAGCGGACGGGTGGAGTTTGATATAGCGTTTGATTTCGGAGCTCGAGAGGGAGCCGTTATATTGACCGGATTGATTATAGCGATGGTTTTGTCTCTGAGTGGCTGATGTTATGTTATTTTTAACTACATTATGCTCGGAAACGGTTTTACTGTCTGTTGGATTATTTTCTACAACACTAGAGCCAAGCAAGTCCTCAGCAGAAATACGGTTAACGTGTACGGTGAGGTCGATGCGGTCGCGGATGGGGCCAGAGAGGCGCTTCTGGTAGTTTTGTAGTTGTGATAAAGTGCAGATGCAGGCATGGTCAGGGTCGCCATAGTGTCCGCAAGGACAGGGGTTCATGGTGGCGATAAGGATAAAATTGGCGGGATAAGTGGTATGGCCATTGGCACGAGAGATGGTGATGGAGCCGTTTTCTAGGGGTTGGCGAAGTGATTCGAGCACATCGCGGGGGTATTCGGGAAGTTCATCTAAGAAGAGTATACCACGATGAGCCAGAGAAATTTCTCCGGGTTGAATATGTGTACCACCACCGATGATAGCGGTTTTACTGGCGGTGTGATGCGGTGCACGAAAGGGGCGCGTAGCATAGTCGCTAGCGAAAGAGCCGCTTGAGAGGGAATGAAGTTTAGTGATTTCGATTTGTTCATTAGGGGTAGGTGATGGAAGTAAATTGAGTGCAGCTTGAGCGAGCATAGATTTGCCGGTGCCGGGTGGCCCAGTCAGGAGTAGATTATGATGTCCAGCAATAGTGATGGCGAGGGCACGTTTAGCAAAGGCCTGCCCCTTGATGTCATCGAGTATTGGATATATCTGTTTAGTACCTATTTTAGTTTTTCTAACAACAGTTTTGGTAGTATAAGGGTGGAGAATTTTTTGACCTTTGAGATGTAAAAATAACTCTAACAGATTAGATACCCCAAAGATTTTGATGCCATGGATGAGAGCCGCTTGGGGTAAGTTGTCTTTAGGCAGATAGATCTCAGTATATCCAGCCTGCTTGGCTGCTTCGACGATATTAATGATGCCACGAACGGGCCGTATAAGCCCGTCTAAGGCCAATTCACCTACGAATAGCATGTTGGTTATGTTTTGTGGTAAAAGTTGCTCAGAAAGCACGAGAATAGCCAATGCGATGGGCAAATCAAGATGGGAGCCGTCTTTGGCAAGCTCGGCAGGAGCAAGACTGATGGTGACCTTGCGTGTAGGGAAGCTAAAACCTGAGTTGGCAAGGGCGGCACGTACGCGCTCTCGAGATTCGGAGATGGTTTTGTTGGCCATGCCGACAATGTTGAAAGCTGGGAGCCCACGGTTGGCGTCGCCTTCAACTTCGACAATATGGCCGTCGTAGCCTTGGGGAATGGCGGAATATACTTTTGCAATCATGGCTTCAGCCTACCACAGTTTGATTATTTTTTACAACTAAACTTTGCGGATGGAATGATTATTTTAGTTTACCTCTGTAAAAGTCATTTTTACAATACCAAGTGAGTACAAAAATTAAACGAAAAATGTATGGTTAAAAAATTTAATTGTAAGAATTATGGAAACAGATTTAGGTGTCTGTATATGTATTTTTAACAACTCTAGTCATAAACCTCTTGTGATTTGAGGTGGACTGTGCTATACTGAGGTCAGTTGGGGCTGACAAAGCTTAGACGGATTATTAACAGATATCAGGCATGTCGAATAATACACGTAAGTATCCAAATAAGTCAGAAAAATACGACTAAGCACGTGCTTTACGCACCTGCGTTTGCTTAAGATTTAATTTAAGCTGGTCCAAAGTCGAGTTTCCGTAGACTGCGGATTATTAGATTACGGTAATAAGGCGAGGGAAGTGATCGCCCCGAGTCCGACAATTTAGATTAGGGCACTTGTAGTTTTGTTGTTTGCAGCTACAGGATGATGCCGACGAAACAAACAACTAAGCATGTAGAATGGTATCATGGAGATTTTTCGGACCCGGAGGCAGTATCCGGCAGCTCCACCAAATTTGAAAGCCAGCGCCCGCTAGGGTCTTTTTTTGTTGTAGTACTGGCAACATTTTGCCTGTGGAAAACTCTGTAAAAATTTATAAAAAAATTATACAAAAATGTATTGACTTAAGCATTTCTAGGCTATATAATAGGGGTAGTTCTTGAATAAAAATATTACTCAGGAACCAAACATAAAAACGAATCATACAAACGCTGGACCAAAAAGTTCAGGTTTCCAAAAAAATAACTCCACACTCTACGAAAGACCGGTTTTCCTCGCAGTTACCGGTCTTTCTCTTTGTTTGAGAAAATATGCTATAATCAGTAGTGGAAGCGTGGCCGAGTGGTTGAAGGCGCACGACTCGAAATCGTGTGGGCAGCAATGTCTCGGAGGTTCGAATCCTCTCGCTTCCGCCAAAATGTAGACAGGGGAACTTGTTCGCCTGGCGACATTTTGAAGGGAGCGTTGAGGGAAGTTTTTCTTTCGCTCTGATTATCACGCTTGTGTTTGCTAATAATTTCAAATTTGCTATATATTGGCCAGCAGAGCAACTTTGGCTGGTATCTCATGCGGAAACAAAACTTTATTCTTTTCTTGTTAAACAGGTTGTGCAATCGTTCACAATTGAAAACCAAAACTAGTGTCAAGGTTGATGTTCAATAAAAAATTAATGTTGTCGTGATAAAAATCAACGAACAACATTAATTTCAAACCTAACTTAATTATACTCTACTCATAACGATTATGGCAAGCCTGGAGTTGCTCGAAGTTGTAAAAATAGACTTAATTAGTTGAAAAATCCATTAAAATACCCATTTTCGTTGTAATATACACAACATTATGAAAATCAAGAAAAACAGATATAAAATACATATCGTTGTAATAAATACAACATATTTTAGCCAAAAAGTATTGAAATATTAGCATAAGCGTGCTATGATGAAGATAGTTCAAAACAGAACATAAAAACGAACTACAAAAACGCAATTTAACATCTAGGTAACGAGCAAGCTAAAATTCCACAAGCGAAATGGTAATTTCTAGTCATAAGTTACACTCTCAGGAATTACCTAAAGCTTGCGGAATCACCATGTGTGAGCTCTCAAAAGAGAACAGCAAGTAACCTTGGGAAGAAGATGGGCTAAAATCCCATTGACTTCACGGGGGTGATCGTCACCATCCTACCGTACAAATCTACGGGAATGGTAGCCAGTTTCGGGGTCGTCCTTCGGGAACACTTCCGGTAGCTGACTTGCCAAGGATTATCACTCACGATCGCCCCGATGGAACCGAAAGACTACCAATTTGGGTAGCCTTGAGGCTCCTAGGGGTTCAGATAATCTTTGACTAGCCGACAATCGCGCTGCAATCTTTAATCACTGTGGTCACTCTCGTGAGAAATGCCTTAGTTTTAAGTGTAATAGCATGTCATAGTAATGCGAAAACGCGAGAAACAGGGAATTTCGAGGGATGCTTGCGAGCGCATTGGCAATTATCATCTGTTTGCACATTGACAAAACTAATTTAACAGGGATATGCACCAATTGGGACTATGCCCCACTACTAGTGGAGCGGTCAAATTTCGAGAATGGGGCGGGTTGTGGCCCAAAGTAACAATGTTTTAATACGCCAGGTAACTCACCCATTCTCACCTAGTTTTTCTTATCTTTAGAGGTGTTGGGGGTGACAGAAAAGGGGGTTTCTGTGTTATAATAAGCTTATGCCAAAACGTCTGATTCCAGTACTTAGTCTACTCGCAGCGGTGATTCTGTTGGTAATGTTGAATTTCACGACTCCGACCGGAATTGGCCCACTAGGTGTTCTAGTTTTTTTTACAACTTTCTATGTCTTGATGTTTGGCTTGGCGGTGGGGATTGTAAGAATCTTTGCGAAACTCATGAGGAAACAGATGGGGCGCAAAGAATACCTCTATGGAGTAGTAATTGCCTTTGGCCCGATTATGCTGATGTTAGCACAATCTTTGGGCTCAATTAGTCTTTTGACGGTCGCCTTGACAGTAATATTTGTGCTGTTGGGGTGTTTTTTGGTGAGTAAACGTCTAAATTAATCATTTTATGGTTAAATTTTGTGAACAAAACAGGTTAAATATGATAAAATAAGCATATGGATAATGGTCGGGCGCGAAAAATCAGTGCTAAAGAATTGACAGAACAGATAAACCAAGCGACAGACTTGGGTTTGGCTGTGGGGGTGGAAGGCCAGAGTTTTGGTGAGCCGATGTCAGTAGGGCCGGCGCCGGTGGCGCGCGAGCGAGCACAACAGCTAGGTTGGCAGGTATTGGACGGCGGAAAGAACGAATTGATTAGTAATGCTGAGCGGGCTGCGACGGAGATAGCTGATTTTGAGGCGACACAGGAAATTGCACAGGACGAGATGGAGCTTGAGCATCCAGAGGAATTTGTGGGGGATGAAACGCCATTACAAATTAAAGAGCGTCTACAAAATCAGCAAGAGAATTCTTTGAACGAGATTGATCCTAGGCGGGACGCTGAGGCGGAGACGGTGGCGCGGAGTCAGGAGAAAATTGCACAAACGGCGATGGGTGAGGTGGAGAGTCTCTTGAAAGAAAAGCAAGTATTCCCAGGGAAAATCGTGGAAATTTGGCGTAAGCGGGGTGATGCTGTGCTGAATAGCTACGAAAACCCGCATCCAATTGGGAAGGGAAACTAGCTCATGCCTACGTGGATGATATATATTATAGTGCTTGTGCTGGTGGGGGTATTGATTGGGGTGGTTTGGAGCTGGCGTCTGAATCGCCAGCGGCGGGCCAAGAATTATGAGCGCGGACTGAAGATGATTCCAATGTTGATTCACCTGCCACCATCGACAGATGATATCCAGGGTGGTGGACGTGATGAGCGTGACGTGACCAATGAAGCGCTCTCTCAGGCGCAGGTGATGTACTCAATTATTGCTTCGACAGTGACGAAGGGGCTGAAGAGTCGGATTTTTGGTCAGCGTCATATGTCGTTTGAGATTATTGCGGCGGAAGGCCTTATTAAATACTACGCGGTGGTACCAGCGGTGATTGTAGAGACGGTGAAGCAGGCGGTGATTTCGGCATATCCTTCGGCGCGGTTGGAGGAGATTGAGCCAGATAGTATTTTTTCGGAAGAGGTGACGACCGATCAAGTGGCGGGTGGTGAGATGACTTTGAAGAAAAGTTTTGTTTACCCGATTAGTACGTATGAAGATAGTCAGCGCGATGCGAGCCTTGGGATTTTGAATGCAATGTCAGTGACTAAGGTGGGTGAGGGGATTGCTGTACAAATTTTGTTACGACCGACGGATGGTGGCTGGACAAAAAAGTCGGAAGAATGGGTACAAAATATTAAAAGTGGTAAAAAAGTGGCGGAAGCCGGCAAAAAAGCGGCTAATAAAATCGTGCTTTTGGTTAAAGATTTTGTTCAGGCGTTTTGGCGACCACCGGATGCACACGAAAAATATGAAAAAGACCCGTTAACAAATCTACAGCAAGAAGAAATTGCAGCGATTGAGAATAAAACTAAGCATCCTGGTTTTGAAACATTGATTCGTGTGGTTGCAAGCTCGAAGAGCAAAGATCGGTCGGAGGCGATGTTGGGGGGCGTAGTAGCAGCGTTTGCGCAGTTTGATTCGCAGAATTTTAATGGATTCCAGTATGATATGCTAAAGGATGCACGGCGACTGACGGTAGACTATATTTTTAGGTTATTCCCACAAAGTGCGGATAATACTATATTGAATAGCGTGGAGTTGGCGTCGATTTTTCATTTGCCGGCACAAAATGCAATTCCGACCTCACAAGTGGAGCGTCAGGTCACTAAGCAGGTGGATGGGCCAGCTAAGCTGGTGACAGAGGGTGTGCTCTTGGGTGTAAACGAATTTCGTGGCGTGCAGAAGGAAATTCGGTTATCAGAGAAAGATCGGCGGCGGCATACCTATGTGATTGGTTCGACAGGTATGGGTAAGTCGGTGTTGCTGACGAATGTGGCTTATCAAGACATGATGGATGGGCGCGGTTTTGCCTTTATTGATCCACACGGTGACGCCGTGGAACTTTTGTTATCAAAAGTTCCAGAGAATCGAATTGACGATATTATATATTTTGATCCGGCAGATATTGAGCATCCAATTGGGATGAACATGTTTGAGTTTACTTCGCCCGACCAGAAGGATTTCATCGTACAGGAGGGGATTAATATGCTGCAGAGTCTGTTTGACCCCAGCAACCAAGGTTTCTTCGGTCCTCGGGGGCAACACATGTTTCGGAATGCGGCACTTTTGCTGATGAGCGATCCAAATGGGGCGACTTTTATTGATATTCCACAGTGTTTTACGGACCCGGAGTTTGTGAAAGAAAAATTGCAGTATGTGACGGATAAGGCGGTGTATGATTATTGGACCAAGGAGTTCCCGGCTTCACAAAAGAGTAATGATGCGGGCGAGGTGATTACCTGGTTCTCGTCCAAGTGGGGACCATTCCTTAGTAATACGATTATGCGTAATATCTTGGGACAGCGCAAGAGTGGGTTTAATATCCGCGAAATTATGGATAGTAAGAAGATTTTCTTGGTGAACTTGTCTAAGGGGCGCCTCGGTGATATCAACTCACAGCTTCTGGGTATGATTTTGGTGATGAAATTCCAGCAAGCGGCGATGAGTCGAGCAGATATTCCGGAGGATGAGCGTAAGGATTTCTGTCTGTTTGTGGATGAGTTCCAGAATTTTGCTACGGAGAGTTTTGAGAGTATTCTCTCAGAGGCGCGGAAATATCGGTTGAATTTGTTCTTGGCAAATCAGTTTATGACTCAGTTAACTGATAAGATTCGCGAGGGAATTTTAGGGAACGTGGGTACGATTATGTCGGGGCGCCTGGGTGTGACCGACGCGGAGCTGATGGAAAAGGCCTTCACTCCAGTGTTTAATGCAGAAGATTTACATAAACAGGGGAATTTCCGGGCGATTGCGACGGTAATGATGTATGATATCCCAAGTGCACCGTTTACGATGAGTTTGTTGCCGCCGATGGGTGACGCTAATCCGCAGCTGATGGAAACAATGAAGGTCTTTCTGGCCACTAAATATGGCCGTACGCGAGCCGAGGTGGAGCATGAAATTCAGGAGCGCTGGAAGACTGCGGAACGTGCGAAAAATGCGTCTACGGGCACGTCAGTGGCCTCTAAAGGTAATTCAGAGGAGTCTGAAAGTGGTAATGTTAAGCCCAGCGGGAGTTTTTTGGATAATTGGCGTAAGAAAAGGGAAGAAATGGCGGCGGAGAAGGCGGCAGAAGCGCCAGAAATGGTGGATGAGAGCGAGGCTGAGGTACTGAAGCCGGCAGAAAATGCGGATAATGGCGTCGATGAAGCGGTGTTTAAGGTGAAAAGATAAGGTGTTAAACAAAAAGAAGCCCCAACCGAATGGCGGGGCTCCCCAGATATAAATGTATTATTTTGTGAGATATGCGGTAGATATGTTTGCAATGAATTCTTCCTGTGATAAATTACCGTCTTTTTCTGTTTTTTGGGTTTCGTAAAGCTCTTTGAAAAATTCAATAGAGCCTTCTCCGAGACAGGCTATTTCATAGTCGTGCCGATGTGTAGGTATAGCCATCATTCCGGCGTCGGAACCAAGAAAGTCATAGATTGCATAAGTCTTTCCGGAGTTATCGGTATAGAGTACCAAGAGTTCGTTTGACAAGTCTGCCGCTATGATGTTTGTGGCAATTTCCATTTGGATTACTTCACCTTCATCAATACCACACATACAGAGCGTGCCGTTGTCTGACAATGTAAAACAGCAACATATGTAGCGTTTTACATATCCCAAGTTGGTACTGACAATGTTGTCGATAACAATCTCTAATGTACCGTCATCAAGAAGCTCATAGAGCTTACCATCGGTGTAAATGAAGTTACGATTGTCAAAGCATGAGTCTATACAGAGATAACTATCGTCCGTAATTTTGAGATGCCACGATTGGCGCAATCGTCCAGCACGCCAGAGTTCTACGCCTGTGTCAACAATAGCATAGAGTCCATCCGAAGTACGTTGTCCATACAAAGCATGTTTGGCGCTTTCGCCAACATATGTGTCGGGATAAGTATCGCCAGCACTTTGTACGGCCCATAGTTCATCCTGTTTATCCCATGGGACATCAACGTATGCAATAGCCCATGCACCGTAGTTTTCGCTATAAAAGTCGTAGTTATCATTTCCATCTGTTTTCCCAAATGAACTATAACTGGCTTCTGCAAGACTGAGGTGGTTGCCAATGTAAGCAGAATCATGCATTATGACCGTGTCATAAAGATTGTTTTGCCACCATGGTTTCGCATTAGCGTAACCAGTATAAGCCAAGCCATTAGGGTCTTTATTTTTGGAAAGATACTCGGTGTGGAAATTATACTCCAAGATACCATGATCTGGAACGACTGTAGCATAAGTGGAAAAATCGTTTGAAAATCTTCGCGTAATGCCGTCCCATTCTTTATTCTGAAAAGCTTCAATTAAGTCTTTCGGGTTCATAGAATAAACTGTTTTATCTAATGGCGCGGATTTTATGCCATCAATATAAAGCCAGTTATTTTCGGTATCAGCGATGAATTCATGCTCATAGTCGGGTGTCCACAGATAATACTTGGTTGAGTTTCCATAACCTTCGACGGGGTCATCACCCCAAAGGTAGTAACACTCACGGTAATAATCGGCGACTTCTTCGACGGTCCAACTATTACTAGGGTATGTTCTCCAGTAATAATAGTCCTGGTCATCGATGGTGACCCAAAAGAAAGCAGGACTTTCATAAATATCCTGTATGGTATCATCAGATTCGCGGAATCTGGAGCAAATCTCTGCAATAGTATACTCTTTTTCGGCCTGGGTTTCAGGTTCGATAGCGGGAGTATCGGGGGTAGATTGTTCCTCGATTGCAGGCGGCGTGTTGCCATTGGATGTGGTTGTGGTTTCTCTGGTATCAGAGGTGCATCCAGTGAGTAACGTTAATACAGTGCAGGTGATTAGTAAGTAGGACTTCTTCATAGCCTTTTCTCCTTTTCATATCTAGGGGTTAATGTGCGATTTTCTTGCTAAGAGCCCCCAATCAGTAAGTATCTTTTTGTATGATATCATATGTTGCACAAAAGTCAATAATAAGTTGCTATTGGCTCCGCCATGTCATGAACCTATTCATGCGGCTTAACCCATCTCCACTCTACATATCTAATACAGTACTAAGGCAGCGGAGGGGGAAACCGTAGTAGCGGTTATCCGGGCCATATGATGGGTTCACACCAGTATCACTAAAGTTTAGGTGATAAGCGCTAGGCGTAACGACGCCGTCATAACGCGTACTAGAGCCACGCGACGACCACCAGTTGCCGTTGATGCCAGCGTACCAAGACTTACCACCGTTAGGACCGAGGTACCCGCTGCGCACGAAGTAAAAAGAAGACGACCTATTGCCCAATACTGGACGCATTCGCCTTCAATGGCTTAATTGTAAAGTATTTTTTATTTTATGTTAATCACTCGCTTTGATTTTGTGATTAATAAGACAGCTTTGATTGGCTGTCTTCAATAGTGTGGTCGCTATTTCCTCGTATGTTCTTAATCTCTCAAAGCTGTTTTGTGCGAGCTACTTGTATATCGGGTGTTGTGGAAGTTCCTCGTTTGATGAATAAAATTCCACTCTGGAACTTCTCTGCGCAAAGTTGAGCCACAGCTTTTTCATATTTATCTGATTGTGGCTTTAGGCTGATTGGTATAATCAAGCGATAATTTGACATGGTACCACCCTAGCATATTTTGAGAAAAATTACCAAGCACAAGTGCTTACTTCGTGCGCAGCGGGCTTGTCGATCCGACGCATACTGCTGGTACTTTGTGGTACGCTGGCGCCGAAGGCCCGTGGTGGTCGTCGTATACCTACTCGACGACTACCTACGCGTACGCCTTCAGCTTTAATACTACGGTCTACCCGTCGGGTGAAGGTCGTCGCTACGTCGGTCGTCCCCTCCGCTGCCTTAGTACTGTATTAGACATGTAGAGGGGTGTGGGTTACAATGTTATCATGGAGATGGTAACCACAAAAGATGTATTTGGCAAAACTTATGAGGTAGAGGCGGAGAAGTTAGTTCCGTCTGTGCATGTGTATGGTATTGCAGTACAGGATGGTAAAGCATTAATTTCACCGCAATTTGATGGGTATGACTGGCCGGGAGGTACGTTTGAATTAGGCGAGGATACAGTGGATACTTTGAAGAGGGAATTTAAGGAGGAAACTGGTTATGATGTAGAACCAGAGAAGTTGTTAGGTACCTATACGAGTTTCTTTCATCATCATAAGCGTAATCTGGATTACCAGTCGTTTCTGGTGTTCTATTTGGTGAAAGTCGTAGGTGGGGAGATTTCGACAGACGGTTTTGATATGGATGAGAAAGAATATGCCAAGCGGGCGTGTTGGGTGGATTTGGATGATTTAGCCACTATGCGACACGCTTGTAGTATTGATATTGCGGATGAGCTATTACGGTATGCTCGTGAGGCCATTCTGAGGTAATAAAAAAGATCGGCACCACCCGCGGGCACAAAACAGCGGAGGGGGCGACCGTTCCAGCGCTCGTACGGGCCGTTTGACGGGTTGACGTCAGAGGGCCCAAAGTTGAGGTTGTAAGCGCTAGGGATAGCGGCGCCATCAGTGCGCGTAGATGAGGCGCGTGATGACCAATCGTAGCCCCACTGGCCAGCGTACCTGAAAGTACCAGCAGATACCGTCAAATGGATGTACCCACTGCGCACGAAGTTGACCAGTGGTAAGATAACTTACAACGTCAAGGCTCGGTCGGGCTAGGTTTAGAAGTTTACTTTTGGGATTGTAGTCGTGACCACAATGATGCAAGCCTCACATGCGTCTTCACTGGCGTGAGGAGGGAAACTTCACGATCTTTTAGAAGGGAACCGGTAGGCGGCGGAGGAGTGAACTCAGGCTGCTTGCGGGGCCCATGGATTTTATCCATAAACTTATTGTAACATCAAAAAGCATGTGCTATGATAGAGACAAATAAACAGAGTTTGGAGAAAAATAGAACGCGAGCGACAAAATGTCATGGGTTTTTGTTTGATAAAAACTTAAGCATTTTTGCAGTTTTTGATGTAATACGTTGTATGTATTATGTATGGTTTTTGTATATATGCTGTATGTAGAATGTATATACATTGTATATATAAATGTTGTAGAAAATACTTGGTAGAAAATGATTATGTATATACATTGTATGGACAATGTATATACAATGCTAATAATTTGTATTGTATTTGTATGGATAATGTATTACAATTGTAGTAAATGGGAGGAAAATCGTAATGGCAATGAAATCACGAGCTAAAACAGGGGCGAAGCCAGCTGCCGATAAAGAAGTCGCCCCTGTAATTAAAGAGTTAGAAAAATCACCTGCTTTGGCGAAGATGACGACGGTAAGTTTTCGGACGCGGCAGGTGCTGAAGAAAAAGGCCGAAGCTGTGTTTGAAGATATGGGTATTAGCACAAGTGCGGCTATTAATATGTTTTTGACGCAGGTGGTGCGTGAGAAGGGCATGCCGTTCCAGCCGAGTGCAAAGAAATTGGATACGGGTGCAACTGGTGCTGGGAAGTCGGTAGATGATATGGATAGCGCGGGGTATATTGCCCTAGAAGAACTTTGGAACGAAATGTAGTGGCTAGCCCTAAAGGTTGACTTTGCGGGGTATCTGCGCTAAAATATAGGGGTAAGTAAGTTGAGGTAATCCCCATGTCAGCAAAACAAACAAGTGATGGGCACGAATATGACAGTTCACAAATTCAGGTTCTAGATGGCTTGGAGCATGTGCGGATTCGTCCGGGCATGTATATTGGGTCGACGGGTTTTGATGGCTTGCATCATTTATTGAAAGAGATTGCTGATAACTCGATTGACGAGGCGATTGCGGGTTTTGCTACACGCGTGGATATTACAATCCAGGCAGATGGTGGTATCCGAGTAGATGATAACGGTCGTGGTATTCCAGTAGATTTGCATCCTAAGACCAAGAAGTCGACACTCGAAACGGTGCTGACTGTGCTGAACGCTGGTGGTAAGTTTGGTGGCGGTGGCTATAAGGTAAGTTCGGGTCTGCATGGTGTGGGTAGCTCCGTGGTGAATGCGCTGAGCACCAAGATGATTGCTGAGGTGCGCAAAGATGGCAAGGTGCACCATATCGAATTTGAACTTGGCAAGACACAGGGCAAAGGTTTGGAAGTAATTGGTGAGACCGATGGCAAGGGAACTACGATTATCTTTTATCCAGACCCAGCGATTTTTAAGGAAACGACGACTTTTGATTACAATTGGGTGTCGAATTACGCAAGACATCAGGCATATCTAACTAAAGGGATATTGATTACGGTCAAGGATGAACGTACAGGTGCGCGGGAGAGTTTCTACTTTGAAGGCGGTATCCGGAGTTATGTAAGGAAACTGAACGAGGGCAAAGAAGTGCTGGCGGATGACATCTTCTACGTGGAGAAGCAGGTTGAAGATTCTGAAGTAGAAGTAGCGTTGCAATATAATGATACTTATGCTGAAACGATTAAGCCGTTTGCCAACAACGTGTTGACACCAGATGGTGGTATGCATGTAGTGGGTTTTCGTACGGCGATGACTCGCGTAGTGAATGATTATGCACGCAAGAATGGACTGCTTAAAGAAAAAGAGCCAAACTTGACTGGTGATGATATCAAGGAAGGTTTGACGGCGGTGATTTTGGTGAAATTGCCAGATCCACAGTTTGAGGGTCAAACCAAGAACAAGCTGGGCAATCCAGAAGTACGGAGCTACGTTGATAAGGTAATGAGCGAATATTTTTCTTATTATTTGGAGGAAAATCCAGCCGTAGCGAAGAAAATTGTAGGTAAGGCTACGCTGGCGGCACGAGCACGCAAGGCGGCACGAGCAGCGCGTGACAATGTGATTCGTAAAGGTGCATTTGACGGGCTGAATTTACCGAGTAAATTGGCGGATTGTTCAAGCCGTGATCGGGCGGAGTGTGAGCTCTTTATCGTGGAGGGTAACTCGGCAGCCGGTAGTGCTAAGGAAGGCAGGAATCCAAAGATTCAGGCGATTTTGCCTTTGCGTGGTAAAGTTTTGAATACTGAGCGGGCAAGGCTAGATAAGATGTTAGCCAACCAAGAGTTGGTGAGCTTGATTAAAGGTTTGGGGGTAGGAATTGGTGACCAGTTTGATTTGAACGGCCTGCGCTATAATAAGATTATCTTTATGACCGATGCTGATGTTGATGGTCTACATATTGCAACGCTTTTGATGACGTTCTTCTTCCGATATATGCCAGAGGTGATTAAAGCGGGGCATGTGTATTTGGCTAAGCCACCGCTGTTTGGTTTAACTAAGGGTACTGGTAGCAATCGCAAGATTGATTATGTCTATGATGAAATGGCACTCGAGAAGAAATTGACTGAAAAGATTGAGGAACGCAAAGCGGCCGGGACTAAAATTGACCCAAACCAGGAGAGGTTTAAGCAAGCTGGTTATACCGCGCAGAACCGCTTTAAGGGTCTTGGCGAAATGGATGCTAAGCAGCTTTGGGAAACTACGATGGATCCAGAGAATCGGATTTTGGTGCAGGTGCATATTGAGGACGCTGAGAAATGCGATGCAGTGTTTACCAAGCTGATGGGTGACCAAGTGGATCTCCGGAAAAACTTTATTCAGGCTGGGGCAGCCACGGTTGACCTGGATGAGCTGGACTTTTAAGGAAAGGATGAGTGATGGCAAAAGATGATGAATTAGACCAAAAAAATCTCCAGGGCGCACAGGGCAATACAGGTGCAAAAGAAGGTGCGGAGGTGAATGACACCGCACTCGATGCAGAAAACGTAATGTCGCACAATAATGAAGAAACAGGGGTGGCGGTCGACGGAATTGAGCAAAAAGCCGTGGAAAGCACCATGGAAAGTTACTTCCTTAGGTATTCCATGTCTGTTATTATTGACCGTGCTTTGCCGGATGTGCGTGATGGTTTGAAGCCAGTGAATCGTCGTATTCTATATGCGATGAATAAGAATGGCTGGAAAGCACCACACGCAACAGTGAAGTCAGCCCGTATTGTGGGTGAAGTGATGGGTAAATATCATCCACACGGTGACTCTTCGATTTATGATGCTATGGTGAATTTGGCGCAGCCTTGGAAAATGCGCTACACTTTGGTAGAAGGTCAGGGTAACTTTGGTTCGATGGATGGTGACGATCCGGCGGCTTCGAGGTATACTGAGGCGCGCATGGATAAGGTGGGGGCGGAGTTGTTGACCGATATTGAGAAGGAAACGGTAGATTTTCGGGATAACTTTGATGGATCGGAGCAAGAACCGGTGGTGTTGCCAGCGGCGGTACCGAATATTTTGCTGAATGGTCAGATGGGTATTGCCGTGGGTATGGCCACGAATATTCCGCCACATAATATGTCGGAAGTGATTGATGCGACGGTAGCGCAGATTGATGATCCAGAGATTAGTCTGGATGGTCTGATGCAGCATGTGAAGGGTCCAGATTTTCCGACTGGAGCTGAGGTTTATGGTGGCGCACCAATGAAACAGGCGTATGCTACGGGCAAAGGCTCGGTGACGATTCGTGCGGTAACCAATATCGAAGAGCGTAAGAATGGGCGCTATAGTATTGTGATTACTGAGGTGCCTTATGGGATGAGTAAAGAAGGCTTCATCGAAAAGGTGCGTGATTTGGTATTAGCGAAGAAGTTGGATCACATTGCTGATGCGCGTGATGAAAGTGCGCGTGGCAAGATTCGCGTGGTGGTGGAGCTGAAGAAAGACGCGTTCCCGAAGAAGATTTTGAACCAATTATATCGCACGACCGGTTTACAGACGACCTTCCATTATAATATGTTGGCTTTGGTGGATGGAGTGCAGCCACGGATTCTTGGTCTGAAGGAGATTTTGGCGGAGTTTATTAAGCATCGTCAGAAAGTAGTAAGGCGACGGACGGAGTTTGATTTGCGCAAGGCGAAGGAGCGCGCACATATTCTCGAAGGTTTGAAGATTGCGCTTGATAATATTGACGAAGTTATCAAGACGATTCGCGAGAGTTATGACGATGCCGATAAGAGATTGATGGAGCGGTTTGGGCTTTCGGAAATTCAGGCGGCGGCGATTTTGGCGATGCAACTCCGCAGGTTGCAAGGACTTGAGCGCGACAAGATTGAAGAAGAGTTGAAACAACTGCATGACTTGATTAAGCGTTTGGAAGAAATCTTGGCAAGCGAAGCTGAAGTTTTGAAGGTGGTGAAGACCGAATTGCTTGAGATGAAGGCGAAATATGGTGATGCACGCAAGAGTAAGATTATCAATCACGAAGTGGGTAAGTTCTCGGAGGAGGAGCTGATTCCGGATGAAGAAAGTGTGATTTTGCTGACGACTGAGAACTATATGAAACGGGTGTTGCAAGGTGACTTTAAGCGACAGAACCGAGGCGGCAAAGGTCGTAAGGGTATGACCACCAAGGAAGAAGACGTGATTGCGCAGATTGTGACGGCAAGTTCACATGATTTCTTGCTCTTTTTCACTAACCAAGGGCGGATATTCCGGTTGAAGGCTTATGAAGTACCACAGGCGTCTTTGACGGCGAAGGGTACGGCGGCGGTAAATTTGTTGAATATGCATCCTGATGAAAAGGTAACCGCGATTATTAAACAGGGTGAGAATCCGGATGGCTATCTCTTTATGGCAACCAAGAGGGGAACTATCAAGAAGACAGCAGTGAAGGAGTATCTCAATATCCGTGCGAATGGTTTGGTAACAATTAAGCTCGACGCCGGTGATGAGCTGAAATGGATTCAGGAAACGACAGGGGCGAATGATGTGGTGATTTCGACTTCGGCAGGTCAGGCGATGCGATTCAACGAACAAGACGTACGCAGTATGGGCCGGGTGGCCAGAGGTGTGCGCGGTATCAGATTGCGACCAAAGGATGAAATTGTAGGTATGGATGTGATTCATGACCGTGGACAAAAGCTGTTAGTGATGTCTGCGAATGGCTATGGTAAGGCAACTTTGGCAGAACAATTCCCGGCGCATAAACGCGGTGGCGTAGGCATTCGCGTGGCGGGGGTGATGGCGAAGACTGGCCCAATTGTAGCAGTACATACGTTAGATCCAGCAGCCAAAGAGGTGATTATGATGTCGACTAAGGGAATTGCGATTCGTGTAGCGGTGGCAGATATTCCAACGCTTGGCCGGGCAGCGCAAGGTGTACGCATTATGAAGATGAATGATGGTGACACTGTGGCTTCGATTGGCCTAGTGCTTCCAGATGAGGAAGAAACGGGGA
Source organism: uncultured Candidatus Saccharibacteria bacterium (assembly GCA_948477625.1). Lineage (GTDB taxonomy): Bacteria > Patescibacteriota > Saccharimonadia > Saccharimonadales > Saccharimonadaceae > Nanosyncoccus. Next base: position 290 of record CAOLNK010000006.1, on the reverse strand, counting down.
ATAAGGCCGAATAGAACGAAATTAACATGGGTGGAACATGATCGAACTTGTACATACTGTACAAGTTCGATTTTTGCTGAGCCATTTTGCTTGCCAAAGTTCATTAACTGTAATAGAATAGACCGTAATGAATGTAGACGGGTGACGCCGTTGCGTGTTTCTATTCCTCTTATGCTTAAAACTGGTAATAATATACCATTATTACCATAATCTTATATTATTACTTATACTACTTCTCTAAGGGTTGGATGTTACCGACTGCAGGGAGTCAGGCAGATGGGAAATCTGGT
>CAOLNK010000005.1 GCA_948477625.1 uncultured Candidatus Saccharibacteria bacterium | reverse complement strand
ACATGATGTACAAATAAGGCCTTATTTGTTTATAGCCCATGGGCTATAAACAAATCGGCTTAGACGGCGTAACAGATTAGCATCATATTGGGAAACTAACCCAGGGCCGCGTATTATCAAATATGCATTTGGCCCCGGGTCTTCCAATTTCTATTCGCACACCCGCACCTCTTTTCCATACACCGTCATATACGACAACGCCCATTCAGCAAAAGTTTCGTCCTGCCCTAGATTGATAAAGGGCAGTTTTTTCGGCCTTGCTATCTCTGGGCTGATACAGACCACCTCATCCGGCGCCGCTTCAATCGCCGTCAACACCTGCGCCATCTGTGCACGATACTCTAGGGCAAAATCCGCCTTGATAATCACCATCGCCACCATCAAAACCGCCATCAGCACCCCTATCGCTACGTTTTCCGTCAGCTCTGAGCGGATCCACCAATCATGGACCAGCACACCCAAGGCCACTACCAGCGCCAAATACGCCGGCAAGGCCAGTCGCACCGGCAGCATAATCTGCGACCCACATAGTAGGTAAATCGTCGCAAACACCACACACCCTACAACCACACCGCACTCTGAGCTCGAAGTCGGCAAGATCTGGAACTTCCGCCCCTGTACTTTGCTCGTCACCCAGGCCAATCCGCCCAAAATCACCGCCATGCCCAGGATTAGACCAAAACTATAACCAAAGTTCACAACAATGTGTTTGACAACTCGCACCAGAGAACCGCCAAAATTCGCAAAAATCTCGGAAAATGCCAGATAATCATAAGTTTCAGTATAAACTGGGTTATTGGCATAAGTTGACACTCCCGCACCAAATATATACGCCACCGCTACCGTAATAATCATCCCTGCCAGCATCCACCATTGCCAGGCCGGCAGTCTCCATGCTTTTCCTCCAGATTTCGTGCGCCACATCTGCCAAAGTTTCACTAGCACGAAGCAAATCAAAAACGCAATCGGCGTGATATTCGACGACATCCCAAAAATCAACCCGATTATCAACGCAAACCACCACTTTTGGTACATTTTTGACACCTTTTGCCCCGCCAAACTCCGTACAAATGGCAACCCAAATGCTACCGTCGCGAGCCCAATAATCAGATAATTATGAATCACCGAAAACCCACGGTACAGCGTGTAGCCGTGCGGCGTCACAAGAATCACCAAAAAACTCAGCGCAAACACTAGGGAATCTTTCAGCTGCAACCGTGGCCAACGCCCCAGAATCAAGCTTGCTAGCAAATAGATTATCCATGTTGCTATCGCCACATCAATCAGCCGAAAAATCGTATCCACCCCAAAGCTATACTGAAAATCAAAGAAATTAATCACCGTCCAAGCATACATATCGCTTAGCCTAGAATTATGCCGGAACGCCCCCACGATATCGTTCCAGACGTCCGGTGCCGTCCCTGCCCCCTGGATAATATCCTCACCCCACACCGTCATCAAAAAGTAGCACACCCCAAAGAAAATCACTGGCAAGCCGTACAATAAACATGTCAAAAACTTCTTCATCTCACCTCCCTATGCCACTGATTATAACACATAGAGTTTTCTGCTAATAACACAAAAAGTACCGATTTCAATATACAAAACATATATCATATCATAATCACTTTATCTGTTATTCTTAAAAAATTTGCCAAAAATCCCAAAATAACCATAAAGACTATTGACTTTTTTCATAACATGTGCTACAATGTAAGTATAAGCTTAATCAGGTAACGACCTTAAAAGCTTACGAATTTTAAAGAAACAGCTATTTCTATTTGCTGTAGCTTTAATGCTACACAACAAAAATAAAGCAATGCTCAGCCCTGGCGGGCGAGAATAATAAGTCTTTGTCAGCTTATTATTTGAGAACGAACGCCGGGTGGGTACCGGGTAGTAAGGAAAGATTAATATGGCAAATCAGAAACTTTTTGTAAGTAACGCAGATGCATTCACAGTAAAACCTCTCCAGGTAGGGAACAGTATGTCTACTACCTACACTTATGACGGTTCCATCCTTCGTATTTTTTGGAAAGGGAATGAAGTCACAACAAAAACGGGAGTAAAAGACGGCGATGCATTTATCATTAAATGTGGCGGGACAGCGCCAACCATCTGTAAACTCAAAGTCCCTCATCGCAATGACGACTTGCTGATGTGGCTCCTCTCCTATGATAAGGAGAGTCGAGCATACAATGAAGGCGATTACCAGCGCCTTTTAAGTCAGCAACGGAAGGAATACGGATGGCGGGGGTACCGTGATTGGGAAGTTTCCGGTAAAAACTACTCATTCACACTCTGCAATCGTTCCGATTGTGGTGGCGTGTACCATATTGCTGCTTACGTTAAAAACGCTGACAAGAAGATGGCAAAGGAAATAATTCAGAAATGGGAACGCGGAATTTACTGGCCTAAAAGCTTCGTAAAAAGCCTGCTGAAAAAACGTTTTGGTTTTACTGATGCAGAGCTTAAAGAACTTCGCGCCTTTCAGGACTATAATTTACCATTAGCTGAATAAACTGAAGCCCGAGGTGTGCTCATTTGCACAAAATATACTCATTCGTATATTTTTATCCTCGGGCTTTCACCATTCTTTATCTTCGTGCTATAATAAGCTCCAAAAGGAGTTATTTTTTATGGAAAAACTATTTCTTGTAACCAACCCTGGTTCATCTTCGCGCAAGTACGGCCTCTACAAGGGCGACGATGAAGTTTGCAGCTTGCACTTCGAAATGGAAGGGAATGACGTGGTTTGCACCATCAAAAAAGATGGCGTCAAGCAGAAATTAGACAAAAAGTTCAAAAAAATGACCGATACCGTCAAATATGTTCGCGATATTCTCGATGACGAAGGCTATATCAGCGCCACTTCCAAGCTCGATGCCATCGTGGCTCGCGTTGCCGCTCCTGGCACTTATTTCGCCGAAGACCATATCGTAGATGACGATTGTTTGAAGCGCCTCGACGCCGCCAAAAAACGTGCTCCGCTCCACGTTCCAGTGGCTGCAGCTGAGATTGAAGCCTGCGTCAAGACTTTTGGCGATACCCCAGTGATTGCCGTCTCCGACTCTGCTTTCCATACCACTCGTGACGATGTTCACAAGTATTACGCTATCGATAAAGATTTAGCCGACAAAATCGATGTTTACCGTACTGGGTATCACGGTCTTTCTATTGGCTCCATCCGCGAATACCTCAAAGAGGCTGGCCTTGAGGCTGAAAAAGTCATTGTCTGCCACATTGGTTCTGGCTCCTCGGCTACCGCTCTCCAGGACGGCAAGTCTGTCGACACCACCATTGGCTATTCACCCAACGGTGGTTTGATGATGGCCACTCGCTGTGGCGATATTGACCCAGCTGCTGCTCTTGCGATTGCTCGCGAGCTCAAGCTTGACAACGAAGGTCTCGAGGCTTATCTCAACAAAGAATGTGGCCTCAAAGGTGTGGGCGGTTCCGACGATATGCGCGAAATCATTTGTAAGCGCGACCAAGGCGACGAAAAGGCCGCTCTGGCTTATGACATGTATATCTACCGTTTGCAAGTCATCATTGGGCAGCTAGCTGCCGCCATGCATGGCGTAGATGAACTTGTTTTTACAGCCACTGTTGGCGAGCGTAATAGCATGATTCGTCGCGATGTTGTGGCTGGCCTGGAGTATCTTGGTTTCAAGATTAGCGCCACCAAGAACGACGAGGGTCTCACCGACAAGCGCCACGCACTCATTTCTGCCTCTGGTAGCAAGCCAATCTACGTCATTGCTACCGACGAAACTGCAGAAATGCTTCGTCGCGCCAAATTACTTTTGAACGCTTAGTTTGTCCAAAAGTCTTAGAAAAGCCAAATCCTCCCTCACGGGAGGATTCCAGATTAACCGGTTAATGGCTTTTTGATTATTAAAAATTATAAAACCGTGATTTTTCCCAAGGGCTAAGGATAATGTATTCATGTTCAAGCTGCCACTCAAAATTGTCCGCCTTGGTATTGTGATGATGCATGGCGATAATCGCTGCGACAGCTGCTACCATTTCCAGTCCAATCAGCCCGAATGTTATTCTGTTGACCAGCTGATGTGCTATCGCATCACCATATTTACCCATGAGTAAGTACAGACTTATTGCCACTCCTGCTATCAGCCCCAACGTCACCAGAAACCATGTCCACGCGGCTTTTCGATGCCTCCTGTACTGTTTTTGCACTTCCTTGGCGCTCGGCGCAAACACCTGTCTGAAACCTTCTCTTCCCATAAAATAGAACCCTCCTTCTTTGATTTGACAGTCATCAAGATTGGGATATAATAAATCAAAACCCACAACCGTTAATGTACCGTCTATTTTTTCAACAATAGAACACAAAATTATTGGTAAGAGCAACCAAAAGCGCCCCACCTATAACTCTATTGTAGCACAGATTATATAAAATGTCAATAGTTATACTATAAAACCATGCAAAACGACCAAGTCACACCCAAAGAAACCGCCGCCATTCTTGAGCTCGCCGAAAAGTGCCTGCCCGTGGCTGGTGATTTTGTGGAGCTAGGGTGCTATCGTGGTGACACCTCAGTGCTATTGGGAAAGCTCCTAGCCAAATACACCGCATCCTGTGGAAAAATTGTGGATAACTTGTGTAAAAATACAGCAGATGAGTGCAAAACCTCCAACCAGACAGTGGAAAACCAGTGCAAAACTCCTGAAAGCCACCTTTGGATTTACGATTCTTTTGCCGGTTTACCCGAAAAGACTACTGAGGATGCTTCGGGTGCTGGGCAAAATTTTCAGGCTGGGGAACTCTTTGTAACGAAGCGTGAGGTTGTCGAGAAACTTCGTCGTGCCAATTTGCATAACGTTATCGTCAAAAAGGCCTGGTTCGACCAGCTGACTGACCAAGACTTACCTAGCCAGATTGCCTTTGCCTTCCTTGATGGTGACCTCTATGGCTCCATCAAAACCAGCCTCAAACTAGTTGCCCCACGCTTGCAAAAGCAGGGAATTATGATTGTGCACGATTATAACAATCCTGAACTTCCAGGCTCAAGTCGTGCCGTGGACGAATTTCTCCGCGCTCACCCCGACTATCACCTCAATGTACGCCACACATTAGCAGTCTTGCAGTCCAAGTGCTGATGTGATAAGATAACTAGAAGGATATATCATGGCGAAAAAAGATTATTATGAAGTTTTGGGCGTTTCCAAAAACGCCTCCGATGACGAAATCAAGAAGGCCTATCGCAAGCTGGCCGTCAAATACCACCCCGACAAAAATCCGGGGAACAAAGAAGCTGAAGAGAAGTTTAAAGAGATTTCCGAGGCGCATGAAGTTTTGTCGGACAAACAAAAGCGCGCTCGCTACGACCAATTTGGTCATGCGGGCGTGGGTGGTAATGGTGGTATGGGGGGTAATCCGTTCCAAGGTGGTGGCTTCCAGAACTTCAACTTTGATTTTGGTGGGGGCGGCGGGGGCCTCGACGATATCTTGGGGTCTATCTTTGGTTTTGGCGGTGGCCCCCGCCGCCCTGCGCGCGGCGCCGACTATCGCACCACGGTGACTTTGACTTTTGAGGAAGCCGTTTTTGGCACCACTAAGGTCGTAAGCGCCGACGGTAAAGACCTCAAAGTCAAAATCCCCGCGGGCATTGATGACGGTATGTCTATTCGCCTCAATGGAAAAGGCGGCGCCGCGCCCAAAGGTGGTACCAAGGGTGATTTGTATGTCTTTATCCGGGTCAAGCCACACAAGCATCTCACCCGCGAAGGCACAATTATTCTCTCAGAGACTCGTATTTCGATGGCGGATGCCGCATTGGGTACCACCGTTGATGTTGAAACCGTTGATGGTAACGTGCGTATGCGGATTCCAGCCGGCACTCAGTCTGGCACTCCATTCAAACTTTCTGGGCATGGTGTTCCACTGATGCGTAGCGATGGTGACCGTGGCCCACACATTGTCACTGTAATTGTGGAAACTCCAAAGAACCTCACTAAGCGCCAAAAAGAACTCCTCGAAGAGTTCCGTGGTGGTGCTAAGTCCAAAAAACGTGGTTTTTGGGGCTAAATAAACCTATCATAGAAAACTCCTCAATCAAGATGATCGAGGAGTTCTAAAGTTCGTCCTTAACAGTCTAGCAACCCTTCATACTATAATTTTATAATTTGCCATCCAACAGTTGGTAGATCAGATTCCACATACTTAACACTGTTTTTATCTGATTGTTTTCCTTCTGTTCAAACGCAACTACCGTTCTTAATACCTGAATATCTTTTTCACTCAAGGTACTGATTTCCAGAATACTGTCCAGTTTTTCCTCGTGTAGTCTTTCGGCTATTACTCTGCCCTCAAAGTATGCCCTATCTTTCGTAAAGACATACCCTTTCTCGTTACCACTTGATCCTCGGAATACTCTTAAACAGGTTGTCCAAGTCAGCGCCATCGCTGACTTATCCGACCGAGTCGGTCGGATAAGTTTGTACAAACTAGCTGCAGTTTCTGCAAATGTTGCACGGTTGTTTGCTTCAGCCATCGCCAGAATATAGAAAGGCGACTGGCGCAACGGTGCCTCATCACCCAGATTAAACTTGGTATTATAATCAGTAAGCGTTGCATGCCCTTCGTACAAAACCTCATCGGCCGGTTTCAGGGCTCCACTACCCAACAGAGGTAATGCCAGAGCGGCCCGTTCGGAGTCTCCCCAGTGACAAAGAATCTCATGCCCGATTAACTCAACCAATTTTAATCCATTAACCTTACGGCTTGCCGGGATTGTTACGATCGGGCCACGTGAAGATTTATCACGCACATCGATTGCCGTGGTGTATTCGCTAATCTCTACCGGTCTCGTTTCAGAAAAACCGCACTGCTCCGCTGCCAAAATGAAGTTTTCACGAATCCGGTTCGCATCAAACTCCAACTCTTTCAGACGATTCCGAATAGTTCTCAGGTTGGCATCATCCTGCTGGAGTTTGCCTCCACCTTGACCTAAGCAATCGGCATAAGTCAAAGCCACGCTTACAGTCTGCGCTGTCGGATAGCCGTAGATTGCCTTTGCATCTTCTCCAGCGTGAGAATCCTGACCAGACAATATGTGCTGCGCCAACAAAATGGTAGACTCAATCTCTTTATATCGTGATTTTGTCAATTCGCAGAGCACTTTTCCGGGGGCTTCGTTTGAAACCGTTGATAGAGCTGGACCCATGATTTCGAACAGATCTTCCAGTTGCTGTTTTGAATTGGCTACTGTTGCCAGCAGATCCTTGTTATACTGGAAGTGTGGGTTTTTCCACTCTCCACGTTCTGCCGCTTCTAACCATTTCTCCTTCTCTTGACTGGCATTGACCGGCGTAACCATCTCTACAATATTCATGGTCTGCGCAATATTGCCAAGGCTAATCAAAAAGTTTCTCAACTCCGGAGTATAATATTTTACAATTTCTGACAAGGGAATTAAAGTTGACATACATGTCACCATCCTTTCTATATTTGTGCTATCTTGTCAAGGAACGTAATATCTAAATGGTAGATATTACTACAATTGTAGCACAGAATAGCAAAAAAGTCAAGAATAAACAGTTACTATATTGACAATAAGCACTATGTGTGCTATAATGAAAAAATGAGCACTCAAAAAGACGAAAAGCCTCTGAAAATCATTGGCAATAACGTTCTTGTATCTGTTGCGGGAATTGACAAAATCCCCGCTAAAGTTGATACTGGTGCTGATTCTTCTACCATCTGGGCGAGCCAGATTCGTATCAAGGATGATAATAAGCTAGAATTCACGCTTCTGGGGAAATCTCACCCCTTATATACTGGCGAAAAACTTTCAACTGCTAGTTACAGCGTGCAGCGGGTTCGCAGTTCAAATGGTCAAGTCTCCATTCGTTATCGTGTAGTTTTACCTATGAGAGTTAAAGGTAAAACTATCCGCACAAAATTTACGCTTTCTAATCGTAGTCGCAATCGTTTCCCAATCCTTATTGGGCGCAAAACTTTGCAAAACAAATTCCTCGTGGATGTTTCCAAAGTTGCTATTAGCCGTCCAGCTACTTTTGACAACACTGATCTTAATGCTGAACTCAAAGCTAATCCACAAGAGTTCTATCGCAAATATATGAGCTATAGTCGCTCCAAGTAGTCAACATAGGCTGCCACGGCTTTGATTGCGGTTGCGTCGCCTGTGGGATAGTATAATGAAGGGCAGGCATTAAACTCAATCACCTGATCACCATAAAAATCAATCCCAATCACTGGCAACTCAGCTGCTCGCGCAATTTTCTCGGACATAAGTTTCATTTCGTCAGTAATTAAGTTCGAATAATCCTTCGTTGTGCCACCCTGGCCTACATTACAACTTGATATCACCCGTACTTTTTCTCCCGCAGCTGGGATTTCTCCCTGACAATCTCCCAAAAAGCTGAGCGCTACCGACCGATCGATATACGCTAAGTCGCTCTTGTAGGGTTCTGTTCTTATTGTGGCGTTTTCCAAATCAACCAATTCTATCAAATTATGCTTTCCATCGCCCGTCACCTGTGCTGGTATGCGTGCGATCGCCTCCACAAATTGGTAGCCAATACAAATAATTCGAAGCTCCATCGCATCGAGTGGCAATTGTGGTTGCGCAATCGCCACCTTTATCGCTGGAGAGGCTTCAACGGCTTTTTGGATCGCCGCCTCTACCTGACCTAGTTGTGTAGTCCCAGTTGTTACCCCACGTCCGTGCGCTCCGTCGGCGGGCTTGATTACAATCGTACCATACTTATCTAATAGTTGTTTAGTGTCTTCCGAGGATTTTACTACCAAGGTCTCTGGTTGTGGCACTCCAAGTTGCTCCAACAAGTTATAACTTGCCAGCTTATTATCCGCCAGATGTAGGGCAAACACGCTTGTGGTTGGCGGTGTGCTGGATGCTACGCGAATTTCTTTGCCGTCTGGTCGGGTTAAGATAAGGTCGTTTGCACCTTTGGGGGTTAGCTTCTCTACTTTCCAACCCCGCTCGTGCAACATTTTTCGGAAAAAGCGCATTGACATGGGTAAGTTTTCTTCGGGCAAACTATAAAAATCAATCATACGTCCAGTATAACACAGAATAATATTGTTTCGTTGACTTTTTCCACCCTGTGTTGTATAATCTGGTTATTATGAGAATTGCGATTTTATCCAATGGTAACGCTAACTACTCTACCAAACGCCTGGTGGAAGAAGCTGAGAAACGGGGCCACAAAGTCAAAGTGGTCAAGTATAGGAATTGCTACATGTCCCTTGACGAAAAACACCCCAACGTCCACTATCGGGGAAAAATCCTCTCCGGATTCGATGCGGTTATTCCACGTATTGCTAATAGTATGACTCGTTATGGTTGCGCTGTGGTGCGCCAACTTGAGATGCAAGGAGCTTGGATGGCCTCCAGCTCGATTGCTATTACTCGTGCACGCGACAAACTGCGTTCCCAGCAAATTCTTACTAAGGCTGGCGTGGACACGCCCAAGACCTTGATTAGCCGCAACATTGCCGATATTGACGATCTTTTGGAACAAATTGGACTCCCTGTAATTATCAAACTCGCCACTGGCACACATGGCAACGGCGTGGTCTTGGCCGACACCAAAAAGGCCGCCAAGTCCGCTCTTCAGGCTTTCTACCTCTACAACGAGGACGGCACTAATATCCTCTTACAGGAATACGTCAAGGAATCCGCTGGCACTGACATCCGTGCTTTTGTAATCGGTTCACGCGTCGTGGCTAGTATGAAGCGGCAGTCGCTTGATGATGATTTCCGCAGTAATCTACACAAGGGTGGCGAAGGAGTTGGTATCAAACTTACCGACGAAGAAAAGCGCATTGCTGTCAAGGCCGCCAAGGCTATGGGTTTGCACATAGCTGGTGTGGACTTAATGCGTTCCAACCGTGGCCCACTCGTACTCGAAGTGAACGCTTCGCCAGGGTTCGGTATCGAAAAAGTCACTGGACGCAATGTTGCTGAAAAAATCATTGAATATGTAGAGCATAATGCTACTCGTAAGAACTCCAAAGACCGAGTAGGAGCGTAAAGTAGTTTTAATTTACTGGACACTCACATAAATACCTTTTCCGAAGGACATAAAGACTTGGCCTAAGCGGCCCGGAGCGGTCCGAGGAAAAGTGTATTTATGCGAGGGTGCTCGTGTAATTAAACTATTGACATTATGCTTATGTTGTGCTAAAATGGTTGTAACCCCTTAGCAAAGGGCCTACTTTTGGATTGCTTTTTACGCTAATTTTTGCTATAATAAAAGGAATAACTGGTGGGGTTATGGATAGGAAAAAATAGGTAGAGCATGCAACTGGACCAACTTTCGCATTTTTTAGCAATGTTATGGGCCTCAGGGTCGTCATTGCCTGGAGAACTCTGTGCTGCTAGCGCCCGTCTAGTCGACAGGGAAATTTTTGAGGCCAAGCACACAGCCAAAGTTGCGCTTGAGCCTGAGCTGAACCTTGCTATCCAGAATCCAGAAATTACCAAAATCATTCTTACGAGTGACATCATCGTAATGTCGGATATTACCGTCAATCGTCAAGAACCGTTAACTTTAAATCTAAACGGCTACAAAATCGCTTCTCTCCGCGCGAATGCCTCAGCTATCGACCTCCAGACCGGTAATCTCGTCATTACTGGCCAGGGAAGTATTGTGGCTAATGGTGCTGGCGCGAGTGGTGTGCGCGTTAAAGGTGCTATGACTGCCGAGAATATTCACTATGCTAATCTAACTTTGGATGAGCAAGTAACACTCTATGCTCCGCATGCTTATGGCATTTATCTGGCGCCAAATTTCCAAGCGGCTTATGGTGTGGAAATTACATTGAAAGGCAAAATTATCGCTCGTGACGGTATCGGTATTAATCGCCTGGTTCAAGGCAAGGGCAAGCACGTACCCAAGATTACTATCTCTGATAGCGCTTTGATTGAAGTTGATGCCGATGAGGGGGTGGCACTTTCTGCGGTTGGATATGGTGAATGGCAAATTGGCGCGGCCACGATTACTGGTGCCACCGGCGCTAGTGTTAAAGCTGGGCAACTTGAATTTGCTGGCACCAAACTCACGGCTACTGGTGAACTAGCTAACCCTAGTGGCTGGGATAATAGCATCGGTGTGGGCGCAGTGGTGCAGATTGAGGAAAGCGATGAATACGCTGGTGACATTCGCCTGAGTTTTGTTGGCGGGGAATACGTCAGCCGGCAGAGCTATCTAGTGACCAAATATGGCACTGGTGCCACTTTGCAAATCCTAGAGATAAAAGCAGGGAATTTTAAAGTTCCGAGTGGAGTATTTTATGGCGTTGCTCCTAATAACGATAAAGTAAAATCTACAGTGGCGGTTTCGGGTGGAACCTTTGTAGCGCTCAACGCCACCGAACTCACCGATTATCTGGCCAAGGGATTTTATCTTGATACTAATCGCAAGACTGGCATCACCACCGTGATTGATCCAAATCCACCGGAAGCTAAAATTGACCCAGTGGAGCAACTGGCGCTCGAATGTGCCACTCTCGAAAATTTGATTGCTCGCGCTAAGACCTATCTTGACAAAAACTATGCTGGTGACGAGCTAGGTGAATGGCAGGATATGGCCAATAAAGCCGTGGCTACTATCAAACGCGCCGTCAAAGCCAGTGAAAAACTTTTGCATGGTACTAAAGAGGTAGCGCTAGAGCAAGTTTTACATATGCAAAAACGCCTCCGCACTACTATGCGCGAAATTGAAAAAGTAGCCGACGAACTCCGTGGCGAGATGTTGTCTGTGTTAACTACTGCTCAGGAACTTGACCCACATGATTATTCATCCTATAGTTATAACGCACTCAAAGATGCAATCATTGCCGCGCTGGCCTTGACTGCTCAGCCCGAAGCCACGCTCAATCAACTCTATTCGGTATTTTGCGATTTACAACTCAATATCGACTTACTCGAAGAACCTGAGGATGAATTAGATTTTGCCTTGCCGGCGCCGTTCGAATCGCCCGCACTTGCGCCTGCCCCAAGCCTGGCAGATTTACCTATGTCTACACCCACTCCAGTTGTTGCGCCCACTATCGAAGAAGCACCCGCTTTGGAAATGATTGAGCCTGAACTTGATTTAACCGAAAAGCAGACCTTTGCGGAGCTTGGCGCTAGTGTGATTTTGGCCACGCTCGACCAGCCATTGCCTGAGGAAGAAGCGCTAACTGAGCCGGCTGAAATTGAAGCAGAAGAGTCTCTTGCTGAACCTGTGTCCGAACCCATGGATGAAATTGCTCTCGCTGCTCTTAGTGACGCCCGTTCTAGTCTGTATCTGATGGTAGATGCTGTGCGTGATTTGGCGCTAAAGGATTATCAAGCAGAATTTGCTGAGCAATTTGGTGAACTACAAGTGGCGATTGTTAAAGCTGAGGCCATTTTGCAAAAGGCTGACGCCACTTTGCCGGAGATTCTTGACGCTATGGACGAGGTAAAATTTGCCACCGCCGGACTACAACTTGACGAAGCTCCAACCTTAACAGCGCCCGCCGAGACCATCACACTCGCGCCAGCCACCAAACCCCATAGTCGTCTGGGTGCAATTGCCCTCGCCGCCATGTCTAAATCTAATCACACCAGTGATGACACTACTGACTGGTCAGCCCTGCGCGAGGTAGTGGCTGATATCGCTAAGCTCAATTCTTCCGACTACACCCCTGCCACCTACACTAATGTCTTACGCAATCTCGAACGTGCCAAGGCTCTCCTGGCCTCATCTACGGCTACCCAGGCCGATGCTGATGACTTAGTCTTTGACCTCAATCTTTCTTTGCTTGCTTTGGAGCGCAATGTTCAGGCGCCCGTGAGTCAACAATTCATGCGCCCAAGCACTACTATTTCGCCCACGCAAACACCAACTCAAGCTATTGTTACCCAGGCCGATGTTTTTGCCGATCAAAGTGTTACACCTAACTTACTCATGAGTATGATGGCGGGGGCTTATGCTGGTCTAGCCACTTACCGCAAGAGTCGTTTAGTTGCCAAAAAACGTAAAACAACGCGCAAAGTTCAACTATTTTCCAAAGTTTAATGTATTGCATGCATAAATACCTTTTCCGAAGGACATAAAGACTTGGCCTAAGCGGCCCGGAGCGATCCGAGGAAAAGTGTATTTATGTGAGAAGGTAACATTACATTAAACTTGTGTTTGTATATTTTTGTAAAAATATGCTACACTCTGCCCATGTCGCGACTTTTTCGCTATTTTTGGGCTAAGATTCATCCCTCATGGGTGCTCTACGCTGGATTTTCTGGTGTAATTTTAGGCATCGTTTTGACGGTGATGAGTGGGCAGGTTTTTTGCACGTCCTGGCTATGGCTAGCAGCTGGAATATTGCTGATTTATTATAGTCTACATTGTTCTCTCCGTATGGTGATGATTGTGGCTTTTCTCGCTGGGATGGTTATTGGCAATTTTCGTTTGGCGCCAGAAATTGCTGGGCAAAAAGTTTTGCAATCACTCATGGGAAGTGAAATTACTATCACGGGCAAAATCGGCGATGATCCTAACATTGATGCCGGACAAACTACTGTAAGCTTGTCGCAGCTAGAACTATCTTCCTTTGAGGAAACCCTGGCTATTTCTGGTACATTATATGTTAAACTAAGTGCACTTGGCGGACTTGAGCGCTCAGACATCGTGACTTTGCATGGGACGCTAACAGCCGGGTTTGGCACTTATGCTGGTGCTATGTATCGCCCAGAATTAGCAGAAGTTCGGCGAACCACGACGGGTGACATTTTTTCCCGAATTAAGTTAGGTTTTGCTGAGATAGTGAGAAATTTTATCCCCTCGCCAGTAGGTGATTTAGGGCTAGGCTATCTCGTAGGGCTAAAATCCGGTCTGCCAGACGAATTATCTGATACCTTGCGGGCGGTTGGTATGACTCATGTGATTGTGGCGTCTGGTGCTCACTTAGGCATCCTAGTAAGCGCCGCGCGGAAATTATGTGGCAAACTCTCAAAATTTTCCGGCCTGCTCGGCTCCCTGTTGCTCATCACCGGCTTCGCCCTCATTGTCGGATTTACGCCTTCTATGACGCGCGCGGCGCTCGTGTCTAGCCTATCGCTCTTAGTAGGTTACGTTGGACGAAAATTCACACCTTTACGTCTTTTAATTTTTGTCGCTATGCTTACCTTGCTCATTAGTCCGCTCAACTGCCTCAACCTCGGGTGGCAACTCTCGTTTGCTTCATTTTTCGCACTTCTAGTCATTGAACCACGTCTACAAAAACTCTTTTATGGCGGTAAGAAACCACCCTGGCTCGCCAATATGCTCCTTACCAGTCTCTCTACTACTATCACCTGCGCACCGATTTTAATTTATAATTTTGGCACATTTTCACTGCTGTCGTTCGTCGCTAATCTTTTCATCCTTCCAACTTTGCCATACGCTATGTTCCTCGTTTTTCTCACCGGTGTCACCAGTTTTTGGCCCTGGCTAGCCGGAATCGTGGCGCAGCTATCTACCTTACTTCTAGAATCTCATATTTGGTTGGTCAACTTTTTGGGCGAGAAAACTATGTTCATCTTCAATCTCCCCTCTGGCGACCTAAGAATCTTTCTAATCTATATACCGTTATTAATGTGTTTGATGTTACAATATATGCATGAATATCGCTTCCGAAGCCGAAATGCTAGAATTTGGCCAAAAATTTGCCCAGACTTTGCTACTTCCCGCCGTGATTGAACTGGTAGGTGACGTTGGTGCGGGTAAGACCACTTTTACGCGTGGTTTGGCTAAAGGATTGGGTGTGGCGGAGGCGGTCACCAGCCCTAGCTTCACGATTTCTAAGCGTTACGCCTTCCCGGACGGGGAACTAGTACACTATGATTTTTACCGCTTAGATGACCCAGGAATTATGCGTGACGAGCTTAGCGAAACCTTGTCCGAGCCAAACTCTGTAGTAGTTGTGGAATGGGGCGGAGATGTGGCAGAGTTGTTGCCTAAGCACAAGCATCGTCTAGAAATCAAGTTAAATGAAGATGGTAGTCGCACAATTGTAGGAGTAGATGATGAAACTTTATCTTGATACCTCTACCGATGTCTGTCTTTTGCGTTTGGACGGTAAAGAATACACTCGCCCTGGCAAGCATGATATGGCTGAAAAAATCCTCACCTTTATTCACGAAAAGTTGCAAGAAAACCAAGCCGATTGGTATGATATTACGGAGATTACTTTCTTTGCTGGGCCCGGCTCTTTCACTGGACTTCGGATTGGCGCGGCAATTGTGAATACTCTGGCTAATCAACTTCAAGTGCCACTTTTTGATCAGCACGGCAAGAAACACCAAATAATTTTGCCCGATTATGGGCGTCCCGCCAATATCTCCGCGCCACGTAAATAATACATTGTATATACAAATCGCATACAATGTATTACATAATAAAAACACCTCAGAAATGGGGCGTTTTTTGAAATCTATGCTATAATAAAAATGGAAATTTATTAATTTTTTATATTTTGTTACCCCGTTGGCATAGAGAAAAATGTCGACAAACAATTAGGAAAGGTGCATTATGACCGTAGTATTAGTAATTGTTTCCCTTGCGCTTGGTGCTGTCGCTGGTGCGGGTGGAATTTTTGCTTATAACAAGAAAAATGAAAATGGAGGCAAGAGTAAAGCCGATGATTTGGTACGCAAAGCCAAAAATGAAGCCTCAGATATTGTCCTCAAAGCCAAAACCGACGCCGCTGATATGGCTGCCAAATCTCAGCAAGAAGAAGCTGAGCGCCGCCGTGAGTGGAAGAATACTGAGAACCGCCTAAGCGAGCGCGAAGCCAACCTTGATAATAAGCTGGACCAACTCGAGCAAAAGACTGAACGCTTGGCCAAGCAAGAAAAAGAACTCGATGACCTCAAGAGTGAAGTCCGCGAAATCCGCAACAAACAGCAAGAGAAACTAGAAAAAATCGCCGGGCTCTCCAAAGAAGATGCTCGTGAAAAGCTGATGCAAATGACGGAGCGTGATATTAAACAGGATCTTGCTGGCTTGGTTGCTAAGGAACAAAAGGAAATTAAACATGAAATCGATGAAACCGCGCAGGCAATTCTCTTGACTGCTATGGAACGCATGTCTTCGGAAGTGACTGCTGATCGCACCGTGACCGCTCTCAAGCTACCAGATGATGACATGAAAGGCCGTATCATCGGTAAAGAAGGTCGTAACATCCAGGCTTTGCAACGCGCTACTGGTGTAGATATTATGGTAGACGATACTCCAGGCATGGTGGTATTGTCGAGCTTTGATCCAATTCGGCGCCAGGTTGCGCGCTATGCACTTGAGCGTTTAATGAAAGATGGTCGTATTAATCCTAGCTCAATTGAAGACGCTGTAGCCAAAGCTGAGCGCGAGATTGAGAAGGAAGTTATGCGCGCTGGTGAAGATGCTGCACGTGAAGTGGGCGTGGTTGGCATCCCACGCGAACTTATTCATTTGCTTGGCGAGCTCAAGTTCCGCACTAGTTATGGTCAAAATGTGCTCTTGCATTCTGTAGAAATGGCACATATCGCCGGTATGATTGCTGAAGAAATTGGTGCTAACAAGCGCGTGGCCAAGACCGCCACTTTGCTACACGATATCGGCAAAGCTGTCACGCACAAAATCGAAGGCAAACATGCTGAAATTGGCGCTGAACTTGCCAAGAAGTATGGTATGCCTGACGCCGTAGTGCACGCTATGGCGGCGCATCATGATGATATTGAGCCAACTACTCCCGAGGCAATTATTGTAAAAATTGTCGACTCGCTTTCGGCCGCTCGTCCAGGTGCCCGCAACATTTCTGCCGAGAACTTTGCTGAACGCATGCGCGATCTCGAAAATATCGCCACCAGCTTCCCAGGTATCGACAAAGCCTATGCTATTTCTGCTGGTCGCGAGATTCGTGTAATTGTAGAACCTAAGCAGATTGACGACCTCTCCGCGCTCAAGCTTGCTCGTGATATTGCTAACAAAATTGAAGCTACTATGTCCTATCCTGGCGTGATTAAAGTCAACGTGATTCGTGAAACCCGCGCCGTTGAATATGCCAAATAAGACATCTTCCAATAGGCCGGATAAAGTTGAACTTGTACGCAACGCACAAGTTCAAGCAAAGCCCACCCCTGGACTTTTACCGCTTAATGAACCGCTAATTAAAAAGCGCATCTCGCGTCAGACCAAGATTAAGGTTGCACTCGTCGCTTTGATGATAGCAATTTTGGCGGTATATCTTGTTTGGGATATCGCTTTTCATGGGCCATTAATGTCACTTCTGTCCAATCGTGAACAATTGGTGGCAACCGTCCAATCCTTTGGCCCGTTTGCACCATTATTATATATACTTCTACAAGTAACTCAGACTGTGATGGCACCCATCCCAGGGCAAATTGTTGGCAGCGTGGGTGGGTTTATCTTTGGACCCTGGGGAATCCTCTGGACTACTATTGGCACTTTGATCGGTTGCTGGCTTGTCTTTTTGCTGGCGCGCCAGTTTGGTCGCCCACTTTTGGAAAAGATTTTCAAAAAGTCCGTAGTAGCTAAGTTTGATTTTATCCTAGAAGCCAAAAGTGCTTCGCTTATTCTGTTTGCAATTTTCTTGTTACCGGGTTTTCCGGATGATGTGGTTTGCTATCTCGCTGGTCTTACCAAACTTTCTATCAAGCGCTTGATGCTCCTGGTGACACTCGGTCGTCTGCCGACTATTATTCTTACTAATTATATTGGTGCCGGCATTGGCGAAAACTTTGCTATGGTTGCAATTGCAGCTTTGCTTGGCGTAATTCTTTTGGGGATTGGAGTTTGGCAACGTGAGCGTATAATGAATTTACTCAAAAAGAAAGCTGTTGGCAATAAACCGCAAAAGTCCTAGTTATTTATTATGTACAATTATTTTCAAAACAGCTAAACCGATCAATGTCGGCACCCCAATAATGATAATCGGCAGGGAACTGGCTGGCAAAATCGTCGTGCTTTGCGTGAGGATAAAATGCAAAACATCCAAGACAACAATCACAATTAGTGCGATCGTTAGTAATCTGATTACAGTGTTCAGAACGTCTTCCAAACGTTGCTTGGTGGCTGGATCAAAGCCATTAATATTTGGCACATCTTGCGAAGAAATTGTAGTTTCGGGCAGGTTCATCGCCATAAAATGTGGCCGCAATTTATTATAGGCCAAGAGTAGGGAAATGAAAATCGAACTTATCCCCACCGCGATACGCAAAGTTGGCCAGACCGCTACTATCATCTCGGACATGCCACTCCAACTATTATTGGTCCAAAAATTCACTAAGGATACAATAAACTCTACCAGCCACGATAGTAATAAACAGCTAAAATTAATTATTACCAAAAATGTTGCAAGATATACGATAAAATCGAGCAAAGTTTGAGTACGTTTGTCGGAAATACTAGTCATTTCCGAGCTCCGGCAACTTCAATAAATCTGCTACGGAAGTTAGTTTATTATAATGCTTAAACCGTAGATATTGCGAATCATTACTTTTGGCTAGTTCTTGAATTTCTGGAATCGTAGCCAGTTCGACTTCAATCAACTCGCCCGCATCCAAATTTTGCTCGGTCTGCCGTATCAGCCTACTTGCTACAAAAGTATAAACTAACCAGTCAATTTTATTGAACGGTTGCTTGACATCCACTAATTTCCAGTTAGCGAATTCTAGGCCAGCTTCTTCTAATAATTCACGTTTTGCCCCTGTTAGTTCGTCGGCATCCTCGTCGTCAACTCGCCCACCTGGATAATCATAAAACCAACCTTTGCGTGGTTGCTTCTGCTTAGTCACCACAATTCGATCCTCCTCAGATGTTGTGAGACTTACAACATTCTTCAATCGAGATTGTTCCTCTGGTGTTAGAATCGCGATTACTTTTACTGTGTCTGCTCGCCTTAGCATCTCAAAAGTCGCTGTAGAACCATCATATAGTTCCTGTGGCCACTGATAAACGTCATAGATTTTACCGGAGAATACACGCTCAGCTTCTCTTGGTATCAGACTTGCCCACTCAGGTATATATTTGCGCATACTTATATTATAATATAAGTTTTAGCTCAACAATGATTTTAGGCATATATAACTTGGGTTAAGCTCCTTCTAATTTTAGCGGCCAGTGCTCGTACTCGTCGCGTGTGCGAATTATTGTATGCGAATCCAAGCTACCCACCAACTTTTTGAGCATACATCGGAAAAAGTATAGAAAATCATTGTCACTCTGAACTAGATTTTTCACTAAATGGGCTTCTATAAAATCTTCAAGTTTGTTTTTACTACAAAAATAATATGGGCAGATATGATTAGATTCATAGAATTCCAAAAAAGATGCTAGATCGGTCTGGTATATCTCATTCATGTTACGCTCTAAACCCTACAAACGCAATTATCAGAGTTGCTACGCCAGCACAATAAACCAATTCTATCACTTCACGGGCATCAAGATGCAGAATCGCACACATCACCGCCAAGCCAATCCATAAAATTAGCAAACAAATTGCCGTCCACGGATAGCGAATATGCAACAGTAAACTTTTAGTAAAATTAGTCTTTTTCATGCAAAAATCCTTTCTCGTACTAAATCGAACATATATTCGTCATTATCTGCCAAAGCCGAAATCGTGTGCACCAAGAGTTCATAACTTTCAGTCAACCCCAAACGCGTTGAACTCACATTGTCGTGCGGAATGCCTCTGAGCTCTGCATTTGTAAGCGCATACTCCATTGATTTAAACATTGTCTCGGCAAAACCGTGCCGGTTTTCGGAATTATCCAAAATCGTTACCGAACCCAGAAGCCTGCATCGCTTTCATCAGTTCAAAATTTACCATATCAATTTTAACTTCAATTACTTTGGTACCGACCACCTTGATAAACACATCAGCAAGATGACCGGCCTTGAATGATTCCAAATAAGAAACATTGCCATTCATTTCGTGGTCGAGTTTCTCAGTGATTGCATCGGACAATACTGCCAACAAATCATCTTCCCCAAAATTGCATCTTTGCATGGCGAGCGCAATGTCTGGGCAGAAGCAAATCACGGAGGTTTCCAGTAACTGCTTGAATCCGCCAGTCTCGTTCAAAATATCATAGTAACTCCGCACCCAATCATAAAATGCGCGATGGCTTCGCGGGCGGTTGGCAATAATACCGAAGTCAATCAACGCAATGCGATTATCTGGCAAAAGAATAATATTGCCAGGATGCGGGTCGCCATAGACATAATCTGCACACATCGCCGTGTATAGCGCTTCACCACCTGCAATCACCACTTGCTCCCACAAGTCTGAACCAGTCAATTCTTTTGTAAGCTGGCTGGCGGGCTTTTCGGGTGTGGATTTACTCATCACATCAGCCAAAGTTGGTCCAGCGATAAAATCTTGCACAATCACATCGCGCGAAGAAAGTTCACGATAAATTTTAGGAATTACCACGCGTGGATGGCCTTGATAAAACTGTGCAAAGAATTCTTGATTTGCCATTTCGCGGCGATAATCCGTCTCCAAGGCAAACATTTTGGCGCAGGCGGCGTAGGCTTCGTTATAATCTACCAAAGTTTGCGGCAAAAAGTGTGTGAAGAACTTACACAAACGCCCAAGCACAGCCAGATTATGTTTTAACCCTTTCTTGATTGAGGGGTGCAGGACTTTTATCGCTACATCTTCACCAGTCACCAACGTTCCACGGTAAACCAATGCAAAACTCCCCGCTGCCACAGGCTCTGCTGAAACTGCTGCAAAGTTTTTCAGGTCAACGTAATCGGCTAAGTTCAAATCTTCACGCGGCGCTTGCGAAAACACTTCCATTTCGCGCGGACCACCCCAACCTTCCATAAACTTGCTGGCGCCAGCCATCACTTGTAAGAACTTGATATAAACTCCGCCCCATTCTTTGAAACTATAAAAAATCGCTCGGCGATATTCGGTATCCTTGTTGGGCTCTTTGGAACAAGCAATTTTGGCCAGTTTCCAAATCAAACTTGCATAACACCGTACAGTTTTCATCGTTTTTTTCCAAACCCGATTACGAATAAAATCACCGTCATGACCATCGAGAAGATAGGCAGAAAAACTCCAACTCCCGAACTAAAGATTGCTAGCAAAATCGTGCCCAACCAAATCGCCAGAATTGCAAGGACTACGAACGCGTATTTCATACTATGATTATAAACTTAAATGGTCAGGGATACCAGACTTGAACTGGCGACCTCACGCCCCCCAGGCGTGCGCGCTACCAACTGCGCCAATCCCTGACTTGACTTTATTCTACCACGACAACAGGGAATCTTCAACTTCACTCTTGCACAATCAGAGAACTTGAGCTATAATGGTGGACAGTGGAATCGTAGCTCAGTTGGTTAGAGCGCCGCCCTGTCACGGCGGAGGTCGCGGGTTCGAGTCTCGTCGGTTCCGCCATAGAAAGACCCCGGGAAACCGGAGTTTTTCTATGTTAAGCTAAAAAGATCGACACCGAACCGTGGCAAAATCAAGGCAGCGGAGGGGGAGACCGATGTAGTGTTCGTTCGGGCCATTCGACGGGTAGACAGTTGTAGCATTAAAATTGAGGTTGTAAGCACTAGGAATAGCAGAGCCATTAGCGTGAGTAGACGAACCTCGCGACGACCAATCGTAGCCGTTGATGCCAGCGTTCCTGAAAGTACCAGCAGCCACGGTCGGGTCAACGTTCCCGCTGCGCACGAAGCCGTGCACAGATAAGGAGACCCGAATGGGCCGACACAAATCCGGTCGCAGGTATAGAAGTTCAGCTTGAGTACACCCGGCCGTAACCGAATGCGGACTTGCCTTTAATGATTCTTTACACAATCCAAAGGGGAACTTCACGATCTTTTACGGAAGACCGCCAGTTGGCGGAGGAGTGAGCTCGGCCACTTTTGGGCTCCATGGATAATTATTCCACAGACTAATTCTATCATGCGTGTCCCGCAAAATACCTCTGGAAATTATTGAATACCTATGCTATAATACAAACACCGGGGCGTAGCACAGTTGGTAGCGCGCAGCGTTTGGGACGCTGAGGTCGCAGGTTCAAGTCCTGTCGCCCCGACCATGGACAGAAATATATAAATATGTTATAATAAATCACCTACGGAGCTATCTGCCGGGTGATTTTTAGTTGATATTCTTGCAGAAAAGTATATAATATAACACATAATGTTTTTCCTAAAGAAAATTATTGTTGAATATCGTCGGAAAAAGAAGGCAAACAATGATAAATGTAATCGGCTAATAAAACGCATTGATGAAGCCACAAAAGAAGTCAATCGGATTTTTGATAACCCTCAGGCATATATAAAAATAACCGAGATTGATGACTGGAAGAAATGTCATGCTAGCCTCATTAACGATATCAATAATCTAAAACCGCGCGAGCTAAAACGGGCATCTCGCTATAAGATTCTAGAAAGCAAGACTGCATCACTAGAATCTTTTCCACAACAGTTCAAGCAACGCATCTTGAATCATAATGAAAACGTTTTAGAATTACGGATTGAGCAAGTTGAAAACTTGATAGGCGAAGTTGAAGGTAGAAAGTTGGATCACCAGCAATTAAGGTGTATAGCCGAAGATGCTGACAATCATCTAGTTATTGCCGGAGCTGGCACTGGCAAAACTACAACCATTCTAGGGAAGATAAAATATCTTCTAAAATCTGGCGAGTGCAAACCAGAAGAAATTTTGGCGCTCTCATTCACGAACGCCTCCGCTTCTGAAATGTCAGAGAGAATTGCAATGGAGACTGGCGTCGAGCTTGATGCTATGACTTTCCATAAGCTCGGACTTTCAATTATTTCTAAAGTGGAAAAAGTGGTACCCAAAATTACAAAGCTCAATCTCCACAAATTTATTAAAGAGCAGCTTCAGGATAAAATATCAGAAACGAAGTACCTACAAACGCTCAATCATTATTTCATTTATGGTTTTGACAACACTAAAAATGAATTTGATTTTAAGTCTCAGTCCGAGTATGAGGAATACATTAGGCTAAATCCTCCAGTAACACTCAACGGAGAAAAAGTTAAAAGCTATGGCGAAATGGACATTGCTAACTTTCTTTTTGAGAATGGCGTTAAATATATTTACGAGCATCCGTACAAAGTCGATACTCGTAACGAGGAATATGGGCAGTATTATCCAGATTTCTATCTTCCAGAATACGATCTTTATATTGAGTATTTTGGCGTGAATCGTAAACTTGAAGTTCCAGAGTATTTTAGGAACAATCATGGAATGACGGCGCAGGAAGCTTATCGCATCTCAATGGACTGGAAAAGGAGCCTGCATAAGGAAAACTACACTAAGCTAGTCGAGTGTTTTGCATACGAGAAGTTAGAAGACATACTGTTGCAAAACTTAAAGAATAATCTAGAGGAGCAGGGCGTTCATTTTTCTCCAATGAAGCCGCAAGAGCTATGGGATAAGGTTTCCCAAAATAATAGAAATAACCTCGATAGCCTTATCTCTCTTTTTGAAACGATTATTAATCTAGCTAAAAGTAACCAGTATTCAATGGAATATCTTTACCAAAATAGTTCAACGCATGCTGAACGAAACTTGCTATCTTTAGTAAACCCAATTTTTGAAGATTATTCAAAATATCTCGTCGAACATGAAGAAATAGACTTTAACGATATGATAAATCTGGCCGCAGATTATGTTGAAAAAGAAAAATATATTCACAATTATAAATACATCATCGTTGACGAATATCAGGACATATCTTCATCACGTTATAATTTACTTAAGACTTTGCGAGACTCTAAGGCATATAAGTTGTTTTGCGTTGGCGATGATTGGCAGAGTATTTATCGATTTGCTGGAAGCGACATAGATTATATTTTAAATTTTGAACATTATTGGGGAATTTCTGTAATGAGTAAAATCGAAACTACCTATCGTTTTCCACCTCAACTTGTAGAAATTAGTGGTGATTTTGTAATGCGCAACCCAAAGCAAATTAAGAAGAAAATCGTTAGCCATATGATTGCTAACATTTCGGCTTTTGGTGAGATTAATGGGTATACGGACAAATACGCGATCCAATTTATGCTTGATAAAATCCAGCATCTTCCAAAAGATAGCAGTGTTTTCCTAATCGGTCGCTATACATTTGATATTAATCTTCTAGATAATCAAGATCTTCTAAATTATTATTATGATAATCAAAGTGGATTAATTACAGTAAAATATTCTCGCCGTCCAGATTTGGACATCAGCTTCCTTACTGCTCACAAGTCAAAGGGGCTGCAGGCTGATTATGTTTTTATTGTTAACAACAAAAACACCAAGACCGGTTTTCCTAGTAGAATTCAAGATTCATCGATTCTGCATCTACTGCTTAAAAAACAAGAGGAATTTCCATATGCCGAGGAGCGTAGGCTTTTTTATGTAGCGCTTACCAGAGCAAAGAAAAAGTCTTTCAT
Organism: uncultured Candidatus Saccharibacteria bacterium; assembly: GCA_948477625.1. Taxonomy (GTDB): domain Bacteria; phylum Patescibacteriota; class Saccharimonadia; order Saccharimonadales; family Saccharimonadaceae; genus Nanosyncoccus. Next base: position 50,303 of record CAOLNK010000005.1, on the reverse strand, counting down.
CGTTACGGTGAAGGGTTTAGAATCAGAATTTGTCCAAGAGTTACAAGAATCACATCAACAAGAAATCACAAACGAGCGTTTTGAATGTCCAGAGTGCGGCGGTCGTCTCGTCAAAAGAAGTGGACCTTATGGAGAATTTTTCGGGTGCTCAAATTACGCTACAGCTGGATGCCGATTTAAGTTGCCAATTAGCCATAAAAATCGTAAAACACAAGAATAAATACTGTATACTTCTCGAGTATTCGTTGCAGACTTTTCCATAAATACAAAAAGCTCCGTCAAAGCGGTAGGTATAACATGGTTATGGAAGCTGACAAAGCCATTAAGGCTTGTGGTATTAGTAGTCTGGAGTATAGAGATATTTTATTAAACTACAATCACTATAAAAGGTATGTTGAAGCGAAATATGAGTCGGTTGATAAGTTTATGAGGAAGCATAAGGAATGCGACTATTAGATTACGAGTGTAAAACTACCTTTTGGAACGACTTTAGTATAGCGGAACGTTTTGGCGAAGAAGCCGTACGGGATACCTACAAGCGAGCAAAAGTCGAGTGGAAGAAAGATCGCATTTATGGAACAAAACTCTCAATGGTGCTTAATCATAAATGTTGGTATTGGTACGAGAAAAAGAATACAAAACTCAGTCAACTTTATGCTGGGCTTTGGGAAGAATGGCATGATTGGGTGCTGGAGAATTGGAAGGGTGAAGATTTGGGGTATTATTTGAGGGTGGTGAATTAGTCTAATGTTCAGTATTTTGATCTAATCAGTTTAGATGTCAAAGAAAAATAGGCCTACAGTCAACCAGCATATCGTTCCGCAAATTTATCTAAAAAATTTTGCCACAAAAAATTCTAGGTCAAAGTATCAGATAATTGTCTTAAGTAAACGTAAGAAGATTAAAAGTCGTATAGACACTATCAACAATGTTGGATACATCAAAAATTTTTATACTGTTGATGGTGAGACTGATGAAGAAAAGACAGCTTGGGAAACATTTTACGCTAAGACAGTTGAACCTCTGTATTCGTATGGGGTGAACAATTTAATCGCTAAAACAATACTATCAGCAAAAGATGAAGTAATAGATAAGGATGAAAAACTAATCCTTAGTAAAATTATAGTGGCCCAGTGGCTGAGGGTGCCAAACTTTATAAATAAGCAAGTCGCTAAAGCTGAATGCCAACTTTTAAGGTTTAAGCGAAAACTAATTCATGATTTTATTGAAATAGATCAGCCTAAAAATGTTAATCTGATGAAAAACTGGCAACCAAACTCACTAATGTCTAAGAATTTCGTGTTGGCTATAATCAATGACGAAGATCGCCTTAATAAATTTGCTTCAATCCTCACCAATAAAGTTTGGGCTATATATTACAATCCTTATTATAACACCATGCCCTTTATAACTTGCGATAACCCCATCATTACATATAATACACAAAACAAGTCTTTTAATCGAGATATTAACGGACTCGGACGGCAAGAAACTACCTTCGTCTTCCCTCTGGCCTCACAAATAGCTGTTCAAGTATTTTCAGAAGTTTATAGCAACTATTTAAATCCAATTGACGGTAAGCGCTTTTTCCTAACAGAAAAAGATGTCAATTTTATTTTTACAATAAACGAGGCTATATACCAAAATGCTAATCGTGAAGTGTATTTACCGTTAAATATGCGTAGGGTTTTAAGTATCGTAAACAGCGGGACAGATTAGCTGCCTCCCTCTAGAAAAACTGTTAAAGCCGAGCGAACCACGTCCGGGCATAGATAATCATAAGTCATATTTATGGAGGATATAATCTATTTTCGAGTCATTTAGCGATTGTCTGTGGCATGAATGGAACCTTTCCGTAGTTTTTACGCACAAGAACAATCGTAGCTTATTTCATCTCCCCGCAATTCTTCCGGTGTGCCTTCAGCTTTTTCATTGCCCAGTCGTAATGGCTTGGCATTACGCTCACGAAATATGATCCTAAATCGGTATTTACCCAAGCATAAACCCCACGACCAAATAACTGATCATTGGTATATTTTTCGGCAAGTTTTAGGACTTCTGCGTGAGATTTTTTAAACATCTTCTTCGCATCTTCCAGGCTGGTCTTTTGGTGCTTCTCCCAAAACTCACAGTTCATATCGCCATAAGTTTTCCAAGAATACGGCTCAGGAATAAATGGTTTTTCTTCACCACCCTCGTTTGCCTTGATCCAGTTTAGTAAAAGCTGTTGCCACTCATACAAGTGAATATAAATATCCCGCAAGTTTTTGTCACGACCCCAGTGGCGCTCAGTTTTCTTTGAATCATTAGAAAAGTCAAACTCTGTCTCTAACTCCTTTTCGCTAAGGGAATTGATCAAGTTTGTCAGTTTCTCATACTGCTCATTCGCAGCAGTTACTAAATCATCTTTGTTTCGTGGTCGTGGCATTTTGCTCCTTTTGTCTAGTTACACCACTTATTATATCACTTCATTTGACCCCCTCTTATCACCGTGCTAAAATGTCTAAAAGGGATTTTATTGTTAAACAGGAGGTGTCGTGCCACAAGCCGTTAAGAAAAAACCAGCCAAAAGTAGCAATCTTTTTCGTTGGCTCGTATTTACTATTTTGCTAATTTTGTGTTGTGGGGCTATCGCCTCACTTTCTGCCCCGCAGTCTACTATCGAGGAAGTACCACTTTCGGATGTGCTTGCGCGCGCTAACGACGAAAACGGTAACATTGCCAAAATCACTGTTGAGGGCAGTGACCTCAAAATCACTCTCAAGGGCAAAGACCGCTACACTCAGGTTTCCCGCAAAGATCCTTCTGGCACACTCTACGAACAAGGATTAATTGACCAATGTGCCAATTTAAACGGCGAAGACCTTTCAGCTTGCCAGGCTAAATATCCTGTGATTGAATATACCGAAGTTTCCAACTTTTGGGATTACGCTCTCGATATTGCCATTATTGTAGTGCCGGTCATTATTATTATTCTCTTCTTCAGCTCTATGATGCGCCAAGCTCAGTCCATGAACAATCAATCTATGGGCTTTGGCAAGGCCAAGGCCAAACTCTACGGTCCTGACAAAAAACGCATCACTTTCAAAGATGTGGCTGGTAACGAATCCGCCAAACAAGATTTGGAGGAAGTGGTAGACTTTCTCAAAGAGCCCAAGAAGTATGAAAAACTTGGTGCCAAAATCCCGCGCGGCGTCTTGCTGGCGGGCGACCCAGGTACTGGTAAAACCCTCATGGCTCGTGCTGTGGCTGGCGAAGCTTCCGTACCCTTCTTCAGTATCTCTGGTTCCGAGTTTGCCGAAATGTTTGTTGGTGTAGGTGCCTCGCGCGTGCGCGACCTCTTTGCTAAAGCTAAGAAAAACGCCCCGTCTATCATCTTTATCGATGAAATTGATGCCGTTGCTCATAAGCGTGACGCTCGCGGTGGCGCTGGCCGCGAAGATGAGCAAACTCTCAACCAAATCTTGGTCGAGATGGACGGTTTTGATAATGATTCCGGTGTAATTGTTATTGCTGCTACCAACCGGGTCGACATGCTCGACAAAGCCCTGCTTCGCCCTGGTCGTTTTGACCGCCACGTTAATGTTACTTTGCCCGAGCGCAAAGACCGTCTTGAGATTCTCAATGTTCATTTTAAGAATAAGCCAGTTAATAAGTCTGTTAACCTTGACGCGCTAGCTGCTAAGACCGCTGGTAGCTCCGGTGCTGACCTTGCCAACATCGCCAACGAGGCCGCTATCACTGCCGCCCGTGAAGGCCACAAAGAAATTACTAATGACGATATCACCGAAGCCTTCGAACGTGTCGCGATTGGCCCTGAGCGTAAAAGTAAAGTAATGAACGAGCAAGAGCGCAAACTCACCGCTTATCATGAAGCCGGGCATGCTATTGTTGGCCACGTTTTGCCAAACTCTGACCCTGTACACAAGGTTACCATTATCCCGCGCGGTCGCACCGGCGGCGTTACCTGGTTCTTGCCTCCAGAAGACCGTAGTTACAAGAGTATTTACGATCTCAAAGACATCCTCGCTCGCGCCATGGGTGGCCGTATTGCCGAAAAGCTCGTCTTTGGTCCTGAGGCCATTACAACTGGAGCTTCTTCCGACTTGCAGCACGTCGCTCAGCTCAGCAAGGAAATGATTGTCGAAGAGGGAATGGGTAAGCAAACTCGCAACCTCGTTTTCCCCGAGGGAGAAACTGGCTACTATACCATTTCTACTGGCAAACCATATTCTGAAAAAACCGCCGAGCTCATTGATCTTGAAGTCAAAGCCCTGTCTGATGAAGCCGCTATGCGTGCCGAAGCCGTACTTAAAGCTAACGGCCCCGTGCTCGACAAACTTGCCGAAGCCCTGCTCAAGCAAGAAACTCTGGAAGAAAAAGAGCTCGCACCCATCCTCAAGGATGCTAAACTCCCAGCTACAGCCAAGTTGCGATAGCCAGATTGCCGCCTCTGTGGTATACTAATAGTATGGTATCCCCGGATGGCGGAATTGGCAGACGCGCTAGCTTCAGGTGCTAGTCTGAGCAATCGGGTGCAGGTTCAAGTCCTGTTCCGGGGACCAAGTGTATTTACCTTTACCGTTTTGCCTATAATCCTGTATAATAATAGATATGTTGCCTGTCAATATGATTCAATGGTGGTACACCCGTGGATGGAAGATCATTTCCTCCAAGTTATCTAATCGTCTTAAAAACGCTGCCGACTTTTTCTCCATTCGTTTGCTAGTTGGTAATTTGTTTGCACCTTTTCGACAAATCTCTGTTGGCGAAGCTACCACTTCTAATATGTGGCTTTCAGTATTTTTTGACAAGCTCTTATCGCGTCTAATTGGTGCCGTGGTTCGCTTTTTGCTTCTCATCGTCGGCATTATTACAATTGTCTTACAAGCTGTTGGTGGTGTACTACTTGTATTAGTTTGGCCACTTATTCCATTTACGTCAGTAGTTTGCATAATTTTAGCGCTAATGCAGGTGGCTTCCTAATGGACAAGTTTAACTATTATAGCCGCCGCGCTCGGGAAGCTCGCTTTAGTAAAATCTTCAAAAACCCAGTGATGCGCTTTTTGGTCTGGTTAGTGATTTTTGCTAGCCTCATGGGCTTTTTCTATGTACTCTTTTTCTTGCATAATTCTCTCGGCTGGTTGCTACTAGGGCTTACCATTATTGGTTGCATCTTTATGACTTGGCTTAAACACGAAGCCATTCCGGTACCAGTTGGCCATACCGATGATATCAATGATTTGCTTTCTACCAATGTCTTGCGCCTCATGGGTCTACATTCCACTCCGCAAGATCTCGCCAACCGGTTATCGCAAACTCGTAGTGGTAAGTTTTTGGCTTTACGTTTTGGCCTCACACCAGAATTGCTCCTGCAAGTGGCTTCAGAAATTCCAGCCGACTTAGAACCGGTCATGGAAATTGCGCGCCAAATTTGGCAGAAAACTGACGGTGAAACCATTTCTGGCGGTATGATTGCTGTAGCAATTTTACAAAATCATCCCAATCATGAACAAATTCTCCGTAGTATGCGCCTCGATTTGCAAGATTTGTACACTGGCATCATTTGGTACAACCATTTGCATGGCTTAGTCAAAATTGCCCGTGAACGTCATCGTGACGGCGGTATTGCGCGTGATCTCAATTTTGGCTACATCCCCACTTTGCAACGTTTTGGCCGCAATCTATCCGTCGGCGGTGTCAGAACTCAGGTACAACTGGCCGCTCATCGTGATATTGTCTCCAAGATGCTCAATGTCTTCTCTAATAGTGGACGTCAGAATGTTGCGTTGATTGGCCCGGAGGGCTCCGGCCGCAGCACTATCGTTCATGCTTTTGCTGAAGAGATTATGGATGCTGACGCCAAAATCTCCAACAATCTCAAATATCGTCAAGTTTTTATGTTGGATGCTGCAGCGCTGATTTCTGCTGCCAGTGGACCCGGTCAGCTTGAGAGCCTAGTGATGCGCATTCTCAATGAAGCCTATGCTGCTCGCAATATCATTGTCTTTTTGGATAATGCACAACTTTTCTTTGAAGAAGGCACGGGGTCAGTTGATATTTCCAAGGTACTCTTGCCAATCTTGGAGACCGGGCGCCTGCGCATGATTTTGACTATGGATGAGCAAAGGTTTTTGGAGATTTCTGCTAAAAACACTACTCTAGCTAATACCCTCAACAAAATTATCGTTCCGCCCGCTGGTCGTGATGAAACCATGAAAGTCCTGCAAGACAAAGTTCCGCTTATGGAGCGCAAATATCACGTGGTTTGTACTTTCTGGGCTTTGCAAGAATCTTATCGTCTCAGCGAAAAATACATTCATAATATCGCTATGCCAGGACGCGCATTCCGATTACTTGAATCGGCCTGTAGCTATGCTGAAGACGGTTTTGTCACTGCCAAATCTGTTCAGCTTGCCATCGAGAGTACCCAAGGCGTAAAAGTTCGCACATCAGACAATGAACAAGACCGTAGCAAACTTCTGCAACTCGAGGAGCTAATTCATCAGCGCATGGTCAATCAGACCGAAGCCGTTAAAGCAGTTTCTGATGCCTTACGCCGCGCTGCTGCCGGTGTGCGCAACGAGAATCGCCCTATTGGTACCTTTCTCTTCCTTGGCCCAACGGGTGTAGGCAAGACTGAGCTTGCCAAGGCGCTCTCTGAAGTTTACTTCAACGGTGAGGACTACATTGTGCGCATTGATCTCAATGAATACGTTACTGCTGATGATGTCTCACGACTCATTTCCGAAGGTGTTGAGAACCCCAACAGTCTTACCGCGCAGGTACTCAAACACCCATTCTCAGTAGTGCTCTTGGATGAAATCGAAAAGGCTCATCCACAAGTTTTGACCACTCTCCTTCAGATGCTTGATGAGGGTATTCTACGTGATGCCAAAAATAATGAAGTTTCTTTCCGCGACACTATTGTCATCGCTACTTCAAATGCCGGCGCCAACCACATCCGCGACTATGTAGCGCAAGGCCTAGATATTACCCAACTCAAAGAAGAGCTTATTAATGCTTTGATTACGGATGGACATTTTAAGCCCGAGTTTCTTAATCGTTTTGACGAAATATGTGTCTTTACCCCACTTAGTAAAACCGATTTATTGCGTATCGTAGATTTGATGGTTGCGTCTGTCAATCGTTCATTGGCTCCACAGAAAATTTCTGTTGTGTTGACGGACGAAGCTAAGCGGGTCCTGGCTGAGCGTGGCTACGACCCACAGATGGGAGCCCGCCCCATGCGCCGTCTTGTACAAAAGACCATCGAAAACCTTGTCGCTAAGCTCATCTTGTCTGGTCAAATCGGCAATGGTGCTACTATCACAATTACGCCAGATATGCTATAATATCAACAGATTTTGTCTATATTATAAGAACGAAAGGGAATTGAATGTCCGGACACAGCAAATGGGCCACCACCAAGCGCCAAAAAGCCGTTGTTGATGCTAAACGTGGTGCACTATTCACCAAAATTGCTAACCAAATCGCCATCGCCGCCCGCGCTGGCACCGACCCCAGCATGAACCCATCTTTAGCCATGATGTTGGAAAAGGCCCGTCAGGCCAACATGCCTAAGGTCAATATTGAGCGCGCAATTGCGCGTGTGGCCGACAAGACTGCCGCATCCCTGATTGAAGAGACTTACGAAGGTTATGGCCCAGGCGGCGTTGGTATTATTATTGAAGTTGCCACTGATAACAAAAACCGTACTATGCCTGAAGTTCGTAATACACTAAACAAGAATGGTGGCCGCATGGCCGACCCTGGTTCGGTTATGTTCCAGTTTGCCCGCAAAGGTTGGATTGAAGTCTCAGAAAAGGGCGAAGATGCCATGATGACTGCGCTTGACGCTGGTGCTGAGGATGTTGACGAGGGCGAAGAAGGCCTGATTATTCTCACTGCTCCAAGTAATTTGATGAAAGTTCGCCAAACTCTGCTTGATACCGGTCTCACTGTTACTAATGCCGAACTCAAATACGTGCCGACTACTACCGTTGCAGTCGCTGATGAAGATGGCGAGAAGCTCGAAAAACTACTCGACGCTTTGGATGATTGTGACGATGTCACTGCTGTTCACACCAATGCTGAATAATTTGTATATACATTGTTAATACAAACCATAAAAATAGTCCCACATGGGGGCTATTTTTACAAATGCAGACCTTCCTCTAATTCTGACTGCCCGCCAATTGGGAAGCGCACTTTTTCACCATCCTTCGGCATAATAATATGCACATGCAACCGCGTTAACGAGGCACCTGATTTAGCGGGGTCGCCAAAGCGCATACAAATTCCACCACCAGTCACATCATATTCTTTCACTAACCTCTGCCAAATTTGTTGTAAATCTAGCCACATCTCTGGCGAAATATCTTCAATTTTGTACACCGGACCTACCGCTACAATCAAGAAAGAAATTTCACTCCCTGGGCGCGGATAACGATTATTGGAAACGTACCAATATTTGGTGCGGAAAATCGTCGGTTGTGTCGCTTGGTCTACGTTTTCTTCCGCCATCGGATCTTTGTCCGCCGCCTCCATTCCAAGCATAATATCCAATTGTTCTTGATGACGCGCGTTCGGCGGATAGATATATTTATACTTATTCATTTTCCTCCTTCACCAAACAGACGGTTTTAATGCCTTTTTTCTCGGCCAAAGCGTGCGAACGCTTGCTCCAGTTACGTTCAGCATGATCTTCTAGATAATAGACCTCTTTCACGCCCTTGTTTGCCAAGACTTTCATACAATCATCGCAGGGGAACAACGTCACATAAAACGGCGTATCTTCCAGGCTCTTCACCTTGCCAAGTTTTTTCAGCAAATTAATTTCTGCATGCTCCACGGTATCATAAAACAACTCCGTACGGTTTGTCACGTCATATTCTGAAATGGTAAAGTCAATCTGATTTGTCCCGTACATCCACTGTCCATTCCAAAAACATGCCGCCGCCGTCGGACAAACGTCATCCGTTGAATTTCTTAACTCTTTCAGTAGCCCTGGTATTGGCTCCGGCATATCCTTAGAATAATGAATCCGTCGCTTCATCCCGGTCGCTGCTTTGGCTACCTTTTCTTCCACGCCTTCCACTTTGCGCAACCGGCTTTGTAAAGTAATTTGGCGAATTTTATCCGAGGTTGAAGTTTTAGCCTGCCTTGGTAGTACTGCCACCCGTCCACAGTATTTCTCCAGTTGCTCAATTTGTTCGTCTGAATAATTTTCCTTAATCGCAATTAGCACGTCTGGTCGCACGGTTTTAATCAAATGCCACTTTGGCTCGCCTACTTGCTTAATTACAATCGCATCCGCAATGTTGAGCAAGCGGATAAAATCATAGCGCTCCTTTTCCGGAATCACGGGGCGGGTCGGCCCCTTACGCTTGCGGATTTTTTCGTCGCTATCCATCGCAATCACCAAGAAATCACATAGCGCGCGTGCTTTCATAATATAGCGCAAATGTCCTAGGTGGAATAAGTCCCATGAGCCCTGAACTAACCCCACTGTCCGCCCAGATTTTTGGGCAATTTTTACATTTGCAAGCCAATTCTCGTCCATACTAAATTCCTACCGGAATGCCCTTAATCGATTCGCCTGGCTCATAATCGCTCAGTTCAAAGTCGGCTGGCCGGTAATCAAAAATGCTGTCATGACTATTAGTAATCGTGAGTGTGGGGAATGGTTTGCTCTCGCGTTCCAGAATCTGGTTTACCCATGGCAACTGGTTCTCATATAAGTGAGCATCAGAAATCATATGAATAAACTCGCCTGGCTCCAAATCCAAAACTTCCGCCATCGCTAGCAAAAACGCTGAATATTGTACCCAGTTGCTCGGGCAACCAATTAACACATCACAACTACGTTGGAACATCACCAAGTGCAGCTTATTGTTCAAAATCCGGAAGTGCATCCACCCATGGCACGGGCATACCACCACCTTCTGCTGAAAATCTTTATTGCGAATGATATACTGCGGAATCCATGGTGAGATAAAATGTGTCTTTAGTTCCGGACGTTCTCTAATTTGCTTAATAATCTCTACAAATTGATTATAAGGTTTACCTTCAGTAGTTGGAAAATTTGCAAACGCCGCTCCATAAGACCCCGGGCCCAAATCTCCAGTCTCCAGCCCGCGCTTTGCGCACTTTTTCTCGGTGCACCAAGACTTCCACCACTTGCAACCAAATTCTTCCAGTTCTGCTTGGGTATGCGCTCCATTCACAAAGGCCAAAAGTTCACCCACAGCGCCTCGCCAAAACCCTTTTAAGCTTCGTTCTGTCAAAAACGGCACACCATTTTTCAGCAAATCAAACCGTATCACTGGCGCGCCCAATAGGTCAATCGTATTAATCTCATTGCCGTTTTCATCTACCATCGGCGAAGGGCTTTTTACCCCATCTTTCAAGATTGTCCGAATTAAGTTCTTATACTGTTCGTCTGGCGTGCGTTCCGCATATGGCCGATATTCACCTCTCATCTGTGACCTCCTCTATTAGTATTATCTTAACAGACAAACTAACTTTTGTGTAAAAAATCTTTGATATGTTATCATGATAATTATGGCTACGTGCTTAAAATTTGACGAAATTTTAGGAGGACATAGTGGTGCGCGAGTTTTCAAGTTTCAAATGGACCACATCAACTATTGTCTTAAAATCCCTAAGCGTCAGATTACAGAAGCTGATATTATTAAATTTCAAAAAATTTGTGAAATTTATCAACAAACTGGAATCAAATCCTTAGAATATCTCGGCTATGGATATTATGGTGCTACTCCAAAAGCTTTTTATCTTTATCGTTATGTTCCGGGCTATAACCTTGATGCTCTGAGTGAGCAGACATATACTTTATCTGAAACTCATCAAGCTGGTGTTGATGCCGGTCGCACCATTCGCAAACTCAAAAATTATGCTACGTCCGACATTGCTACATATATTCCTACTGATAATATAGATAATCTTACTGAAGACGGTAACCGGCTTTACGCTCAACTCCTAAATACTCCACAACTTTACAACGCGCTATGTCGCTTTTGCAATCTTAATCAAGTCCAATTACTTATTGATACCTTTAATCATGCCACTGGAACTTTTCGCGCATTGACGCCCCAACTTATTCATGGTGACATCAAATGCTCAAATATTATTGTTGATAGTGTAGGCAAACAATGTTTTATTGATATTGCAGCCATGAAAATCAGTTATGATGTGTTAAACTTTCACTACCAGATGACTTGGAATCTGCTTCCAGAAAATCATAAACGACGTGCGTTTACCAAAGGATTTTTTGATGGACTTTATGATGGCTCTCGCCCGGAGAATTTTCATCAGCAAATTATTTATGTAACAATACTTAATTTTCTCAAGCATTCCGTTAAATTTGCGGATGATCCGCAAGAGATTGAATGGTATTTTCAAAAAATGCAACCGGTCTTTGCGGAACTACTGGCTAATACTAAGACTATCTAATTGTCTGCGTAGATTGCCATTGAGAAGGAACTATGATACAATCAGATACGGAAGGGTGGCCGAGTGGTTGATGGCACCGGTCTTGAAAACCGGCAAGTTAATAGCTTCGCAGGTTCGAATCCTGTCCCTTCCGCCAGAAGGTTTTTGGAAGGCCCAACGGGTCTTACAAAAAGCTTTCTCTTTGAGAAAGTAGACTGGATTCCGAGCATAGCAAGGCTTCCTGTCCCTTCCGCCAGAAGTTCTGGTACCGTAGCTCAGTTGGTTAGAGCGTGGGACTCATAAGCCCAAGGTCACTGGTTCGAACCCAGTCGGTACTACCATTGAAATTATTCAAAAAGATGTTGTGGATAGCAACATCTTTTTGCTTAAAGATCGGCACCCACCGCGGCAAAAAAGGCAGCGGAGGGGGAAACCGTTCCAGCGATTGTTCGGGCCGTTCGACGGGTAAACCGTCGACTCATTGAATTCGAGGTTGTAAGCAGTAGCTGAAGTACTAGAGGTATAAGCGGCAGCGCGCGACGACCACCCGTAGCCGTTCTGGCCAGCGTACCCAAAGGTACCTGCCGTCACAGTCAGATTGATACGTCCGCTGCGCACGTTCCTCAAAACAGAACAAACTACCCCACAATCTCGCGCAGGTTCAGAAGTTCAATTATTCATTTTTGCGCCGTAGCTCAAATTATCCAAGCCTCACGCTTCTCTCCAAAAGCCTTAGAGGAGAACTTCACGATCTTTAGAACGAAGGCCGCCAGTGAGCGGAGGAGTGAACTCGGCTACTTTTGGACTCCATGGACGATTATCCACAAAATTATTCTAACATACCACCCATCTCCCCTCTACATGTCTAATACAGTACTAAGGCAGCGGAGGGGGAAACCAAAGACGTGAGCACGCCAATTACTATTAGACGGGTAGACGGCTTGTTCGTCAAACCATAGGTTATATGCATCAACTATACTGGATTTAGAATGTGACGACCAGCTATAACCGTAACTTCCAGCTTCAACAAAAACACCGCTGTTTGTTAGATGTATATACCCGCTGCGCACGAAAAATAGCCAAGAGCAGTGTTGTTGGTGACCTTAGCGTTTTTTATTTTTTGCTAAGGTAATTTTTATAGCCTACCTCTGTTATTGTAGCCTTCTTGCCTTATCGTTTTTAGAAAAACGATAAGGTCTTTACTTCGTGCGCAGCGGGTTCCTCGCTCCTATCGATGGTAAGTCTTGGAACGCTGGCATCGTCGGCTACTGGTGGTCGTCGCGTGGCTCTAGTACGCGGTATGACGGCGTGGCTACGCCTAGCGCTTACACCCTCTACTTTAATGCTACTGGTGTGAACCCGTCGAATGGCCCGGATAACCGCTACGTCGGTCTCCCCCTCCGCTGCCTTAGTACTGTATTAGATATATAGAGTGGATGGGATAGTACGAATTTGGCTGTTGTAAAGACGGAGCTAGTTTAAATCCCCATTGCCCTACAACGGACTGATGCGCCATGTTGACGATTTCCATTTGAGCTATATGTCGTAGCGATATCAAAACCATTTACATCATACATATAGCCAATATAAACTTGCCCAGAATTATACGATGTCTTTGATAATAGCATCATATAATTAGATGCGTTAGATAGGCCGTAATTATAATAAGTATAATTATATAGATAACCACTGCGTGTAAAATAGAATGGAGCCTTGGTTACATTATAGTCGTTGTTATATATTACTCCGTTGGTATAACTGGTTGCTAAATTATATTGTTTTAATAGATAAGCCAGTGAGCCGTTAGTATTAAATCCATTTGTCCCACTCGTTGGTAAAGACCAATTTTTTGGGCAGATGCTGCCCTTGGCATTTACATTATTGCTAATTACCAGAGCTCCGGTCCCAGCAGTAGCAGCATTAAATTGATAGAAATTTCCCAATAAGTAATGCGAATCGTAGGTATGATTTGATTCGTCTATGGCTACATAACCGCTATAAGTAGTACCATCTGGATATTTAAAGTCACCGTTTTTAGAAACAAAGGTTGGCTTCCATTCACTATCTGATACATTGATGATCCCAACTCTATCGCAAATTGAAATATCATTAGTTAATTCTTTGCATGATGTTGAGTTGGCAGGTAATCCAACAACATATTGTCCGAGATCCCAGGAGAAGGTATTCGCTCCAAGAGTTTCATAGATGTACTCATGATCCCTCAATGTCGCTTTTGGTGGGTATTTTGAATCTCGATTCCAATCCTCCTAAATATCAGTATCATCAGCTTTTAGTCCTTCTTCCGTGATGTCTAGCGCTAAATTCTGCGTCATCCAACAGTTTCCATCTTTGAGTTTGGCGACCCAGTAGGATTTACCGTCGCGTTTATCAATGAGCTGCGTAGTGTCGTTTTCTTCTGCTGTAGCGCAGATGTCTGGCGTCATATCCTGCATATAGGTGATACCAGAGAAAAGCTTGGCTGGGTCGGCTACGACAGATATTACGAGTTCGTTACTATAAGTGCCAGCGGGAAGGGAAGTATCTGCTTTAGCACCGACAGCGAGTTTATAGGTGCCACTAGCGTTGGCAAGTTCGTTGTGTACTAATTCTGTAGGAGTTAGGCTTATAGGAGAGAAGGTAGAACTATCAGTTGGGTTAGTGGCACCAAGGTAGAGACCCCAAGTATTGGTAGGTAGATTAGTGAGCGTAGTAGGGCTAGTGATGGTAGGGATGGTCTCACTATGGTGAGCATTGATGAGACTAGTGGTATCAGTTGAGTTTACTAATACACGGAAGCCTTCGGTATTGTTGGTGCTAATGGTGAGATTGGTGGTTTCTTGGCTAGTGGTGCTAGTGTCGCTAGGTACGAGCTCTAGGTCTATAGTGGGAGAAAGAGAAACGGAGAGGGAGGAAGTGGCGGAAGCATTGTTAGAACAAGCCATTAGAGCTAAGCCGAACATCGCTATACCTAATAGATTACATTTGATGATTCTTCTGTACATTTATTGCCTCCGTTTTGCCATCAAAAACCAACCCACCGTAAGTGATTAGGTTTCTGACAGATTTATATCATTATCCGCGGTGCTGTATGAGGCAAAGCATTCTGGACGGCCGTTGGTCATGCTTAAGCCCAAAAGTCTATTTATGCCTCAAACAAAAAGGGCACCGCGAGGGTGTACTATCCTTATTCACAATCAAGCTAGAAAGCTAAACCGTAATCGGGTCCTACACGATGCCCAGTTTTTGGTTTAACATCTAGTTTGATACAAAAAATGCTGATTGTGTTTTATAAAGATAGTACAACCTTATTATATCATACATTTGTTTGGGCAAGTGCTTTTCTCATATCCACAATTATAGCATTTCATGCTATAATAAGCACATGAAAGACAAAAAAGGCTTTACAGTCCTTGAACTTATGGTGGTGGGCGCATTCGCCACATTACTACTTGTGATTTTCTTCATTCAAAAAGCCAATGTCGAGGCGATGAATCGCGATGATGAGCGCAAAACTGCCATCAACGCTATGTATTATGCTTTGGAAGAGTACTATTATCCTAAGTATGGTTATTACCCGGCCGAGATTAACGAAGAAGTTTTGCCTGTGATTGACCCTGAGTTCTTTACTGATCCGCTCGGAACTAACTTAGGTATCGAAGGGAGTTCTTATACCTACGAAGTTGCCAACTGCAACTCAGAAAACCACTGTCGCGAATACACTTTGCGTGCCACATTAGAAAAGGAAGATACCTACATTAAAAAAGGTAAAAAATGAGTAAAACTAGGGTGGTAATTGCGCTGGGCGGTAACGCCTTGCAACAAAATGGGGAAGTTACAGCTGAAGCTCAAAAAGCCGTGGCTAGCCAGATTGGCGAAGTAATCGTTAAGTTATCCGAAAAGTACGAAATTATTATTGCACATGGTAATGGTCCGCAGGTGGGGAACATCCTCGTGCATGAAGAAAACGCGGGTACGGCGGCAGCACCAGCTATGCCTTTGGAGACTGCTGTTGCAATGAGTCAAGGGCAAATTGGTTATTGGCTTTCACAAGCAATTGATAATGCCTTTGCGCGTAACAAGCAGCGCAAGAAGGTAATTAGTGTGGTGACACAAGTGGTAGTAGACCGGAATGATCCCGCGTTCCGTCATCCCACCAAGCCAATTGGTGAGTTTTATGATGCTAAAGAAGCCATGCATTTAGCAAAATTGCGTGGTTGGGAAATGCGTGAAGACGCCGGCCGCGGTTATCGCCGCGTCGTGCCGTCACCTAAGCCAATTGATATTGTGGAACGCAAAGAAATCATGTCGCTGGTTCAGAACGGCACGATTGTGATTGCCGTCGGCGGCGGCGGTATCCCAGTAGTTCGCACCAAAGTCCTTAAAGTTTTGAAGGGAGTAGATGCGGTGATAGACAAAGATCTCGCCGCCGCAAAACTCGCCGAGCTGGTGAAGGCTGATATTTTTGTTTCAGTTACAGCAGTGCCAAATGCCTACCTAAACTTTGGGCAGCCCGACCAAATCGCCCTTGGTATGATTACCCCACGCGAGGTAATTGAACATATCAAAGCTGGGCATTTTGGAGTTGGGTCGATGCTGCCCAAGATTCAAGCCATCGCGGCGTTTGCGGGCAAGAAACGCTTCGGCGTCATCACTAATCCCGACAACCTCGAACTTGCCCTCAAACGCCGCTCCGGCACTATCGTGCAAGAGTTTTAAATTTATTGTGCTAATTCTCGTGCCGCCATGCGCACGGCTTCAGCCCATCCTGTAGCCACATGTGGCGTACCTGCTAGTTCTTCCACTTTCAAGCCACTTCGAATCGCAAGCACAATCTCCTGAATTACCAAATCCGCTTCAGGCGATACCACCGTCGCACCAATTACTTGCATTCTCGAGTTTATCAATAACTTTACAAAACCCGCCCGAAAATCATTCATATTTGCCGCGCTAATCGCATCCAACGGCACAATGGCTGACTTATGCTTCTGCTTAATTTGCGCGCACTCAATTTCATTCAATCCTACTTTTGCCACCCGTGGCAAAGTATTTGTCATCCGCACAAAGCCAGTATAATTCACCACATTGCCCGTGCCCTTTAGCGCGTTCAAAGTCGCCAACTTGCCTTCATAAGTTGCTTTTTCCGTCGAACTTTCGCCACCAATTATATCTCCGGCCGCCCAAATATGACCATTCGAAGTTCGCAGGTTCTGGTTTACATCAATCCCGTGATAAGAAAACTTCACGCCAGCATTTTCTAATCCAATATCCGTGGTTGGCTCCGGGGTCGTAGCTAGTACAATAGCCTGCACGCGCACTGATTTTTCCTGACCACCACGAATAAAGATTATCTGTTGCCCGCCAGAATCCTGCTGTAACGCAATCACACGTGAGCTTAATAAGATCTTCACGCCAAAACGGTCTTTCAAATGCTTTTCCATTACCTCGCTTACTTCGGGGTCCTCACGTGGCAATAAACGGTCTTGTGCTTCCGCTAAGACCACGCTTACGCCCAAAGAAGAGAAATACTCTGCCAGCTCACATCCAGTTGAACCACCACCGATCACACCAATTACTTTCGGCAGTTTTGCCATTCTTAGGGCTGTGTCTGGTGACCAACAATTCACTGTGTCAATTCCAGAAATCCCGTTTATCGCAATATTTGTACCAGTAGCAATCAAAAATTTCTCGCTACTGATTTGCTGTTTGCCTACTGCAATTTCGTGTGAACTGATAAACTGTGCAAAACCATGATAACAATCAATCCCTGCGTTTTCAAACACCTTGCGGCTCCCACCGCCCGCGCGTCGTACTGCTGCGGCTTGCCAATTCAAAACCGTCGGATAGTTATAACGCAAAGTCGTGCTCGACATACCGAAGCGCGAACCCGCCACAGCCTCAGCATACAGTTGGCCAAAGCCTAGCGCCGCGCCGTAGGGGATATCACGATAGTTCAAAGTAGTACCCCCCCAGCGGTCTGCTTCTACAATCGCCGTACGAAAACCCATACCAGCAGCCATCAAGGCCGCTGCACTGCCAGCCGCACCGCTACCGACCACTAGGTACTGATAATCGCATCTTGCCATTAGTTCTTGCCCACCATATTTATATTATTTTACCACGATTTTGATAAACATAAGACAAATCTGCACTATACTTTGTCATTTCCGTTGCCACTCGCCGATTAATATCATCCAAAGTCACTACCGCTCGCTTCTTAGCCCACTTAGACACATTTGCTACAACTTTTCCAGCCATCATTTCGGCTGTGCTTTCGGCGATGTGTAACTTTTTCGCTTCTGCTAAAATTTCCACTTTCAACTTTTCTTCATCAAAAGTAAAAGTTGCAGGTTTTTTGGGCTTGCGCTTAATTATATTTTGCTTTTGCATCACGATAGTACCTCAAATGAAAAGATAAAGAACGCCAGTACTAAGAATCCAACACCAGTCAACACGCGGAAGAAGGTTTTGTGCTTCACTCGCCACCGTTGAATATCTACTACCGTCTGCCCTTTGCGGATTGCCAAACGCAAAATCACTGACGGCAAGATTGCGATAATCGTATATCCTGTTACAGCAAGCAACTGATGTAAATATGGCAAATCTAAAATACTATTGGCAGCCACCACTAGTAAAATCAAAGTAAATGGCATTTCTGCTAGACTCGTGAGTAATCCTAGAGAAAATGCTTCGGTATTACTATTGGTTAGTTTTGCTCGCTTGTCGATAAATCTCGCCACACTACGGGGCAGCCATAATTCCGTGCTCCGCCCACGACGATAATAAAACATCCACGATGCAGCTGCAAGCGCTACTAGCATTCCCACGATAATCATCAACTCTTCGGCATACAATGCCTTGCCAAAATAACGGTCAAAGACAAACGCTACCGCCGCCAATCCCAGCAAAATCAAAGTTCCAATTCCAGA
This sequence comes from uncultured Candidatus Saccharibacteria bacterium, assembly GCA_948477625.1. Classification (GTDB taxonomy): domain Bacteria; phylum Patescibacteriota; class Saccharimonadia; order Saccharimonadales; family Saccharimonadaceae; genus Nanosyncoccus. The sequence continues at coordinate 31,923 of CAOLNK010000005.1, read as the reverse complement.
AATATAACTACTTACCAAATGCTTGGTTTTTTTGCGCACATGTTTGCCAATACTAGCATGATATAACAACAACAAAGCACCGAGTTCTAGCTGCAAAGTCGCATGAATCACGGCGGCCAAAAACACCTCACTATAGGGAATGACCATCTCCATACTCAAATTATATCACACTTATGCTTGCTAATTTTTTCAAATTTGTGCTACACTCCCGTCATGAAGAAAATAACACCCTATTTAAGCATAAAAACTTTGCTCGGTTTTTTGCTACTAATCAGTCTGAGCACTCAAAATACCATAAATATTATTCCTCCGATTATTGCTTCTGCTAATTCAGAAATTGTTCCGGAAACATCAGAGCCACAAATTAGCACAAACGAAATCATTTCCGATTCTAAATCTGAGCTTATCGAACTACCTAAACTTTCCAGTGCGCTTATCATTAGAGCTATCAACCCAGGCTACACCGTGGATGGAACTCGCGACGTCGGCGAATTCATCGAACTCCAAAACACTACCGACGCTTCACTTTCGCTCGCCGGCTATTCGCTCCGCTATGTTAATTCTAGCGGCAAGCAGACTACCCTACTTGACTTTTCTGAGGGGAGTTCCATGGTCGGCGAGTTTCTCCTCTTACGTTTGGCACGCACGGCTAATAGCTCCGAAGCCGAGGCAGTCTATACTACCACCCTTGCCATGTCTAACGCGCGGCTCGAAGTTCTGTATCATGACGAAGTCGTGGACCAAGTTTGCTGGTCCAAAGACGAAGGCTGTGTTACGGTGTTTAATGGTAAAAAGCCCTCTACATTAGTGCGCAACGCCTCGGGGGACTTCACTCATGATTACTCTGATTATCAACCACACTACAATCCAGATTCTCCCACCTTACTAGTTCCGCCTGACCCAGAAGAAATCCCGTCAGACACTACTCCGGGCACTGATTTTGACGACTCTTCCGAAACGCAACCTACTTCAACTTGTCGCGGCCTTGAGTTTACCGAAGTTCTATCATACTATACTGAAGATGCCTCTGAGCAATACATTGAGCTCTACAACGCTACTGACCAAAGTATCAGTCTAGAAGGTTGTACATTAAGTTATAAGAAAAAAGTTTATCCACTCATCGGCACAATTTCTGCTGATAGTTATTTTGTGGTCTATCCTGGCAAGCTTATTCCTAGTTTTTCGCTTACCAAGAATCCAAGTTCTTCCAATGAAATCGAACTGCTTGATACTGATGAAGCCGTATTAGATATTCTGGTATATCCTCATGGTCAAAAGAAATCCGTCGCTTACGCCAAGTTTATTGACGTTGACGGTTCTGAATCTTGGGATTTTACTTACGCTCAAACTCCGGGCAAAACTAATGCCTATCAAGAGTTTCGCACCTGTCCTGCTGGTAAAGTTATCAATCCCGCCACTGGTAACTGCATCAAAGTCACAACGGCTTCCAGGACAACCGGCGAATGCCCAGAAGGGAAATACCGCAACCCCCTCACTGGGCGTTGCAAAAATATCGAATCTGGTGCTAGCGAGCCTAAACCTTGCGCCGAAGGTTACGAACGCAATCCTGAAACTAACCGTTGTCGCAAAATCAAAGCCGAAAACGACGGTGCCGGTTATGCCCTCGTCCCCACCACCTATTCCAGCAAAACCACCTTTGTTGCTTTTAGTATTGTATTTCTGCTGGTCTCAATCGGTGTAGTTTATATAGTTCTACAATTCCGTCGCGAAATTGCCCGCGCGGCTCGCAAAGCTCGCCAACGCCTCTATCACATTCGCAAAGACTTGGTCGCGCGGGGCATCAGCCTTCACCGGCACAAGAAGCCCTAACTCTTGGTAATGCCGCAACACGGGAACGGTCTTTTCGCGGAATTCATTGATTCGGGTTTGGAATATTTCTGGATTTGCATCGTCTGCTCGCAAGCCACGGTCATTCAGGAGTTTTGCCGCCTCCCAGCGTTCAATTGCGTCTTGTTCCGAAAGTTGCAACATCACCACGGCTTTAATCGGATGCCCGCTTGACCTTGCCACACTCATCACTTGGTCTTCTTCGCCATTCCACCGCCCAATCGAAGACAAAATCAGTGGATATTCCCAAAGTTCTTTCTTCTCAAAATATGGTAACACCCAATCATAAAACAGGTTTTGTGGCATCAATTTACCATTACCGGTGATATCTTGATTAGTTGATTTTTCTAGCGCTCGCACAATCAAGCCTGAGGACAAGAATTTGCCATTCAATGCTTCTGCCAACCTTACGCCAACAGTGTCCTTGCCACTCATCGGCAAGCCAAAGATATTGATACTGCCCGTACCGAGCCATTTCTTAATTGTTTGTAGCTGCTCTTCCATAAACGCATTATACCACATACTAGATAGGGAATTACAAATTACTCTGTGGAAAACTTGTGTATAACCTGTGGAAAAATACTAGAATTGCTGTGTAAAACCAGTGGATAAAAGCACAAAATAGCAGTCTTGCCAAATGAGTGCTAATCATATATAATATACTTATGAATCTCAGCAAACGCCAAGAGGAAATCCTCTTCGCTATCATTGAAGAATATGCCGAAGTTGCCACTCCAGTTGGTAGTATCACCTTGGCTAAGCTTTTTAATGTTTCTTCCGCGACTATCCGGGCAGAAATGGCTCGCCTGGAGGAATACGGTTTGATTGCTCAGCCCCACACCTCTGCTGGTCGCGTGCCAACTGATGCTGGCTATCGCTACTATGTTAACACTCTAGCTGAACAGCCCGAGCATGTATCTAATGTTGAGCAGATGTTCGGAGCACGTGACGACAAACCTCTGGAACGTAGCAATCGCGTACTCGAGGTGCGTATTAGTTCGCAAGAGCGTGCTGATTATGCCATTCGTGGCGCCGTTGATTCGCTGGTTGAGCTCACTGGTAACCTTGGCCTCGCCACTATTGGCGATCAATTATACATGTCTGGTATTGCTCGACTCTTCACTCAGCCCGAGTTCTTAGACAACCAGCGCGTGCAGGCCGTGGCTAAGTTGCTGGATAATCTTGAACCTTGGCTTCGTGAAGCTGCTCCCGGCCAGCCGCTTAATATTTTCATCGGTCAAGAAAACCCCATTGGCAAGACTTCCCAAGTCTCCTTGATTATTAGCCGTTTCCGCTCGCCTTATTCTGACCGCAGTTATATCGGCGTTCTTGGTCCTACTCGCCAAAACTACGCCAAAGTCATGTCACTTGTGCGCCAAGCCGGCGGCATGCTCGAAACCGCATTAGCCCTAAAATAACCAAGGAGGAAAAAGATGAAAAAAGCCAAAGTCGAAGTTCAAGACGCCAATCCCGAAGAGCCAGTTGTCGCTCAGGAAAACGTTGTCGGAGAAATCCCAGTTGCTGAGTCCACTGCCCCCAACGCCACCGAAGCTGCCCTAGCCGAGCTAACAAATGATCTCCAGCGCACCCGCGCCGATTTTGAGAATTTCCGCAAGCAAGTGGAAGTGCAAAAATCTCAGGCCATGGCCGCCGCCAAGTATGCCACTGTTACCAAGTTTCTGCCACTGGTAGACGATTTTTCGCGCGCCATTGACGCTTATTCCGAGCAACTCTCTCCCTTGCGCAAGAGCCTAGACAAGACTCTGCAAGGCCTTGGTCTCACACAAATTGAATCTACTCCTGGCGTTGAGTTCAACCCAGATTTGCACGAAGCAATCTCGGTCGAAGATGATGAAGGTGATACCGAAGTCATTGCCGAAACTCTCCGCCCCGGCTATATGTACGACGGCGCCGTGATTCGTGCCGCTATGGTCAAAGTCAAACATCAATAATTTTCTTGTGAACTCTTTGCGCTAGCGCTAAACAGTGCTACAATAATATATATGAAGAGTCATGATGGGAAAGTGCTTGCTCGCATCGGCCGTCGCGTCCGTGCTTGCGATTATCTTGTAGTAGCACAGTTATTTTTGCAGAGCGATTTTCTTTTAAATGAACCGCTCACACCAGATGATATCAAGCCGCGCCTGCTTGGGCACTGGGGCACTTGCCACGGTATTAACGTTGCTTATGCTAACTTGCGCGCCTATTTTAGTAAAGATGAGCAAGTTAATCGTCCAATTACCAAGCCCACCAAGACTACGCAGCCCATCAATCCTTTTGCCGTTGGTGCCAAGTTAGTCGAGGATAAAGAGCAAGACATTGACACTAGCGTGGTTGACCCAAATTTTTCCTTTGTGCTTGGCCCTGGCCATGGTTTTCCGGCTTTGCAAGCTAACCTGTTTATTGATGGTGATTTAGAAAAAGTCGACCCTAAGGCTACGCGTGATGTCGAAGGTATCAAATATCTTTGTCGCAATTTTTCTTGGCCCGAAGGATTCCCTTCCCATGCTAGCCCGTTCACTCCTGGCGTCATTTGTGAAGGTGGGGAACTGGGCTATGCCCTAGGCGCAGCTTATGGTTATGTTTTGGGTCACCCCGAGCGCACCGTCGCCGTAATGTTAGGTGACGGGGAATTAGAAACCGCTACCGCATTATCCTCACTCAATTTGGTAAAGTTGGTCGGCAACCATCGTGCTCACGGTCAGGTAATCCCAATTTTGCACCTCAATGGTTATAAGATTTCTGCACCCACACTTTATGCTCGCAAGTCTGAGCGCGAATTGCACGAGCTCATCCGTGGCTTTGGCTATACGCCAATTGCTATCAAGGGTGATAGCCCCGAAGTCTTCCAGGCTGCCCTCGAGCAATCTGCCAAATACGAACATCCTTTCCTCGTGCTCCGCACCGAAAAAGGTGCCACTGGTCCCAAAGAGGTTGATGGTCATAAAGTCGCCGGTAACTTTTTGGCACATCAGATTCCGCTCCCCGAAGCCAAGATTAACCCTGCCGAGCTTAAAACCCTTCAGAGCTGGCTCGAAAGCTACCATTTCGCTGAACTGTTTAACCCTGAGAAAGGATTCACTCTATGATAGATGTTGTCGATAACCATGGCCAGGAAAGTTTCTCTCCCGCGCGCAGTCTCGGCGCCGTCATGGCCGAGTATATGTCCAAACACGAAGATTTCTACCTCTTTTCTCCAGATGAAACCACCAGCAATAAGCTCGACGCAGTTTTTGAAGTTTCCGCCCGTGCCTGGGATTTACCACAGCAAGATTTTGACTTGCCCGAGGCCTTCGATGGGCGAATTGTTGAACTGTTGTCTGAGAACACTTTATTTGCCTGCATGGTCGGACATTTGATTGCTGGCGGCACTGCCATGATGACTAGCTATGAAGCCTTCTTCACTATCATCACTTCGCAAATTCTCCAACATCTCAAGTTTCTTGACCAGTCTAGCCAAGTTAGCTGGCGCCCGCCTTATCCCGCAGCTAACCTTTTGTCTACCAGCACTTGTTGGCGCCAAGATCATAACGGTTTCACCCATCAGTCTCCGGCCCTGATTTCTACCTTACTCAGCCTCCCCAGCAATCGTAGCAACTGTCTTTTCCCAGTGGATGATGTTGCCGCCGAAGCTGCTTTTATTTATATGCTCCGCTCCACAAATGTTGTAAACCTTACAACATTCAATAAAACCGAGCAACCACGCTGGCTCGATTCGCACCAGGCCGACGATCAATTTAGTCATGGTGGTGCCAGCATTTTTGATTTTGCCTCTGATGAAAACCCCGATTATGTTCTAACCGCCGCTGGTGATATTGTATCGTGCGAAGCCATCAAAGCGCTCGAGATCCTGCGTCAAGATTTTCCCAACAAAAAGTTCCGCTTCGTCAATATCTCCGCGCTGTCCTACAACGCCATCGGTACTACTGACAATAAGCTTAAACTGGCCGATTTTGAGAAGCTCTTCACCAAAGACAGTCCGATTATCGCTAACTTCCACGGTTATCCCGCCACTTTGCAACAGATTCTCACACAGTATACTAGTCCGAGCCGTTTGCACATACACGGTTTTGAGGAACATGGTAGTACTACTACGCCTTTCCAGATGCTCAGCGTCAACCACGCTTCACGTTATCACCTGGCAATGGATGTAGCTAAGCTCGAAAAACGTGACGATTTAGTCGAAAAATACCAGAAGATTCTCGATGACAATGCTAAATACGCTCGCGAGCATGGTGTTGACCAAGTAAAATTATAAAATTAGATCTAAACCATCTCAAAAACTACCATGCAATCTAAACATTCAGGTCTCCTGTCTTGACAAAATCATCAAACTGTGCTACTATGATGGTATAGCCTTGCAAAGGCACTGCTTTTGACGTGTTATAATAGGAAAATATGGAATTATTTATATTAGTTATCATTCTGCTAATTTTAGCAGAAACCACGGTGCTTACCGTCAAAAATATCAAGAAGACTCCATTCATGGGGTCCAATCAAAAACGCAAAGTCTATGTGGACACCTCGGCCTTGATGGACCCACGTTTGCTTGCCGTCGCCCAGACCGGCTTCATCAGCGATGATTTGATTGTCCCTCGGAGCGTCATTCAGGAATTGCAATTATTGGCCGACGGCAAGGATCATGATAAGCGTCTGCGGGCCCGTGCGGGCCTTGACGCTGTGCGCGAGCTCGAGCGCGTCATACATTTCGATGTCACGATTTTGCCCGATCAGCTTGACCGCACCCCAGTCGACAATCGCCTGCTCGAGCTCGCGCACCAAAACCGTGGCGCCATTCTTACCAATGATTACAATCTAGAAAAAGTGGCCGCCACCGAACATATTGACACGCTCAACCTTAATGCTTTGGCTCTGGTCTTGCGTGGCGAATATCTCCCAGGAGAAAAGACCAAAGTAAAAATTATTGCTGCCGGTAGTGGCGCCGACCAGGGCGTAGCCTACCTCAAAGATGGCACTATGGTAGTTGTAGACCACGCCAGTAAGAAGATTGGTGAAGAAATCGAAGTTGAGTTCGTGCGCGTCAATCAAACTGCTGCTGGCACTATGATGTTTGCTCGCCCTGTCGTGAACAAGGTTACAAATAAGTCTGCTAGCAAAATCACTAATAATCCCGCAAGCAAGCCTGTAACTCGGACAACTAAAACCATTACCAAGACCTCCAGTACAAGGTCCACCTCAGCCAAATCTAATGCAAACAAATCTCGGTAGTAGATTGCAACGATAGCCACTTCGGAGGCCCCGCATCCGCGGGGCCTCAAGTTGTTCAGGTATTAGTTATTCCCGGAAGACGTCCCACCGCTTACATCACTGTTTGTAAACGAGGTAAAAGACTTGCGTACCGTATTACCATCGGCATCCGTCACTTCCACCGTCACATTCTTTTCTGTACCAGTTACCGGATAGGTCAAGCCATTCGTCAGCACCGTGCTGGTCACCGAGCCCTTCTTTGACTCCTTCCCATCTACCAAGATACGATAAGACACCAAATCACTCGAGCCCGCAGTAATCTTAATCTCCAAGTTGTCGCTTGTACCGGTCACAATTCGCCGCGTAATTGTAATCTCCGCATTTACAGTTTCACAAGTATCCATCTCTTCGTAATTATAACCTTCTGGCACATGCCAAGTCTCTGTCTTTGACACCGGATCAACATACTTCGTCAATTCAAGTTCAATCCGTTGGCTCTCTGGTGTACATTCTTGCGCACGTAGACCATTCTTCTTGTTGAAGGCCACGGTTTCCTTGATAATGCCAGAGTTCTTATCACTGTACCAAGATGGCCAGATGTCGGTTTTGCCGTTCACAGTCAAGCTCTGGATACCTGATGGCTTCACCGGTTGATCACCCGACTTCCACTTGCCCTCCTGAGCATAAAGATTTTTGTGGACATTCTCCATATAACTATTCACCACAATCCGTGTCACGTTGTTAGAGCTACTGCGCAGGCCAGAACCATCATGGTTACCATTCCATACCACCGTCGCAATCGCGGTTGAGTAACTCGCCATCCACAAATCTTTTGCCACTGCACTGTTGGATGTAGTCGAAGTACCGGTCTTGGTACCAGTCCAAACCCCGTTCACCACGAATCCTGGTGCTGTACCTGATGAGCCAAACACGAGTTGCCGTGCTGAAGAGTCACTCAAAATACTAGAGATTTCGTAAGCCACCTGCTCATCCACTACGCGTTCACCAGCTACATCTTCCCAAGATTCTAGTAACTTGCCAGTCTGATCTTTTAGCTCTAGCACATAAGCTAGCTCCTTATATACGCCACCGCGTGCAATCGATGCATAAGCGTTAGCATGCTCCACTGGTAACACCGTACAACCACTACCAATTGCCATCGAAAGCCCAGCGGTACTACTATCAGCACAATAGTTTTTATCACCTAGACCATGCAAGATTTCGAGCGCATTATCAATTCCCACAATCGCCAAAGCCTTTGCCGCTGGAATGTTAAGCGAGTTGCCCAGAGCTTGTCGAATTGTCACGTTTCCATAAAACTTACCGGTAAAGTTGCGCAAAGCACACGAACCGGTATATCCTGCACAATAAATCGAGTCGATATTCTCATCTTTCAACACCGTACCCGGGCCATATACTTTGTCCCCAGTGAGCGAGAATAGTGGCGTAAAGTCAAGCAACGGCTTAATCGAAGAGCCCGGTTCCAACGGAGAAGTTGCCGCATTCACCTCGCCATACACTGGTGTATTCCAGTCTACTGAGCCTACCATCGCAATCACCTGTGCGGTTTCGGCATCTACCGAAGCCAAAGCGATATTGTCACTACCATTGGTACTCAAGCTCTTAGCACCCAGCGCCACGGCCGCTTCAGCCATCTCTTGAGCACGGTAATCCAAGGTCGTCACAATCGTATAGCCACCGGTGCGCATCGTCTGGATACCATATTTCTCTTCTAGCTGCTTCTTCACTTCCATCACGAAGTGTGGGGCTTTGATATTATCGTACTGCGTCGACTCTGGCAAAATCTGATCCAAAATCGGCACTTCTTTGGCCTCAGCCGCCTCGTCTGCAGTGATATATCCCATCTCTGCCATCACGTCCAAAGTCTTATGCTGGCGCGCAATCAAAGCTTCGTTACCGGCTTCATAATAAGGGTTTAGGTAAGCTGGATTATTCGGAATTGAAGCCAAAAGCGCGCTCTCGGCCAAGTTCAAATCTTTCGCACTCTTGCCAAAATAGGTCTGTGCCGCGCTTTCAATACCATTACGACGACCACCATAAGGCGATTCGTTCAAATACATGGTAATAATCTGCTCTTTACTATACATCTTCTCGAGCTCAATCGAGAGAATTAGCTCTTTTACCTTTCGTGCGATACCACCACGATTTTTACTTACGGCTTCATCTGAGAAATAGAGTTGCTTAATCAACTGCTGAGTCAAAGTGGACCCACCTTGCACGCCTCGCCCCGTCAGAGTTGACAGCGCCGCGCGCACTAATGCGGAAAGGTCTACGCCCGGGTGGCTATAAAAACTGCGGTCCTCAATTGCCACCGTTGCCTGTCGCACGTAGGTAGAAATCTGGTCACCCTCCACCACAAGACGATAATCCGCATCGCCCTTGTCTTCCCAAAGTACCACACCATTGCGGTCTAGATAGGTATTTACGGTCTCGGAAATCGTCAAATTGCCCAGCTGAATCTCTTTGAGCTGGCTCTTATAATACACAAACAACGCTCCCACCAAGATAATCCCAAGCAACACACAAGCTGCAAAAATCTTGCCAATGCGCTTCAACCCCTCCTTAGAGAACCAATAGGCCTTAATTCGCTCCCAACGGAAGTGCGCAAAAAACCTCGCCGGTTGTTCCTTGGGCAGTGGGCGCAAGTTCGCATTAGTTTTATTTCCAGTTTTTTTCTTTGTCACTTGAGAGGCTTTTGCCTGGACACTCTTGGCTAGTTTCCGAGTTCGATCCGTCACTAAGCTAGAATAAACCCCCATTTTTGCTCTTTTGGTAGACTTGCTACCAGAGTTATTCGCAATTTTTACCATATATCAATTATAACACAAATGCTATAAAAACTACCATACCCGGCGGGGAATTGTCATTTTGTTGTCACTTTTGCCAAGCACTTTTTGTCTTTTTCATCAAACTTGTGCTTGTATGTTTTTGCAAAACCGTGCTATAATGCCAATTTTTTGCCAAACTCACAAATTTACCATAAATTGTATTGACAAAATTAGATAAGTGTGCTACAATGGAAGTATAAGGCCGTAGTATACATACTACGGAGCCACAAGTTTTTAATACTAAAACCTAGTGGCTCTTATGAGCCTTAGGTAGATTAAAAGCTTGTGGTGTATATATCATAAATAATTCAAAAACCAGAAATTAGATATCATTAGGAGGGAATTGATATGCAGGGAGTTGAATATGTTTTAGATATGACGAATCATTTCTTTATCTGTGCAGACGCGGAGAATGCAGAGTTTAATGGAGCTGGTAAACCGTTCCCAATTCAGACTAAGTTACTCTGTGTCCGTTATGGCGATGTAGTAACAGACATGGATGACATCATGATGAAGATTAACCCGCAAGAGGATATTCTGTTTTTTCCTAGTCATGAGGAACGAGACACCAACCCAGAGCTGAAAGACGACTTTTCGGAAGAATATTATAAGGCTACAGTAAAGATGGCGACAGAATTTTGTAAAGATATCCCCAGTATTTTGCGGGGAGACAATTCAAAATGGTGGGTTACCGAAGTCTCTGTTGGAGCGGATTATATTCATCTAAGTGTTGAAGAATATGGTGATCAATGGGGCGGGCGCAGTGCAACTATTTGTCTTAAAGACTTATGCGGCTATGCACTCCACTTAACCCTTGAGCCGTTTTACAGGGCGCCAAAGCCAGTTAAAAAAGCCGTAAAAGAGTTGCGCAAGTTAGGAATTTTACCTCCAGTTTCAGAGTATCGCATTGGTTTTCATACTAAGAAAGATTATAACAATGGTAAACCGTATGCTACCTATATAGAAGAATACTCTGGGTATACCCATCGGGAATGGGACATCTTTCCGTATGAAATGGAGATACCAGCTGGCATCGTAATGCCGGAAAAGGATTACTCAGCCAAGAAGGTTTGCTACCGGGCTTATATCAGAGAGCACGGCGATTTTAACTATAATCACGACCTAAAAAATAAAGACCGTAATGGTCGTCGGCACTATTTTTATTAAGCATTCCTGTACACTACAAGCAAAAACCGCCCAGCACCATCGGGCGGTTTTTCAAATCCCTAAATCGATCTACATCACCACGGCAAATTTATTCTTACCGCGCTTCACAATCGCAATTTGGTCAATTACGGCATCTTCGGTCACTTTGGTGCCGTTCACCGTAATCGCTCCAGCCGCGGCTAATTTTCGCGCTTCACCTTTGCTGCTCGCTAGTCCAGTTGCTACCAAGATATCAAACAGCTTATCGCTCATCTGCCCCTTGGCTAGATATTTACCCATTTCCACAATTTCTTCGCCCGTAAGGCTTGATAAATCCTCTGTAAATAGTCTCTCGCTCAGATTAATCACCGCTTTGGCCGCCTCTTTGCCATGTACTACCTCAGTTACACCCTTCGCCAAAGCCTTCTGCGCAATCCGCTGCTCGGGATGCTCGGCATGCTTCGTCAAGATCTCTTCTAGCTCCGGCTTCTCCAATAATGTGTAAATCTTCATCAAGTATTCCAACGCCGTATCTGGCTGGTTAATCCAGAACTGATAAAAATCAAACACCGAAGTATAATTCCCGCTACCATTATCACGCCCGGCCAACCAAATCGCATTTCCTTCCGACTTACCAAATTTGCGTCCCGTTGCTGGGTCAATCACTAGCGGCGTACTCCAAGCATCGGCCGTCGCGCCTTCCAAGCGCTTAATCAGGTGAATCCCGCTCGAACAATTGCCAAATTGGTCTGCCCCACAAAGTTGCAAATCAATCCCATATTCGCGGTACAAATGCAAGAAATCGTACCCCTGAATCAGAGTATAAGAAAACTCAGCATAAGAAATCCCGCTACCACCTTCACCAATCCGCGCCTGCACAAACTGCCGGTCAAGCAACTGCGTCATCGAGAATGCTTTGCCTACCTCGCGCAAAAACGCTAGATAGTTCATGTCCTTGAACCACTCATAGTTGTCCACCATCACCAACTCATCACTGCGCACAATGTTTTTCATCTGCGCGCCAATACAAGCCTTGTTGTGTTCCACCTCTTCCAGTGGTTTCAAGTCACGCTCACCGTTGTCTTTCGGATCACCAATCTGTCCGGTCGCACCGCCCACAAGCAAATACGGCTGATAACCATGGCGCACAAAACAAGCGCACATCATGGCCGCCGCTAGGTTGCCAATCGTTAGGGAATCAGCCGACGGGTCGGCACCCCAATAGAACTTTTTGTTTGCCCGATTATCTAATTCCGCCGGGTCTTTAATCGAGGTTTCGGCGTAAAAACCTCTCCAGATTAGTTCTTCCGATAAATTCATAGGGTAATTATACCATAAAATGCCGAAAGGCCCCATCAACCGATGGAGCCCCTAAGCTAATTTGGATAGCAACTTTGTCGCAATGCTCAGTCTTCAGTCTTCAGTCTTCAGTCTTCAGTCTTCAGTTTTCACTTTCGATGCTTCTCATTCCGTTCATCCAAAACGGAATACCTGTAACTGCGCTTCCAACCAGCACCAAAACACGTGTTGTGATTACGATAGCTGACACCAGTGCAACGCTGGAGCCTATGCTACCAAGGAATAATATCATAGCGCCGTCAAATCCTCCGATTCCCATCGGAGTGGGTATAATTATACCCACCGTAATCGCTACGCCGGATGCAACGATAATCGGTAGTAATAATTCTGCGTGTCCCATTGCGGTTGCTACCACCCAAAACGGCAGTACTTCCAGCAGTGAATACACCATTCCCCATACGAACGACTGTAGCAACGCACCTTTCTGGCTAAAAATCAGGTCTAAGGTCTGGAATAAATTATCCAGCTGCTCCTGTATTGCCGCGGCGGTTTTGCCAAGTGCCTGACTACGTGCCAGCTTTCTCGGCACCCGCACCTTTCTCTGGTAGATTATTAAACCAACTGTAAAACCTACCGTAACCGCAACAATCAATATGCAGACCACACACACGACCCACGCCGGCATTTCTCCCGTTTTGCCCATCGCCGCCAGAATCACCATCGCAATCGCGATTTCAATCCATTTTGTAGAGATGGAGATGATGTAGCGAAAGACAATCATCCCGCTCGCCTTACCCTCAGGCACATTCAGCTTTTTCAACCTTGCCAATGCATAAACCGCTCCCGTAATACTGAAGAATGGCAATACTGTATCAACAAAGTTAATCTCGTACTGAATACTGCTTAAAAGTCTTGCACTCAATCCGTCAGCTTTCAGGTACGGATGCCAAATCCGACCCGCTGCGCACCACATGAAGAAAATTACCGGCACCAGCAACAATACAACTGTGATATTCATATCCTGCAAATACCCCACCGCCTCGCCAATTTCATTGCGATTCGACAGATACGCGTATACGATACCAATCAGCACTGCTGTCCAGAAAAGCGTGACAAAAATCTGTTTTTTGTTCATTGTTCCTTCCATCCAAACCCCTCCTTTTATGGGAACATGAACATCGCGCCGTTTACTATCCAAATTCAAAAGGGCAACCTTCACCCCCAACCGATGGATTTAAGGTCATAAACACCCATCCTACTTTCATTATAGCACAGATTTCCAAAATTGTCAATAAGTGTTACACTAAAACTATGAAAAAAGTACTTAGTTTCGATATCGACCAGACATTAAACATCGCCAAAACCCCAATCCCACCGGAGATTGCCGAACTTTTGGTAAATTGTCTTAATTTTTACGAAATTTGTCCGATTTCGGGCCAAAAATTCGAGCAATTTTTGATTCAAATTGTCGATGAGTTGCAAAAAGTCGGCGTGACTGAAGAGCAACTCACCCATCTCCACCTCTTTGTGGCGCAGGGTACGCAGTATTATCGCTACAATCTTGACCAACATGACTGGGAACAGGTTTACAACTATCCTCTCACAGAGGAAGATGTTGTAAAAATAACAACAACACTCGAGCAGGCGGCCAAAAAACTCGGCTACTGGGAGGTCGACAAGCTCCTTCCGGGCGATCAAATCATCGAAAATCGCCTCTCTCAAGTCACATTCTCGGCGCTTGGTCAAGCCATGGGTACGTCCGAGAAATATAGCTGGGATCCAGACTGCAAGAAACGTGAAGCCATTGTGGCGGAATGCCAAAAACTTCTCCCTGGCTTCCTTTATGAAATCGGTGGTACCACCTCTATTAACGTCGCTGCTCCAGGCATGAACAAAGAATTCGGTATGACGCACCTTCTTGAGGAGTTGGATGTTGATAAATCCGAGATTCTTTATTTCGGCGACATGACCCAGCCAGGAGGGAATGATTATCCCGTGGTGCAAATGGGTATTGATACTATCACTGTGCGTTCACACGAAGACACGGCCTACGCTTTGCGCGGCATCCTTGGTGTCACTTGTTGAAAGTAATATTTGTTTAGCCTACTGTCACCACTGTACCACCTGCATCGCCGTTTACAGCATTCACGATACTATTTTCTCCGTCCAGACCAAAAACCAAAAGTGGCATTTTGTTGTCCCGCGCCAACACCGAAGCCGTCAAATCCATCACCTGTAAATTCTTCGCAATTACCTCATCAATTGATACTACGTCATACTTCTTGGCTTGCGGGTTTTTTGCTGGGTCGTCATCGTACACCCCGTCAATCGACTTAGCTAGCAAAATTTTATCTGCCTCCATCTCAACTGCACGCAACGCCACACCAGTGTCCGTGGAAAAGTATGGATGCCCCGTTCCACCAGCAAAGAACACTACCATGCCCCGCTCAAAACACGCGTTTGCTTTGTCTTTGGAGAATAATTCTGTAAAACCACCGCACAAAAATGGAGTGAAAATTTGCGTTTTTAGCCCCACGCCACGGAAAATCTCTGAAGTATAGATACAGTTCATCACTGTAGCTAGCATCCCGAGTTGATCGGACTTAGTACGATCAATCTCGTTTCCGGTGCGACCGCGCCAAAAGTTGCCACCACCAATTACAATCCCCACCTGCACACCACTATCCGCCAATTGTTTCACTTGCAATGCCACTCCGCGTACAGTTTGCTCATCAAACCCTGTCTTTTTAGCTCCCGCCAAGACTTCACCACTCAATTTCAATAAAACCCGCATAATTTCTCCTTCTTTTGATTATTGTAGCATAGGATGCCGATAATAAAGTCCTTATTGAACCAAGGAATGTGCTATAATTAACATATGAAATCATATATCGTGGGCAACTGGAAGATGAATTTTTCGGTCGGGGAATCTTCCGTCTATCTTCATAAACTGCAGCAAAAAATTCGCGCTTTCCGGAGTGTTGAGGTAATTGTGGCGCCGTCGCTGATTGCGCTTCAACCATTATCACTTCAAATTGACCGCAAGAAACTCCGCCTCGCCGCACAGACTGCCAATCCACATGATTTTGGGGCCTATACCGGCGAAGTATCTTTCACACAATTGCGTGGAGTCGTAGATTATTGTATTATTGGGCATTCCGAGCGACGCCAACTGTTTCATGCGAGCGACAAAGACATCCGCGCCTCGGTCGCGGCAGCTTTACGTAATCAAATCACCCCCATTCTTTGCATTGGTGAAACCGAAACTGAGCACACTTTTGGCGAAACTCACGACGTCATTCGTGATCAGCTTCTAGGCGGCCTATCTGAGGTATCGTCCGAAGATATCTCCAAAGTTATTATTGCCTATGAGCCAATTTGGGCCATCAGTACCACGACTGGAGCACATTTGGCTTCTCCCGACGAAATTGCCGAAATCACCGGTTTTATTCGTCGCACGTTGGCCGATACTTATGGTAACGATGTTGCTCAGAGTATACCCGTACTCTATGGCGGTAGCGTCAATCCGTCCAATGCCGGGGCATACCTTACTGTACCGGGCGTGAATGGTTTACTCGTGGGTGGCGCATCCTTGATTGCTGACCAATTTGTAGATATTATCGAAACTGCTAAGAAGGTACAGGACTAATGAACCAGGCGACATCAAATCAATCTGTGGGAGGCGGTTTAGGGCACCGGCAGATGGATTTTGTCGCCAACAAGGCTGGCCAATCTAAGCCGGACACCGAGCCACCTGTGCCAGTAACTTCGGCTAAAGCCGCCATCAACGCCATGTATGCCGAGCACGCCCGCAAGACCGAGCCAATTTTGGCGCCATCTGCCCGGGAGGCGGTTAATGCGGCTGCCAGCCAGGGTGCTGGGCGTAATGCTAAGTCGGCCGCCAACTTACACCACGGTTCAATCCAGAAGAACATTGAGAAAAACATTGATACTACGCGTGCCTCTGCCGCTGCTTTGCTTACGCGTGCCAAATCTCCCAAACCCTCAACCAAAGAAACTAGTGCGTCCAATTCTTACGATCCGTTAGCTTCGCGGTTGTCGTCCGTAAAGTCTGCTTCCGAGGATTCTGGCGAACAGGAAATCCCCGTGATTCGCACGTCGCTTAAACTTGGCTCTTCGGCCAAGCCTAAGTCCACCCCTGTAATTTTGCCACCTAATGCTCGCATGGCCAAGAGCGCTCGTCCAGTCGGTGGTTTGCGCCCCAAGACCGGTATTATCGCGCGCCGTTCGGGCGACGTTCAGATTATCCAGCCTAATTCCATTAACCCCAGTTCATCCAAGCGTATTTCTAGTGGCGCTAAACGGTTATCGTCTGGGGATCCCAACGCACTTGAAGTCCAGATTTTGTCTAGTCCCAAATCTCTTCCCGCAAAGGCCCCGGCTCAGATGGTTAAATCTGCGCCCGCCATGCCTCAGCCTGCACGCGTACCACGTCCAGCCGGACCTTTGCGTGACCCACAGATGGTCGGCGGCTCCGCGCGTCGCACGACCAAACCTGGCGCCGCCCCACTCTGGCCCGCCGCAGCCGCTTCAGCCCTCAGCCCCAAGCCCAAATTCCGCCCTGCCCCCAAGGGCTACGCTAGTACCACTCCTACCGGTGTGCCGGCCGATAGTTCCTATGTGATGGCTACGCCACCCAAGATTAACTTCTCGCGCCACCATACCGCTGAAGCTGATTTTGGTGTCGTAGAGGATTATCATACTAGCTCAGTGCCAGAGCCGCTAGACACTAAGCCTGCTAGCCAGCTCGAGTCTCCGGCTAGTGTCGCCAGGGAAGTCAAAGCGGATAACACCGCAAATTACAGTTTCCTCAAGAAAAAACCCGTTGATAATAATCGTTATGCCCTCGGTGGTCAATCACCTTTTCTCAAATCAGTTATTGTAGAGAAGCGTCCACTTTCGGACAATTCTGCTCCTGGTTACACCAAAATTGCCCGCCCGGTAATCGAGGAAAAGCCCGCCAAAGCTTCGCGCAAAAATATCTATAGCAAGAAAAAATCCAAGTCTGAGGCGCGTCAAGAGTTACCACAACGCCCCACGGTGATTGTTCCTGCCAGCCGACGCTCCAAAGTACCACTTTTCTTCTTGATTTTGTTCACGATTATTCTTGGTGCCGTGGTTGGTGCTGCTGCCTACCTCTGTTTCTTCCAATAAAACCCGCCCCAAATAACAAAAAAACGGGCCCAAAACGCCCTTATAATACCATTGTAGCACACATTATCGAAATTGTCAAGGCTTGGTGCGAGTGGAGAGAATTGAACTCTCATCTCAAGTTTGGAAAACTTGCATACTAGCCACTGTACTACACTCGCAAGTATTTCCATTGTGGGGTGGGATACTGGAATCGAACCAGCGACCTTCTGGACCACAATCAGACGCTCTAACCATCTGAGCTAATCCCACCAAATGGGAAATACTGCGTCCATTATAGCACACTTCTTCAGGAGAAAGTAAGAAATGTTGCATAAATACCTTTTCCCTGGGCTAGACTCGGGCAAGCGCCCCGGAGCGGCCCAAGGAAAAAGTGTATTTAGGCAACATAACTGCCTTTCATTTGACGCCCGTGCTTACTCTGGTACTATGGTTGACTTCAAAAGCAATGTGTGCTATAAATAAGTCACAGTGGTATATTCTATCCAGATCGGGGAAACGAATATAGCACGTTAATATATAAATTGAGAACGCAAGAACAGATTTTTCATATAATTTTCGATATAGAAAAATAGGAGGGTTAAATATATGAATAAATCAAATAGACGCGGGCAACGAAGCTGGTGGCAAAATATTTCTACCAGTGCCAAGGTGTTTTGCATGGTAGGCGTCATTTGCGCTACAATGGTGTTAATTGTGTTGTATTTTATCAACATGTCAACCCCTACCACAGCCATTACCACCATGGCGGCAGTTGCTCTCTTAGTAATTTTTGTTATGATGATTGCTGCCATTTTTCGTGATGTATCCAGCGAGATGAGAAACAACGCCGTCAGCGACACCAATACTGAACTAATCAAAACTATGATTATTCAGATGGAAGTTGCGATTCAACGTTTAAATGATTATTATGACGACTTTGAAGAAATCGATTTGGACGATGACGAGGCGCGTTTAGTAAAATTTGCTGAGTCGGGACAAA
This sequence comes from uncultured Candidatus Saccharibacteria bacterium, assembly GCA_948477625.1. Taxonomy (GTDB): domain Bacteria; phylum Patescibacteriota; class Saccharimonadia; order Saccharimonadales; family Saccharimonadaceae; genus Nanosyncoccus. The sequence goes on along the minus strand of CAOLNK010000005.1, from coordinate 13,419 downwards.
CTGGAGCTGATATCGAGAAACGGAAGCACGAGCTTGACCAATTACCAAGAGAGGAGCTTATACGAATATGGACCGAGCTGAGCAATTATGACTATGTAGCAGATATGGACGCAATTTGGCTACGCAGGCATGCACGTCAGCAAAAAGCGCATAATGAGCAGGGAGCATATGAAGTTATCACCGACGTCAAAGCTGTCGAAAGACAGGGCGGAGTAGCTGAAGGTGATACTGGAGATAACAATCGTGGAAAGCCTCTGGTTGGGGAAGTTGTCCAGCCTAAGAACCCTATCATTGCTCAGATTGGTCCAGGGGAACACACTGGTGAGATTAATGTTACGCTCGTCAAGAACAGCATTCATGGTGACACTGGTGAAGCCCAACCTGAAAAACAATCGGATTCGCCGGAAAAACAGCCTAAACAACCTCAGGAACAGCCCAAAGTATGGCCGTCTGTAGAGGAACAGGCTAAAGAATTGGGCATTTCGCGGTCGTTTTTACAGTACAAGCTGAGTATGGCGGGTGTCCCGCATCACAGCTTGCTATCAGAAAAGGATCAGGACGAGATAGCCGCGTTCAAGCAGCGTGGCTTAAGAACGGCTAACGCGGCCAATTTGTAGTGAAAAACTTATAAACCGATCTTAAAATATAGTAGACGTCGCACCGCGGCGTCTTTTTTATAGTTATGTCAAGTAAAATTCTTATACTAAACAGATTACAATAATGCTTATACGTAAAAACTACGCTAGAATTCATGCCAAAACACTTGACAATTTTGCATATCTGTGCTATCATGGACGTGAACCTAAAAATATGTCAATTAGGTTCACGAAATCAGAGGTCGTTGCACTAGGCTTGCCCTAGAGCAGGCCTAGTGCCCCCACATAGAACGTGGAGTTAAAAGGAGGAAAGAGCATGAAAAAAGAAGGCGGAGTTTTAAGTTATTTTGGTTTCAGTAGAAAGAGTCTTATGCCTAAGTGGCAGAGAACCGATGTTTCAGTAGACTTCTCTGCTCTCAAGGGCAAGAAGCTGCAGACGGCGATTGCGAAAACCTGTATCGTTTGGGCTTGGAATATTTACGAGTTCGATGAAGAAGACTGGGAAGAAACCAAAAAAGCAGCTGAAGACAAGAAATCCGTGACGGTGACCATGCCTAGCTATATGACAGTGGGCAATTTTAAATGGTTTTTCAAATACCGTCATAAAACTAAAGACGTTTCCGAAATTGCTTGGTGGGAATGGCTCAAACTGTCTAACCGTGAGCGTGACGATTATGCTCCGGTGCTGTATTACAGAACTTTGGCGGAGAGCAACGAGGAGGAAGAACCTGAGGTGCTTAACGACATGACCTTAACCGGTGAGAAGGCACAGAAATTTGCTGATGCTTTCTATGAGTTGGCTAAACCCTTGCTCGGAATCAAATTGGACCCTACCGTCAAGGACAGCGTCAAGGAAGTGCCTGACCCGAAGAAAACTGAAGGCATTGAGCTTGCCGATATAACGGTTAGCGATGACTCCGGTTGGGTGCTGTTAGGTGGAATTAAGATTCCGGCGGAAGTTCTGGAGAATCTTACTCCGGAGAGTCAGACCCTGCTTGTGCGGAGTCTGAACCGTCTCAGCCAGCTTTATGCTAACGCCAGTAAGGCTGTTAGTAACAAAGCATTGAAGACGAAGGGAGATGAAGGGCCGAAGAAGACCATCCTCGATTTTGTCAAAGAGGCGGCTGATGAGCTGGAAAAAACCGACACGTCTTGCAAGAAAGGATATGCTGAAGAAGTGGTAAAAACCATTGACCAGCTGCTTGCAAACGGCTTCAAGCCGGAAGGTATTATGGATTTGTTGGCATCTTCCGGGAATCACGATAAGATTCTGGAAATGGCTAAAAAGCTTCAGAAAGAGGCAAAGAAGGCCAAACCCGAAGACGACAACGGCACAAAATCCGGAGACGGAGGTGATGAAGGAACTAAGGTCCCCTCAGAAACAAAGCTCCAAATAAGTTGGTACGAACGCGCGGAAAAGAAATCCAAAGACCTCAAAGAGGTCGCAAAAAAGTTGCCGTACGATTGGGATAAAGAGTTCGGCAAAAATCCGACTTACAACGAAGCTCGTAGTAGTGGCGCCTTGAAAGGCTTGCCGTTCATTGAGCTGACAGTTTTTGAGTTGTGCTTGAGGTTTTTGCGTGCCGGACAGGAAGTCCCGACGTATATCATGGACGTCGCTGAGGAGCAGTACAAAATTGCCGAAGCAGAGTTAAAGCACAATTGAAGTATTGTTAAAGCGATGTGCCAGCAAAAAAATGGAATTCATGCTCTACCGAATTCCTCGTGAGGAGCCCTGCCTGCTTTTGCCAGACAGGGCCTTTACAATTTCTGGGATTTTGACAATTTTGCCGTATAATTTTATATAAATAAGCATAACAATTATAGCGCAAAATCGTCAAATCACATATCACCTCTAAAGATAAGCGGTTTTGAAATTATAAGCATAGCAATAAAACCATGAAAAATGCCAAAAATAACAGGGAAAGCACCATATTTATATAACTTATGCTAGTTTATGATAAAACACTTGACTTTTTTAAGCATGTGTGCTACAATGGAAGTAGTCGGTACGAACCGAGCATTAGAGGTCCGTATAGATGTCCATTTACAACAATCGAATCATCTCAGATACAACAATTGTATCTGAAAAAAAGAAGCTAATCATTCAATATAGATTGGAGCCGTTAGGCTCCTACTGACTTTCATTTTCGCAAAATGGGAGTTGGTACCTCCTATTTTGCTAACTATATAAAATCAAATAAATAGAAATAGAGCAAAATAAAAAAGGAGGAAGCTATTATGTCAAATATCGTTTTTACTGTTATCGGAGGTTTGACGTTTCTGGTAAGTGTTGGTGTGATTATCATCACCGCCAACATGAGTGACGCTGGTGGCCCGTCCGACGGTAGTCGAGGGTACGCGGATGGAGTGAAGTATATGAAGCGCAGAAGAATCGCGCTTTTTACTCTTATTCTCATCATATCCGTGGTTCTGTTTAGTTGCAATTTGCATAAGACTTTGGATCAATCCGAAGCACAGCAGAACACCGCACAGGAAGGAACAGACAACGCTGATAACAACACTGACACTAATGTAACCGACAACGAGAACCCCGATGGGGAATCTCAGTCGCCCGCAGAGGAAGCAACTGGAGGAGATAATCCCGAGGAGGCTCCTAAAGCGGAGGATGCCAGTGAAGACGCTAGCGAAATGGAAGACGGAAATACTGAAGAACAGATTCAGGCGGACACTGACACAGTTCGTGCGAACGTAACAAAAAGTGTCAGTGCAAGCATGCAGGCATTCGTGGAGCTTGCGAAAGACTCCGCAGTAATAGATGCGACTAACGAACAGTCTGAATCCGAAGCCATGACGGCGACAGCTATCCGTGAGCGGGTGGCGTCCGAGTCTACTTTGGCTTTGAGCAACTTCGCTGAAGCGATGGAGAAAGTTAGTGTAACCAACTCTATCGTCAAAATCAACCCGAATGAGATTGACAGACTGTTCAGTAAGTATTACCTCGATATTCCGCTTCATTTAGACTTTGAGGATGCGAATTGGCTGAAAGAACGTATTTCTGAGGCCGGGCGTGGTCACTCGGATGACTTGATTGGGTTCCCCGTATATGGCGGTATTGAGAGCTGGCTCTGGTATGACCAGGCTATTGGCTGTCGTGAAGTCACGGCCGAAGATTTAAAGGGCGTAGATTTAACAGACCATGAAGCGGTCTGGAAAATCGTTGAGCCTAAGATGGAGGCGTGGGAAAAGGAATACTATGAGTTATCTACGGAGGAGCAGAATAGTCGTGTGGATGAGTTGATGCTTTACGCATTTAACAACATGTCCAGCTTCTCACAAATGGGAGCCATGACATTCAGCGATATGGAGTGGTTTTACTTGTCGGCGAAATCTATTCTAGATGACATCAGCTACCGGTATGAGGTAGCATATGACATCATCGAAAAGGATAAGAAGACAGAGGCGGTCGGAAGGGAATGTTTTATGGAGTATCCTGAAGACGTTGAGTTCTTCGATCCGGATAGGCCTTGGCTGAACGCAGTGTATACTCAGGATTTCCACGATAATATTTCTGGGCAGATAAGCATGCTCTATATGCGATTTACTGCTCAGGAAACTGGTAAGTTCACCACAGACAGACATTGGTGTTATCCGAAGACCACTACCACGGCATTGCGCCAGGTAGCACCGGCTTCCTATACCGAAAAGAACGGTGTGTTCTTGCGGAAGCTGAGCGAAGGTAAATATGGCGAGGATGTCGAAGACCTTCTGGTCAACTTAGATGATGGTCGTTTGGCAATCAAAGTTGAGTCCAGAAAGACTGGTACGCCGCGGGACACTAAACCGACGGAATACAATCTCGACATAGACTATGTCTATGCGAATGGTAGCCCGACGAATATTCCGCACTACCATGCAGTACTGAAGTTCGGTGACGCTTATCGTATAGTTTCACCGGAGATTCGGGGGTACACCTGTGATACGCCTGTCGTGGAAGGCACGATGCCGGCACGCGACATGTATTATAAAGTTGTCTATCGGAAGAAAGGGCAGCAGGACAATTCTTCCACCACCGAAAGTAAGACAGAAACTGGGACGAAGACGGAGGAAGAAGATAAGGACAAAGATGAGCAGAAGGATGACGAGGAGAAGACATTCGAAAAGGATGCTGGACAGGAAGCTGCACGTACAGAAGGCGGTGGCGACACTGGAGGCGGAGGAAACTCCAACTACACTGAGGATGGTGTTGAAGCTGATGAGGGTGCTGAAGAAGAAAATCGTCAACAGCAGAATCAGAATCAGAATCAGAATCAGAATCAGAACCAGAATCAGAATCAGAATCAGAACCAGAATCAGAATCAGAATCAGAATCAGCAGACCATTTATGAACAGGATACTGAAAACAATGAGCCTGACGCTTCGCAGGATGCCACCAAAGCAACTGGTACTGAATCTAGTGTGATTACGGATTCTAACGGCAACGATACTGTTGTCGATAAGAATGTTAATCTTGGCAATGAAAATAGCAGTACTAACCTCGGCTCCGCACCCGAATAAATTATGTGATTAGCTTTCGTACTTTACGATAAATATAAATCCGCCCCTAAAGGCGATAATAAACAACATTGAAGGTACCAACTTCAATATATATGTGGGGGGCTTCGGCTCCTCACAACCCCAAGATTTAGTTTGTGTTTGAGATGATTCGATTGTGGGACTGAAGAAGTTTAACAAGATGGACCAGGGAAGAAAACAAAATTTATATCAAATTTAACTCATTTTATTAAGTAAATCATAACTAATCTATAAAAGGAGATTAATATGAAAACAGCAATCAAATCTACCCTCGCGGTAGCTGCCACTGCGGCGGCTATTGCTGGTGTAGCTGCGGTACCGTCTATAGTGTCGGCTTATAGTCGTCCACTATACTCGTACCAGCAAGCCAACGAAGGTGCTATCAAGAATATCACCTTTAACTCTATCAAAGTCGTTGATACTGATGCGGCTTGGGCAAAGAAGAACGGCCTTGAAATGCCACTTCTCGGCAACGAAACCAACTTCGTTGGTGCTCGTGAAGACACCGGTATAAATGCTGGTGCTCAAAATGTTTGGGAAGGTTCCAACATTACAGCTGAGGATGGCAAGACCTACATCGTGCGTCTTTATGTCCACAACAACGCTTCCGGCGGTGATGCAAACACCGCTTTGGATACCCAGGTGCGTTTCTACGTTCCTTACGGCTCCGCTACTACCCAGACTGTGAATGGTTGGTTGCGTTCTTCTAACGCCACCCCAAACACTTACTCTGATACGGTGAACTTCAATAGTGCAAACGGCTCTCCATTCCATTTGGAATATGTCAGCGGTTCTGCCCTTTTGGAGAACGGCGGTTTCGCTAAAGGTAATGGTGTCAAATTGACCGACACTATTACTAACCAGGGTAACCCATCCAACAAGGCTGAAGATGAATGGACCACAATTGGTTACTACGGTCTTGATGGTAAGATTCCAGGCTGTTACAAGTACATCAACTATGTTTCTATCCGTGTGAAGGCCGTCTATGACTACGACTTTACCGTAGATAAGAAAGTCCGCGTTGTTGGTGACACTGATAAATCTTGGAAGGAAAGCGTAGAAGTTAAAGTTGGCGATAAAGTTGAATTTCAATTCCAATACCTCAACACTAGCAAGTACAATCAAGCTGGTGTAGTCGTACGTGACCTCTTGCCAAGCAACTTGCGTTATGTTGAAGGCTCTACCATTGTTTACAATGGTAACCACCCGAATGGTGTAAAACTTGACACTGATGATGTGATTAATGGTGGTGTAAACATTGGATCTTATGATGGCAATGCTAACGCCTACATCCGTATTACCGCTGAAGTTGTCGATGACAACCTGGCTTGTGGTTCTAACACTCTCATCAACTGGGCCCAGGTCCGTGTTGGTGATACTGTGGTCAAGGATGACGCTCGCGTACATCTAAACAAGGTTTGTGAGACCCCAACTCCTCCTGATGAACCAACTCCAGAAGAACCAGAAGAGCCAACTGTCGTGCCAGAACTTCCAACTACTGGTCCAACTGCGATTGCTGGTGGCGTAATTGCCGCTGGTTCCATCGCTACTGCTGCTGGCTACTACATTGCTAGCCGCCGTCAGTTGCGTTAAGCTTCGGTTGCCTAGCAGGGCTTCGGCCTTGCTAGGCACACACCGACTATTTCTAGGGCGTAGCCCTAAGATATAATCTTGGATTATATCTTGATCGCTCCAACTATGGTCAAAAATCCCCTTTCTTCGCGAGAGGGGATTTTTGATGGTTGCTGAAAAAGATCGGCACCCACTGCGGCGAAAAACAGGCAGCGGAGGGAGAAACCGATGTAGCGAGCGTCTGGACCCCATGAAGGATTAACTTCAGTATAAACGTTGAGGTCATAACCACCTGCGCCAGCCGAACTCCAAATATTATTAGCCATACGCGACGACCAGTATTGCCCATTGATGCCAGCGTTCCTAAAAGTACCAGCAGTGTTAGCCGGATTTACGTGCCCGCTGCGCACAATGGAACCGAACTAGCTCAGGAGATATTCCTCGCTCCGGTAAAGCTGCGAAACTACTTTGAAGATTATAAGCCGTAGCAAAAAATCTAGCTAACCTTGCATTTTCCTTTAAGAAATAATTAAGGGAGTTTCACGATCTTTTGATGAGAACCGCCGGCTAGCGGAGGAGTGAACTCAGGCCGCCCTTGGGCCCCATGGATGCACCCGGAGTTTTCTTGGCTTGTTCTACTGTAACTTTTGTAAAAGCACAAGTCTTTCTACGAGTTTCTGAAGCAATTTACATATATCGCTAATGCTATAACCTTGATATTGTGGCAACATGGGCTGTTCTTCAAAATACATCCATTGTCTCCACTGATGTCGCCCAAAGATGTTGTAATCGAGTGCGTAATTGAATTTCCCAACGCACTAGAGAAGCCTTGCATTGCAAGCGCGCTGACGGAGTAATTCTTGGGCGACCGCACGGAACTTCGGGACGAAAGTATTGCAAACTTTATCGACAAGAAAATGTAATTAGGAAATTGCAGAGTTTAGGCAATTCGCGAACGTTTATCGCTAACAGCCTACATGTTCATCGTAATACGTTAATAAACTATATGCAAAAGTATATGTAAACTTCCACATAAAACAATATGCTTATGTTATAATATAAAGAACATGGACCCAAATCAAGAAAACCAGGGCGAGAACAGCGCTGGCGGCAGTCGCCAGGCAATTTTTACGCCTCAGCCACCTGTGGTGGAAGGCGAGGTTCCCACTATACCAGCTTCCGCTCAGGCTTCGGATGGCTCATCTATACATCCTTATTTTTCTAGCCATCCTACGCAAACTTTTAATACTGAGGCTGGTGATATTATCTTAAATACTAGTGCGCCAAAACCCAAACAAAATAAACGACCATTTATTATTGGTGGGGTAATTTTGGCAGTATTTGTTCTGATTTGCGTGGTAGTTTTGTTGGTGGTGCAAGCTATGTCAAAACCAAGCAAAACGGATGTAGTTAAAAGTTTTAATGTATTCAAAAATTATATTGAATATGGACCAGATAACGTTGGCAACGATGAAGGCTGGTACATATCTCAACTAACAAGCTATATATATGATACGCCAGACGCGGAAGAAGAGTCCAAAAAAATAAAGAGTCTATATTCAGATTTTAAATCCAAACTTCAACAATCTAGTATTACACTAGGCAATAATTTACAAAATGCAATCATTACGGAAGATACCCTTTTAGAATACGCCATTTTATATATTGATTTAGATAATCAAATAAGGTCACTTGTTAATAATTATATTAAAGCCGATGAACAGGTTAATGCAGAAAGTCTGGCTACACAAATTGTTCCACAGCGCTCTGATAATAATTTTTATAATGATATGAGAGAAGTACTTATTAAATATATTGCTTCAGAGTTAGAGATTTATGCCTTTTACAATGATAATTTCTGTCTTATGGATGAAGACGTTGACAGTGAATGTGTAGCGCTACTGGATGATGATACTTCGTACACTGAATTATCGCAGCGTAATAAATTCTTAGCGTCAGCGGTGGAACAAAATTCACTAAGACTTTGGTCGGAACTTAAAACTAATACGACAGCCGTTCAGAAAGGACTTAATGAGTAAGCGTTCCCTACAGTCTATAAAGATATTTGCTGGCATTGTAGCGACGTTGTCTATAGTTGTTAGCACGCTACTGCTTATGCCGTTACGGGTTCAGGCATCGCCAGACGACACTAGCATTATGAAAAAAACGCTAGCGAATGCAATTAGCAAATGTTACAGTAGTACATACATTCATCAGGACATCACGCCTGCTGGGCATTTCTCAATGGAAGACGATATGTTTGTTTACGCTAACCGCAAAAAGGGCGATATCCTAGTTCTGGATGATTTGGGCGGTAAGATGAGCTGCGAACAAGTGTTCCTAGGCTCTAATAAAGCGCAGGGGCTCAACTCGCTTTTCGGCAAAAACCCGAGCAGCCCTGCCAGCCTGGGTTACGTGCAAGCCCCGGGGGATAACCCATCTTCTACGCGTTGTATGAGTATCAGCTACAAGCACCCCGGAAGTTCAGGTAATGTTGAGCAGTTTACCTCAAACTCTTTATGCTTTGGTGTTCTGAGCGATGGCACGATTGATAAAAACTCTTTCCCAGAAGGTAGTGAATTTGCCTCGGATTGCGACCAGCCGGTATGTTTGGCAGCGGATGCTTTGGGTAGAGTATATATCGTGTGGGAAGATAATTATGGAATGCACTATGACATGGAGGTTGCGTATTATGGCAACGCGATGAACAATAGTAGCGCAACGAGCTGGGACTACCTCTATAACACGGTATCTGGAGAAGCCAGTAAACTAGGCAGTGAATACGGGTATACAAACCCAAGTATGAGCCAGACCAAGACTGATGACCCTGGCGCGTTTGCATCTTATACAATCAACAACTACGGTGATGCTGCCAAGACGGCATTTCAATACTATACTGGTTCATCCAATATGGACAGCCAAAAGTTTACGACTGAAGACGTAACATATCTATTAGATAAAGCTTATGCCAAAATGAAAAGTGAAGGTATAATCAATGAAGACAGTAAGTGTTTCGTAGGTAAAGATGAGGCATTGGCGCAAGGAACTTCTTATGCACACTTTAACCCAAATATGGACCCACAAATGTGGTGCCCAGTCTATTTGAATACCGGGCTTGCCGCTGGTAAGACTTACAACGTTGTAGGAAGCTCACTCAAAGGGCTCTATGCCGCGTCGCCAGATGAAATCCTTAAAATCATCACCAATCGTAATGAAGGATATGCTACGGCCGGTGATATGTGCGTAGAGAATGCACAGAAGTGTTATGATGAGTTTGTGCAAGCATGGAAAGATGAATATGCCAAAGGTGACAATAAAGACTCGGCTAAACTAAAATACTATAAAGAACAACAGCAAAAAATCCGCCAGATGCTAAACAAAACCGGAGGCACTTATAAAACGCAAAACGGCCAGGTTGTTTGTCTGGAATTACCAACAGTTAATGGCGCGCCAGATACGCCACCAGACACTAGTGGCGATAATAATGGTGGAACGACAAGTGGGGGCAACAGCGGTGGCTCGACTAGTTCTTCCAGTAATGGTGATTTATCTACATGTTTTGGCCAGGCATCATCGTTAGGCTGGATTATTTGTCCGGTTGTTCAACTACTTGGCAGTGCAGTCGATAGTATTTACGAGGGTATAGAAAACCAATTCTTATATGTGAACCCGGAGTTAACATCTTCGAGCAGTAGCACTCGTACCGGCTGGAGTTATTTTAGAAATTTCGCCAACATTGCATTTGCTATTGCTCTTGCCGTAATTATTGTTTCGCAGATTTCGGGTTTTGGCATTACTAACTATGGCATCAAAAAACTACTTCCGACACTTATTATCGTTGCGGTCCTAGTAAATATCTCTTTCTTCATTTGTCAATTCGCAGTAGATGTATCTAATATAGTGGGGTACAGTCTCAAGGATATGTTAGAATCATTATCTGTGGATACACCAAATAAATACAGTTTTGGGAGTATATTAAATGGCATAGTCGGAACGTTTTTGACTGGATCGGTTGTTGGCATTGCAGGTGCCGCTGCGGCGGACGCCTGGCCTGCTTGGATTCTCCCATTGTTACTTACGCTTCTAGCAACAATTATATCAATTTTATTCTTCTATCTCTTACTCGGAGTGCGTCAAGCTGGCATCATAATACTTGTTGTTATATCGCCACTTGCAATTATTTGTTATGCGTTACCAAACACAAAGAAACTGTTCACTAGATGGTGGCAACTATTTTCAAGTCTATTGATCTTATTCCCGATATGTGGTGCCTTGATGGGTGGCGGGATATTTGCTTCAAGTCTATTACTACATGCTAGTGGCGTAACTTTCTTCTTTTATTTCGTTGCCGTGTTGTTGCAAGTTATCCCATTCTTCTTCATCCCATCTCTTCTTCGAAGCTCGATGTCGGCTCTCGGTAACCTAGGTGTTAAAATGTCCAACTTTGGTTCCCGCTTCAGTAAAGGCATCAATCGTTCTATTAGCGGCACCGATTCATACAAAGATGGACTACGCCGTAACGAAATGCGTAATGCTGAGCGCACTTTCCGTCGTATTGATAGTGGTCGCGATTTGCGCAGTCGACTCGCCCGGGGAATGAGGCGTATTGGCGCAACAGGCCAAGCCGAAGGGCTAGAGGCCGCCGCCCAACGTCGTAGAGCTAGAGCTATTAGTAAATATGATAGTTCAGTTATGGAAGACCTTAAAGCCAGAGTTGGGCAGTCACCTATGACCGAGGGATCCGATAGATATAATGCTAGATTAAGAGAGCTTGAGGCTGGCGAATTAGATGCAACCGCAAAGAGTTATATTAGCCAGTATAAGTCTAGCGGTCAGGCTGACGATGAAGAAGTTATGGGCAATGAATACACACAGGCACTTTCCGACTTAATGGATAGCCCAGAAGATAGAGATGTTCGTGCTCGACTATTGGCTGCGCAACGCATTTTGGCAAAAAGCGATACCGGTAGAGGAAGAATGCAAAATGCACTTTATGCATCTACTGCAAATGGTGGAGTCGGTAATGAAGGACATCGTCTTGCCCACAGTATGTTGTCGGACGAATCTGGAGCAGAAATCAAAGCAAAGAACCCGGGATTTCATTCTTACCTCATTGCTGCTGCTGCGGGTAGGCGACCAGAGGGAACTTTTACGGCACCAACACCGGGAGCCGAGGACCAGAATTATCATTCCAGTTTCTACGATCATAATAAAATTAGCAGTCTTGATGGATCCAGGCTGGCTGGTGCCGATGAAACCGGGCTTGATCGCATGCTGTATTCTGCCCGTAATCATCGTAGTGAATGGACTCAGCAAGATATTAACGACTTTAATATGGCGTCTACAGATGCATTAACTAATCAGAATATTAATACTCAACCTAAAGTTGGGCAAAAGATTAACGATATTCGTCAGTCTCTCGGACTAGCAAGAATCGATACTTCTAGACGCTTTGATTCGGGTGGGAATGTTAATGTCCGCAATCGTGGTCGCCGAAGACGAAATAGAAGGTAGCTTCTTATGCTTGCGCTATTGCCTATCTTGTAGTAATCTGTTAAAAAGCGGATGGGCGTACATCACATTAAAAATTAGATTATTGGACAGAGAATACAGGATATTCTAAGGGGGTGAAAGTATGGAAGTTAGATGTTCTATATGTCATGGGTCACATGACTCGACTTTGCTTTGCTCTGGGTGCATGGGTGAACGCGCACGTAATCCAAGAATTCCTCCCGGAATTAACGAGCGAGGGTACGATTTAGATGATTGGCGGTACTTTTATCTAATTGAGCTAGTCTTATCCGGAGAGAAGCTAAACGATAATGAGTATAAGTTCCTCCAAATTCAGCCAGGCAAAGCGCTAAGCAAGCAAGAAGCTGAACGTATGTATGATAATCGTATACAGTATATACAGTCTAAGGCAAAACAAAGAGAAGAGGATGACCGCAAAGCAGCTATAAGCAAAGCTAAGCGCAAAAGTTGTCGACTCTTCTAAAGTCACATGCCAGATTCGTTAAATCCCAGCGTAAAATAGCGCTCATCTCTGTTGTTTTGAATAGTGTTGGAAATTACATTTTGCTTCCACCTATTCACGAAGTCTTTAGCTGCTCTGTAAAAGGAGTAGCTATTTTTAAAGGCGTTACTACATGTAGTAACGCCTTTAAAATGTGCTGGGATGATATGGCGCAGAACGAATCAATATTATTTCCACTCCAGAATCGATGACGGACTCGTGCTGGTATCGTTACTAAACACAATATCACAATTTAACTTTTCCGGTTCACCACCTTCAAAAGGAATTATAAATATTTCCGGGTTACCATTACCTTCCTTCGGCATTGACAGAAATGCTATCTGGCTCCCATCTGGGCTAGATACGCCGCTCCAATTACTCCTGGACTCACCAGGGATATAAGGGATAACTTCACCGGAGTTCATATCATATTTTGCGCTGACAGTTTTGTTGCCTTTATCATGATAATAAACCAAACACATGGTGTCATCGATGTAGTCGGAGATAGCGTAAAGTTTGTTACCGTTGATTATCTGACAAGAATCATCCAGCGGATTGCCTTCCTGACTTATATTTAATGCATTTAAGTCCGTAAAACGAAAGTTCAACTCTGCCCATGCAGAAAAGATTGCGTATGGATTATCATTATACACGAATAAATCATCTTCCGTAAAGCCAACCGCATTATAAGTCACCGGGTCA
>CAOLNK010000004.1 GCA_948477625.1 uncultured Candidatus Saccharibacteria bacterium | reverse complement strand
CTACGCCGGTTTCCCCCTCCGCTGCCTTAGTACTGTATTAGACATGTAGAGGGGGGCTAATGTTCGGCAAGGTATGCGGCTGCAAGTTTAAGGTAAGACAAGTCGCGAGCCTGCAATATAGCGGCGTTAGGGTCGGTAATATTAGTGTGGGCTTCAATTGTGGCAATGGCATTATCTAAACTTGGGAACCACTTAACAGTTAAGTTGCGGGCTTGTTCGTAATCATCAAATTGCGGCGTCTGCTTTTCGCCTACAACTCGTGCGAGAAAACCTTGAGAGATGTCTAGCATTCCCCATCCAGGGATTGGGGTTTCGGAATTACCGAGCTCGGCAATAATTCTGCAGTTACAACCGGTTTCCTCTTTGGTCTCGCGGACGGCGGCTATGAGTGGAGTTTCGTCAGCTTCGATTCCGCCTCCGGGAACTTTGTAATAATTATGATTTTGCGCGTGCACAATGGCTACTTGCTCTTGCGTATCGAGCAGTACTACTCGGACAGCTTTACGAGGTTTCATTTATTTCTCGCGCTTGATAATTGGGAATGGTACAGCTTCGCGACCGGAAACGCCTTCAAGTAGCCAGAAGTTGCGTTCGGAATTACCCCAACCACAGGCAGGAGGCATACCGTATTCCAACATTTCAACAAAGTCCATGTCAAGCATTTGAGCTTCATCGTCACCATTGTCGCGCATGGCCTGTTGTTCCTCAAAGCGGGCGAGCTGGTCGAGTGGGTCGTTGAGCTCAGAATAACCATTACCCATCTCGGTACCGGCAATAATTGGGTGAAAGCGCTGGGTAACCAGAGGGTTTTCGTCGGACTTTTTAGCAAGCGGACTAAGGCTGAGTGGTTCCTCAATTAGCCAATATGGTCCGGCGGAAGTCTTGCGAATGAGTTTCCAAATATTGTCAATTAGGCGACTATCAGCTACAGTGGGGTCAACCTTGACGCCATTTTCGCGCAAGATATCGAGAGCTTTCTTGCGGTCAAGGTTAAAGACATCAATACTGAATTTTTCCATCAACAAGTCAGCATATTTAATGCGCGGCCATTTGCAATCAAGATCAATTTCGAAACCACCGACGTTAAACTGGAGCGTACCCCAGGTTTCTTTGGCGACATACTTAATCATCTCTTCATATAAATCCATGCCGTCTTCGTAATCTTCATAAGCAGCGTAGCTCTCAAAAGCGATATGTTCGGGTAGATGCTCGTCGTCCACTCCTTCATTGCGAAAACGGGGGCCAATGTCATAGACTTTTTCAAAACCGCCACCGAGTAAACGCTTCAAAGGAAGTTCTTGGGAAATGCGAAGGTAATAATCTTCGTCGAGTGCATCCATATGAGTGACAAATGGATTAGCGTCGGCGCCACCAGTGGTATGCTCAAGCACAGGAGTGTTAACTTCGATAAAGCCATGCTTGTTCATAAAATCACGTGTGGCTTGCCAGAATTTACTGCGGCGCACAAGGCGTTCGCGGACTTCGGGATTGACATTCATGTCGACATAGCGGCGGCGATAGCGCTCTTCCTTATTGGTGAGGCCATCGTAGCCTGGAAGCGGGCGTAAAGCCTTGGTGAGCAGGCGCACCTGATTGGCGAAAATTGAAATTTCACCGGTGCTAGACTTACCTACGGTGCCTTCAACTTCGATAAAATCGCCAGTGTCGAGTAGTTTGAGCTGTTTGATGCCAAAATAACCAGGAGTGATATCGTCGGTTTTTTGCATGAAAATCTGAATTTCGCCGAAATAGTCGCGAATTTTGACAAAAGCAATCTTGCCAAAGGCGCGAATTGCTACGATGCGACCAGCGGCGCAGACGGTTTGTCCATCTTGTTCGGCAAAATGATTAAGAATCGTAGAAATTTTGATATTGCGGTGAGATTTTGCGGGATAAGGGTCAATACCAAGTTCACGGATTTGGTTGAGTTTGCGTAAACGCTCATCGCGATAGTCATTCAGTGTTGTCATAACCTATATTATAGCATAAAAAGCGACTTTTTGGCCAGAAAACCAGTGCTTATATTGACTTTTTGAGAAAAGTGTGCTATAATGGAAGAAGGAGGTCGTATATTTTACAAAAATTATTTTTGAACTCATAGAGAATATAGAAGGGAGGGTTCTATATGAGAAAAGAACCGAATAAGGACGTGCCGGCATGGGCGATTGCGTTGCTGATTGCTGTGGTGACTTTGGGGGTACTAATGTTGTGCTACCTTGGGCTGTGGCATACGGCGCTGGAACATGACACGGTGTTGGCGCTGCTTGATTTGCCTTGGCCGCGAGTTAAGTATGGCAAAGGATGCCTGATTGGCGTTCTTGTGTTGCTGATACTGGCTGTAGTAACTTTTACTTTTTGTTTTGAGCAGCCGAAAAGACGTATTAGTAGGGCGTTGTTAAATACTTTCGGTGTTGCTTTATTGACAGTATTGACTGTAGGAGCGTGTTGTATATCTTATTCTGCGCACTTAGCGCGCCAAGGCATTGGCACGATGCAGACCGCATTGGATACCGGTTACCGTCAGGAAGAGGGGAAGCTGGTGGGAAATCTTGGTATTTATGGCGGATGGCTTAAGCCGGACGGTGAAGCGCAGATTTATGTTTGTCGGCAAATCGATAGCTTTGGGCCATTCCCGGAACAAATCCTGGAAGATACGGCAGCTCAGCCGTTTAGTGAAGGCTATGAACAATATTCACGTTTTGAGCAGGATGGGCTAGTGCAGCTTCATGCAGTATCGGTTTATCACTATCATGATGGGTACTGGTTGGTGGTAAAAAGGTTTGTCGATATTCGTGACTTGTGTATCGAGTTGGAAGCGTTGGACGATTTGCAAAAGTATATCGTCCAGATGCAATATAATCGTCATACCGGAGATATTGGCAACCTTACTCGGAAGTTTGAGGAAGTCGCCGGCGAGGCGGTTACACGTATGCAGTAGGTTTAGAAGAGTTCAAAAAAGCGGTGCTAACAATATATTATGGCACCGCTTTTGATATTTTGAGATATTTAAGCGAGAGATTTGATTTTGATCTTTTTGCCGTTGAAATCAAAACTTTCGTCAGCTTTGCGCCCCATAAGCTCTTTGCCAAGAGGAGATTCGTGGGAAATCTTGCCCTCAAGTGGGTTGGCTTCGACTGGCCCTACCAGAGTATAAGTGAATTCTTTGCCGTCCATGTCAATTACTACGGAAGCGCCAATGGCGATTTTGTCGCCTTTTTTGGGGGCTTTGATTATGGAGGCGTTCTTAAGGATTTCTTGAATTTCGATGATGCGGTTCTCGACGGTCTTCTGTTCGGTGCGAGCATCAGTGTATTCTTGGTTTTCGGAGAGGTCTCCAAAAGCACGGGCCGTAGCGATACGTTCGGCAATGGCTGGACGTTGCGCGATTAGCTCGGCTAGTTCTTGTTCGAGCTCAGCCTTTCCGGCTGGCGTTAGATTCACAGTCTTTTTCATAACTATCCAGAGTTTATCACTGATTTTTGAAAAAGTAAACCCTTTGGCTTAAAAAATTTTTGAAAGGCTTACCATCTTACTTTCACCAGTGGCGCGGTCGGTGATTTCAGCTTGGCCAGTAGCAAGAGTTTTGTCGCTGACGACGACGCGGTATGGCATGCCCATGAGTTCAGCATCGGCAAACTTTTCGCCGGGACGAAGGTCGCGGTCATCATAAAATACGGCGTCTTCGTGGTCTTGGTAGAGCGCATCGGCCTGCTTGGTTCCCTCTTCGCCAATTCCGATGAGATAGTATTTGTATGGAGCAATCTGTTCGGGCCAGATAAGACCACGGTTGTCGCAGAATTTTTCAGCAATCACGCCCATGACGCGGGAAACACCGATACCATAGCAACCCATGAGAACGGTTTTTCTTTGGCCGTCTTTGTCATTGAAAGCGAGGTCAAGCGGTGCGGAATATTTGGTTTTGAGAGTGAAGATGTTGCCGACTTCGGCGGCTTTGGTAGATTGCAAATCTTCGCGCTTGACGCCTAGTTCGGCTAGGACTTCATCATTTAGCACTTCTTCGTTCAAAACAACTGATTTGTCGGCATTGTAATAAATAGTATCTTCGCCGATGCCAGTGAGAGTCTGGAATTCGTGGCTGTATTTAGAAAAGACGCCGCCGCTAGCAAAAGTTTGGAAAGTGTCAGCGCCAATTCCAAGGCGGTCAAAGATGTTTTTGTAGGCGGTTTCTACTTGATGATAAAAAGCATCATGTTCTTCTTCGGTAGTAGAAAAACTATATAAGTCTTTCATTAGGAATTCGCGACCGCGCATGATGCCAGACTTGGCGCGGAGTTCATTACGGAATTTGGTCTGAAATTGGTAAACGTAAATTGGCAAATCTTTGTAACTAGATATGTAGGATTTTAACATTTTGGTGACTGGCTCTTCATGAGTTGGTGCGAGGCCAAGTTCACCACCGGCGGCGAGTTCAGTTTTGAACCAGATATCCATTTTTTCGATATCCCAGCGGTCAGTTTTTTGCCACGGTTCGGGGTTTTGCAATGAAGACATTAGAATTTCTTGACAACCGATTTGGTTGAGCTCGTCGCGGATGATGGCTTTGATGTTTTCAAGAACACGGAGGCCGAGTGGTAGGTAGTCATAAATCCCGGCTAGTTCTTTGTGCACATAACCGGCGCGGCTAAGAAATTGAGCACCACGTGCAGTTTCGTCCTTGGGCGCGGTACGGAGAGTTTTGACAAATGATTTACTAAAACGCATATTGGAATAATTATAGCATATCAGTGGATTTTTGGATAATGTAGTTACCCCACTCGTTGAAGCCTGGGCGGCTACGTTTGTGTGAAGTGTTGGTGATGTATTCTACGATTTTTGACGGTATAGGGAGATTTTGTAGAAGTTGAGCTAAATCCTCAGGAGTAAATTCAGTATACAGCTTACCTTCTTTGATTCTGTCGCTGTTTCCGACTTTAAAAGAAGTATAGATAACTCCGCTAGGTTTGATGGCGCGAAGCATTTTAGTAAAAATATCTGGTAAACTTTTTCTTTCGACATGAAGGATGGATGAGCAGGCCCAAATACCGTCGTAAACATTTTCCTCATTGAGCTCATCGAAAAGTAAGTAATCGACTTTTTGGCCGATATATTCACTTGCAAGTTTGCAGATTGCGATAGATCCATCTGTGGCGCGGACACGGTAGCCTTGTTCTAAGAAATGTTTGCTGTCGCGTCCTGAACCACAACCAAAATCAAGGATATAGGCTTTTTGTGGTAGATACTTTTCGAATAAAGTATATAAACCGGTAACGTCCCAATTTTGAGTTTGCATACAATATTCTGCGGCTTGGTCTTCGTAATATTTGAGAGTATTGTATGAAGCACTCATAAGCTAAAACGCGATATATAATAAGTAGAAGGCGATCCCATTTGATAGGATATGAAGTAGTATACCACTCCAGATTGTACCAGTGATTTCACGTAAGCTACAAAGAACAATACTGAGCATAAAAACGCTAACGCCTACATTCCATTGGCCGTGTAGTAGTCCAAAGAGTGCAGATACGAGCAAAATGGCAACTGGAGCCTTGAGGCGATTGCGAAGTTTGCCATAGAGCCAGCCACGCATGACGATTTCCTCAGCAATTGGGGCGATAATTACGAGAGCGAGAATGGCTAAGAGTCTATCGCCGGTAGTGACAAAATAACCAAAACCGGTTTCTTGGGTTTGGTCAGGTTGAAACCATGGAAAGACACGCATGATATTGGTGAGTAAGTTTGCGCCTACTAGATAAACAACATACCCAATTGGAGCAAGACCAATGTCGACAAAAGTTGGTAGGTGTTGTAGCCCAAGTTCAGTGGAATTCGTAGCGAGAAGATTGTCTTTTGTGGTGGTTTTTGTCTTTTTCTTGTAGTAAAGGTCGAACAAATGAGGAGGGATATAGATTACGAGAAATAGGGTAATGAGATAAGTGAGGGCGTAATAAATGCAAGTCCAAAATGGATTGGTAATTTTGCTTCCCAGAATCCAGGACATGGGATAAATAATAAACTGGCTGGCGGTCATAGCAAGTGCGGTCCAGGCTAGCACAAAGATAATAAAATAAATAGTCTGCTTGTTGATTTTGTGCGGTTGCTTGGCTGATGCGGTTTTGGTTGTCATTAGAAGAACCTTGTAATATCAAGAATAGAGATGATGGCAATGAGCATAAGTAGAACCATCATAGCGCGAGAAACGATACGCTCCTCGGTCTCTTTGGTGAGAGTTTTGCGGCGGAGACGATAAATAGCGATAAGGAGCCAGCGGCCGCCGTCGAGCGCGGGAATAGGTAGAATATTCATGCAAGCGAGTGAAACGGATACGAGAGCAGCTAAGAATGCAAGATTAGTAAGGCCACTTTCAGCAAAAGCGGGAAAAATGACGCCAATAATGCCGACCGGGCCAGAGACAGAATCTCCAGCAGATTGAAGAGCGCTTTGACCGGCTTCACGAACCTCACTATTGAAACTGAATTGTTGGACTACGCCGGAGACTAGATTCCAGACTAGTTCACCAAGACTGCGGAACGTTTCGCCGGTAAGCTGTAGTGTGGTACCGACGCCGACAATGGGGGCAGACCAAGTGGAACGAATGAAGGTTTGGCCAGAAGTCATAGAAATACCAAGGGCATATTCGGAACCGGCAGGATTAAGTTTGGGCTCTAGGACGATTTCTTCCTCTCCGCGAAGAATGGTGTATTTCCCCGTGTTACCAGCGTGTGAGGTGCCATAATCGGTGACTTCAGTGGGCAAGGTAATGAGTTTATTATCAATAGCAATGAGTTTGTCGCCGGACTGCATGCCAACTTTGGCGGCAGGAGAATCGGGTAAGACTTCGGCGATTGTAATGCCCTCGCCGGTGATTTGTGCATCATTTTCGAGGTAGAATTGGTTGTTGATGAACTGTGGCATACCCGTGAAGGCGAGGATAGTAAGAATGATAGCAGCCACGAGCCAGTTCATTAGCACTCCGCCAAAGAGGATTTTGGTTTTGCTCCAAAAAGTAGCGGCGCCAAAAGTGCCCTTACGACGGTCGGAATCAGATTCTCCATCCATGGCACAAAATCCGCCAATTGGCAAGTAATTGAGACTAAGAATAAGGCTATCTTGAGGCTTTTGCCATTCGGACTTAGGTAACCTAGTCCATTTGCCGTTCTTTTTTATCCAGGCAATTGCGCGAGGCGGAAAGCCGATACCGAATTCGTTCACCTTGACGCCGTTCTTGCGCGCCATGATAAAATGACCGAGCTCGTGTGCAATCACGAGTAACATCAAGATAATGATACCAATTATAACCCCAAAAACAATCTTCATGCTATCTATTGTATCACACCTATGCTTTTAGCAAAATACACTTTTCCTTGGGCTGCCCTTGGGCGCTAGCCCGAGTCTTATGCCCTGCGGAAAAGGTATTTTACACTAGGCGTATGGGTTTACTTACCAAATCGGCGTTGTCGACCATGGAATTCCTCGATGGCGGCAAGAGCATCGTCGCCGTCCATATCAGGAAAGTTTTTCTCCAGAAACCAGAATTCGGAATAGGCACTACGCCAAAGTTGAAAACCAGAAATTCGTTGTTCGCCGGAGCTACGTACGACCATATCGAGAGCTGGGACTTCAGGATGATAGAGATATTTGGCAAAAGTTTCGGGGGTAAGGCTAGTCTCACCGGCAGCAATTGCGCTCGTGGCGGCGTCAGCGATTTCCCACTGTCCACCATAGTTAAAGCAGAAAATTACACTAAGGCCGGTATTATCTTTGGTTTCAGCTTCAGATTTTAACAGGCGTTGCCAAAGTTTGGGGTCAACTGGTTCGGGGCGGCCCATTAAAACAATTCGCAGATTGTTCTTTTTAGCCTTTTTGGTGAGACTGTCGATTTTTTTGCCAATTAGGCCCATAAGATAGTTGATTTCTTCTGGACTACGATCCCAGTTTTCGGTACTGAAGACAAAGAATGAAACGTATTTGACTTCAGTATCCATTAAGGCATCGACAATTTTGTCAACTCGGTCGAATCCGCGACGGTGACCTTCTAAGGTTGGTAACCCGCGGGCGCGTGCCCAACGGCGGTTACCATCGGCAATAAAGCCTAGGTGTATGAGTTCGCTCGCCATTAGATTGCCATAATTTCCGCGCTTTTGTCTTTGAAAGTGGCATCGACTTTCTCAGTGTAGGTTTTGGTGAGTTCGTCAATGGATTTTTCGGCTTTTTTGGAGGTATCTTCGGGAAGTTCGGCGGTTTTGAGCTCTTTGCGGGCATCTTCACGGACGTTACGAATAGCAACTTTGGCGTCTTCGACTTTGCTGGAAGCAATTTTGACGATTTCCTTGCGGCGTTCTTCGGTAAGAGGTGGTACTGGTACGCGCACGACGTGACCATCATCAGACGGATTGAGGCCGAGAGCTTGGTCGTCGCGAATAGCTTTGGAGATGTTCTGAATGTTGCTCGGGTCAAAAGGTGTTACCAGGAGCATCGTGCCACCGGAGGCGGTGACATTAGCAACTTGGTTGAGTGGCATAAACTGGCCATAGGCCTCTACCTTGATATTAGCCAGCATGTCGGGATGAGCACGACCAGTGCGTACCTTTTTCATTTCGTCTTGAAAGCGCACAATCACGCTATCCATGGCTTTACGATATTCAGTATCATCAAACATAATCTAATCCTTTCTTGGGTTTGATAATAATTTACGTCCAAAAAGCACCCTGGTGGGGTGCTTGAGGATTATTCGGTGACACCGAGTTCGAGACGCCTGAACTGACGAACAGTGATATTTTCGCCGGTCTTAGCAATTGCTTCCTTGATGAACTGAGCTACGGTCATAGTATCATCAAGGATGTATGGTTGCTCCATCAAAACCTTATCAGAGAAGGCCTTTTTAATTTGGCCACCGATGATTTGGTCTTTCATGTTTTCTGGGCCATGGAAGTTGGCCTCAAATTCCTTCTTTTTAGCTTCCATTACATCAGTCGGAACATCTTCGATACTAATGTAGGCTGGGTTCATTGAAGCAATTTGCATAGCGAGTTTGTGAGCCAAATCTTTAAATTCTTCGGTCTTAGCAACGAAGCTAGTCTCACAGTTGACTTCGACGATGGCGCCAAGGCGGCCGTCGTGAATGTAACTGTCGATGATACCTTCGCGAGTTTCGCGGTCGCCACGTTTTTCGGCTTTGGTCATTCCCTTTTTGCGCATGGCATCAAGGGCTTTATCGAAATCACCTTTGGCTTCAACGAGGGCTTGCTTAGCATCGGTCAAGCCAACGCCAGAAAGTTCTTTGAGTTTTTTGATGAGCTCAATGGAAATCGCTTTGACTTCATTGGCTTTGGTTTTGAGTTCTTCGCTCATAATTCCTCCTTAAATTACGCTTTCTTAGCTTCGCCTTCTTTGATAGCGGCGACGATGTAATCCAAAATTAATTGTACAGATTTGATAGCATCATCGTTAGCTGGGATGATGTAGTCAATATTGGTTGGGTCGACATTGGTATCAGCAATGGCAAAAACTGGTATGTTGAGGGAGTTAGCCTCTTTGATAGCGTTCTTGTCTTGGCAAGCATCAACTACGATGATTGCAGCTGGTTGCTCGGTCATATCTTTGATGCCACCATAGCGTTCGTTCAAAAGGTCGATTTCTTCTTGATAGCGTTGAACTTCGAGCTTGGAATAGCGAGCTTCGAGCTCACCGGAAGCCATGCGACGCTCCAAATCCTGGAGCTTCTTGATTTGACGGTTGACAGTTTCAACATTGGTAAGAGTGCCACCTACCCAACGCACAGTGACGTAAGGCATATTGACGGACTCAGCAGCAGCTTTGGTGATGTCTTTGAGCTGCTTTTTGGTACCTACAAATAGGACCTTTTTGCCAGATGCAACAATTTTGGAGATTTCTGGCAGAGCTTTGTCAAGAGCTTCAACGGTCTTTTCAAGGTTGATGATATGGCCGCCTTGGCGTTTACTATGAATGTATGGCGCCATCTTTGGGTGCCAGCGGCTAGTTTTGTGGCCAAAATGCGCTCCAGATTCGAGCAAGGCCTTAATATCGACTTCTACAGTCATGGTTTTCCTTTCCCTTTGTTGCGAGATTTTATCAGGAAACCTCTCGCAACTGTTTCGTTTAACTTGTTATGTCATAATGTTAGCACAGATAGGAGAAAATGTCAAACGAAGTGGTTATTTTATGTTCTCTTTTATCTCCCTTTTGCTATTTCTATATAGAACAAACATTAAAAAATGCCAATGCAGATGGTTCTACCAATTTTATCGTACTTTCATTTACTATAAATATAACATCTAAGTTCTTCTCCTAAATTAGAATTCTTTATCTAAATATATAATACTATTTATTTTAGTATACAAAAAGGCCCCGCAGAGGGGGGCCTTTTCCTAAAATCTTGAGATTATTTTTCGGCTTCGGCAGCGGCCTTTTTGGCAGCTTCTTTTTCGGCTTTCTTGGCTTTGTTGCCAAGGCTAGCACGGAGGGCTTCAGCACGCTTAGCACGAGCCTTGAAGCGGTCAACGCGACCCTCGGTGTCGATAATCTTCTCCTCACCCGTAAAGAATGGGTGTGAAGCGGAAGAAATCTGAACTTTAATCAATGGATATTCTTGACCATCTTCCCATTTGATGGTTTCCTCGCTCTGGGCGGTAGATTTGGTCAAAAACTTGAAATTAGCGGCCTCATCCATGAACACCACATAGCGGTAATCTTGGGGTTGTGAAACTTTTGTACTCATAATTCTTTAAATTATAGCAAAGTTTTTTGAAAATGTAAAGAGAAAAGGCGGATTATATAATCCGCCAGTGATAACCCTAGGGTTATGCTTTGAAAATGTTTTTGGTAGGAGTATTGACATATTAGAAGTTGTCACGTACGCTGCGCGCAAAATCTGCCAACTGCTGTTCTGAAGCACCATGTGCTTTATACTTATCGTATGCTTCATCAGCTGTTCTTCCAATGATGTCAGTACCAGGCACTTTAGTTTGTCCAATGCCCCGCAAATAGGTGCGGTTTTGTGCATCTGTGGATAATGTGGTTTCATTGCCACGTCCTGCATAAGTCGCCATCCATACTCACCCCCTTTCGTTTTGATGATGGACGGTAAATGCATGTTTATGCTCTAGTCTGCAAAAATCACAGACTGGGCGTATTCTAGCATGAAGAATGAAAAAAGTCAATATTAGGCGTCGAGTTCGCGCAGTTTGGCGACAAACTCTTTAACATTTTTGACGGTGTTTTTGGGGTTAGCGGGGAGGTTAATTTCGGGATTATGAACGAAATCGAGGCTAGTGATGAGCCGATAGACCACCTTGGCGAGCTGCTTTAAGTCTGACATGTTGGCATCGCTATAAGTGTAGACTTTGTCATGTACTAGGTCGTCATTGTCGGGAGAAACAAATAGAATGTGCCCAGCAGTTACTTTGTAACTGCGATAAGTTGGAGATAAGTTAAGCAATAACTTATAAAATTCAAGTTGCAAAGCATATTTATAGAGCGTAAAGTGACTTTGCCAGTTTTCTTTGTGGTAATTACCAGTCTTGAAATCATAAACCTCGATGGTTTTGGTGTCAGGATTGAGGTTGATGTGGTCAATCTTACCAGTGAGTGGAACGCCGTCAAGTACGAGATGTTCAGAAGAAAGATTGACTTCACCCTTGGCATGAGCATGGCGTAAGATGTCGCGGAAGGAGTTTAGCGAAATCTTGAGACTCCTAGTACCCTTTTCGCGCAAATCGGCAATCTGCTTGGGGTCTAGTGCGAGGTCATTAGTTTTATCCTGGAAAAGCGTGAGGGCGGCAGTATCGTCAATTTTCTGGTTGGTCACTTGCTCAAAGACGGCATGGATAAGATTACCATAAGCGAGTTGTGGTGTTAGCGGTTCGTCGGGGCAGTGTAAAATACGTTTCTGATAAATTTGCTCAGGTCCGGCATAAACAATGTCAATAAAAGTCGTGAGGTCAGTGGCAGTGAGGCGATAATTCTCCAAGTTGGATTTGAGTAAGAGCTCGAGCTCAGGAGTGAGATTCTGATAGGCGGCCGCCCAGCTGTGCTGGATAGTTTCAAGATTAGTGGTGACGTCAAAATCTTGATAATGAGTGTGAATTTCTTGGCAAACTTCGGGAAGATAGGGCGAAAGTTGACGTTCGGCTTTTTCATCGCGCTGTTCGTTGAGATAACTGAGGCGGGCAACGTTTTTACCAGAAAAATCTTGGATAGAATTGGTCATGATGAGGTGGGATTTGGCGCGGGTGATAGCTACAAAAAGCAGGCGTAAGCGTTCATCTTCGGTGGCGCCAGTGTGGCGAATTTGCACAAGGTTGCCAGGTAGAACGAAGGTGTTGTTATTACCTTTGGATTTACCCCACGCCCAGTCGTCAACCGCAATCAAGAAAACGTATTTGAACTCTAATCCCTTACTCTTGTGGGCTGACATTACTTGGATGGCGTGTTCGCTATCACGATAAGGGTTAGTTTTGACAATAGTGGCTTCGGCGGCGGTATAATCATCGAGCATTGTGATAAAATCGGCAAGATGTGGACGAGAGTTTTTGGTATGATTTACTACGGTATCGCGCAAGGTGGCGAGATTTTCATAGAATTCAAACTGTTCGATTGGTGTACTGTGCTCGGTATAATAATTGAGATAGGGTGAACGATAATCACTGTTGGGCATTGGGCTGGCACCGATAAGATAATTGAGCCAAAGTTCGAGTGGGGTGTCAAAGCTGAGCATAGCAAGCTGAGCTAACCATTGAGCGATTTGCTGAAGTCTTTCATCACTGGATTCGACGAGATAATTGAGCGTGGCTTGGAGAGTTTCATGGGCTTTTTGCACAACACCTAGCGAGGTGAGGGCTGGAACTTCAAAAAAAGGAAAACTGAAGATCTCCAGTAGACGATGCGTGGGTTGTTGTTCGTTGGCAAGAGCGAAGACAAATTGTGCCAATACTATTAGTTCGTGAATCTTGCTATCCTCTAGTAGATTAGACTTTTTCTCGTAAGCAATATCGATATTTTGCGCTTTGAGATAGGGTAAAAGTGGAGTAACGTATTTGTGCTTGGGGGCAATAACGGCGATATCGTCGGGATTTTCGCCATTTTGGAGTAATCTTTTGATTTCTTCCGCAACCCAATAATACTCATGGTTGGCAGTAAGAAATTCGTGGCGCGAAATTTGATTTTCAGTAGGCTCTTTTTGAGATAAGTCAGTCATGGAGCGGAGGACTTTGTTCACCTGGTGTTGTTTAGTAAAGCTATCGGTAACTTGTTCGGCGATGTGATGAGAAAAGTCCAGGATTTCGCCAGTGCTACGATAATTGTCGCATAGAGTGACGACTTTGGCTTGATAATAATTCTGAAAATCTATGAGGTTAGAAGCATTGGCACCCTGGAACTCGAAGATGGCTTGATCGTCATCACCTACAGCCATTACGTCCGGCGCTTCATAGTCGGTAAGTAATTTAATGAGTTCAAACTGTGATGGGTTGGTATCTTGAAACTCGTCTAACAAAATATACTGGAAGCGCTCGGAGAGACTTAATCGGAAGCCGCGGTCTTCGCGTAAGGCACGGATAGCCTCCTCAATCATGTCAGCAAAATCAAAAAGGTTGTCGGCGCGTAACTTTTGGTCGTACTCAGCCATAATATGTGCAAGTGATAAGAGTTTTTTGTTAGCAATGTAATCTTTGAGGCGGTAACTGCCATCGGCGTTGCATTCGAAGCGCTGATTTTTCCATTTGGTGAGCGGACTGACGCTAGGTTTCTCTTTGGCGGTCTCGGCGTCGATAATTTGTGCGAGTTCACGCGCCAGCAAGTTAGCCGTAGATTCAATACCACCAACAATTGGGTCAGCATTAGTGTAGCTAGCTAAAATTTCGAGAATTGGCTGATAGACTTCACTCACGGCTTGGTCAAATTTGGCTCGTGGTTCAAGTTGTTCAAGATACGGTGTGACTTCTTCGCTGATTTTGGCATTATCAGTCAAGTTTCGTTCGGCAATTTTTTGTAAATCGGCAGCGGAGAGACGGGCAGATTTGGCGTTCTGGATAGTTTCTACTAAATCGTTTACGCTTGCAGTTCTGAGAATATCATTTATTGGCAAATTCTCCCGGATGTCGTGAACAAATTTGAACTGTGTCACCCCATCGATAGGTGAGTCAAGACTGCGGTCAAAATTTTCAGCGTAGTTTTTGTAACGTTCGAGAATATTGGCACCAAAAGCGTGATAGGTATAGATATTAACGTCGGTGGCGGCGCGGCCAATCATTGAACCCAGACGCTCGCGCATATTGCTGGCACCAGATTCGGTAAAAGTGAGACAGAGAATATTCTCAGGATTTGTGTCGGTGTTTTCAAGAATATAGGCCACTTTGGCGGAAAGGAGCTGAGTTTTGCCAGTGCCGGGACCGGCCAGCACTAAAAGTGGGCCGTCGAGATAAGAAACTGCCTCTTGTTGCTCTTTATTTAGTCCCATATTCTAATGTAATTAAGTTTTCTAAATGTGGCGTACGTGGGAAAAAGTTGAATGGGATGATGCTACTGACGCGGTAT
The DNA here is from genome assembly GCA_948477625.1 of uncultured Candidatus Saccharibacteria bacterium. Classification (GTDB taxonomy): domain Bacteria; phylum Patescibacteriota; class Saccharimonadia; order Saccharimonadales; family Saccharimonadaceae; genus Nanosyncoccus. The sequence goes on along the minus strand of CAOLNK010000004.1, from coordinate 82,165 downwards.
TTGTTGGATAAAATCTTAACATCGCGGGCCTGAGTGGCAGGATTGCAAGAGAGGTAAATAATAGTAGGCGGGCAAATATCAAGTAGTTTGTCTAACAATTCGCTATGGCAGCCAGCTCGGGGCGGATCAAGAATAACAGTTTGGTTGGGTTGAATATATTCTAAGGCCTCTTCAGATTTGGCCCAGACTGGCTTAGCGTTCGGGATGCTTTGACAGTTGTTCTTCATTTCTTGATAGGCAGACTTATCACATTCAACAAGAGTTAGCTCTTTATCTTGTGCAACAGATAGACCAATTGTACCCACACCAGCATATAAGTCTAAGATTTTATTCGTATGGATATGCTGTTGGATCTCGCGCAAAGCCATTGCGTAAACTGGCAGATTGATTTGGAAGAAGCCATTGGGCGAATAGCTATATTTGTGGCCTAGTAAATCATCTTGCAATGGCGCAAAAACTGGATGTGACTTATGATTTTCAAACAAGCCACCACTGACTTTACCACTTTGGTCACAGCGTAATAATAATGACTGGAATTGGCGCGCATCGACCTTCTTAGTGTTAAGGTGAGACACAATTTGCTGAGCGTGTTCGAGGATTTCTGGACGTTCTAGGCTAGAGTTTTCAATTGGTACCTTGCGGTGCGTGCCACGTTCGTGAAAGGCCAGATAGATTTGCTCATCGTCATGACTATAATAGAGAGAGTACTCCATTTTATTGCGATAGAATAGACTATGGCCGTCAGTTTGCACTAGTGGAACCTCTGGTACGACAACATCATGTTGGCGGAAGATCTCTATGAGCAGCTCGCGTTTTTGTTCTAATTCATAGTCATAATCCATCATCTGCCAAGGGGAAGTAGCAAGGTAGCAAGCGTCTTGCGGCTGAATACGACGCTCAGAGGGCTGCTCGATTTTGATAGCAATTCCCTCAAGATAGTGACTTTTGTTTTTGGTAATTTTGAAATCTGTGACAATTTCTCCCGGCAAAGCATTCCAAAGCATAGCTTTCTTGCCGTCTGGCAAAGTACCGAGGGCTTGTCCGCCCGGGATAAGTTTGTCAATCTTCACTGACATTATTCGTATCTCAATGCTTCAATAGGGTTCTTACGAGCAGCTTTGATAGCAGGCGCGGTGCCAGCGATGAGCGCGATGATCATAATGACGATAATAATTGGTAAGACATTGCCAAGAGTAAACTTGAAGAGTTCGAAAGTTGGGAAGACTTCAAGGAAAGCACCAGGTTGATGTACGACTATATTGACAATTGTACCAATGAGCATGGCGACGGCAACACCAAATACCGAGCCCCAAAAGCCAAGCAAGATGGCTTCAGTTGCAAATTCACCAAAGATACGGCCAGACGACATACCCAAGGCTTTATCAAGACCAATTTCACGCGTACGCTCTTCAACTGACATCAACAAAGTATTAACAATGCCGATAGCTGCGGCGAGTAAGGCAATACCGCCGAAGATGGTGAAGACAATCATAATAACATCGAAGAAAGCGCGAATCACGCCCATCATATCATTTATGGTCCAGGCAGAATAGCCAGCGTCTTTGATGATTTGTTTGATCTCGTCTTCAGTAAAGCGGGTGTTATCGAAGGTCGCCATAGCATAGTAGGTTGGCGCTTCATAGTCGGCAGGGTAGTGTTTGGTGGCAAACTCATACATTTCGTCATAGAGGGCGCGGGAGAGTAGCATACCAAACTGCGAGGAGACAATCCCATTGGCTTCTACGCCGACCACTTCGACTTCGAAATCTTTAAAAGTATTATTGAACTCATCTTTAAGTGCAAAGATGATCTTTTGACCGATAATGTCTTCGTCTTTTTCATAACCTAAGGCTTGAGGATATTCCGGTGGGAGTACAATCTGGTTCTTTTGCTTGGCTTCGTCCGTTTGGTCGACCAAAGTACCGGCGGCTAGAGGGATATTAAAATTCCCTGGCGGCAAAATCATAGCGTTGCTAACGTTATACTTTTTGTCAGTTTTACTGCTGGTAACATAACCTGTACCATTTAGTGGGGTCGGCGAATAAAAACTATCGCTGTCAATACCGTCGATATTCTTAAGTTTTTCGATATCTTGATTACTCAACACGCCAGCAGTGTTCGCCTTCTCGGTGAACTCTTGTGGACCGGTGGATGCAGACATTTGTTCACTCATCATAGATTCGGAATCTTTGGACATGAGCATAATGAAGTTGTCACCACCGAGTGCCGAAGTTTGCTCATCAATAAAGGCATTGACACCGCTATTGATGGCGACGTTAAGAATGATTGTGAAGCTACCGACGAAAATTGCAATAATCGTGAGCAGAGTACGCACTTTGTTGCGGAAAAGATTATGGTTGGCAGTACGAATAGTTTCAAAAATACTCATTATTTATCCCCTTTCTTGGTTTTCGCTTTGGTGACTGCTTTGGATTTTGTCTTTCCTTTTGACTTAGGTGCAGATTTTTTAGTATCTGAGGTAATCTTACCATCAGAAATGCGGATTTGACGGTCACAAAGTGCGGCAAGGTCTTCATCGTGAGTAACGATAATTAGCGTGACGCCTTTTTTATTCAAATCAAAGAGTAGCTTGATAACTTTTTCGCCAGTGGTGGAGTCTAGGTTGCCGGTGGGCTCATCGGCAAAAAGGATTTTGGGGTTGTTGACAATGGCGCGAGCAATACAAACACGTTGCTTCTGGCCGCCAGAAAGGTCGTTAGCTTTAAACTTGATACGCTCAGATAATCCCACAGTTTTGAGAGCTTTCTCGGCAAGCTCGCGACGTTCTTTGCGACGTTTGCCAGCGATTTTAAGTGGGAGCATAACATTGGCGAGCACGCTATCGTTTGGGTTCATAAAGAACTGTTGAAAAACGAATCCAAAACTACGATTACGCAACTGGTTGAGTTTGCGGGCGCGCAGCTTAGTGGATTCTATCCCGTCAATTTTGACTGTGCCTTTGGTGGGCTTGTCGAGCAAGGCCAACAGGTGCATAAGAGTGGATTTACCTGAGCCGGACTTGCCTACAATTGCAACAGACTCACCGGCGTTGATGGTTAGATTAATATCTTTGAGCGCAGTAAAGGCCGTAGAGCGTTTACCGTAAATTTTTACAAGATTTTTGACTTCAATTACTGGTTCCATTTGACCATTATAACATATTTAATGTGCTTCAAGGTACTTAGAACTCGTATTTGGCCAATACTTTCCCTTCACTATCGCGAATTTCCGCTTTGACGTTTGCGAGATAATAACATTTGAAGTCGGGAGAATCTAGTGTATAGCCGGCATCTTCAGCCCAGTCAAATTCATTAATGATGGCTTGCTTGGCAGTACGATTATCGCTGTCGTCAATCGCTTCACAAAAAACGCGTAGCCAATCACTCTTTTCTGGATTGTATGCCACAATACAAACATGATTGTCAGTGGCGATTTGCTTCGCGACATTTTTCCCGGCGTGCGTCAACATATATATTTTGCCATCAAACTTGACTGGGTCGCCAAACGGTCGACAACTGACGCCATTGTTAAATTTTGTAGCCACGAAGTTTACCTCTAGAGGTTTGAGATAGTTAAAAACTTCTTCCATTTTTTGCTCCTTTTAGAGCAGTACAGCTTGGACATTCGCGAAATAAAAAACGGCATCGTGCCTTTTCACGATGTCTAAGTCGATCCAAGCGATAAGCATATTTATCTCATACACTAATCGTCGGCACGATGCCGTTCTCAATGTATGAGCAAGTCAATATCTTATCGCTTAACTTACTGCTTGGATTTTATAACTTAGACATCTTTATTATAACACGGACTCGGTTATTTTAAGTATTGCCAGATTTGACCTTGTGGCGTATCTAAGACAGTGAGATTAAATTTTTTGAGTTCGTCGCGTAACTGGTCAGATTTGGCGTAATCTCTGTTAGTGCGAGCTATATCGCGCTTAGCGAGAATGTCTTTTGCTTTGTCGTTCATGTCTGGAGAATCTGTGATTAGGTCAAGACCAAGCGATTCGTCGATTTTTTGCCAAAACTCAAGCGAATGATTGTTAGCCTGGTCAATAATCGCAAGGGCTTGTGGAGAGTTAAGATTGTCGTTCAAAACATCTTGAATTTGGTTGAGCGTCGCTACACCATTTTCGAGAGTATTACTTTGATAGCTACGCGCAATTTGGTTACGCCAGTTGAGCCGACGCTTCCTGGCGGCTTCCAAATCTCGCAAGGTAAAATTGCGCTCTGATTGGTAATGCCCTTGCAATACCCACATCTTGAAATCCAGTGGGCTGTAGCCCTTATCAATCAAATCCTGCATGGTGTAGCCATTGCCGAGAGATTTAGAAATCTTTTCGCCATTACTGGTAAGATGATTACAATGTAGCCAATATTTAGATAACTGTTTATCAAAAGCGGCTAGAGTCTGGGCGATTTCATTGGTGTGATGTACCGGAATATGATCGATACCGCCAGTATGAATATCAATCGGCTCGCCAAGTTCCTCATGAATTATTGTAGAGCACTCAAGATGCCAGCCAGGATAACCAGGACGGCCAAGATAATCCCAGCGCATCGCATGTTTCTCATCGGGTTGGATAAACTTCCAAACTGCAAAATCGCTAACATTGCGCTTTTCCTGAGAAAACTCCACGCGAGCGCCGGCTTGCAATTTCTCCAAATTAAGCCGCGCAAAATCAGCATAAGTCGCCAACTTGTTAGTATCAAAATAGATACCATCACTGGTTTCGTAGGTATAGCCTTTATCAATCAGCTTATCGACCAATGCCTTATCCTGTTCGATATAGTCAGTGGCTTTAGCAATGACATCTGGTGGTGTTAAATTAAGCGATTTATAATCCTGCAAAAATAGATTGCTATAATACTCTGCCACCTCCCAAACCGTCTTACCACTCTGGCGAGCACCTTTTTCTAACTTATCTTCGCCTTCATCACCATCCGAGGTAAGGTGACCAACATCAGTAAGATTAAGTACACGGTATGGTGTATAACCGTTTATTTTGAGGGTGCGAATAAGTAAATCCCAATAGATATAAGCGGCAAAGTTACCGATATGAGGTGTACTATAAACCGTAGGGCCACAAGTATATATTTTGACTTTTTCTGAATTAAGAGGGGTAAATTTTTCAACCTTGCGCGTTAAAGTATTGTAAAGATGCAGCGAATTAGACATGATTTTCCCTCATAATTCTCTTTAATTCAATTAGTATTTTAGTGCGCTTCTGTGCCGAAACATCATGATGCCCAATCACGCTTACAAAGCGAACATTAGGATTAGTGCTAGCGACTTTCTTGAGATTGGAGCGCATCACTAGTGGATCAAAATGACCATGAATAATAAGAGTTGGTGTTTTAATCTTGATATATGTTTTGTAGTTATGAGAGTTCAGGATAATATTATCCATAGAGCGTTCAAACGCGGGAGTTTTGATGTAGCGACTGCTGAAACTACTGAAGCGCTGTATGAAATTTGCCATAACTTCGATTGCCGGCTCGTCTTTGGCGAGCTTATAGAGCGAGCCGTAGGACTTGGTGTAGACTTTATCTGGCAACTTTGCAAGTTCTTCCAACATCAAAACCGGGGGAGAAACTAAAATCAAACCAACGATATCGAATGCGGTTTGATAGTTGACGGTAAAATCGGCCGCAATGAGTGAGCCCATGGAGTGGCCAACTAATACTAGTGGGCTGGCGACCTTGAGTTTTTTAAGACTACACTCGAGGGCTTTCTCGTAGTCGAGATAATCGTAGTCGAGCCAATTCGACTGTAGGGATTTGCCAAAGCCAAGCAAATCGAGTGCCACCATACGGATTCCTTTAAAATCAGAATTGGCGGAAAATTGGCGAATTGTGGTGCGCCAAGTCTCGGATGTAGCCGAAATACCATGCAAAAAGACCACTGTGAGGCGTGGCTGTTTGACTTTATTGTCGATAGTAACGTGCATGCGGATTGGTCGATGTAGCCAACGATACCAAAAACTAGTACGCCAGTTATAGAACTTGCTTAGAGCACGCGGCATTAGATTTGCTCCGTTTCTGCCTTGTTGATTGCGACTTGTTCGAGCAACTGAGGCATGATTTTGATAACATCAGCTACGACATCAGCGTATTCAATATCATAAGTGCGAAAACCAGCCGCGAAAGGATGACCACCACCGCCAAAATAACCTGCAATTTGGTCAGCAATAGGCTCGCTGGTACGAACTTTACCGGTGACTTTACCATCAGGATATGTTTTGACCGCAATCGCAACAATTACGCCCTCCACTAGGCGCATCTCTTCCAAAATTAATACATTAGGGTTATATTCGTCAGAATACTGCTGAATTTCCTCAAACGGAATATGAATAGTGGCAAGATGGCTATCGAGAGAATATTCGATGCGTTTAATTAAGTCAGCTTTGTAATCCAGAATCCGTGGGGACTTCTTCATGAAATCGCGCCGGCGTTCCTCTAGCTCGGAAGGATTGACACCAAGATCAATTAAGTCAGCCATGACGCGCATAGTGTCGGCTGTGACAGAAGCGCTGACTAGACCGAGAGTATCTGAAGAAATTCCAGCGTAGATTGCTTCGGCGGCGGAGAGTGGGGTATCTAGCTTTTGGTCTTGGGCGATTTTGTAGATGAGCTCGGTGCAGGCCGGAAGAGGCTCGATGATAGCCTCGTGCGGGAATTCTAAATCATCTTTGGTCTCGTGATGGTCGAGCACTAATACTGGTTTGCCATAAAGCGAATTACGAATAGCAGTATCTTCGAGCAATTTTGATAGCAAGACGCTAGCGGCCGTATCGACAATAATATATGCGTCAGCTTTGTAGTCAAACTCGTTGGTGACGCGTGACCAGTCTGGAAAATAGCGCAAATACTTAGGAATATCGACGGGGCAATAGAGCGAGTTTTTAGTGTTTTGCAGGATATAGTCGAGAGCGATAGCCGAACCTAAAGAATCGCCGTCGGGGTTTTCAGCCTGGATGATACAAATGCGGTTTTTGTTGCTCAAAAAAGTAGTAAATTTGTCATACATATTATATATTATAGCACTCCTAGGCTATTTCTGAGCGGTTTTGCGAGACCGACGTGGAGTTTTCTTGCTAGGGGTCTGATTAGGAAAGGCCTTAACTAGACGACGGTTGAGCTTGCCTTTGCCCATAAGGATTTCTTGAACACGTGTAGAGATTTCGTCAGTGGCATCACGTTCAACCGTGCCAACCGTAACGCGGACACCCAAGATGAGCCAAAGTGAAAGCATAATATCAAAGATAAACCAGGCGAACATGAGAGCAGTAATAAAGAGTAGTACTGGAGAGTATAGATTATAGAAAAGGCTATGAAAAAATGGGGTGATAAATTCAACCGTAAAGATTCCAGCAACGCCAAACGATAAGACGGAACTCATACAGATGCGACCATTGATATTTACTGCTTTTTCAGAGTAGTCCCACCAGCGTACGTTGAACAATCTTTCCATGAGAAAGCTAGCACCATATTCTAAGACTGCACCACATACCAGGGAGACACAGAAAATCGCTAGCGGACTTTCGGCCCGATTTAACAAGAGCGAGATAATAACGGCACCGGTGCCATAGATTGGACAAATTGGCCCAATTAGAAAGCCGCGATTGATGAACTTCTTGTGGCTAATAAAACTAATGACAACTTCCATTAACCAACCGCCAAAGGAATATAATATGAATAATAAGAACCAAATTGCAACTTTTTCAAGCATCTTCTACCTCTATCTTTCCAATTAAATTAACGCTTTCGGTTTCGGGCAAAGTTTCAACATTTTTGAGCTTGCGTTCAATTTGGCGCGAGGTGGTTTCGGCATCGCCGATTTTATTGGCAGTTTCTTGCAATTTCTTTTTGGTGGCAGCCAAAAGGTCGCCAAACTTAGAGAATTGAGTTTTGACAGCGCCAAGGGTTTGCCAAACTTCGGCAGAACGTTTCTCGATAGCAACACTGCGGAAGCCCATAGTAAGCCCAGATAAAATCATTGGTAAAGTAGAGGGCGAGGCTAGCGCAACGTTATATTTTTGGCGAATTTCGTCAGACAAACCCGGAATGCGTAAAATTTCGGCGTACAAACTCTCGGTAGGAACAAACATCACGCCAAAATCGGTGGTGGCAGGCGGGTCGAGATATTTGGTGGAAATTTTCCTAGCCTGTTCTTTGACATCGGCAGTTAGGGCTTTGCGGAATTGCTCAATTTCAGCCTTGTCGCCGTGGTCGTAGGCGTTAAGCAAGCGGGCATAATTCTCTACTGGGAATTTGGAATCAATTGGAAGAAAAACTAGCTTTTCTTCCCTACCCGGCATCTTGATGGCAAACTCAACGCGGTCACTACTACCGGATTTAGTAATGATATTCTCTTGATATTGGTCACGTGAAAGGCAGTCGGAGATGATATTTCCAAGTTGGACTTCGCCGTAAATCCCTCGCGTCTTGACGCCTTCCATAACCTTTTTGAGGTCACCCACACCGTGAGCAAGACTCCTCATCTCACCAAGGCCTTGATAGACTTGGGTAAGCTGACCGGAAAAAGTTTTGAAACTCTCGTTGAAGCGTTTTTCAACTGATTGTTGCAACTTTTCGTCGACGGTTTGGCGCATTTCTTCGAGTTTCTTGGAATTATCATCTTGCAAGCTCTTTACACGGTTGTCGACCGTACGTTGAATGCTATGAAGATTATCTGAAATTTCTTTGCGATTCTCACGGAACTCGCCTTCGATTTTAGGAGCGAGCTTATCCAGCTCAGCTTCTACGCGGATAAGACGTTCTTCGAGCTTTGAAGTATCAATTCTGGCCACAGGCTTCCGTAGTAGCAAAAGCACCAACAATACAACAATAACGATGCCTAACATGACCAGGAAGATATCCATAAGAGTATTATAGCATATTCTACTTTACATACTCTATCAAATCTCCCACTTCGCAATCCAGAATCTCGCAGAGCGCGGCGAGCGTAGAAAAGCGCATGGCTGTGATATGATTGTTTTTTATCTTAGATAGATTGGCATTGGTGATACCTACTTTTTCTGCTAGCTCGTTCAGGGAAATTTGGCGCTCCACCATGAGACGGTCGAGACGAAGTACAATTTTGCTGCTTTCGGGGTTAGACGAGTCCATCAAGGTCCCTTTCGAGGCGCGTGCCATAATTAAAGAATTGGGAGATGCAGAGGAAGACCAAGCCAATGAAACAGTTGAGATAATTAAACCCAGTATTCAGTTCGTTTTCGGCAATGTTGGTGAAAATTTCAGAGATTAGGCTCATTACAGAGATAGCGATAAAGAAAATCCCGATTTCGCGGAACATGCGCACGATATTCTTTTGGAACGGAGTATTGCCCTCAGTAAACCAAGTTTTACCGTCCGCGGTTTTAAGAATGAGATAAACATTGCGAAAAATCATTGCCATGAGCGAGAGAACGATGATACTGCCGATAAGGAAAATAGTGATGCCGTCACCACGAAGTCCGCCATCTTGGCTCGTGACCACGACTTCATAACCATAGCAAGACAGACTTACTGTTTTCTGCAGATTGAAGTTCTGAGCTAATTTTATGACAAAGCTAGGGCTGATGATACTCACTACTGCGCTAATCAGTGCTGCGCCAGCGAGCCACCAATGCAAAACTTCTGCAATTTTTGCCAATATTACAGTAACTCGTGGTAGAAAATGAGCGGTATTATCTTGTTGTATCTTTTTAGGCATTTCTTCCTTTCGTTAGATTTACCCCCATTTTATGGCACAATTTATCGTTTGTCAATATATTTTTATCGTAAAACGACATAAACGAGAATGGGTGATTATTTTGAGTTTTCTTTAATCGCTTGCTTACTGTTTCTATACAAAGTAAATGACAAGAAGAGTATCAACACGTACATAGCAGACCAGCAATAACCATAAACGCTGATATGGTGGCTAGCGTCAAAAATATATTTTCTCAATTTTCTCTCTTTTTAGATTAAACATTCGGGTAAATTATAATTCTACATCTACTGATTTGAAATTGCTATAATATCTGGCGGAAATAGCGGTAAACTTGAGCACACAATAGTCAAGATCGGTTTTGCCACCCTTGTAATACATCACGTCGCCAAATTGCCAAATCATATCTTTAGAGGCTTGGTCTTCTAGGATTTCCATATAGCCTTTGAGCATGGCACCACGATAAAATCTTTTATCACAGAAATAGAGGCGGGCTTTGGGATTATTGCGGAAAGATTTTGCCTTAAGTGAAGAAGTATTAGTAGATAAATAAATCTCCTCGATGCCGTTGCGCTTGCGCGGGCGGAGCATAGCTTTTGTATTCGGAAAACCATCTGCGTCAATCAAGCTAATAAAGCAAATTTTGTTTGTCTATCAGATTACTAATGGTCTTTTCGGTATTACGCATAACGTTATTACATCATTTTCGAAGAGATATCAGATAACTATTGTCTAACAGTCCAATCGAGCGCTTCATGCCTATTGAACCGTAATACAAAACTCCCCGTATTTAAATACGGGGAGTTTTTAACATTGGGTGGCAATTATTTAGTATTGCGCTTCTCGATAATATCGGCTGCAACGTTTGGTGGTACTTCTTCGTAAGCGAAGAGCTCCATGGAGCTGGCAGCACGACCTTGCGACATTGAGCGTAAGTCAGACGTGTAACCGAAGAGGTTGCCAAGCGGACAGAACGCCTTGATAAGCTTGGCGCCACCACTCAAATCTTCCATACTGTCGATGCGACCCCGGCGAGAGTTGATATCGCCAATCACGTCACCCATAAATTCTTCTGGGGTAGTGATTTCGATCTTCATGACAGGCTCAAGCAAGACTGGGTTGGCCTTTTTAATACCTTCACGCGTAGCAAGACTACCTGCGAGTTTGAAGGCGAGCTCGTTAGAGTCAACATCGTGGTAACTACCATCGTAGAGCGTAGCCTTAACATCGACTACTGGATAGCCAGCAATCACACCGCCAGCAAGGGTTTCTTCAATACCCTTCTGGACCGGTTTGCGGAACTCTTGAGGCACCACACCACCTTTAATTTGGTCGATAAACTCAAAGCCTTTGCCGGGTTCGTTTGGCTCAAATTTGACCCAAACGTCACCATATTGACCGCTACCACCGGACTGCTTGACGTGCTTACCTTGAGCTTCTGCAGTGCCACGGATGGTTTCGCGATAGGCTACTTGCGGAGCGCCAGTGTTAGTCTCAACGCCGTGTTCTTTTTGCAAACGGTCAATGGCGATTTCGATATGAAGCTCACCCATACCAGAAATGATGGTTTGGCCAGTTTCTTCATCGGTATGCACGCGCAAAGTTGGGTCCTCTTCTACCAACTTAGAGAGACCGAGGCCCATTTTTTCTTGGTCGGATTTAGTCTTTGGTTCAATTGCCACAGAAACAGGTGGATCTGGGAAGGTGATATCTTCAAGGTGGATTGGATGAGCAGGGTCACAAATGGTAGTACCAGTAGTAACGTCTTTCATGCCAACTACGGCAGCGATATCGCCAGCACAAATCTCGGAGATTTCCTCGCGCTTATCGGCAAACATCCGCACGATACGGCCAATACGCTCTTTGTCGCCCTTAGTGGCGTTGAGTACGGTGTCGCCGGACTTCAATTTGCCAGCATAAACACGAATGAAGATGAGTTTACCTACAAATGGGTCGGTGGCAATCTTGAAAGCAAGAGCGGTAAGCGACTCGCTGTCGCTGGCCTTGCGTATGACTTCGTTGCCAGTCTTAGGATCGATACCAACGGTCTGGCCTTGGTCGCGATCAAGTGGGCTTGGCAAGTAATCAGTGACAAGGTCGAGCACTTTTTCGACAATCACGCCGCGACCGTCACCACCAGTCACGAGGAAGAAGTCGCCGTCGAGCACACGCTTGCGCAGAGCGGCTTTGAGCTCAACTTCGGTAATAGCATCTTCGCCTTGGTTGAAGAATTTTTCCATCAAGGCTTCATCGGCTTGGACAGCCTCTTCGACGAGGATGCTACGAGCATTCTTAGCCTTCTCGAGCATGTCAGCTGGGATTTCGCCCACGGTCAACTCGTGGTCGGCGTAATCTTTGTAGGTGTAGGCCTTCATGTCGATCAGGTCAACTACGCCACAAATGTCTTTTTCGAAACCGATTGGCAAGTGGATTGCGACAGCATTCTTGGACAAGCGCTTGTGAATGCTATCAAGAGATTTGTAGAAATCACCACCGATTTGGTTGATTTTGTTAACAAAACAAATGCGAGGCACACCGTATTTGGTGGCTTGACGCCAAACCGTCTCAGACTGAGCCTCTACACCCATCTTACCGTCGAACACCACTACGGCGCCGTCGAGCACACGAAGTGAACGTTCCACTTCAGCGGTAAAGTCAATGTGGCCCGGAGTGTCGATGACGTTAATCTTGTGATCTTTCCAATAAACGGTGACGGCAGCGGAAGTAATGGTGATACCGCGCTCCTTTTCCTGCTCCATCCAGTCGGTAGTAGCACCGCCAGTGCCGCCTTTCACGAGGTCGATTTTGTGTTTGAGCCCGGTGCGATAAAGAATCGCCTCGGAAGTAGTAGTTTTGCCGGCGTCAATATGAGCGATGATGCCGATATTGCGCAACTTTGATAGGTCTTTAACTTCACTTGCCATACGGTAGTTTCCTTTTTATCCTTTTTGCAGACATTAAAAAATAAACTTTTCTTGATTTTACCATAAAATTTGGGGTTTTGGTAGGGGGAATTTAAGAAAAGTGGCTTCAGCTTAGTAGGGCTGAAGCCTTTGAACTAACGGTTAGTTGTTGCATGCTAGTCACTTTTCTTCACCTGCCCCATCATCTTTCGTATCCTTCTCGTCTTCATCGCGTTTGGTGCTAAAATTCGCTGTATCCAAGAAAATACCGCGCATATAGATGTGCTGACAGGCGCTACGCAGCTGATGATCGTAGTTCTTACACCAGTGCTCCAAGTCTGTCAGAGTGCAATCCTCACCGTCTAATTCCGGATTAAGCTGTAAACTAGGCGCATCTACCGGAAAAGGTAAGACAACAGATATTTGACGTAAGCCGGGATGACGCTGATTGTTGACGTTGGTTATAATAGATTCTTTGTTCTTATCACACCACGCCTGAAGCCCTGATGTCAGCTCGGCCAAGAATGTTACTACGATTGAAGTTGCAGTAGATGGTGAACAAAGGCGAAAGACTTTACTTTCACGCTGTTCTGCAAAAACGATTTCAAAATTTGATTTGACATCATTTGGAAGCGCCTTCCGAAAGTAGGAGTCCTCACGCAAGGGAGTATAGTCTGGGGTATTAAATAAATTGGCCACATAACCAGTGTAACGCCGCAGGTTACCTGCGCGCTCGATTAGCCATGAAACCCCATACTCGTCTCTCAACCTAAAGAATGCAGGCGTGACCATAATCGAAAAACTTGGATAGGCCTTCGCCATTTCTTCAGGAGTTACCGGTTGAAGCAAGCGTTTGTTGTAGGAACGGTATGTGCCGAGGTCTTGAGCGTTACTACGTAAACGATTAAGCTCAATTCTCATTGCGCTAATCTCCTCGTTAGCAGCCCCCAGAGCTTCGTTCAGTTCATCAACCTCCGTGCGAATTATCTCACACTCTTCGGCATGTTGTTGTTTGAGAGTTTCAATCTCCTTGGCATGTCTTTCCTCCTGACGTTTAATTTCTTCTTCCCTAACAATAAGGTCAGACTCCAGCTCTTTAATCTTGGACCATGGAAACATGTCTTTACCTCCTTCTTTGTATTCCTCTTCTAGAGGGCCCTGAGTGGTAATGCTACCCAGAACTCTCTAGAAGAACTGAAGGAGGGACAACTAACTATCAAAAAATACTAGGGTGTTTAACCCTTCGCTTTCATACTACAACAGATTTGCAATATTGTCAAGACGGCTAGACAGCTGGTGGCTGGTCGGTGCTGAGGAGATAAAGTCGATGCTTGGCACGAGTGAGAGCAACATAGATAAGACGCTGCTGGTCGGCAATTTCAGCCGTATGGGTATCGCCAAAAAGTTGAAAGATTGTAGCATGTGGGTGAGCACTTTGAATGATGTCACGATTAAGCTCAAGTAAAATTACAATATCCGATTCAAGACCTTTGGATCTATGCATGGTCATACAACGCACCTGCTGGCTGAAATCTACTTCGGTCATAATTCCCTGTCTAACGACTAAATGGCGCAGAGCCCGGAGAAAAATCTCTAGCGTAATGCTGTCAAATGAGGTGAAATTATGACGATGTAAAAGCATAATGCGTTCGCGGGAGTGACGACGAATGATTTGTACAACGGCCTTAAGTAGACGAGCGGCACCGGGCGGGATTTTGTTGGGCGGAATCTTACCGGATGTGGCTCGACCGAGAGCGAGCAGGATTTGCCCATCACCTAAGCAATCCTCCCGCAAGTCACTAAAATCAAAACGCGTCTTGTTAGGGTTGAGCCGATAAATTTTACCATTCCTACGGCTGAAAGCGCGGGCGGGGATGGCCTGGGGATTATAATTTACGAGCATGTAATGATTAGCGTATTCAACTATACGTCGGTCGCTGCGATAGTTGGTGGCAAGCGGAATATTGATTGCATTTTCGGGAAAATAATTAGCAAAATTGATAAAATAATTGACATCAGAACCAGCAAAACGGTTGATAGCCTGCCAATCGTCGCCTACGCAGAAAAGATGCGCAGAAGGCGCCAGGCCGCGCATGGCCTGAACCAGGGCAAAAAAGAGATAGGAAAAGTCTTGATATTCGTCAATAAGAATGTATTTAAGTGGAGCAATGCGCTGACTGACTCTACTGGTACATTGAGGGTTATGTAAGAGTTCGGTAGCAACATGCATCAGGAGATTAAAATCAATTTGAGGTGAACGCAGGGCAGAGAGGTATTTTTGGTATACCTCGAGAGCGACTTGATGAAAGCGAACGTTGCGAGTAGAATTTTGCGAATTTTGGCAATAGACGTAGACTTTTTGTTGCAAGTTCTTGAGGCCAGCATATCCGGGGTAATATTGACCGGCACGGGTGATAAAATTATTGACGATGCCAAGCATTTCTTGTTGTTCTTTGGGTGTAAGTTTAAGGTGGAGCTCAGATAGCGTCGACTGCACGAGAGCACGTATTAGACTGTCTTGGTCTTCGCTACTAATAATTTCTGGGTGTTCACCGGAGAGTTTGACGAGGTCGAGAGCAAATTTGTGGAAGGTGGAAGCGATGGTAATAGTATGAGGCTTACCAACATTTGCTTCAAGAGATCCACGGTTAGCTGACTGCTCTTTTAGCCTCTCTTGACAAATGCTAGTAAGCCTCACTCCGTTTACTTTAACTTCAGCAATACGTTCATTAACTTCGGCTGCGGCAGTACGGTTGAACATGAAAATCGCAATTTCGTCGAGACTAGCTAAGCCATGCGCCACGAGATAGGCAACTTTAGCCACAATAACACGAGTTTTACCGGAACCAGCGCGAGCTGTGACTAGGGTATTTTTATGCGTGTCAATTGCGGCACGGACTTGGTCGTCATCCAAAGTATAGGGCGCACCAAAAAGTGTGACGTGATGTTTAAACCAGTCGGAGGCTTGACGAACTTTAGCGTTATCAGTTTGAGAGCCAAGATTGCCATCTAGAGCAATCTTGGGATAATTCACGCTCTAAGCTTTGCTTTTAGGATATCTTGTACGGCGGATGGGTTGGCCTTACCTTTGGACTCCTTCATCACCTGCCCCACGAGGAATCCGAGGACTTTTTCTTGGCCAGCCTTATAGTCGGCCTGAGCTTGCTGAGTTTCGGGCTTAGCTAGCACAGTATCAACAATGGCTTCGAGTGCGCCGAGGTCGTTTTCTTGTACGACGCCGAGCTCTTTGGCAATTGTGCGAGTATCTTTGTAATGCATCTCGGGATCGAAGAACTTCAGGAAAACCTCTTTAGTGGCAGTACTGGAAAGCTCGTTCTTGGCGTTCATGGTTACGAGATCGAACAGTTGTGCTTTGCTGGGTAATTCATCGTTCAAAAGGCTAGTGTTTTCTTCAGCCAACAAAACGGAAGAGAATAAATTGGCAACTTTTTTGATGGCGTTGCTATCTTCTAGCTCGGCGAGTTTTTGCATTAGTTGCGGATAGTCAAGCAAAACTTCAATCAAATCTTGTGGCAAAACCTCAGCAAAATGCTCGCGATACCAAGCTGGCATCTTGGGCAAATTTGCACGCTCTTGCTCTACAATATCAGCCGCAAGGCGGATGGGTGGAATATCTGGTTCGGGCATATAGCGGTAATCAGCCGCGCCTTCCTTGGTGCGCTGGCCAGTGGTTTCACCAGTAGCGTCATTCCAGCCACGAGTTTCTTGTTGGATGGTTTCGCCTTGTTCGAGCAACTTGGTCTGGCGTTTGATTTCGTAGGCTACCACCCGCTCGACGCTACGGAAGGAGTTGAGATTTTTAATTTCGGTCTTGGTACCGAGCTTGTCGCTATCTTCCGGGGCAATACTAATATTAACATCAAAGCGCATGTTGCCATTATAAAGATCGCCAAAAGTGACGCCAGCATAAGTCATCACTCGCCAAAGTTCCTTAGTGTAATCGCGCGCGTGCTCGGCGCTATGGATATCTGGCATAGAAACAATTTCAATCAGTGGGGTACCAGCACGGTTGAGATCAATCAAGCTATAGCTACTCTCGTGCGTGGATTTACCAGCATCTTCTTCGAGGTGGGCGTGTTCAATGCGTACCTGAGTGCCATCAGGCAAAACAACATAGCCTGCACCGATGATGGGGTGAAAGAGCTGGGTAATCTGATAGCCTTTGGGCAAATCGGGATAATAGTAGTGCTTGCGATCAAAACGACTCTCGAGGTTGATTTCAGCGTTGAGGGCTAAGCCGGCGCGAACAGCAAATGGAATCGCCTCTTGGTTGAGCCGAGGCAACACGCCCGGCAGACCATAATCCACTGGCGAAACGCAAGAATTAGGCTCTTTGCCGCGAGCATCGTTATCAACTTCGGAGAAAAGTTTGGTCTTAGTACAGAGTTGCACGTGGCATTCAATACCAATAGTGGGAATATATTTTGTCATCAGATAGCCCCCAAATCTTTGAGTGCTTGACGGAAGGCAGCCAAAGCACGGCTGACCTGACCATAGTCTACTTCGAAATCATCGTCGTGCGCAATTTGGTTACGCATCTTATGCGCTGCCCAAACCGCATTAGGCTTCTCAAAGCGATCAGTGACGCGTTTGAGACGCTCACCCATGGTTTTCCCTGGCAAACCGAGCTCATTCAGGGCACGGTCAAGCAACTTATCTGCGGCGATAACCGACATTTCGTAAGTACGGGGATCGTCGCGCACCAGACCGTTCTCAATCTTGAGCCAACGGGTCTGATATTCTTCCACATCAAAAGCGTGACTATGACGACCGGTAAGTGTCATGGCGAGGAGAGCTAAAATCCCCACAGCCACGATTGCAATTACCAAAAATACAATAGGTGAACTCATATTATGCCTCCTCCATTTCTGTGGCAAATTTAATTAAACCTTGATCACTGCGACGCGGACCTACCAATTGTAAGCCCAAATCTAACCCTTCAGCCGTCTGCCCGGCAGGTATAGTTAAACCAGGTACGCCGGCAAGGTTTAGCGAAACTGACATTACGTCTTCGAGATACATCGCTACTGGGTCATTGACTTTTTCGCCGAGCTTAAAAGCCGGGTTTGGACTAACTGGCGTGAGAATGAAATCACACTGCGCAAAGGCTTTGTTGTACTCTTTGATTATTAGTGTGCGCGCCTTAGCTGCCTTGAGGTAATATGCATCATAAAATCCAGAGCTTAGCACAAAATTACCAATCATAATTCGGCGCTTGTTCTCCGGCATGAACCCTTCGCCTCTAGTATTTTCGTATAGTTCACCCAGATGCTCGGATTTTTCACTACGATAGCCATAGCGGATGCCATCATGACGACTAAGGTTGCTAGAAACTTCAGCTGGGGTGATGATATAATATGCTGCCAAAGCATATTTCAAAGCCGGCATCTCGAGCTCAATAATCTCGTGGCCTTTGTTTTGTAGTAATTCTACTTTGCGCTTTAATGCGTCACGGATTTCCGGCGCCACGGCGTCGTTGTCAAAATCCTTGATAATGCCAATTTTCTTAGTACCATCTTTTACTGGCTCTTGACCGTAATAATCGGGCAGGGTGGTCATATCATAACTATCGCGCCCAGCACAAACCTGCATGAGCAAATCCAAATCCGCAGCATCTTTAGCAAAAAAGCCCACACAATCTAGAGATGAGGTCATAGCCACCACACCATAGCGACTAATCGTGCCATAAGTCGGCTTGATCCCATAAACACCATTAAAACTAGCTGGCTGGCGAATTGATCCGCCGGTATCAGTACCAGTAGCAAACGGTACAATCCCCAGTGCTACCGCGACAGCTGAACCACCTGAGCTTCCGCCTGCTACGCGCCCTAAATCTTTGGAGTTCTTCGTGGGACCATAATAAGAATTCTCAGTGGATGAACCATGAGCAAAAGCATCCAAGTTAGTGCGGCCAATTACAATCGCACCCTCCGCTTCGAGTCTCTTGACGGCAGTCGCCGTAACCGGGCTCGTAAAACCGTTCAAAATCAAAGCCGAAGCCGTGGTTTCGCCCGCCGGGCAGAGAAAATTATCCTTGATGGCAAACGGTACGCCGGCTAAACACCCTACACCTTCGCCATTCGCAATTCGGGCGTCAATCTCTTTGGCGCGCTCAATCGCGGCGTCGTTAATCCAGGTAAAAATCCGATAATCGTCTTGATAGCGATGTGCCTTCTCCAGGGCCTCTTGCACCAGACTCACCGCACTAACTTCTTTACTCGCAGTTTTCATATTTTATAACACCTTTGGCACTTTGATTTGATAATCACGAACTTCTTTGGTGAGTGCCAAAAGTTGCTCGCGGTCGGCCTCCTGGGGCTGAATTTCGTCAGGCCGCCAGACATTCTCCATTTCAAAAACTTGATAAGTTGGCTCAACGCCATCAGTGTCAAGCTCGTCAAGTTGCGAAATATAACTTATAATACTATTGAGATCCCCTTCGAGGGCCACGCTTTGCTCTGGACTGAGCGCAAAATTTGACAGCTTAGCCAAATGCCCAATCGTCTCCTGATTAACTTCCATATGTATATTATACTACAAATTATCCTTGATTTCCGGAAACAAATCGTAGACATTACCGCCTAGGAGTGCGTCAATTTCGGATTTCAGACGACGTATTGCCAAAATACAATTTTGCGTACCTATCCACGTACCATGGCGACTTAATACGTCTACAATGCGCTCGTCAACCGTCATTACGCTATACTTACACATTAAATCGCATAAAATTACAATTTTCTCGCTAAGAGTATAAGTATGTTGCGGGAGAAAATCAAGCACTAGCTTTTCGCGCACCGGGTCGGGCGGGGTACTGAGGACACAGGCAGGACTGTTTTCGGGGTAGGAGTGCACCAAAGAGATATTACAATATTCGTCAGCAAAACCTTGCGCTTTGAGGAAATTATAACCATTTATAATATGATTGCTACCTGGACCGACGAGCCGGCCGATATCGTGCAGGTAGCCCAAGGTGCGCACCTTGTCAACATCAAGTGGCTGGCCTTTTTGCTGAAGGGCTTCGGCAATCACGGCGGCCGCATCACCCACGCAAACCGTATGTCGGAGTGAGGTATTCTCTGGATTAATGGATAACTGCCGAAGGAGAGCTAGGACTTCTTGACTACTAGGCGTCATTTTCAGCCTCATCTATACTACGGTCATTCTGGGCGGTTTCTTCTTGCCGTTCAATAAAGTCAATTGCTTTTTGACGAGCCTCGATTTCGTGCCAGAGTTGGCGCTTGCGCGTGGTAAGCATAGCGAGACGTTCTTTTTCGGTCTGTTTACCTTGCCGGAAAAGACGAGAATACTGGCGGATTTCTCTGGGGCGAAATCCGGCTTGTTTCATGCCAAGCAAAACAGCGATGAGGTCGACTTGCCAGGGTTCGAGAACACGAGAACCATTACTGCGTTTTACCCGTGGTACGAGGCCACGACTACATAAATTAGTAATTGTATACTTCGGAACGCCTAATTTTTTGCTCACATCACTAACTGTTAACTGGGATTTATTCATGTTTTTATTATAGTTGATTAATATATAAAACTGTATAAATTTGTCATTTTTATACACTATGTTTGTTCTATCACCCCTGTTCCAAACCAGGTCTAGGTGTATCAATTTGACATTTTTATACACCCTCGTGCGCAGCGGGCACGTATATCCGGCTATCACTGCTGGTACTTTTAGGGGCGCTGGCCTCACTGGGCACTACTGGTCGTCGCTGGCGTCATCTACTCGCTATGATGGCTCTGCTATCCCTAGCGGTTACAGCCTCGGCTTCGATGCCTCCACAGTGTACACGTCGAATGGCCCGTACGAGCGCTACCTCGGTTTCCCCCTCCGCTGCCTTAGTACTGTATTAGACATGTAAAGGGGGAGTGGTAATTACGTGACATACAGAGAGGCTATACCTCGCCTAGTATCACCGCTAAATCTTCCCATTCACCAGTAAAATTATTCAGCACCTGCCAAACGCCGTCCCTTTGCCGAGCTTCACGCAAGCAACCCTGGTAACCAATAATCGCATAAATATCTGGTTTACCATAATAAGAGTTCTCCGGCACTAAATATACAAGATATGCCTTGCCTGCTTCAACCTCGATATCGCCAACTGCCAAATCTCGCACATATTTCCCTGCGTCCGATTCGCCATCTTCGGCCTGCATTGCTTGACGTTTAGCATTAGCCTCGGGCGATAGTGCCCCAGCATAATACTGCTCAGCTGGTAATGTCCCGCCTAGGCGATAAAATCCACATTTCTCTCCAAGAGTTAGTTCCCCTTTATAATTATCCAGCACTGTCATCTGCCCAAAAGTATACGGCAACACATACTGTTGGCTAATTTCACTATAATTATTGGTGCCATCGATCGCATCAATCCGAGCCAATGCAATATATGCACTCTCCGTAGCCAACGCCTGCGGATTAGACAAATCAATTGCAGTATCTACTACTCCGCCAACGGTAATAATATCATTCTCGGGTTCTGTAGAGGTCTCCACGGACGGCTCATTGACTGGCACTTCTGCATTCATAATTTGATGATGGTTCATCATTTGCAAAGCCAACACGACTGTTACCGCTATCAGCACGCAGACCAGACCGGCACCTAGTAAAGTTTTTGTAACTAATTTCATAAATACGTTATATCACAAGTTTGGTTATCTAGAAAGTTCTAAATCGCTTGACTGAGCCATGGACTCCGAACATTGAAAAGCCCTAGCTTAACTGCTAGGGCGTGTTTATTATATCTCCTTTTTATAGTTTTGCAAATAAAAATAAGCAGTTCACTATAAACTGCTTATTTTACTTGGTTCTCGTTGTTACATCTCAGCAACATCTTCGGCAGACGGACCGCTTGCCATATCGGCAGTTTCGGCCATTTCCTCAGCGTCTTCGGCCAAGGTAATTTCGAGCGGCTTCACGCCCGTACCTACCGGAATCTTGCGGCCGATAATCACGTTCTCTTTGAGACCGTTCAAGTGGTCGACACGACCATTAATTGCGGCGTTGATCAAGACGCGGGTGGTATCCTGGAAGGACGCAGCTGACAAGAATGAGTCAGACCAAATCGAAACCTTGGTGATACCTAGGAGTAGACTCTCGTAGGTAGCCGGCTCTTTGCCTGCAGCCTCAAGGCGCTGATTCTCCGTGATAATCGCGGCCTTCGAAACGATGTCGCCTGAGACAAAGGTGGAATCACCAGCCTCATCGATCATTACGCGGCTAAACATCTGACGGACGATAATCTCAAGGTGCTTAGCAGAGATTTCGTGACCCTGCGCGGCATACACTGAGATAACGTCGTTCATAATGTAGCGAGCGGTTTCTTCGGCGCCCTTGTACTTCAAGAGGTCTTGGAGGTTCAAGGAACCAGTGGTCAAGCGGTCACCAGCTTCAAGACGGTCACCCGACTTCACCAACATTTCAGCATCGCCTGGGATTTCCACACGCACTGCGCCACCAGCATTAGCCACCACGACGATAGCATCTTTGGTGAGCTGAGCATTACCATCCACTGGAGAGATAAGTGGCTCTTTGCCTTTGCCCTTGTCGGCCAAGACGTCACCAGCTTGCACACTAGCGCCGTCTTTCACGGTTGCCTTGCGGCCATCCAAGTCAAAGCGGATAGTTTCGCCAGCTTCTGGGGTAATCTGAGTGATGTATTTATTATTATCTTCCCAAACTTCCACCACACCAGCGATTGGCGTTGTATAAGCCTGACCTTTTGGTGCGCGAGCTTCGAGCAACTCTTCCACACGCGGAAGACCGCGAGCGATAGCACCAGAACCAGCCACACCAGAACCGTGTTTGGTATCGAGCGTGAGCTGGGTACCTGGTTCACCGAGAGACTGGGCAGCAATCACACCTACTGGTTGATGGGCTTCCACGAGTTCACGGGTAGACATATCGACACCGTAAGCCTTGCGTGGCACACCACTAATCGCCGTGGTCGTCAGCACGGATTGAATCTTCACGCTGTCGATGCTCTCATCATCTTCGATTTGCTTAGCAATTTCCTGGCTAATTAGTTGATCAGCATCCACATAGCCTGGTACTGGTTCAGCGGTATAGCGACCAGCAATCCGAGCAGCAAAGCCGATACCGGTGTATTCGCTTTCCTTCTTGTAGACGGCAAAACCTGGATCAGCCGCTTCTTCTTCTTCAGTAGTAAAGACGTCTTGTGCCACATCTACCAAGCGACGAGTGAGGTAACCAGAGTCGGCGGTACGGAGAGCCGTAGACACCTGACCTTGACGCGCACCTCGGGTGGCGATAAAGGATTCTAGGGTGTTCAAGCCCTTCTTGTAGCTCGACTTCACTGGGAGCTCGATTTCGTTGTTGTTGATATCCACCATGATACCAATCTCCGCCGAAGCGAGCTTGATGTTAGAGATGCTACCACGAGCACCAGAGTTCACCATCACCGCAATGTCGGTATCCATATCGGCAAGTTTGCTCTTAAGGAAGTCGGAAATCTTCTTATCGATATCGCGCCAGTTGGCTACGGTTAAGTTGTAACGTTCATCTTCCGTCACCAAACCTTGGTCAAACTGCTCTTGAATGAGAGCAGTCTTAGCATCGCCTTCCGCGATAAAGTCATCGATTTCCGGATAAGTTGGGTAGTCATCCTTTGCGGTCGAAACCGAAGCAATAGTTTCATACTCAAAGGCAAGATTCTTCACGGCATCGGCGGTCTTCACCATAGCCTCAGGGCCAAAGTTATCAAAGATCTCAGCCATCACACGCTTGAGCTGTTTACTAGTCTGCACGGCGTTATCATATGGATATTCTTTCGGCAGGACTTCGTTGAAGATTACGCGGCCGAGTGTGGTATTGCGAATTTCTCCCTTAGCGAACACGCGGATTGGGGTTTGCAAGGCAATCAAGCCCTGATCGTAAGCCATCTCAGCTTCATAGACGGAGCTAAAGGGCTTCACTTCTTTGGTGGCGGTCCCTGGCTTGTCATAAGTCAAGTAGTAGATACCGAGCACCACGTCCTGATAAATCGCAAGTACTGGAGCACCGTCAGCTGGTTTCAAGAGGTTCTTGCCGGCCGACATCAACTCAGCAGCTTCGGCTTGAGCCGCATCAGACAACGGCAAGTGCACTGCCATCTGGTCACCATCATAGTCAGCGTTAAAGCCAGAGGCTACGAGCGGGTGTAGCTGAATCGCCTTACCGTCAATCAACTTTGGCTGGAAGGCTTGTACTGACAAGCGGTGAAGCGATGGAGCACGGTTGAGCAAGACATATTTGCCCTTGATACATTCATCCAAACCATCCCACACTACGGCTTCGCCAGCATCAATCATACGAGTGGCCGAGCGAATGTTGGCTGCGTGCTCATTAGCAATCAACCAGGAAATCACAAATGGTTTAAAGAGTTCGAGCGCCATTTGCTTTGGCAAACCACATTCGTTCAATTTTAGTTCAGGACCAACCACAATCACGGAGCGACCAGAGTAGTCTACGCGCTTACCGAGAAGGTTCTGGCGGAAACGACCTTGCTTGCCCTTGAGAAGATCAGAGATACTCTTGAGTTTGCGGCGGCCATTTTGTGCGCTCGCACTGCGGCTACCATGCACGGCTGAGTTGTCAATCAGGGCATCCACCGCCTCTTGCAACATACGCATTTCATTGTGGCAAATCACAGCCGGAGCGTTGAGCTCGAGCAACTTGCGCAAACGGTTATTACGGTTAATTACGCGACGGTAAAGGTCATTGAGGTCAGACGTTGCAAAGCGACCACCAGGCAAGACCAACATTGGACGTAGATCTGGTGGAATCACCGGCACTACAGTCATCACAAGGTCAACTGGCTTGATGCCAGCGGATTCCATGCCCTCAAGCACCTTAAGGCGCTTCATCACGCGCTTTTGCTTCTGGCCTTTACTAGCTTCAGCTTCTTCACGGAGCTCAGAAATCATAGTCTTGAGATCAATCTCATCCAACAATTTCTTGATAGCAGTAGCACCCATCTCCACTTCAATCAAATCTTCATAGTCTTCAGGGAGATTACGGTATTCTTGCTCACTAATCACTGCACCCTTCTGCATCTTCTCGAGCGCGCTCTTCTTGGCGAGATATTCGGTTTCAAGAGCTTCCGACTCTTTTGCTTGCTCATCGGCTAAGGCAGTGATATTCGCGTTAGCGTCCTTTGCCATTTCTTCGTAACGCAAACGAATAGCTTCGCGAGCAGCAGTGGTCTCGGCTTCAAGGTCAGCCAAGGTCTGCGCAATTTTTTCGTCTTGTGCGTCGACAATTAAGTACGAAGCAAAGTAAACCACTTTCTCAATGTTCTTGACAGTCAAGTTCAGCAACACACTCAGCGCTGATGGCGTACCGCGCATAAACCAGATGTGTGCCACTGGTGCAGCCAGGGTGATGTGGCCCATACGCTCACGACGAGCGATAGATTTGGTCACCAAGTTGCCTTCCTTGTCAACGGCGGCTTCGCGTGAGCGCACGCCCTTGAGTTTAGAATCATGTGGGTTGATATCTTTGACTGGGCCAAAGATACGTTCACAGAACAAACCGTCGCGTTCTGGTTTTTGGGTACGATAGTTAATCGTTTCCGGCTTCAAGACTTCACCATAGCTCCAGTTTAGAATATCTTCTTTACTGGCAACACTCAAGCGAATTGAGTCAAAGTCGTTGGCGCTGATAAAATTGTCCATCCAAGCCATTTTACAACTCCTCTCCGAGGTCAGTATTGGCATCAAGCTCGTCCAAATCTTCTGCCTCTGTTATTTCTATCCCCTCATCATCCAGCATTTCTTTAGCTTCTTCGTCATCCAAGTCTACTAAAGTATTTTCAAAGTTTTGATTGCCGTGCTGGGCGTAAATCAAACGATCATCATGTTGTTTTTCGATTTCGCGGGAAGTCTTTTCAATCACTTCGCCAGCGTCAGTTGATTCACCATGGTCAAGCAAATCCACCTTTAGGCCAAGCCCTTGGAACTCCTTCACCAAGACATTGAAACCTTCTGGGAGTTTTGGCCCCTCAATTGGTTCACGTTTGATGATAGACTCATAAGCCTTTGCACGTCCGTAGACATCATCTGACTTAATCGTGAGCATTTCCTGCAAGGTCGTGGCCGCACCGTAAGCTTCGAGGGCCCACACCTCCATTTCTCCAAAGCGCTGACCACCGTTCTGAGCTTTACCGCCAAGTGGTTGTTGGGTCACTGTGGTATAAGGACCAGTCGAACGAGCGTGAATCTTATCTTCCACCATGTGGTGGAGCTTGAGCATGTGCATCACGCCAACCGAAGTACGTTCGTTGAATGGTTCACCAGTCAAGCCATCGTAAAGTTGCACACGGCCATCGGCAGAGAAACCAGCCTTCTCAAGTTGCTCAGAGATAGTTTCATCAGTTACGCCGTTGAACGGTGGGGTGGCTACTTTATAGCCTAGAGCCCGAGCGGCCATGCCTAGGTGAATTTCAAAGAGCTGACCAAGGTTCATACGGCTTGGCACGCCCATTGGCGAGAGCAAAACGTCGATTGGTGTACCGTCTTCCATAAATGGCATGTCTTCCACCGGGAGAATACGGCTCACCACGCCCTTGTTACCGTGGCGACCAGCAATCTTGTCACCCACGCTAATCTTGCGCATTTCAGCGACGTAGATTTTGATCTGCATCAGTACGCCAGCTTTGAGTTCGTGGCCTTGTTCGCGAGTGTAAACCCGCACGCCAACTACTTTACCCATGGAGGAACCGTTCATACGAACTGAAGTATCACGCACGTCTTTGGCTTTTTCACCAAAGATCGCCCGAAGCAAACGCTCTTCTGAGCTCAGCTCCTGCTCACCCTTTGGCGTAATCTTACCTACCAAGATATCACCTGGCATCACTTCGGAACCAACCACCACGATACCGTCTTCGCCCAAGTGGCGCAAACTCTTCTCAGGAACGTTTGGAATATCACGGGTTACCTGCTCAGGACCAAGCTTAGTCTCGCGGACTTCTACGTCGAAATCTTTAATGTTGATAGAGGTGAGTTTGTCATCTTCCACCAAGCGTGAAGAAATCACGATAGCATCGTCCATGTTGTAGCCACGCCATGGCATGAAAGCTACCAGTAAATCTTTACCGAGGGCCAACTCGCCGTCATTGACTGAAGCACCTTCAATCAAGATGTCGCCCTGCTTTACTTTTTGGCCACGTACTACTTTGACGCGTTGGTTGTAACAACGATCGTCGTTAGTTTTCTCAAAGTGTTCAACTTTGTATTCTTTTTCGCCATCTTTGTATTTAACAACTACGTTCACACCGTCAGCTTTTACTACTTCACCGGCACCTTCAGCAATGACCACCTGAGAAGTATTCATTGCAACCACGTGCTCAATACCAGTACCTACAGTTGGCGCATCATTCTTTAGCAACGGCACAGCCTGTTTCTGCATGGCGCAGGCCATGAGCGAGCGGTCAACACGGTTTTTCTCCACGAATGGAATTAAGCTAGCCGAAGTACCGAGAATTTCCTTATGGGCGGCATCGATGTGAGTCACTAGGCTTGACGCTACTTGAGTTGGGCTACCTTTCACACGGGCAGATACCCAATCTTCTGCAAATTCGCCCTTATCATTCAATTTCACCGAAGCATCAGCGATAATCATATCGTTTTCGGTATCAGCGTCAACGTAAACCACTTCATCAGTCACCTTGCCGTTCTTCACTACGCGGTATGGTGCTTCAATAAAGCCATATTCGTTAACACGAGCATAAGTAGCCAAGTTGAGCACCAAACCCACGTTGCCACCTTCTGGGGTTTCTACAGTACAGATACGGCCGTAGTGAGTAGGGTGAGCGTCGCGCACGTCAAAGCCAGCGCGTTCACGAGTAAGACCGCCAGGTCCCATTGAAGACAGACGGCGCTTGTGAGCCAATTCGGCATAACCGTTGACTTCGTCCATCAACTGCGAAAGCTGGGAGCTAGAGAAGAATTCTTTGACTGCGGCTACTACTGGGCGAGAGTTCAAAAGTTGCGATGGAGTAACATCTTCTGGTGAGACCATCGACATACGGTCAAGAATATTGCGTTGCAAACGAAGCATACCCAAGCGGAACTGCCGCTGCACCAATTCACCTACCAACTTCACGCGACGATTACTGAGCGAGTCGATGTCATCTGGCGCATCTTGAGTATTGTTCAGACGAATAATCTCAGAAATAATCGCAATCACGTCTTTCATCTGTAAAGTGCGGTGCGCGGCATCGTTTGGCGTATCGTAGCCCAAGCGGCGGTTCAGTTTAAACCGACCCACGCGTGAACAGTCATAACGACGATAATCAAAGAAGGCGCGCTCAATCATGGACTTTGCATTCTCAACGGTTGCTAAGTCACCGGGGCGCAAACGGCGATAAACCTCAAGCAAGGCGGCAGATTGGCCAGTAGCTGTGTCCTTCTCGAGAGTAGCGTTGATATAGCTGATAGGGCCATTATCAACTTCGGCAAATTTCTCACGGATTTCTTCATCCTTGGCAATCCCTAGAGCCTTCAAGAAGGTGGTTACAGGGATTTTGCGGCGGCGGTCAATCTTGACGTTAATGCAGCCACTAGCAGTGGTCTCAAATTCAAGCCAGGCACCACGGCCAGGAATCACTTTAGCGCCATAATAGCGCTTGCCATTCATTTCGTCAGCAGTAAAGAATACACCAGCCGAGCGAATCAATTGCGAAACTACCACGCGCTCTGTGCCGTTAATAATGAAAGTGGCACGGTCGGTCATCCAAGGATAGTCACCAAAGTAAATATCCTGTTCTTTCACCTCGCCAGTAACCTTGTTAGTGAGTTCTACCTGCACGTGCAATGGCGCAGCATAGGTAGATAGGTTGTATTTGGCGGTCTTTTCGTCTTCCGCCGGAGTTTTAAAGTAATAGTCTTTAAAACGCAGGGACAATTTTTGCCCGGTATAGTCGTCGATTGGGTTCAGCTCATTAAACACCTCGCGAAGACCCGATTTAATAAAATCTTCCCAGCTATCCTTCTGATGAGCAATCAGATCTGGGATTGGGAGTGCCTGGTCGCCCTCGGTAAAGAATACCCGGGCACCATCAGCAGCACTTTTAGCTACTTTACTCACAGTTTCCTCTCTTTTTAGTGGTTGATAATCTCTAGCGCCGAAGATTACTGTGACAAATTTGTGCGCGTGGCTCGCCATTTCCAGCGCATACCAAAAATATCACTCACTACTTCTTATGTCCATTTTAGCGCAAAATCTATTAAAAATCAATGGTGAAATTGTCGATTTTTGTGCGCAGCGGGTGGATCAACTTACCTAGCACTACTGATACTTTCAGGAACGCTGGCGCGGAAGGTGTGTGGTGGTCGTCGTATACCTACTCAGAT
Source organism: uncultured Candidatus Saccharibacteria bacterium (assembly GCA_948477625.1). Classification (GTDB taxonomy): domain Bacteria; phylum Patescibacteriota; class Saccharimonadia; order Saccharimonadales; family Saccharimonadaceae; genus Nanosyncoccus. The sequence goes on along the minus strand of CAOLNK010000004.1, from coordinate 53,168 downwards.
GCTACCTACGCGTATGACCTCTACTTGCAGTCTACTGGCGTCGTTAGCCCGTCGTACCACAGCCCTCGTTATGGTGGTGTCCCCCTCCGCTGCCTTAGTACTGTATCAGACATGTAGAGTGGGAGAAGGTAGTGGATTAAGCCAGAAAAAAATAGAGCGCTGATGTAGATTGCGCTCTATCATAATCCGTTTCGGAAACGGATTATTTTTCCTGCAGACTTTTGTAATAGTCCGCAAAGTGTTTCCCAAAGGATAACTGGTATCGATATGCCATAATCATGCGTTCATAAGAGTTTTCGGACGTTAGCGCTATTTCGACGCTCCAAGCCGGCTCACAATAAACTTCCTTACGCAAAGCAATCAGCTCATAAGCTAATGAGTTTGGCATGCTGGCAATATCAGGACGCAGAGGATAGTCGAAAACCGCCATAACACTTGTTAAATTCTCATGTGTTTTCTCGGTGATCTGACGGGAAATCTTCTCAATTATTTCCTTTCTGCATTTAGCCATAGTTTTCATAGCCTCTTTTGCCAGATTGCGTCGCTCGGATACCGCCATAAAAGCCTCATTCATCTCCCAATAGATGCTATCCAAGTATAACGCCGCATCGCCGATTTTCTCATTTTTTTCATCCTCTTCAGCAGCCACATTATCCGCCGTCTCGTTGTGTATCTCGTTGCCCCATGTCCACGCAAGCTCGGTTGCCTCAAAAATCTTTTTGAATTCCAATTCTGCCTGCAATATGCAGATAGCATCATCCAGCAACTTGAACAGTTCTTCCGGAATAACGAACTCCTCTGGCACCAAATTACTAAGTAATCTGCGATATACAATCCTCTCTCCTTCGGGTTTTGATGTGCTTGTACTCATTCATGAGTCCCCCTTTCAATTTGTACATTATTTAGACTTAATAGTCCCACGTTTCACAATATCATAAAGATTATAATTGTCAATAGCAATGGCGTGGCCCGCATTATGTAATGCGGGCCACGCCAGCGATTTGCCAATTCTGCGTAATTCCCCGCGCATTTGAAGATGTCTTAGGTCCGTCATCGGGTGTCGCAGAAGTAAAGAGTGTAAACTCCAGGTAGCTCGGACCGACAAATTTTATCGGCTCATCCACCATCTTTTCGCCCAAATTCGGTGTAGCAGCGATATCATGCTTTAAGCACAAGTCATCCAGCGCCTCAAAACTGCTTTCGCCTCGATACATCTTTTGTGTTTCTCGGCTGTAAATCATAACACGCAGATAGCCATAGCTACCGGCTTCCACCTGAAATGAATACTGGATATCGATTTCATAGTTGCTATGTCCGTTCTCCAGCTCAGCTTTTAACCCATCAGGGTATTCGAAACGAATTCTGTATTCAGTTTTCTCTGCGAATTGACCTCTGCCTTCAGCAGTCAACTCTATACACAGCGGCAATCTTTCACCGTTGTTGGTCTGGTCGGCAAATGTCAGCTCACCGTACTGAGTCTCCTTAGGGTTATCCTTGCCGTAATGTGGTCGTTTTGCGTCCATCTTATCAGCCCAATGAAGCACACATACAATGATAACCACTATCGCAATCGCGGCAACCACTTCAAGCCAATTTTTCTTAACAAAACCTTTGATTTTATCCATAACAAGCCTCCAAAAAGTATATTTTTGAGGGTGGGGATAGTTCTAAACAAACTCGAAATTTACTAGAGTTCCCGCACCCAAACTCCATACTTCCATTTTATCACAGAACTTACATTTTGTCAATAGTTTTAATGCTTTTTGTTGGGTTTTGGCAAGCATAAATAAAATCTCCCCCAGTGGAGGAGATTTTTAAACACTAGTACGAAATTAGATATCAAGATCGTCCAAATCAGCGAGCTCGGCACGAGTTTTCTCGGCCAATTCGTTCTCGGCTTCGCCGCCGTCCATTGGGGCCTCGCCTTCCAGTTCTTGATCGCGTAGTTCTCCAGCAGTTTCAGCTTCTTCGCGAGTTTCGGTAGCTGGTTTAGCTACGGGAGCTTCGCCACCCTCAATACCATCAGTGTTCACGACTTTGAGATTGTAGCGCGCACCGTTTTTAGTGCCAAGCACGCGAAGCAAGGTACGAATACTCTGTGCGGTTGCACCACGCTTGCCAATCACCCGACCAACATCTTCTGGGTCTACGCTAAGGCTTAACAAGACACCGCGCTCGTCAATCTCGCGTTCCACGACGACTTTGTCTGGATTATTTACGAGGGTTTTTACGATATATTCTACAAATTGTTGGTCAATGGTTGCCATAAGGTCTCCAGTTATGATTATTTTTTGTTATGTTGTATTAAATTATATCACAAGCGCAAAAAATGTGACAAGTTTTCATCAAAAAAAGCACCCAAAAGGATGCTTTTTGCAAAAGATTATTCTGCGCTTTCCGCAGGAGCTTCTTCGACTGGAGTTGGCTCCTCTTTGGGCTGGTTTTTGCGCAACTTGTCAGCATGCTTAGCCTTAGCTTGCTTTTGTGGGGTTTCTTTATACCACTTTGGCATCTTAATGCCTTCCTTCTTAAGGACGAAGGCTACCCGGCTAGATGGCTGCGCGCCATGAGAAAGGTAGAATTCCACCTTTTCTTTGTCCAAGACAACTTTCTTGGTTTCGGGGTTGTAATTGCCGACCTCGGCTACAACACGACCCGAAAGCGGGTGGCGCTGCGCTTCTTGGACGACTATCCGGTACACGGGGGCGTGCACACGGCCATTACGCTGCATACGAATCGCTAGCATGATTTCTCCTTATTAATGATGAGTTAATTATAGCAAAGTTTGCTGTTCTTGTAAAGCCTCGATGTAAAAAGAGCGCTATTACGACGGGCGCTCTTTTTCATAGTCATTCAGCCGATATTTGGTATAAATGTCGGCCACTAAGGTGCGATACAGACATTGATAGATATTTTCAGATACGATTGCATCTGAAAACTTTAGGCAAAGCGGACAATAACTCAGCAACTCCGATAAGCTCAGAGGCGAAATTAAGGCAGCACAGGCAGCCTGAGCTTCCCGAAAAGCGCTACCTGTAATGAACAAGTCTTCCCGCAATTCGTCGTTGTCGCTACACGCTAATTTCATAAGCTGTTCTTTCTGCCCCGAAACTTCGCATTCCAAACGATTAAGCATGGTCTGAAGATATTCGCACTGGTTCGAGAGCGAATCGAGCGCGCCCATACTGCGAAGCCGTTGTTCATCAGGATACAGCGAACCCTCCTCGTGATAAGCCGGGCAGGCCAAATCCTCATTCAATTCACTCTGAAACTGAGCCAGTTCCCTACAGTGTGCCTGGAATCGCTGTTCGTAGCACGCCGCTACACAGATTGCGCCAGCCAGACCTACTTGTTGCGAAAAAGCAACCTGACAATATTCCAGAGATGTCAACTCGATTTTATCGCTTCCAACACACAGTTTCTGAAACGCAACTATCAGCTGACTTGACTCTGTTGTTTCAAAAATCGACTGACTATAGCGGAATGACTGACCAAGATCAAGTATTGCTGCTAAGTACTTCACTTTATTACTATCGTAATCTGCCATGGACATAAAATCCCCTCCCTTCTGTCCATAAAGTTGAGAAACTTCTCTGTTTTAGAATATCAGCAGTTATTAGTTTTGTCAAGTTCGTGCGCAGCGGACATGTTTATCTGTCTGTCGCTGCTGGTACTTTCAGGTTCGCTGGCGCAGAAGGTGTATGGTGGTCCTCGCGTGCTTACTCTACCGCTACAAGCGCTTATGACCTCGACTTGCGGGCGGCTGGCGTCGTTAGCCCGTCACACCTCAGCGCTCGTTACGCTGGTTTCCCCCTCCGCTGCCTTAGTACTGTATTAGACATGCAGAAAAAGCAATAAGAAGATAAAAATCAAAAAAGTGCTTGCTATTTTTTTAAGCATGAGCTATACTAGAGACAGTTCGGAAGAACATAAGGCTAACTGCGAGCCAACGATAAGTTGAGAGCTTATATGTTCAAAAAGTCGCCAACGTTGAGGCGATTTTTTGGTGCTACGGCGTATTTTACACAAACTCGTGCGCAGCGGGTGGATCCCTTTGTCCGTTACTGCTGGTACTTTCAGGCTCGCTGGCAGCGCTGGCCTATGGTGGTCGTCGCTGGCCTCGTCTACGCGCGCTGATGGCGCCGCTATCCCTAGCGCTTACTACCTCGGCTTTAATACTACTGATGTGTCCCCGTCAGGCGGCCCGGATAACCGCTACACTGGTTTTCCCCTTCGCTGCCTTAGTACTGTATTAGACATGTAGGGGAAAGAGCACGGTTATCTATGCGCAACTTCGTAGACATCAATGAAGTTGCGGTAGATTTTAGTATGACCGTTTTTGTTGGGGTGAAAGTCGATATTATTGAAGTCGCGCTTATCTAAGTCAGAGTTATCGATAAAGTAAACGTTTTCATTATCATCTGCTATCTCGCGAAAGATCTTATTTACCCGAGCAATGAACCCTGAAAGGTTTTTGCGAACGTATGGGATTTTTGTGGGGACAAAAAGCCCAATAAGATAGATTTCGATGTTGGAGTTGAGTTTTATCAGACTGGAAATATTGTCGCACAACTCCCTAAAAACGACATCAGTATCAGCTATTTTAAGTGAGGATTTAATTTTTCCGGGGTGCAACAATTTGAACAAACTAAGACCATAGGATTTTAACAAATCATTAGTAAAAGCGGAATAGACGAAGATAGTTTTATATTTTTCGATATATTTTCTGATAATGATTGCGTTATCATCTTCGGTAGGGCTGTAGTGGTTGAGGAAGCTTTTAGGAAGTTCGATGTATGGATAGACTCCAGAGTATTTACATGTCTCTAGCATTTGGTTTTGTGTAACTTTGATTTTATACAAAGAAATGTCCTGGTGGATGAGCTGAGAAATATACTTATTGTCATTATAGGTCGACATATGAAAACAGTTCGCAGCGACAACGTTGTAGTTGATTCTAAAATAATCAGCAATCATCTCGAAGAAACCCCGATGCTCAACATTATCTCTAGTGTATGGCACACCAATAGAGTCGGAGGCGCCAACGAGAAATAAATCCTTTCTCACTTAGAATCCCCTACTTCTTTCAATCAAGCCTCTGAAGTGTGACGACATGCGATTATTGTCGATTTCGGTGATAATGTCGTCAAAAGCCATCCAACGAATACCACTGTTCTCGTCGGGTTTGATTTGATAAGAATCTTGCTCGCTGGCTTCTAAGATGAAACTACAATTGAGGTGTAAATGCGCGCTGACAAATTTACCTCTATGAACATGCGGAGGCACCGGAAAGACTTCTAGACTAAAAATCTCCTCACTTACTGGATGTGCATCAAGACTAGTTTCTTCGCTGGCCTCGCGAAGAGCAACTTGGAGTAAGTTACTCTCACCATCAGCATGACCGCCAGGCCACATCCAGATTTTTTCAATGTTGTGATAGAGCATCAGAGATTTAGTGCGTTCTGGATTAACAATCCAACAAGATGCGGTTAGGTGACAAATAGGGTTGTTGCGTGTAATGACATCGGGAAAATTTTCGATACAATGCAGAATTAGGGCCTTGTCGGACGTTTCTCGCTCGATGTGTGGGGTATAGGCGATAATTTGAGATTTAAGGTTGTCCATGAGGTTATTATATAACAAAACAAAAATATCTTCCGTAATATACTACAAAAGATATTTTTTATAAATCAAATCCTGGTGGAGTATATGAGACTCGAACTCATGACCTCTTCAATGCCATTGAAGCGCTCTAGCCAACTGAGCTAATACCCCATGCGATTATTATATCACGCTTGCAGTTTCCTCACAAGCCTGGTTTTTGCTCTCTATATGTAATTACCGTTACGTGACGCAGCGTCGGTTTGGGACAACGAGAAGACTAGTCTTTCTCGTTGTCCACTCACGCTTCTACATGTCTAATACAGTACTAAGGCAGCGGAGGGAGAAACCGACGTAGCGAACACCTTCACTTGATGAATTGACACCACTAGTGATTACAAGGTTGTATGCGTGGGTAGAGCTAGAGTATGTCCGCGAAGACCACCAGTAACCGTAAATACCAGCATACCTAAAGGTACCACCGCTAACACCAGGAGGGTCGACAACCCCGCTGCGCACGAAGTAAAGATATAATACGCTTGCACAATTAGGACAAAAAGCATTCATACTATTGACAAAATATGTATTCTGTGCTACAATGGAAGTATGAGGGGGATGATGAGGTGAAAAATCGCGCAAACGCAATTTCATCAAATAGAACATTAACATCCCCAGGAGGTTATGATGAATAAATTTTATTATCAGAAGCCCAGAAAGCTTTACGTAATCCGCAATGTCAGCGGACGCGCTACACGCAAAGCTGTTATGGCGGCAGAGGCATTAAAGTTTGGTCTGATTGTTCCCGATTTAGGAACTATCATCCCGGAATTCCGGGTGGAAGACACCAATTTGCCCAGCTACGCCAGCACTGAACTTCACAATACCTTGTGTGATGCTTTGCCGAAGATTTTACTGGGAGAAAACCCGCGTTGGAAACTGTGGGAAGGCGAGATCCACACGGACCGCATCGTCCTGCACTATGTGGATATGGAGAACGTTGCTGCCACCAGGACTAAAAACACCGATTTATCATGTTTTATGTTCTGGAGAAAGGGAGTTGACATACAACTTGAGGCTCCGTCCAATAGTGACGTTTTCCCGAATTATTTCCGTTTGTGGTTTTCAGCAACCCAAGAGAACGAGGGCTATCTCAGCGTTGTTTATCCTTCAGAAGCAACAACAGATGATGGCCATCCGCTGGTGAATGATGAAACTTATGGCATTCGGCCGGGACGGGGATAGTAAAAGCAAAGGCTGCGGGACCATTCTATGGAAACCGCAGCCAATTTTTGTGTTTAAAATCTCTATTTTTTGTCCTTGTCTTGCATCTTGCGATAGAGCTTCACACCTTCGGCTGCTGCAGCGCCTTCAGCCTCTTGCTTGGAGTGACCGCTTCCCTGCCCCTTGAGTTGCTTACCTACATACACTCCCACAGTAAAAGTCTTATCGTGGTCAGGACCATCTTCACCTAAGACTTTATACTGTGGCGTAGAGCCATCATAGTGCTGCGCCAACTCCTGCAAATACGACTTGGGGTCACGCCAGCTACCGTCGCGCAAAATCTGGTCGAGTTTAACCAAAATATGTTTGGCTATGAAATCGCGCGCGACATCATAGCCCTGATCAAGATAAATTGCACCAATCACTGCTTCAAAACAGTCCGCCAAAATCACAGCATGTGCCCGACTAGAGCCATGCTTTTCGCCTTTGGAAAGGCGCACCAATGGCTCATAACCCAGCTCTTCACCGGCCGCGCCAATACTCTCAGTGCGCACTAAAGCCGAACGCCAAGCAGTCATAATACCCTCAGGCTCGTCGTAATTGCGATACAAAAAGTCGGAAGACACCAGTTCAAGTACGGCGTCGCCCAAAAACTCCAGACGTTCATTGTGCGCCTTAGCACTAGCCTTATGCTCATTGACGTAGCTACGGTGCGTCAATGCCGTAATCAGTAAATCAATGTCGTGAAATTCAAAGCCAAGCTTTTCGCGCGCAAAACTTTGGTATTCTTCGATTTGTGTTGGATTCATATAACCTCTCTTTTATAATCCTTGGCGAATTTTATTTTTAGCGAGCAACATTAACTTCTCAATATCTTCATATTCAATTGCATCAATTGCATCATTAAATTTAAACCACTTAATCCCCTTCATCCACTGCTCTTTAGTGGGGGTTTCGTCGTCATCCATGGCCCGCACTAGATAAATCTGTGTGGTCATCAAGACCAGCTTATCAATCCGGCGATATTGAAACTGGATTTTGCCCAACCAAGTCAATACTTGGATGTGAAAAAGGCCAGATTCTTCGCCAATTTCGCGAATGGCGGTCTGTTTGGCGGTTTCTCCCGGTTCGATATGGCCTTTAGGAATAGTCCAGCGCCCCTTGGAATCTTGAATCAAGAGGATTTCGATGTCCTTTTGGTCGCGAGTGATGCGAAAAACAATCCCACCGGCGGTTGGTTCGCGCACAATCTCTTGGATGGCTGGTTTTTTAAAGACGCGAGTGGTAAGCCGCGAAAAAGCGTTGGTCTTCTCGCGCTCAGACTTCAGAGGCAATGCCTCAGGGACTTTGAGCCGAGGATGCGCTTTGGCTTGTGACTGCTTCGCCGATCGCCCCGTTAGATGTGATGCCGGTTGCTTAGCACTAGGCTGCGGCGGGCGTTTCTCCTCCGGTTTGTGCTTCGACGGCTGGTCCAGCAACTTCTGGGGCTGCAGCTTCCGGCTGTGTTTCTTCTTCATTGTGGTTCTCCTGCTCTTGCGGAGCTGAACTTTCATCATAAATTTGGCGGTATGCTGTACCTAAGACGCCGTTAATGAACTTGGATGAATTGTCCGAGCCAAACGCCTTGGCGAGCTCTACTGCCTCGTTGATTGCCACCTTGGGTGGTACGGTCTCGGCAGAACGCTCAAGCTCATGCAAACCAATCCGCAAAACATTGCGGTCAATCGCGGCAATCGTGGAAATTGGCCACTCTGGGGCCATTGGTTGCAATTCGGCATCTAGTTCTTCAAAGCGTCCAGAGACGTCTCGTGCCAAAGTGTACACGAACTCAGTGTCACCTAGGGCTTTGGCATAAGGCTCAATATTTTTTGCAACGATAACATCAATTTCCGCGGTGGGATCACCCGCCTTTTTTCGGAATTCGTACTCGTACAAACTCTGTAAAACAATGATTCTGCCTAGATGCCGATTGCTGGCCATTTTATTTCCTTTTATTTAGATTTTTTAGTGTTGGTAACTTTGGTTGTCGTGGTTTTCTTTGTCGTAGACTTTTTGGCGGCTGCCTTCTTAGCTTTGACGGTTTGCTTAGCCGCTGGCTTGACGGTTTTTACCTTGACATTTGGGGTTTGCTTGGCGGTCTCGAACGCCTTCACGGGAGAAGTGCGGTTCACAGCGCGTGCGAGCTTCAGGCGAAGATGGCTCCGACGGAGGCCAGTCTTGCGAGGGCTACTCTGTTTTTTAGGTTCAGGCATAATGCTCCTTTTTAATATCAAATTCTATAGCTGATTTTATCACATTTTCCAGACACCCGCAAGAGGTTTTGTGGAGAAAAACACATGTTATAATAAGAATATGAAAACTTATGAGATGAATTTGCAACCCGAATATTTCGATTTTATCAAAAACGGCACCAAGCGCATTGAGCTGCAACTGAATGACGAGAAGCGCCAAGCGCTGGCGCTCGGTCACTAGAAGAATTCTATACGCCAGAAAAGCAAGCGCAATATGGCGTGCTAGGGATTCGCCTAAAGGTACTGCAATAAGATAAGGCTGCTTCAGATGAAGCAGCCTTCCAGTGGCGCCCGCAGGCGCCTTTTTTGGTGGCGAAAATTGATTACCACAGTTAGTCATCGTCATACTCGTCACTCAGTCTCATGAAATCTAAGAAGATGTTCATAAAACCGGTAATTCCCCGCTCGTGAGCGCTTTTGCGAACTTTACATCCAAGGAAGATAATTAACCCCGCAACAAGCAAAGCTATACATCCTATGACGACCCAAGGCACACCGTCCTCCGGTTCATCCACTGCTGCATGCAGGATCTGGACATTACCATTCGCATCCATAGTGGCAGTGTAATAATCGGCTGCCGGAGCGGGGGTGGCTTTATAAACGGACATCAGCTTCTGCCCCACCCAATAGTTGAGTGGGGCGCCATCGCAATACATAGTACTCTCACGCGGAGCCGCATAAAGGGTAAATTTCACCTGGAAGAAGGCGACTTTATATCCGTCGATATCGGCCAAGTCGTCCATCACTTCGTCAAATATCTGACTAATCGGCATGCCCTTGTCCGAAGTAAACAGCTCGTCTACAGATTCCTTGAAAAGAACACCAAAATAGCCATCCATAAAGTCTACCTCCCCTGAATCTTCAACGTAATACAAGTCCAGGTTTTCTTTGCAGTCGATACCAAAAGTATCATACCAGGTGTCGATTTGGTTGCCATTAATCGAGAAGCCAATGGCATTAGGACTGCCTGCGACCAGCGTGGCGGGAAAACGAATCTGTAAATTGACATCTTCATACTTTTTCGGATTTGACTGATCAATGGTACACATGAAATCCAGAGTTACGCGATAGAATTGCCCCGGTTCTAATGATGCCGACAAGATATGCAGGTTGTCCAGCTGGCTGGATATTTGATTATCATCGTCGATGCCTTCGCGGAGAGACATGACAATTATCATGTCATTAGCAAAGCCATAGTCGTTGATGCTTCCCCAAGTGTCATCTACGTCGGACGAGTCATTGGACGGCTCGTTTTTCGGAAGGTCAGATGACTCTGCGCTGACGGTCAGCGGGTTTACCAACAGTATCATCATTACCAGTGTCAATACTACTAACCATTTTTGTTTCATAGATTTTCCTCCGTTTTTTCTGCCGGAGTTTCGGTAAACAAAACATCGTAATCAATTTTCTAAGTTACCAAAACAAACGGCTGTTTTCAAAAAAGATTTTAACATAAAACTGAGAAAATGGCAATATTTATAGCCGCTCCTTAAGTAAAGGGGCGGCTATAACCTAAAACTAAGTTTTGCTGCTACTTGAGATTACCGGCGTTTTCTGGCTTCACGACAGATGCAAACCAAATAAGTTATCATCATTACTAACGCAGCGCCAGAGACAATCACGCCAAGCGTCTCCATCAAGGTCCAATCGTTATTCTTCGGCTCGGTCGAGGCTTTGGTAGTGGTAGTGGATGCAGGAATAGCAATATTCCGTTCGGAGTTCGTAGCGGATGTTTCGATAATCGTTCCTTCCCCAATCGACACGGTGCGGAATTGAAAAACCACACTTCCAGCATTCTCGGGGCCATACATGACGATTCCAATCATGCTATTGGTGCCGATTGGGGCGCCGTCATGCGTGAAGTCATATTCGCTTAAAACGGCGTTGTTGGTTGGATTATTATTAATGATCTGGACCGAGCCAGGGATAATCTCCAACGCCATCGGTTCAGCCGCAACCAAAATCACACTACTGCTCACCGATAACGGCTGACTATTCTGAGCCGAAATCGTGGCAGTTAATGTCCGTTCATCAGTGATGGTTTCCGGAAAATCGGCTTTTACGATTGTCTCAGTGGCAATAGCATGGGTTCTGACGCCGCGCGGATTACCGTTGTTATTGTAGGCAATTTCCGCATCATATGTCATCCCCATCTGTAGCTCCAGAAAATCCGTAACCGTTTCGCCGTTGGGACCCGTGATACTGAGAAAGTTTTCCTCACCAACCAGTGAGTTAAAGACCGGAAAATCCGGCCTGGTCTCCTCCGTATAGAGCGGACGACCATCGCTGGCCGTTGGACCATCTGGTTCAAGCGCGCTGACATCCTCCGCCGCAAAAGCTGTCATACTACATGACAACATCAAACAAAATACGGCCACACAGGTCGCAGGCGTCACAAGAAGTGACCTCATAATTTTCATCATATTTTCTACCTCCTGATGAAAAAGACGCACCTTTGCATGAAAAACTAGCTTTATTTACAAAAGGTGCATGCGGCAGCAAGATTTGCCAGCACTCCTTCATTTTGGCACCAAAATCAAAATTCGTCAAGAGAGGAGGCTAATTACGACCCCTTATACTTCTATTGTAGCACAGATATGCAAAATTGTCAATGGTTAAACGACAAAAGCTGTGCCAGAATTGGCACAGCTTAGGAGCTCCTAAGCCCACTAATATAATAGTGAAAATTAGAAACTTTGTCGCTAACTACATGTCATCTTCTACATCTTCCACGGCAAACTCTTCCCCTTCCAGCACTTCCATGACATATGTCTGCTTAATGCCTAACAGAGCCAACCAGCCGCCAGCGATATTCGGTGAAGGATTACCGTAAATTGGATCTATGGCATCGCGGTAAGCGCAATCGATATGCGCCTGCAAATCCCCTAAACATTCCATCAGAGCCGTAGAGAATAGGCCACGCAATGACTTCTGCTGTTTGGCGCTGATTGCCGGCATCCAACTATCTAAACTCAGATGTGCCAATGTTGTTGAGGGCATAGTCTCCGCAATGCATTTCAACTCTTGGGGGACGGCCGCAAGGTCGATGTATGTCTCCAACCGGAAATAATGCGGACCAGACAAACAGGACTTTTCCCAAGACACGATAACTTCACCTGGCAAAAGTTGCAACCAACCCTCGTGAAATTCCCTGCTCTCGGGGTCACCAACATAGTAATCCCGTATTCGCGGAATGCCACAGTCTTGGATAATCCAAGTTTGACAAGACGGCCCCGGATCGTTATCGCGATGCAAGAAATGCAGATTGCTGGGATATCCCAGCTCAGCAGCCTCTGCTAAACGAGTAGCACGTTCCTCCTGCAGGACATGACAAAGCTGGTTAGCTTGATGAAGCATAATTGCTTGGTTGACTTTAGAGTTACAGGTGGTATATGACTCCGAGGTGAAACTATAGGTTTCGTAGATTGGAGTAAAGTTATCTCCGCCACAAATTTCGTCATCGTCATCCTCATCACCAAAGCTAAACTCCTCGCCGTAACCTTCCAGCCACAAGGCGTAATTATCCTCAACCCGCAAAATCTGACCTGTATTGGCGGCCGCCAATCTGCGACCAAGCTCACAAAATCTGTTGCGATAGTACTCCTTGCTGATACTTTGGTTTAGTTCGGTTTGTTGCTGAGCAGTTTTTGCATCGTAAACCGCCATACCGGCTTCAAGACTTCCGTATTTAGCACTAGATGTTCGGGTGTTCCCCATACCTATCCCTCCTTTCTAGCCCTTTAGGGCAGAAGTAGACTATCAAAAAGAAAATCTACTTCTACCCTAAGTCGCAAGAAGGGTGTAAATGTAATTAGCTTTATAGGTACAAGAGATACCATAAGGTATCCCTGTACTCCTATTATGACGAAGATAAGGCGAAAAGTCAAACGTTAGATAACGATATTGAGTAATTTTGCACCCTTCGGCACAATAATTTTGCGAATTTCGTGGCCGGCGATGAATTTTTGCACGTTAGCATCGGCTAGGGCAAGGTCTTTAAGCTTGGCTTCGTCTTCGAGGTCGGACGGGGCGACTTTGATTTTGCCGCGCAACTTGCCATTCACCTGCACTACAACTTCGATTTCGTCAGCAACGAGGTATTTCTCATCCCAAGTAGGCCATACATCACCTTCGCCAAGTTTCTCTAGCATTTCAGAGGCAAGGTGCGGCGCAAAAGGTTTGAGCAACTTGGAAAGCACAGTCAAATCATCATGGCTGGCGCCAGATTTATAAAGCTCGTTGACATATTCCATGAGGGCGGCCACAGCCGTATTAAAGCTATTGCGGTGAATATCCTCGGTGACTTTCTTAATTGTCGCATGACGCAATGCTAATGGTGCTGGCGGCCGGTCAATCTTCTCCTCGGGGCCCGCGGCCGAGCCTCCGGATGAACCCGAGCGAGAAGCTTGCCCGTTTCCAGCACCGCCAAACACTAGCGTCCAGCAACGATTCAGGAAGCGATAGACGCCACCGATAGCCTCGGTGTTCCAAGCAGCATCTTGGTCGTATGGTCCGATAAACATTTCATAGGTACGCAAAGTATCTGCACCGTAACCGCTTTCAATCACTTCAAGCGGGTCGATCACGTTACCCTTAGACTTGCTCATCTTCTTACCGTCGGGGGCGTTGATGTAACCATTATAGAGCAGCTTCTTGATTGGCTCGCGGAACGGCAAATAGCCCTGGTCAGCAAAAAACTTGCACCAAAAGCGGACATAAAGCAAGTGCGCCACAGCATGGTCGCCACCAACATAAATATCAGTTGGAGCCCAGTATTTGATCGCCTCTTGGTCCCATGCGGCTTTGGTATCATGTGGGCTAACATAGCGCCAGAGGTACCAACTCGAGCAAGCATAACCATCCAAAGTATCTGTCTCGCGAGTCATTTCTTCGCCATCAATCGCGACTCTCAACCAATCTTCAGCCTTAGCCAGTGGCGAACGGCCAGTATCATCTGGTTGATAGTCCGTGATCTCGGGATGCATCACGGGCAACTGGTCTTCGGGAATTGGATGAGCATTGCCATCTTTATCATAAGCCATCGGAATTGGACAGCCCCAGTAGCGCTGGCGTGAAATCAGCCAGTCACGCATCTTGTAAGTCACTTTGGGCTTACCTACGCCCATTTGCTCTAACCAAGCCACCACTTGCTCGCGCGCATCTTCAGAGCGCGTACCATTAAATTGACCAGAATTAACCAATTCTCCTTCGCCATGGTAGCAACGACTATTGTCATCAGAGTTCTCAGGCTTCTCCACAACTTCAATCACTGACAAGTCAAACTTCTCAGCAAACTCAAAATCGCGTTCGTCGTGTGCTGGCACCGCCATGATTGCGCCCGTGCCGTAGCCCATCAAGACGTAGTCCGCTACCCAAATTGGCATTTTGGCGCCAGTAGCTGGATTTAGGGCACAACTACCCGTAAAGACACCGGTTTTTTCCTTATTCTCTTGACGCTCGATTTCGGATTTCTTGAGAGCATCGGCGCAATATTGCTCTACTTTGGCACGCGTGTCATCATTGACCAAAGTCTTAATCAACGGGTGCTCGGGAGCCAAGACTAAGAAAGTAGCACCAAAAATCGTATCAGGACGGGTAGTGAAAACTGTAATCGTATCTTCTGTACCGTCTACAACAAAGCTAATCTCCGCACCTTCGCTCCGTCCAATCCAGTTCTTTTGCGCGGTTTTGATGCGCTCAGGCCATTCTACATGATCAATATCCTCTAGTAGCTCATCGGCATACGCCGTAATCTTGAAAAACCACTGTTTCATCTTTTTCTTTTCGACTTCATGACCGCAACGCCAACACTTGCCATTTTCTACCTGCTCATTGGCTAACACAGTCTTGTCCACTGGGCACCACCACTGATATGACTCTTTTTGATAAGCGAGGCCAGCTTTATAAAGCTGAAGAAAACACCACTGTGTCCAACGATAATATTCTGGGTCGCTCGTACTAATCTCCCGGCTCCAGTCGATGGCATAGCCGAGCTTTTTGGCCTGCTTGCGAAAATTAGCGATGTTGGTTTCGGTGGCGGATTGCGGTGAGATACCGGTCTTGATAGCGTAGTTTTCAGCTGGCAAACCAAAAGTATCGTAGCCAAATGGCCGTAGTACGTTCATTTCTTGCTGAGTATAGAAGCGCGTCAGAACATCCACGATAGTGAAGTTACGTACATGCCCCACATGTAGGCCGGCGCCTGAAGGGTACGGAAACATTTCCGCAAGGTACTTCTTGGGCTTACCGTCATCCATTGGTCCGGTTTTGAAAGCTTGGGTTTCATCCCAAATTCTTTGCCATTTTTGTTCAATTTTCAGGGGGTCATATCTATCCATGTTCTGTATTATAACACAAATGACGCTAAACGGCTTAGCTATTAATTTAGTGTTATAATATACTCATGAAAATTCAACTGGTTTTGCACAATATTCGCTCGGCGTACAATGTCGGTGCGATTTTGCGTACGGCCGAGGGCCTGGGTGTAGAGTGGGCGATGTTCTCGGGCTACACGCCGCGATATGATGATAAGAATTTGCTACCACATTTGCGCGATAAATTAAATCGCCAGATTGCCAAGGCGGCGCTAGGAGCGGAGGAAATGGTGTCGCAACTCGCGGTGGATGATTTGCCAGCCTGGCTGGAGCAACAAAAGGCTGATAGCTGGGAGATTATTGGATTAGAAAATAACTTGTCACCCGAAGAAGATGCGCGGAAGTTGATTTTAGGGGAGCATCTGGATGCTGAAAAAGTCGTGTTGGTTTTAGGCGAAGAGGTAAATGGGATTCCGGCAGAAATTCGGGCGAAATGCAATTATTTTCTAGAGATTCCTATGTTTGGACGCAAAGAATCGTTTAACGTGTCAGTGGCAACTGGAATTGCGGTGTGGGCTTTGCAGAACTCATAAAGAGCATAAAACATCTTGTGCGTTTTGTAAAACAGTGTCGCTCTATCCATATCATTCCTTTCTACCTTATTAAAGTATTATGATCGCCTCCCGTTCTGCATGTCACGTAACTACCATTACATGACATGGCGTCGGTTCGGGACAACGAGAAGACTAGTCTTTCTCGTTGTCCACTCACGCTTCTACATGTCTAATACAGTACTAAGGCAGCGGAGGGGGCGACCACCATAACGAGGGCTATTGTGTGGGAGACTCACACTTACACTGACGACAAGGTCGTATGCGTCCGTAGACGTTGTGTATGCTCGTAGCGACCAGTAGATACCACCAGTACCAACGCTCGCCAGAGCACCAGTATTACCAGGCAAGTAAATATTACCGCTGCGCACGAAGTAAAACTGAAAAAGAGAAAATAGCTAAACATGGGTCACTGACCCATGTTTGCAACTTTTTCACCCCTGTTACATTTTTACAAATCTATACCGCTGACCCAGGTTTATGTTTTCTGCCCACTTCGTGCGCAGCGGGTACATGAATCTACCTGGTGTTAGTGGTGCTACTCTCAGGGACGCTGGCAGCATTGGTTACTGGTGGTCGTCGCGTGGATCTAGTACTCGCTTTGACGGCGTCGCTACGCCTAGCGCTTACGTCTTCGCCTTTAGTGGTACTGGTGTGAACCCGTCGCATGGCCCGGGTGACCGCTACCATGGTTTCCCCCTCCGCTGCCTTAGTACTGTATTAGACATGTAGAAATAACAAAAACTCCCGCCGAAATATCTGGCGGGAGAGTCGACTATTATGGCGCAACTTTATAGACAAGCGTTTTGCGCTTGTCAAATATATAGACCGTACGGTCTATATCGTCACCTAGCTGTTCAATAATGAGCGGGCAGCGATATTTGCAGTTCCGTCGGTTGCTACAGTACTGGCATACCGAGCCAGAGCGCAGGTTAATAACATCCAGCGCAACCTCTTGCCGAGCATCTGCCCGAAGCCACCAGACCTCTTTAGTATCGCTGTCCATAAAACATAGACGTATTCCCTGTGCTGTCGGCTGTACGCGCACTGCCTTCCATTTCTGGTCGCCAGCAAGTACCGACTGCTTAATCTCAGCCTCGAGCTTGGACACATATGCGCCCTTTCCTCTATGCTCGAGATGAAACACATCTAACCCCTTGATGAACTCCAGCTGAAGCCCTTTAGCCTTGGCATAGTCTGAGTCGCTAGCTCCGTGGAGTACGTGTTCGATATTTGATTCCAAATTATCGAACTCGTAGCTAACTGCTTCTGGTCTACACTGATTTAATAAAATTGAAGCCATATTGTTTCCCCCCTATTCTTTTTATAAACAAGTTGCTATAGCGCTGATTTGTACAGTGCTTATACTTTCATTATAGCACACCTTATCAAAAAAGTCAAGCACTTTTGTAACATATGCTCGACTTTTTGGCAAAAATCTGGAAAAATTGCTATTTTGGCTATTTGATGAGTTTTTCGTCATCTGGAAGTTGCTGGAACCCCGCAGCTGAAGTGAAACCGTCATAATAATTAGTCTTGATGGGCGGATGGCCAATCTTATTGGCAGCCTTGACAATCTCTTGCAAATCATCGGTCAACTTATAAATCTTAAGATCGTTCTTGGAAACTAATCCAAGTGGTAGCATCTTGCTTTGAATAAATTTGCCTAGTGGTTTCCAAAAGCTCTTACCATAGAAGAAAACCGGCATGTGGGGCATTTTACCTTCTTGCATTAAGATGATAATTTCTGAAAGCTCATCTAGGGTGCCAAGTCCACCTGGGAACATAACGTAAACTTTGCCAGACATTGCCAACATCACCTTGCGAGCAAAGAAATATTGGAATTGAATGGTATCAGTCAAATACGGGTTAGGAAATTGCTCGTGTTTGAGTGTGATATTTAGACCGATACTGCGGCCACCATATTCAAAAGCGCCTTGGTTGGCAGCCTCCATGATGCCTGGGCCACCACCAGTAATCACGGCATGGCCATTCTGCACCAGAAGCTGACCGAGTTCGCGAGCTTTTTTGCAATATTTGTTGTCTTGCGGTAAGCGGGCAGAGCCAAAAATTGTCACACCTTGTGGATAAGTGCGCACGATTTTGAGACCACGTTCCAAATCATTTGCGTAAGCCTTGGCGCGTTCGATATCGGCGGCTTCAAGTTGAGCTAAGATTTTCTCGTCTAACATAATTCCCTTTCTTATAACGTAATATCAGTGATTTTTTGAATTGGCATGAGGTGTAGGTTCTCGCCACTGGCCAAAATCCCAGCCTTGGCGCCGTATTTTTGCACGACGCTGGCGGCATTGGCAGCGGCGAATTGCAGTGCATAGGCAAAATGACTGTCTTTGACGCCGCGAGGCAAATCGTTGGCGTAAGCCGCTAGGAACCCAGCACCAAAGGCATCGCCGGCACCAGTGGCGTCGCGCATTTTTACCTGTTCGTACACGCCCAGGCGGTAAACCTCTTGGTGGTCCGTAGCAATTGACCCCATTTCGCCATCGGTAATAATTACGGTCTGACAATAGGCGGCTAAATGCACCAGAAGCTCGGTCAGCACCACACCAGGAACAATCTTAGCAGCCTCACGTTTATTCACCAGGAGCACATCAACGTCATCGAGCAAGCCAATTAGCTTGGGTAGTTGCTGAATTTCGAGCTCGCCGGGGTTAAACATCACCTTGGCGCCAATTTCGTGCGCGGTTTCAAAGAAAGTTAGAAGCGTATCCATATCGCCGCGCAGACTGGTGACATAGAGCCAATCTGGGGCAATTAGCTCCAGATCGCGCGCCGAGAGATTGCTAAACTTGCCAGACACCCCACGATGTGTCAAAATTGTATGCTCACCGCTCTTGGCATCGAGCATTACTACTGAACAGCCAGTTTGCCCACGCTGAAATTCAACATAGCTGCTGTCGATATTTTCTTCGTCCAAGCAGGCCAACACGGCCTCACCGGCAGCATCGTGAGCTAAGTTCCCCATAAAAATTGTTTCGTGACCCGAACGGGCAAAATTTACGGCGGCATTAGTGCCACCACCGCCTACCTCAAAAGCTACTTTGTCAATATCAACCTTAGTACCAATCATAAGTTGACCAAAAATCGACTGCCCAGCTACTTCTGAACCTACAAAATCGTCGCGATCAATCAGATAAATATCTTGCAACGCTGAGCCGAGCGAAACAATGCGCGCCATCTAAACCAACACGCCTTTCTTTTCGCTTTCGGTCACCAGCGACTGATACATTGCGGCAGCATCGGCCGCTTGGGTGATTGCACTGCCAACATTAATCACATCAATCCCAGCGTGCGCTAAGGCGCGGATATTACTGAGGTTGGCGCCACCATCCCAACCGATTTCAACATCGGGTTTGATATTGCGCACTAGCGGCACCTTTTCGGTCTGCATCATGTCGATTGTGCCGCCTTGACTACCGAGCTCACCAGCGAAAATCATCACGTGGTCGACCTCTTGGATAAGATTAGAGACTCGGCCTGGAAAAGTGGTCTTGATGAGGGCAAGACCAGTCTTGATGCCAGCTTCTCGTAGCTTCGCAAATACTGCAGCCAAATCGTCATCCACCTCGGCATGCAAGATACAAAGGCGTGGCTTAAGCTTAATAATATCGGACAGGTGTTCAGATGGCCGAGCCGACATCACGTGGAGGTCGATATTCACACCATCAGGAATATTCATGCTAGAAAGCGGCACCAATGTGGTTGGTGCAAAACTTCCATCCGAAGCGTCAATCTGAATTCGCTTCGAGAACTGACTAAACTTAGTCAGACTTTCGTTGAAAAAAGTTTGGTTATCAGTAGTGATGGTGGGGACAATGGTTGCCACGGGTTATTCCTCCTCGCTATCGACGCAATCTTCGTCGAGGCGCTCTACGCGGCGAGCATACCGAGCGTCAGACTTAGGCCGAGTGTGGCACAAGGTCTTGATAAGCTTTTCCATAGTGTCCACATCTAAATCATCACCAGACAAACATAGAATATTGGCAAAATCGTCTTCGCGGCCAGCTTTGACGCTCTCAACTGTGCTAGCATTAATAGCACGAGCACCTTTTAACCGGTTGGCCTGCATACACACTCCGTGCGCTGAGCCACAAATCAACACACCAAAACTATATTCATCTTGCGCCACCGCTTTGGCGACGGCAAGAGCTGGATCGTTAAAATCATCGTTTTCTGCTAGCTCGTAAGCACCCAAATCCTCGACAATAACATTTTCATGGCAATCGCGGATGAGTGGTAGCAAATCTTCTTTTTTCTGAAAACCGCGGTGATCAGCGCCGATATAAATGTGATATTCTGGCATAAGTCCTCCTTTTGTTATACTTCCCGCCCAAAATCAACTGAAAGCTCAACTAAACGGTTAGAGTATCCCCACTCGTTGTCATACCAAGTAACCACCTTGACTAAGTTCCCACCAACTACATCAGTCAACGGCAAGTCAACAATGGCAGAATGTGAGTTGCCCCGGAAATCTGATGACACCAGCTCGTCGTGAGTGACGTCGAGAATACCCTCGTAATAGGGCTCTTCGGAGGCTTTTTCGAAGACGACATTGAGCTCTTCTACGGTAACGTCGCGCTTGAGTACCGCAGTAATATCTGCTAAACTCACCACTAGGCTTGGCACGCGCACGGAAAGCCCATTAAAATGCCCCTCAAGGCTAGGGATGGTCAGTGCTGCAGCTTTGGATGCACCGGTCGTAGTAGGCACGATATTGACCGCTGCAGCCCGCGCTTCACGGATATCTTTGGCGGCATCATCGACCAACTTTTGCGAAGCGGTATAAGAATGCACAGTTGTCATCATGGCCTTTTCGATGCCAAAATTATCCTCAATCACTTTCATCACAGGCGCGATACAGTTTGTAGTGCAGCTCGCGCAAGACAAGATATCGTCATCAGCAGTCACGACCTCCTCGTTTACACCGAGCACCACGGTCTTAGCGCCAGAACCTTTGGCCGGAGCAGAAATCACCACTTTGCGGGAACCAGCCTTGATATGTAAACGAGCATCAGCTGGATTGGTAAACCTACCCGTACACTCCATTACAGTATCAATCTCGAGCTTCTCCCAAGGCAATTTGATCGGGTCGGCTTCGGACATAAAAAGAATCTTGTTACCATCGACGATGATATGCTGGTCGTCAAAGCTTACCTCATGGTCGTACACGCCGTAAGCCGAATCATATTTGAGCAAGTGTGCGAATGTAGCAGGGTCACCTAGGCTGTTGATAGCAACAATTTCAGCATCGGACCGTTCAAAAGCAATCTTGAACGCGCAGCGTCCAATCCGTCCAAACCCGTTGATTGCTAATCTCACCATTTGTTTTTGCCTCCTAGTTCTAGATTTATCTTTATTATAGCATAAGATTTATCAGGATAATGTTGTAAAAAATACAACATAAATAACAGCAGAAATCGGGTTTTATCGTGTTGATATTGATTTTTTCAGCAATGTGTGCTATAATGGGAGTATAGGGCGGTATTTTTGCCCAAATCTTGTACCTTGGGAGGATGATAAAAATGAATCAAACAATCTATGTTCCAAAAGTTGCGGTTTTACTTGTTTGCGGAGCTTCGTGTAGCGGTAAATCTACTCTGTCGTGCAAAATTATTGAAGCTTGCCCCAGAGAAAGCAAAATCCTGTTCGCTTCTGATGATATTATGGAAGAATATCTAATGCGTCATCCTGATGCTGCGGAGAGAATTCGGCGTTCCGTAATCGAGAATGGTGGGGTGTTGAAAGACTCCGGATACGAACAGTTCTTGTCGACTATGTTTTCTGAGGCATTGCACACGAAAGACCTGGTGGTATCAGATGGGATTTATGTGAAGCCAGAGATGGTACTTAGCCATATCATGGCATCAGCACATGCAAGAGGCCCATCGCCTTTTATTCTGGTAAGGATGAATCCCAGTCGCGAACAGCACCGAAAATTCTACAGCGAACGAAGTGCAAGCCGAAAATTGGCTTGGGCGGCGGTCGAGCAAGAATTGAACGAATTTCAGACAACACTGGCAACCGATTTTTCAAGAGGATTTCCTTGGGTACAACAATACACCATAGAGAATCCGTGTAATGTAAAGGTGCAGTTTTTGGATTGAGTGGTTCATGACAAAAACTGCAAACGGAGCATACAAGATAGCATGCTCCGTTTTGACTGTGCGTACTAAAAAGAGATAGTCTATTAATTTAATTCGGTAGCGAATATTCTTAATTTCCCATCGTGCCGTTGTAAAAAGTATAACAAATACTTCGTGCGCAGCGGGCTCGTTGACCCGACCGTGACTGCTGGTACTTTTAGGTACGCTGGCGTCGTCGGCTACGGGTGGTCGTCGCGAGGTTCGTCTATTCACGCTAATGGCTCTGCTATTCCTAGCGCTTACAACCTCAGTTTTAATTCTACTACTGTCTGGCCGTCGAGTGGCGCGGACGCTCGCTGGGGCGGTTTCCCCCTCCGCTGCCTTAGTACTGTATTAGACATGTAGAGTGGGAGATGGGTGCGGAGGCAAAAAGACTCCTCAAGGAGTCTTTTTGCCTGCAGATTACACTTACGCTCTCGCGAAGTGGGCGAAGGCGCGGTTGGCCTCGGCCATGCGGTGACAGTCTTCCTTCTTCTTGAAGGCAGTGCCAGTTTCGTTGTAAGCATCAACGATTTCCATCTCGAGACGCTTGGCATAAGGCATACCCTGGCGGACACGCGCAGCCTGTACGAGCCAAGAGAAGGCAAAGTGTTGCTGGCGGTGACCAGAAATTGGGAATGGAATCTGATAGTTTGCACCACCAACACGGCGAGACTTAACTTCAAAGTCCGGAGAAATGTTGGCCAAAGCCTTCTCAAACACGGCTACTGGATCCTCAGAACCAAGCTTCTTAGCAGCGCCTTCAAGAGCAGCATATACGGCGCGCTCAGCGGCTTGTTTTTTACCATCTAACATGGACTTATTAATCAAACGCTGCACTAAGACCGACTGATACTTGCGATCTGGCGTGACTTTGCGCTGAAGAGATTTTGTAACTTTGCGTGACATAGATTATTCTCCCTTCTTTGCACCGTATTTAGAACGGCCCTGTTTACGACCTTGTACACCTTGCAAGTCGAGCGTACCACGCACAATGTGGTAGCGCACACCTGGAAGGTCTGGCACACGACCACCGCGCACTAGCACGACAGCGTGCTCCTGCAAGTTGTGACCTTCACCACCGATGTAAGCCCAGACTTCTTGGCCATTAGTCAAGCGCACGCGAGCGACCTTGCGCAACGCGGAGTTTGGCTTCTTTGGGGTCTTGGTGGTAACTTTGAGACACACACCACGCTTGAGTGGGGCGGCCTGTTCATAACGCTTAGTCTTAAGCGTATTGACAATGGAACCGAGCGCCGGAGCCTTGGATTTCTTGGCAGCTTTCTGGCGCGGTTTACGAATCAACTGATTGATAGTTGGCACAATAAAACTTCCTGATTAACTTAATAATTGATGGTGTCCTGTTTACAGCAATGTAGAACACCTGAAACTCTTTCTTGATTATAGCGCAAATCGCAGAAAAAGGCAAGAGGAATTCGTGCTAAAATAAGTTTATGGATAACAAGTCCATGGGTCAAAGGTAGCTTGAGCTCACTCCTCCGCTCACAGGAGGTTCTCGCGAAAAGATCGTGAAATTCCCCTCTTAAACTTTTGAAGCAAGTTGCGAGGCTAGTCGGCGAAAAATTACGATTACTTTGCCATCGAGTGAACTTCTTAACCTAGAGCTCGGAATTTTATCTGAGGTTGCGATTACGTGCCCTTGTGGTGCGCAGCGGGTATATCTACTTGCCTAATACTGCTGGTACTTTTAGGGTCGCTGGCATCAGCGGCGCCTGGTGGTCGTCGCGTGGGGCTGATAATATCTGGGGTTCAGCTGGCCTGGGCGGTTACTACCTCTACTTTGGTGCTACGGGTGTCGGCCCGTCCGATGGCCCGGATAACCGCTACTACGGTTTCTCCCTCCGCTGCCTCGTATATCCGCGGTGGGTGCCGATCTTTTGGAAAAGTATACCGCGTCAAAAGGAGCCTCCTACCGGAGACTCCTTTCTGATTTTTCAAACGAAGTTATTTCTTCGCGGCTTTCTTAGCAGGCTTTTCGGCCTTAGCTTTGGTCTTGGTAGCTTGTGGCCGGTTGGCGGCAACCAGGAAGTCGAGAGTTTTATCAATCGTAATGCGGTTCTTAATGTCTTGGCGCACTTCTGGCTTCTTGAGGTTAGCCAAAGCTTCTTTGGATTTCTGATAGACATCCTTGAGTTCAGCGAGTTTGGCCTCAACTTCTTCTTCACTGGCCTCGATTTTTTCATCACGAGCCAAAATTTGCAAGACGAGTGAAGCCTTGACACGAGCCTCGGCAAGTTCGCGCGCCTGCTTCTCCCAATCTTCAGCAGTCTGACCGACGCGCTCGAGATATTGCTCGAAAGTCATACCATGGCTAGTGGCGTTGCGGTTCATATCGTCTTTGATGAAACGCAACTGATCATTAATCAAAATCTCTGGAGCGGACACTTTGGAAACTTTGACTAGCTCGCCCACTAGCTCATCACGATATTTCTCGGAAGCTTTGTGCTCGTTTTGTGCCTCAAGATTCTTCTTGATGTCGGCGCGGAGCTCGTCCATACTCTGGAAATTACCACATTTTTTGGCAAGCTCGGCATCTTCTTTAGGTTTGACTACCTCATTGACCTGCTTGACCAAAGTTTCAAAGACAGCTGGTTGACCGGCAAGTGACTTCTCGGGGTAATCTTTAGGGAAAGTGACTTCAAGGTCAAACTTATCACCCGCCTCGTGACCGATAATTCCCTCTTCAAAGCCTGGAATAAACTGACCTGAGCCCAGCACGAGGTGATGGTCTTTGGCGCTACCACCAGCGAATTCAACCCCACCTTTCTTACCAACGAAATCAATAATAACCTCATCACCTTTCTCGGCAGCTTTTTTGACAACCTTTTTCTCGGCATAGGCATCAATAATATTATCGACAATTTCTTGAATCTCGGCGTCCGTCGCCTCGGCTTTATCCATCTTGACCTTGAGTTTCTTGTAGTCGCCAAGCTTCACCTCAGGCAAAACATCAGCGCTAGCAGTATACTCGGCGCTCTCGTCGGGAACATATTTAACTACATTCACCTTTTCGATAGCGATTGGTGCAAGTTTGGCTTGGTCGAAAGCAGCAGGCATAGTGGTACGCACAGCAACATCGATTGTTTCGGCGGCAATGTCATTAGGCAAGAGACTTTTCTCAACCATTGAGAGCGGAGCCTTGCCCTTGCGGAAACCTTGAATTTTGATATGTTCAGCCAAGTTTGCAATCGCCTTCTCGCGAGCGGTCTGGAGATCGGCGCCGTCAAGCGTAACTTTAATCTCCACCTTGGTATCAGATAAGTTCTTTGTTGTAGTCTTCATACAGAGATTATAGCACAGAAAACAGAGACGCGCTATGGCGTAATCAGGCCGGGGCGCGAGGTGGTGCGCAAATGACGCAAAACCATCTTGGCGTCGACATTAAGTTTGACGCCAGGATTGAGAATATTATAGGGGTCAAAAGTGGATTTGATGTCGTGATAGAGTTTTTGCTCGTTCTCGGGGAGAGGCTGAGCGCCGGGCAGAAGCTTAACTCGCCCTTCAGGGCTACCACCAGTAAGCGAGCCACCATGTTTGACCACGAGGCGTGAGTACTGACGTAAAAAGTTCATCAACAGCTGTCGCCCAGAAAGCGAAGTGTAATCAATCACAGGACGCACAGAATAATTGGACGTAGCAAACGAGCCGAAGAGAGGTAAAATGATACCTAGGGTTTCTTCTAGCACTTGTAAATCTTGGGTAAAATCAGCCAGTTTGTAACTGGGGATATAAACGTCGTCAAGTGCGGCAATCCGCTCGCCATTATTATCAGTATTAAGGAAACTGAGTAATGCGGTGCAGAATTCGCGAAAATCCACGGTATTGTCTTTAGTTTCGGAAACAGCAAATGTGCCCGGAGGAAGCACGCCAAGACACTGCTGTAACTTACGCTCGGTCTTGCCTTTGCGAAAATCAAAGCCAACTTCCATGAGCCAACCATCATCGGGACTCTGCTCAAGTAGCCCGGGGCGATTGCCCTGCGTAGTGGCGATTTCGATAATGCGCATGTCGTAAATCCGAATGAAGGCCGGGTCAAGGTCCTTGATAAAGTCAAGCGCACGGAGTAAAGTCTTGGTGTCGCGGAGCACAGCCACCATGCTGCGATGGTCAGGAGCGGAGAGATTTACCCGCAAAATCACATCCGTAATAATCCCGAGTGTGCCCTGTGAAGCGAACAGCAATGGGAGCAGATTGGTCGTGTGACCTTGGCGCACACGAGTGATGTTGGCATAGCCAGCAGTATCAAAAGGTCGCATGGTGCGTTCGGTGACAGTATCACCATGTTGATCGAGCAACTGCTCAATCTTACGATAAATCGCACCCTCGGCCGAGGTAGTTTGCATTTTAGTATCAATCGCACGCGCAGTGTAAGGATGAAGTTGAATAATGTCGCCACTTGCCAGCACAACTTCGGCCTGCTCGACATAGTGAAAAATCCCACCGTGCCGACTCGAAAAATCATCATCCAGACAATTAGCAATCAAACCACCAATAGTCATATGTGGATTGGCGGCAATTGGCAAGGTGAGGCCATGAAGGGCAAGTGCAGAATTGAGTGAGCCAAGCGTGATGCCAGGTTGCACGCGTACTAAGCGACCACGCACGTCTATCTCTTCGATATTATTGAGGCGTTCCATGGAAATTACCATACCGTCACCAATAGCAGCGCCAGTTTTATCCATGCCACTACCGCGTACGGTAATCGGCAAGCGAAAGTTGCGCATAGCGAGCTGATTAGCAAAACGCACTAGACGACGTACATCGTCCGCTACTTCCGGCAAAGCCACGAAACGAGGAGTGTATTGCAAAATCGAGCGATCAGAATTATAGGCCTGCAGAATCGACGACTGCTCAAAAACATTGCCAATAATATGCCGGTTCAGATATTTAGCAAGTTTACTCACCTTCCCACCTAATTAACACTTATGTTTAGTATAACACAAATTATTCTACTCGAAAATGCTTGACTTTTTGTATAATGTGTGCTATAATGGAGAGATGAGGACGTTTTCTGCGGTCAATCCGCCCAAATGCTGGGTAGGTGAGCAACAAAAGATTTGCTATGCCACGCGCGAGGAAGCGGAGGCAGCAGCTTTGGTGGCTGAGCATGATTATGGCGCACCAAAATTGGGGGTGTATAAGTGTGAATATGGTGACCATTGGCACTTGAGCTCACATAGATGATTAATGTGGACTGACGCCAGTATTAGGGGCTTTAGGGACGAAAACTGCTGTCGAATCGGCAGGTTTTTTGATAAGTGTCTGTGTGGTCTGAGGAGGTGTGGATGCTGCTGAACTGGGAGTTTGGAAGTTTTCTTCGGGAGTTGTGATTGGATAAGGACCAATTTCGACAGTAACAGCTTCACCACGACCAGTAATGGAGTTATATGGAATTAGCCGAACTGTGGTACGAGTCGTGACGTCGTTAATAGTGATGGACTGCCGGCTAGATAACAGTTGGCCGACCGGTAGATCACCAATTGCCACCAGAACTCGTTCGGCATCGGTAGCAAAATCAAGGCGATACTCTGTATTACTAAGCGCTGTGACTCGAATATTATTGATAGTCGCAGAGACGGAAGCAGAAGCGGCTGTAACTTTGAGCCGAGCTGACATGGTACTGCTATAATTGTTTTGGTCGATCACGCGCACCTGGATATATCCGGAAAGTGGAGCCTGATAGATTTTTTGCACTACGGGTGTAGAAGTTTGAAGTTCGAAAACCCCATCAGCATCCAAATCCCAGTCGTAGCGCACTCCGGTGCTAATATTATTGCTAGCGTCAAAAGTAAACTCTTCGCCCACGATTCCTTCGTAATTTTCTAGGGTGAGAGTAGCCATGGGGCGACCAGAGATTTCAGTAATAGCGGTTGGATATTTTTCAATGTCGTAGACCTTACCATTAGTGGCTACTGAAAGTGGCTGTACGGCGTCAAGGTTATTAGTTTGCGTGAAGGTGTAAATGTTTACTGGGTCAATGCTAAGACTGAGCTCAGCCACTTCGGCCACAGTGCGCCCGTTATAATCAACTCGAGAATAGGGCTGGTTAGTAAGCAAGACGGCTGATTTGGTGGCGCCAATTTGCCAGTTGAGCTCTGACATGGCTTGATGCAGGCTAGAGAGGGCTGAGTTGTAATAATCAACAGCTGAAATCCGGTGCGTAATTTGCGCGAGCTGTTTATTGAACTCGTCAGCCGAACAGGAGAAATCGCAGAGTTGACGTGGATTCCACTTGTTATTGTCACCGTAAACATAAAGCGCTACGCGCCCGCCTAGGCTATAAATTTGATTGGCAAGACGCCCGGCGGCCAGTTTGTATTGCGCGAGAGTAAGGCCATCCATGTCGCCACCACCGTGGAGTAAAATTACCAAATCGTGTGCAGCAAATTCAGACTCTTCAACAGGAACATTTGTGAAGGCCTGTGGGAAAGCCTGGCGCAATTTACTAGTGATAGCACTGGCTGCATTGCGATAAAGACCAAGGTCAGAGTAGGAAGTGTGGTCGGCAATACTAAGGCCAGAACTGCACATCATATCCTGGCCGTTACACCAAGTGCCGAGTTTATCGAAGTAGTCTGTTGGCTGATAAGGGCGATAACTACCAAGGACACCTTCGTAGGCGTGGCAGTCAGTGACATAAGTGCGATAATTGGAGAGGTTCTTGCCACGACAGGCGTCAGGGCGCTTACCTGCTCCCTCGGGAAGGTAGAGCTTGGGGTCGCCAAAAGTGGCGACGTAGATAATTCTGCTAGCGTTGATTTCGTCAAGGATACCGGATAGCACCATGGCGCCCTGCGAATACCCACCGAGGACAAATTTGGTCCGTGGGCAGGCGCTTGAAACTTGCTTAAGGTATGATTTGAGCTCGTTGCGTCCGGATAAGACCGACTTACCAAACTCAAAACTCCGCCCAGCGCTAATGAAGGCACCAAGCAAGTTACCAAACCCACCCAGCGAACCGGCCACGGCCACCGCAGGGTATTGTGCGCCATCTTGCGAAGCGCTACCGAGTTCATAAAAACTATATCTGAGATTACTAGATTGTAGGCGTTCTTCAATAGCGGTCTGCCAGCTGAGGTAGCTAGCATCGCTAAGGTTTTCACCTGAGCCACGCGCGAAAATAAATTGCACGTCGTCGCAATCAGCGCCAACGTTCGCATAAGCTGAGAAATTAGACGTACAACTTGCCACAATAACGATTACTGTTGATAAAATTCGTAAAAACTTCTGCATTTTCCTCCAATTCGGGATAATAATTTTAATATTGGCGCGAGTATAACAAAAAATTTTCGAATTTTACAATCACTAGCATGTTAAAATGCAAATTTTGCGGAAATTATAGCATGAAATGGTCATCTATGGCAAGCAAAAGTGATTTGAAAGTTAGCATAGACATAGTGTTTTGTGGTTTTGCCCTCTACATGACCAATACAGTACTAAGGCAGCGGAGGAGAGATGGCTTTGTGGCGTCACCAAATAATTTCATCCAAGCCGTGACTGGTCAAGAATTCGTTGGCTTGCTTGAAGTGGCCATTGCCAAAGAACCCACTATGAGCCGACAGTGGCGAGGGATGGGCGGATTCAAGCACCAAATGCTTACTAGTATCAATCAGAGGTTTCTTGCTACGAGCATCACGACCCCACAAGATAAACACCAAATGATCACACTTTTCGTTGAGATAGTGCACGGTGGCTTCAGTAAAAATCTCCCAACCCTTACCGCGGTGCGAACCAGCCTTATGTGCTTCCACTGTAAGGACGTTATTCAGTAATAATACGCCTTGTTGCTGCCAAGCGGCCAGATTACCCGTAGGATTGGCGTGCTTACCGTACTCAGCATCAATCTCTTTGTAGATATTCACCAAAGATGGCGGTATGGGCTGAGAATTTGGCACTGAAAAAGCCAAACCATGTGCTGCACCAGGCGTGTGATATGGGTCTTGCCCGAGAATCACCACCTTGACCTGATTGAGGTCAGTGGTAAACGCGCGGAAGACCTGAGGCTTAGCCGGAAATACCCTACTAGTCTCGTAGGCCGAGTGCAAGAACTTGCTGAGCTCGACAAAGTAAGGTTTAGCAAATTCGGCTTCGAGGAATGGTTTCCAGCTCTCGTGCATATTATTTCTTAACTTTCTTGACAGGTTTAATGCAACTCATAATAAGACCAAGGCCCAGCAGGAGCCCAAGGAACCCGGTAATAATGCCAAGATACGGGATTAGGCTACAGACATAGAGGATGAAAAGACCGAGCAAGGTTTCGACGAAGATATTACCCTTACCTTTGCAAAGCTTTTCGATAATTACATGCCCAAGCCAAGCACCCGCAAAGCCTTGTGCTAGGTATATCGCAATCAAATAGACAGCGAGCGCAATAATTCCTAGCGGGGCAGCTACCAACGTGAAGAAGGCGAAAATTGCAACAATTGGCACAGCGATTAGAAGACCAAGGCCAATTGCAAGGTTAGTGCCGAAGCGCCCAACCGTAGCTTCAGTTTCAAGCTTTTCATGCAAACGTGGATAGAAGGCACAGATTAGCGCCATAATTAAGAAGAGTGCCGCAAGACTCATAATCCTACCATAGATACGAGCCACCATCAGTGCAGCTTGGTCAATTTCTTCAACATGATAGGCTTCGGTGCTACTAGCCTTAATCTTCTCAAGACCAGAAACATCGGCATTGTCATTATAGACAAACGCGCCAGCAACCTCCACTTTGCCCACGATTTCGAGATGGGCAACGCTGAGGTTAAGGTTGCCAGCGATTTTGATATCTTTAAGCACGACGGTGTCGGCGGTCACGGCCAAGTCGCCAGCGATGTCGGTGTCAATAGTTAATGTGTTCGTTGCTGCAAAAACATCGCGACCAATCTTAGCGTCGTGGGTCAAGGTAACAGTGTTGCCAGCAATATAGAGGTCACGCACCGTCTCACCAGCAAAATTGATGGTGTTTCCTAGCAGGATGCCGTATTCGACATTTGTGCGAAGAGAAAGGTTATTGCCAGCGGCAAGCATAAAGCCAGACTTATTGCTAACTTCACTGATTAAATTATTACCAGTCAGGATTAGGTTGTGACCCAACTTGAAAGTAACCGAATGTTCGTTTTCGTTGAGTTCCGTGGAGAAAGTGGGAGCAATTTCAGTCTTGGTCATCTCATTGGTGGAACCTTCGGATGCTGTACTACCAAGTTCGCCCTTTTCCCATTTTTCGTTAAGTTCTTTGATTGTCTTAGAACACTCCTCTTCAGTCAACCCGTCACAGTTAACATCAATATCAAGCGCCAAAGCTGGGCTGCTCAATGTACCAATGACACCAATAGATAGCGCTCCACAGAGTAAACTAATAAATAGCTTTTTCATCTTCCTCCTTATAATTATTTAATATTAGTATCTATGTCGACATCAGAAATTTCGTACTTGCGACGCTCGGCGACACGGCTCAATATCTTAGTAGCAGCCCAGCCAACGATGGCCAAAATAAAGAAATAGACAAAGCCAAAGGTGGTGAAGCTAGGCTCGGATTCGGTAAACAAATCGAGGATAGCAGCGCCGGCCGACATCGAGGTAACGATAGTTAAACTGTTAATCGAGCTCGATGTCACGTCTTGTTTGATGCCATCAAACAGTTTCTGTGCCGACTGGACATAGTTCTTGGTCATATCCCACAAGTCTTTGATATACTCCAAGGTATTGCGCAAGGTTTCGTATCTAAAACCGGAAATTGCAAGAAACTCCTCAAGTTCTTTGTCTTGTTTAGCGATGCGCTCACGAGTGGAAATATAAGTGGACATCTGGCGAATGCGTCCATCAATCAAAGTAATGGTCTTGGCATAAGATTCGAGCTTGGTAGAAAATTTAACAACATCACTACCACGCACTTTGGCGCGATCTTTGACTTGGTCAATTTTTTCCCAAATAATACGGTGCAGGTTGAGATAGCGATGTAGCTGACCTTTGAACTCTCGAATAAAAATCTGCTCTTCGACGTAACGCTCAATCTTTGGCTGACTGGTACGTTTGTTGTTAATAAAATAATATTTGTCGCCACGCAAAACACTATAGCTTTTGTTATCAAACTCAAAATATTTTTGGCGCTCAGTTTTGGAAAGAAGCTCAGCAATATCTTCACGCGTAGCGTTGTCACAAACCACAAAGTATGGATAGATGTTTTCGATATGAGCAAGTTCTTTGGGAACTGGTGCACCAAGGCTAAAGATGTAATTTATAGCTGGAGAAAGCTTTTGCTCATAATAATCTTTGAGTTGCTCTATGTCAGCAAAGAGAGTGTCTTCACTAACGTTCTCACTGCCAATTACAATCAAGCCATCTTCAAAAATCTTAACTCGTAAGCGTTCAGCAGTAGTAAACATAACAAACTCTTCACCAGCAACGCCATACTCGACGCTACCCATGTTCAGATTTTTGCGCAATTCTGCAAGTTTCTTTTTGTTGAGTTTGAGTTGTGATTCCGCGTTACGGAGAAAGTCGTACACCTCGGAAAGTTGCAACATAGTGCGTTGGAACCACCCGCCGATGTAGATACTATGAATTTTCATCGTGCCTCCCTTTTTACCTTTCTTAGCCTTAGATATCTCTTGAGAAGAACTTCGCGTCGACTACCTCGAAGCCATATTTCTTATACAGTGCGTGTGCCGCTTCGCGGAAGTTCTTGGACCAGAGCTCTACCGTCTTGACGCCACATTTCTTACAAATGCGAAAAGTCTCATCGAGCAACTTTGTGCCTAGGTGATGTCGCCGCATGTTTGGCTTTACGCAGACATGGTTGAGGATGGCGTAAGTATTCATATCCTCATAAATTGTTGGTATCACTGTGATTTTGGTGTGCGCCACCAGCTGCCCATTTAGATAACCGTTGAGATAAATCTGATTTGGGTCATGCTCGTATTTCTTCCAAACTTTCTCGGCATAGGCTAAGGGAGTTTGTTCACCAAAACATTCGTTGGTGAGATGAATGATGTCTTCTAAGTCGCCACGTTTGGCAATCCGAAATTCTACCTCCATAGATTGTACCTCAAGAAATTAGTTGGCGTAATTGCCGTTTTCATCGAAGGTGATGTTTTCAGTATCGCTGTAGGCACCACCGTAAACCTTAACAATAGCAATAATCCAGTCAATCAAAGTCCAAATCCAACCGATAAAACCGCCAACAATCGTAACCCAGCCGATGCTACAGAGTAAGAGTTTAAGTACACCTAATCCAACTTGACCACGCATAAAACGGTCTACACCAATGCCACCAAACATAAAAGCGCCGATCCAGACAAAAACGTGCTTATTGATGGAACGTTCACCGTCTGAGCTGCTGCAAGACGACCCACTAGAACGCTTGACGATAAAGTTTTTGCCGTCACGATAGACGTCGACTTTGTCGCCAACTTTCGGGTTGGCGAATTGCAGAGATGCAATTGGGGTAGTTACCACTTTGCCGTCGTCCTCACCGATTTTGACTTCTGCGCCGTTAATGCTTAGAATTTCTGCCATATTTTTCACCTCTCTATGACTATTTTTACCAGTTAACCTTATTGTACTACTTCAATCAACTTTTGTCGACTACTTGCGCCCGCTTTGATGACGATGCAAGATTTTGCTACACCGAAATACTTACTCAGTTGCTTGATGAGAGCAAGATTCGCTTCGCCGTCAATCGGTTTCTCGCGAAGGTAAACTGTGAGCTGGTTGTCATATTGTAAAATCAACGGGCCTTTCTTGGAACCGGGTTTGACAGTGACGGAATAAATCATACTATATATTATAGTGTCTTTTGACGCAAAATCCACTGGATAACTTTAGGCTTGAGTTGGAAATAAGTTTTTTCGTCAAATTGCATGTTGGAAATACAGTACTTTTGGTCGGAAAGATGACTACAGAAGATGCATTCGTGTAGATTGCTAGCATCCTGGATAAAAAGCGAATTACTAATTTTGGCGGAGCAAATTACGTGATAAGAACTAGAACAAGTATTAGAGTCGTCCACGCGCAGGCAAAAGTTGAGCCCAGCGCTACGCTGGCAGGCAATGCAAGATTCGGAATCGCAAGTACCGTCACAGAAAATGATATTCTTACACCCGCCACAGTTGGTGGAATTATGAACATTCTGCGAATTATAGATTGGATCGCTGGCAGAAACATTCTCACTATCATAAACCCGCTCGGTAGTAATGTAGTTAATGTCTTGCCAGGCTTGAAGTAAGTCTTTCATACCTTTGACCGGACGCAGAGGCTGGAGCCATCCAGTGGTGCTGTCGCGCTTGGCTGAATTGGCGTCAGTAATGTAACTCTTGGCGTTAGGCATAGCGGAATAGGTGAGTTCACCCGTGGTGGAATCTTTGACGGCGGTAGGGAGCAGAATGTCGGAGGCAAATTGAGCTTTAAGTTCGTCAAGATTGTATGGATTATCTTGGGTAAAAATTGCCTGGAAAATTTGATTAGCAAGAATAAGAGTTTCTTCTTTTGTCATGAGTTCTCCTTAGTTAATAATTTGGCGGCTAGTACTGATGCTAGGCATAAAATCGCCAATATCGGCGTCGTCAAAAGCGAAATCAAAATCAGAATCATCCGTAGTGATACTGGCACTACTGGTACTAATCTTTGGGATTGGCTTGGCCGGGACGACATCAGCAATGATACAGTCTGTAGTGCGAGCCTTAAAAATCGGGAGATTCTTGCCTTCGTAACTAATTTGCGCTAGACATTCTCTACTTTTTAGCCCCGACAAGAGTTTAGCCTGGTCTTCGATTGCATCACTACCGACCAATTTGATTTCTAGATTTGCGGTGAGCAAGTTTGCATCTGTACGAGAAACGCGAAAGAGATAATAATTGGAAGTATTAGCGAAAATGGAATGACGAAGATTAGTACTGATTTGCGCAAAATATTGCCCCGCTAGAAAAACCGATACGCCATATTTGCGCAGTTCAGAAAGAAAACGTGGCAAAATTGGGTTTTCCACGACAGCGACCTCGTCGATAATAATCAGAAGATGTCTATCTGATGTATGGCTTTGAGCTAGGAGAAAAAGTTGTTGCATTAGTAGGCCCGCTAAGGTTCGCACAACTTTATCACCAAATTGTAGACGGTTTAGTGAAAAGATAGTAAGAAAAGTATCTTGTAATGCGCCTTCTAAACCAACTGTTTGACAGGTTTGATTGAAAGTTGGCACCATTTGCATCTCATCAATAAAAGCGATAACAGGCGCAATTGCTTCGCTATAAGATTTGGTTTTGAGTTCTTGAAAATCAGTGAGAAAAAATTGCGCAACGCTTTCGGGCAAAACGGTTCGATGTTGTGCTAAAAGTTGCTGGCGATATTCTAGGTCGGTCAGAAGTTGGCGCAAGGTGGCAAAAGTAAAACTTTGTGCTACCGAAAGTAGATAGATACTATACCGCAACACACGTTCGAGACGGCTGTTGTAATTATCCGCAATCAGCGATTGAAAGAGACCAATCGTAAGCTCGACACTGGCACTGAGATTTTGTGTACGCGCAGCAAATAGATCAATGCTACTATCCGGGCTAACAAAATCCACTACTATACGATTAGCAATATGGGCGAGGTCGGTTTTGAGCGCATCATGCGGGTCGATGACAACGATCTGATATTCCTCAGGGTGCTTTTGATAGAGCTGGTGAATAATTCTAGCAATAAACTTAGACTTACCCATGCCACTACCACCTAAAATCAGTGAGTGGCGCGCAAAATCGTATTGCTCCAGTTGAAGACAAGCTTCTGCGTTGCCGTAAGGAAAAGTATCGACTTCTAGCAAACTATCGGCTGTGCGAGAGCAAAAAAGCGGAGCAACTTTATCCAGATTGAGATATTTGGGAATTTTCTTGTAGGTGAAGTTTTTGCTTCGTTCAAAATCAACACTCAGTAGAGTGGCTGATGGCGCAATGACAAGTCGCGATTGTAAAATGCCAGCAGGATTTGCCACTAGAGCTCTCGTATAGCCGATAATCCCCTGACGCCAACCGCTAAGGTGAATAATTAGCGCCTGCAACTGAAGCTGTTTGCGCTGAAGATGAGTAGCAAAAATGGCACAATTATCCTCAAGCCGATGAATAACCGGCCAACCGGTACGCTTGGTGCTAAAATGCGGAATTTGAGCCGGTTTGAGCATAAAACCAGCCAGCTGAAAACTAGATGGCAACTTGAGTGGGCTAATGAGATAGTAATGTATCATATAGTGCTCAAAGGTTATCTGGATGGACCAGGAACTTAACCCACCAAGGTAACACTGCACCGCAACGAGAAAATCTTGCCACTCGTCTGCCAAAATATGATTACTACCCAAAAATATCTCATACTCAAACCGTTGCATGACAATATCGTAGCGCAAGCAGAAAAATATAACTGACTTTCGCCATGCTAAAAAAGTCGGTTTAATAAATTGGGATTAAGAAATCCGTGACGCCGTCATGATAATATTCTAACTCAGGATCGGGCCGGAGACGATAGCAACAGGTAGGCAAGAACTTCTCATAGAAACGGTCGGACATTTCTTGAATGTTGCGCGCTTCCTGCGAAGGGATGCGGATTTTGAGCCAGCGCGAAGCCGAGACGCGATACGGTTTCATATCGGGGTGGCCTTGCTCCCAGAGCACCCAGTATTCATAACTCTCCAAACAGTCCCGCGTGGCGAGATAACAAATCATGCCATAATCGGGATGGGGCAAGTCGGGATATTTACGCTCAATGTCGAGGTAGAATTGCGGCGCATCGTGTTTGATATGCTGATTATCGGTCAGAATACTGCAACCATGGAGCTCCATGGCGGGAAGATTAATGATTTCATAATCTAATTCCGGCTCAAACTGTGGCGCAGAGAAGGTGAGCTTGGGATAATACTTGAGTTCGGCGGAATGATTTTTAACCGTGCTCGGTTTGACGCCATGAAACTTCTGAAAAGCGCGTGAAAAAGCTACAGCAGAATCGTAGCCGTATCTGGCCGCTAAGTCCACAATGCGTGCGTCGGTTTGAGCGAGATCCTTGCCAGCCAAAGTGAGGCGCCGGCGGCGAATGTAATCTGCCAGCGAAATTCCAGCAAACAATGGAAATAAACGTTGTAAAGTGCCAAAGTTAACACCAGCACGGCGAGCAAGAGCCTGATAATCCAAATCACCCTCAAGATGTTCTTCCAAATAATCCATGGCTGAATTGAGATTATTATAAAAAGTCATGGGTTAAAACTTCATGTTAAAGAAGCTCAGGATTTCGTCACAGTGATCAAGTGTGGCGGAAAATTGGTCTTTGAGGCTATCTAGTTTGATAAGTTGTTCGGCGACACCTTGAATAATTCCCTTGTCGGCGACGGCAGTGAGAAAATCGGGCAAAATTTCGAGTCCAGAAGTGATAAGATTAGTAGCATCGGTACTGGCGCGGGTGAGATAGTATTCAACAATCTGCGAGCCGAGAAGTTCTTTAGTGTTGGTGACGTTTTCGATAAAATTGTTCATGCCGTAGAGGGCAAGGAAAGCCTTGCCGAGCTTATAGGTGATCTCGGGTGGTTCAATGTTGTAACGGGTGTAAAGATTCATCATTTCTACAAAAAATTGTGAGGTAGGGATGGTGCGGAAGCGCCGAGCCTGAGCTTCTACGTCGGCCCGATATTGTGCGCGATCGAGGTTGACATATTTGCCGTTCTGCAAGAGTAGCTCGACAAGTTTGTCAGTACGCACATTGTAAGCATTGAGGAAAAGTTGGAGCGTATAATCTGCTTCTTCGCCGCTGAATGAAAATATCAGGCCAAGATCAAGAAAGCCCACGTTACCAGCGGCGTCAAGATAGACGTTGCCGCCGTGCGGGTCGCCATGAAAAGTCACAGGGAGGCCATGCAAGAGCGCATAGAACGAAAGCTGAACGTAGTCGTTCATGCCGCGGCAAATGCGCTGTTTGTTCTCCGGTGTGAGTTTAAGCTGGTTAATAGTGGGTGCAGTAATAAATTCCATCATAATGATATTGTTAGTACAAAGCTCCGGGACTAGTCTGGGGACCTTGATGGCGATAGTGTTGGCAATTTTACCGTTAACACTATCTGCAAATTCTTGGTAAGCTTGTAGATTTTGGCACTCGTTCCGAAAGTCAGTTTCTTGCTCAATCCACTGCGCCCAGAGCTCGAGGGCTTTGTCGCTACCAAGATAGTTGCGGAATTTAGCCAGCTTACCAAAGCGATGGATAAAACGGCGGATCTGACGAGTATCGTGTGTGACGCGCCGGGCGATATCTTGGCGTTTTACCTTGACCGCCACCTCGCGACCATCGAGCAAGACTGCCCGGTGTACTTGGGAAATCGAAGCCGAGCCTATGGGATTTGGGTCGATATACTGAAAGATTTCGCTAAGCGGTTTACCGTATTCGTGCTCGATTTGTTTGGCAATTTTGCGATATGGGATTGGGTTGCAATGGTCACAAATCTTGGAAAGTTGAACGCGATCATCCTCGGTAAAGATATTGCCGTAGTTTTGCATGGCAATTATTTGTGCCATTTTGATATAAACCACACCCATATGGGTGGCAAAGTTATACAAAACTTTGCCCGTATTGCGACGGAGAATGAATTTCTGGATTAAAAGCAAAAAACCGTAAAAATATAGACGCATGACATCCCTTCTTATTACCATTGTAGCACAGAATTACTATTTTGTCAATAGACGAGTGGCATTTTGAGCAAGATTATGATAGAATTAGCTCTATGACAGTAGAAAAAACAACTGAAACCGTGGTAGGGGATGCCTCCGAACAAGTTGACAAAACCAATAAGCATACCCATCACCACGGTTGGCTGGGAAAACATTTTTGTATCCGCAATTTTAAAAAATTGGGTGCACTGGGTGTAGTGATTTTTGTTTTGCATATTTTGTTTCATGTAGTGGAGATTCTTTTGCTTCCAGCAATCTTGGTATGGCTGGGGTGGCAGTAGGCTAAAGCTTCATAGAGAGCAGAAGCTGTTTGTCAGTTTCACTAATACGACGAGATTCGCGAGCTTTTTGAATGGCTTTGTTATGGGCAAAAACCGAAAGCTGATCGCGCTGGAGATAATCGAGCGCTGCGTCGCGAAATTTGGTAAAAATTTCGGCGATTAACCAAGCTTTAGCCATCTCAACGTAGTATTTGTCAGATTTTACCTCATCAAGCAGAGCAAAAATTTGCAGTAGATATTCGCTCAGAATGAAATGATCAAGTATCATCACGAACATAAAACGGAGCTCATATTCATGTATACTGGAACGATATTGCAAAATAAAATCCCAAAGCGTCGATAAATCTTGTGGTTTAGGTTTGAAGCTAGCACAAAAAGTGTCGCAAACTGCCCAGTTGGAAATTTGCGGAACAAACCAAGCAGTGTAATCAAGGCGCTCTGTAAGCCCCATGGGCGCAGTAGTAATGACGATACCAGTAATAAGAAGTTCTTCATAATAATATGGTTGAACCGTGTCGAGGAATTGCCAAAAATCGCCTTTAATAATTTCCCTGGCCAACTTGCGTTGTTCGGGGACGCGTACACCAATCACGTGCTTGGCCTGTGGGCAGGTCTTGAGATGAAACTCGCGGTAGCCTACGTCTTGTAGATCAAGGAGCCTGGATTGTAACTCTTCTGGTGGCATATATAATATTTGTTTGATGACTATTGTCCGGAAAAGACCCAATAAACAAAGGCACCGACAAAGACTGCCAAGGTTACCGAACCAACCCAGAGCAAAACTCCGCAAAAACCAGACAGCCAGCGACGAAATTTGTGCTTGTCGTAATCTTTGATAGCAGCCATGAGCTCATCTTGCACCACGGCGTCTTCGCGCAAACTACGGCGCAAAACACCAGCGACTGCATCAATGGCGTACACTTGAGTGCCAAGGCACTCGGACAGCGTACGCGCAAAACGCTCGTTGCTCTTGGTGCGCTTCTCGAGACGGCTAAGCCGTTGCTCAAGCTCGGCGATTTTATTGTCTTTTTTGATGATTGCCTTGCTGAGTTCTGCAATATCGACATCGGTCATAACAGAATCTGCTTCGGCAGACTTTTTATTCATGCGGGGCCTCCACTCTCCGTTAAATTGTGTGCCCTGCCCAGAGGCGATTTTCCCTTTTTGTTCCCACTCG
Organism: uncultured Candidatus Saccharibacteria bacterium; assembly: GCA_948477625.1. GTDB lineage: Bacteria > Patescibacteriota > Saccharimonadia > Saccharimonadales > Saccharimonadaceae > Nanosyncoccus. The sequence continues at coordinate 12,856 of CAOLNK010000004.1, read as the reverse complement.
TGCTTTACCTTAGTATAGCACGGATTTAGGGTTTGTGGAGAAAATTTGGTATACTATCTATAATGAAGGAGGCAAGATGGAGTTAATAAAGAAAGAGAACGCTGATTTTTACCAGGGTGATGAGTATTCTGGTATGGATTATCCATCACGAGATAAAGAGATAAACTTTGCCGTCATTAAAATCAGTAGCCGTAGCCCAAAAAGCGGTTTTCAGCTAAACATGGAATGTAAAGAATTACTATATATTTTGTCTGGCGATGGTACTATATACACGGAAGATGGGGTAGAGTCAAGATTTTATAAGGGGGATGTCATTGTTATTGAGAAAAATGAGAGTTATGCCTTTGACGGAAAGTTTGAAGCGGCTGTCTCTTGCACTCCGGCCTGGACTAGCGCCCAACACAAATATACGGAATAGCTCATTTATTTTCTTTTTTCTCTACATGTCTAATACAGTACTAAGGCAGCGGAGGGGGATACCATGCCAGCGCTCATACGGTCCTTGCGATGGGGATACAACAGAAACTTGAAAGTCCAATAAATAAGCGCAAGGGTAAGTACCTCCTTGCCAATGCGTAGAGGACGCCCGCGACGACCACTCGTAGCCAACGTCGCCAGCGAGCCTGAAAGTGCCAGCAGTGCCACCCGGATAAACATGCCCGCTGCGCACGAAGTCTGTTCGGTTGAACCCTAAAGTTACTTTAGGGTTTTGAAGAGATGCCAACAGGGGTAGAAGACGCTTATAACCTTGAAGTAACTTCAAGGTTTCCCCGAACAAGCCTGCCCCTCTTTACTTCGTGCGCAGCGGGCACCTCAACCCGGCTGATAGTAAGTCTTGGAACGCTGGCCTCGTCGGCTACTGGTGGTCATCACGCGCCTCATATACTCGCTACGACAGTACTGCTATTCTTAGCGGTTACCACCTCGCATTCTATGCCTCCGTAGTGAGCCCGTCGGGTGGCCCGTCTAACCGCTACTACGGTTTCCCCCTCCGCTGCCTTAGTACTGTATTAGACATGTAGAGGGGGGGGGGATGAGAATCAATGCTATTTAAGCTTAGCTTCAAATTTGTCATAATTGACGTAAATATAGGCCAAATCTTCAACTAAGATTACTTCAATTTTAGTGTGGGAGAAAATCAGTTTCCGGACGACTGCACCAACGGCAACTACTGGGACAAGAATGATGAAAGCCACACCGAGAGTTGACCAGAGCAGATTCCAAAACTTGGCAAAATCCACGATATTGTTTTCTTCATCATAAGCCACCACTATAATCGACATCAATGCTACTGATACCGAGAGGATAGTTTCCAGCAGACTGGGGCGACTCGGCGCGGGGACGCGCTGCTCAAAATGGTCCAGCGCAAGCTTTATATCGTCTTTCGAGTCGAGGTTATTCTTGCGCAGACTAACTGTAAGGCTATCTAGGCGCCGTTTTTCGTCGGCCTGGTTATAATTAGCCAACCATCTGCGAAGCTTCATGCCTTTTTCATATTTGCTCAGGCTACGGATGTCTTTAGCTAAGTACATAACGACGACCACTAGTAAAATTACGCCCATAATCGCCGCTGTAAGCCAGCTATTGATATTAAACGCTCTGCTGGCTAGGTAAGCAGCAATCATCAGGGGGATTGATAGGCGCACATAATAGGCGCGGAAACGAAGGTCGGGAAGACCTTTCTTGTATTCTTTCTCAATTTCACTAAACATAGGCTCTAACTTTCCGCTAATCAAGATTCACTAACTCGTAGTCACGGTCACCAAAGCCAATTTCGGTGGCGTACTCCAAGATATGTTCGCCATTTTGGCCAGCGACACGCTCCATGAAATGTTCACGCCCAGTATCATTAGAATTTTTAACCATATCCAAAGCTGCCTGGTCAAGCGCTACTGGGTCGAGCGAAGCCATAATCCCGATATCAGACATGCATGGTTTCTCAGGAGCAGCGGCACAGTCACAGTCGACTGAAAGATTATTGAGCACGTCAATATAGACCATGCAGGTCCGACCATCGTTAAACTTGCCGTTGACATGGTCAGATACGGCCTTGGCGGTTTCGGCCATGGCCTCGAGAAAACCATCCTGCTTAGCGGCGAGACTACCTTCGACATCCGCCATAATTCCCGCCATCATCTCCTCAGGACTACGGGTGGCACCAAGCGTATGAATATAAGCCTTACCACTAGCTGAAGCAAAACCAATGGATTGATTCTTGATAACACCGCCAAAGCCAGCCATCTCGTGCCCTTTGAAGTGTGCAAGATTGATAAAAGATTCGTAGTTATCTATATGTTCGCCTACGATATCAATTGGCAGCCACTTGTGGTTTTCTACTGGGATCTCGATTTCGCCGTGTGCATCCATAATATCAACTTCAGCAATGTCAAGAAAACCATGCTCGCGGGCAGTTTCAAGGTGGCGCTCAGTTTGGTCGCGACCGCCTTCGTAGGCAACATTGCACTCAACAATTGTGCCGTTGACCTTAGCAATCAAATTTTTAATAAGCTCGGGCTTGAGATAGTTATTGTTCCCAGCTTCGCCAGTAGAAATCTTGACGCCGACCTTGCCCGGCAGGTCTACACCGAGCGCATCAAAAGCCCGTACTAGACCTTCAGGGGTGATATTTTTGGTAAAATAGATTTTTGCTTTTGCCATTTTGGCCTCCTATTTAATTTTATCCGTTGAACCGAAGCCGCCTTGACGCTCGCCAGTAGCAGCGTCATCATCCACGGTTAGGAACTTCTGAAAAACCACCTGTGCAATGCGATCGCCTTTTTTAATCTTGATTTCATGGTCAAGCACATTAAATACAATTACGCTAAAATGCCCATCAGTCTGGGGGCTACCATAATAATCATGGTCAATAATGCCAATGCCATTTGCTAACACGATTCCCTTGCTAGCGCCCGAGCTACGGTTGGCGATGATGTAATACTCGTCAGGCTGGCAGTAGGCTTTGAGGCCAGTTGGAATAACTGTAGGGCCAATGCCTGGGCAAAACACTGGAATTATCGTGTCTTCAGCTGCTTCAATATCGTAGGCTGCCGCTCCTGCTGTGCTACGAATCGGCAAATGGATATCTTTATCTTCCCAGCCTTTAGCAATTTCAAAACCTCGCACTTTCATAAGTATGATTATAGCAAATTTTTTCATATAAAATACCTTTTCGCAGGACATAAGACTCGGGCAAGCGCCCTGGGCGGCCCAAGGAAAAGTGTATTTATATAAAAAGACTTTTAATCATTCTCGGCAAATTGCGAGTTGTAAAGCTCAGCATAGAAACCATTTTCGGCTAGAAGTTGTTCATGGTTACCTTGTTCGACAATGTTACCATCGCGCATGACTAGAATCAAATCGGAGTCACGGATAGTAGAAAGTCGGTGAGCAATCACAAAAGAAGTGCGACCATGGGTTAATTTGGCGAAAGCATCTTGAATCAGCTGCTCAGTGCGAGTATCTACATTTGATGTGGCTTCGTCTAGAATCATCATTGGTGGGTCGGCCACCATGGCGCGCGCAATAGTCAATAATTGCTTCTCACCAGCAGAAATATTATCGGAATCTTCTGAAATTACTGTGTTGTAGCCATGGGAAAGTGATTCGATGAAATGATGGATACTGCTGGCCTTTGTAGCTCTCACGATATCGTCATGCGTAGCCGAAGTCTTGCCGTAACGCAAATTTTCCTCGATTGTGCCAGAAAAGAGCCAGGTATCTTGCAAGACCATGCCAAATAGCCGGCGAACATCGGAGCGTTTCATCTCTTTGGTTGGCGTACCGTCAATGGAGATATATCCTGTATCTGGATCATAAAAACGCATCAGAAGATTGATAATTGTAGTCTTGCCTGCACCAGTTGGCCCCACAATGGCTACCTGCATTCCCGGTTCAATCTTAACTGAAAAATCGCGGATAATTGGGCGGGTTTTATCGTAAGAAAAGTTGACTTGATGGAACTCAACCGCACCCTTAACATCGTTGACTTCGAGTGCTGGGTCAAGATCAGGCGATTCCTCAGGCTCATCTAAGAAGTTGAAGATACGCTCTGATGCGGCTAAGGTTTGTTGAATATTGGAAGCGATCTGTGAAACTTCGGTGATTGGCCGGTTAAACTGGCTAACATATTGCAAGAAAGCCTGCACACTACCAATGAGTAATTTCCCATCAATGGCCAAACTACCACCGGCTACACAGATGGCAACATAACTAAGGTTAGTAAACATATTAGTGATTGGAAAGGCCAATGCCGAAAGGAAGTTTGCCTTCCAAGTCATTTCGCAAAGCTTATCGTTGGATTTAGAGAAACTTTCGATTGCGGTTTGTTCGTAACTATTTGCCTTGATGATACTCTGTCCAGAAAAATCTTCCTCAATATTACTATTGATAACGCCAAATGTAGACTGTGCCGTGCGGAAATAGCCTTGTGATTTTTTGGCAATCAGAGTAATGAAGATTAACGACAGTGGCACTGCAATCAAAGCAATCGCCGAAAGCCAAATCGAAATCGTCATCATCATAATTAGAATGCCAACAACTGTAGTAAGGCTTGTGATAATTTGCGTCAAGACGTTGGCTAGAGTATTAGCAACTGTACCAACGTCGTTGCTCATGTGTGACAATGTATCACCGATTTGATGCTGGTCAAAATATGAAATCGGTAATTTTGCAATTTTGGCGATAATCTCGGCGCGCATTTTACGGGCATAATGCGCGGAAATTACTGAGAGAATGGCACCTTGAATGTAGTTGAGAATGGCCGATGCAGCATACAACATAATTAGCGTTAAGGCTAATCCGCCAATACGCCCCCAATTAAGCGCATCATTGAGTTGCTCTGGTGTGGGCATTTGCCCGCCGGTTTGTGCAACAGCCGTCTGATAGTCTTCAATGGCAGAATTAGTCATTTGCCCAAGGATGTTTGGTCCAAAAATCGAGCAAACCGTAGCGGCGATTGCCAGAATAACAGCGAAAATCAAAGGAATCATCCAAGGCTTGAGTGAACGCATAAACAACTTAGCTGCTCGACTGAGGCTCTTGGGTTTTTCGGTAGCGTGGGCACCCCTAGGCATGGTTTTTCTCCTTTACGTTACTATTTTTGGCACTTTTTGCCATTTCCTGCTGAAACTCTTGGTCGGAAAGTTGGGATTTAGCAATTTCACGATAGACTTTACAATTGCCTAGTAGCTCTAGATGATTACCTTTGCCTACAACTTTACCTTGGTTCAGAACGATGATTTGTTCTGCATCTTTGATGGTGCTAATGCGCTGTGCCACGATTAGTGTAACGGCTTCTTTGGTGATTGGTTTGAGGTCATGGCGAAGCTTAGCGTCTGTTTTCATGTCTAAAGCCGAGAAAGAGTCATCAAAGATGTAAATATCGGGGTCTTTGGCGATTGCTCGCGCAATTGAGAGGCGTTGTCGCTGGCCACCAGAAACGTTGGTGCCACCTTGGGCAATATGCGAGTCGTATTTTTTGTCAAGTTTGTTAATGAACTCCGCTGACTGCGAAACACGAGCTGCTAAATGTAACTGATCTTCGCTGGCTTCGGGCGCACCAAAGAGAATATTGCTCTTTACGGTACCTTCAAAAAGCACACCGCGTTGCGGAACATAGCCAATCCGACGCATCAAATCAGCCTGAGCATAATCTTAAATATTGATGCCGTTGATTTTGATTTCTCCGGCCGTAGCCTCATAAAAACGTGGCACTAGGTTAATTAAGGTGGATTTTCCAGACCCAGTTGAACCAATGAAGGCTGTAGTTTCACCAGCGCGAGCCGTAAATGAAATATCTTGCAAGACCTTTTCTTCAGCACCACTATAAGCGAAGTCGACATGCAAAAACTCTACTGACGGGGCAATGCTCGGTTTGCCAGTAGTTTGCGGTTTCCAGACAATCTTTGATTTGGTATCGAAGATCTCATTGACACGCTTGGCAGAAACGCTGGCACGAGGCAGCACGACGAAAAGCATCGTGAGGAAAAGGAAAGACATGACTACCTGAACGGCATACTGCATAAAGGCCATCATATTACCAAGGTAGGCAAAGTCGCGCGTAAGTAATGAAATACCAATCCAAATACATAGCAACGTGGTTCCGTTGAAGACCAAACTAACTAAGGGGTTTTCTAATGACATGATTACATCTACCCAGGCATTGAGATGCGAATATTCTTTGTTGGTGCGATCAAATTTACGTTTTTCCAGCTTTTCGTTATTGAAAGCCCGAATAACACGCAGGCCAGTAAGGTTTTCTCGTGTAAGTAAGGTAACGCGGTCAGCTAGCTTCTGAATAATCTTGAATTTAGGCATAACAATAGACATAATAACAACAGTAAGGATAAGAATTACACCGACAGCTAAGGCAATAATCCAAGTCATATCATGAGCTGTTGCGATAGCCTGACCAATCGCAAGCACACATGTGAGTGGCGCGCGTAGCCCCATAGATAGTGTCATCACAATAGCCTGCTGCACCTGGAAAATATCAGTAACTGTACGCGTAATAAGTGAGGCTGTGGAGAAATTGTCGATTTCTGACGTGCTAAGACTGAGCACGTGGACAAAAAAGTCGCGACGAATATCACGCGTAATGCGAGCCCCAATCCAAGACGAGAGAAAATTGGCGGTGAAAGCACAAGCAGAGCTAATCAAGGCGAAACAAATCATGCCTACGCCAGTACTCCAGACGTAATTTAAATCTCCATCAACAATTCCGTGGTTAATAATATTAGCCATCATAGCCGGCAATTGGAGATTGGTCCAGACTTGGACAGCAATTGCAAGAAGCAGTAAACCAGACTGCCAAATGTAAGGTTTTAAATATTTATACAGTTTGAACATTAGACTATGATAACGCTAATTTTTAGCACTGTCAATAGTAGTTTGCTAAAACTCTATATCTTCTATTGACTTTTTAAGATAAGTGTGCTATAATTAAAAGAGGGTTGGTCGTTCTTTGAGAAAGAGGTGGCTTATGTTTTTATTAAACATTTTGGGGATCGGGGATAAATACGCCGATCCTGAGGAAATGTCATTTCCTGTAATAAAGATCTTGGTATTGTTTAGTACCGCACTCGGCGTCACGCTTTTGGCTAGCAACTTGGCAGCTTTAAAGGTGTGGAATTTGTGCGGGATACCAGTGGATGCTGGAATTTTCTTATTTCCGATTAGCTACGTTGTGGGTGATTTGCTCGTGAACATCTATGGGCAGAAACTGGCAAATTTAGTAGCAGTCTTCTGTTCACTGTTCGCAGTAATTGTGGCAATACTCATGTTGTTCGCCAAGGTGATTTTGCCGGATTTCCCCGGCGTAGACAATGAAGCTTTTAATATTGTCCAAGGAGCGACTGGCAGGATCTTCTTGGCTAGTGTGGCAGGATTCTTGGTAAGCCAAATCACGAATAACAGTATTTTTGCCAGAATTCGCGCTGCACAACAAAATGTTGAATTGTTGCGAGGAGGAGATAATGATTCCGGGTTTAAGTGGCGCGCATTTATTTCGTCGGTGGTAGCGCGTTTCCCTGACAGCTTACTGTTTGAAACTTTGGCTTTTATTGGGCGAGTGTCAATGATCGACTTTATTAAACAAGCGACATTTGCCTATGTTGCTGGCATCATAGTTGAGCTGGCGTTATTAAGGTTTACTGCAGCTCTGGCAAGCAGATTGCGTTGCGAACTGCAGTATGAAAATGGTGAAAATAAGTGTGATTAAAAACAGACGACCAACTCGCCTCCCGAAAGGGAGGTTATTTTATGCTAATTCTACTATAGCTGATAGTGCTAAATGGTCAGAAACTAAATCAGGGTAAACCGTGAAGTTCTCCGCCTTGACTTGGTTATTGATAAGAATATGGTCACAAGGCACTGGTCCGTCATATTTTAAGCCAGATAATGTAGTTGGGATTTGGTTTTCGTAAGTGAGGTCGCGCAAAAAATCCAGCGAGCGCATAGCGGGAGATTCATGAATAATATTAAGGTCACCACACATCACGACTGGGCCTTCAAGATTTTTGACAGCCTCGCCGACTTTAGTAAAAGCCTTAACTGTTTCTTCATCACCAATTGGATTTGGGCGCCAAAAGCCATGGTGATTTACAATCGTGAAACCGTTTTCGAGCTTGGCGATTTGGATGTTAAGATTATTCGATGGCATCGCGCCAAGAATAACGTGCTCACAATAGTCGCCATTGATAAATTCCGAGGTAGTTTCTTGAAACGGAATGCGACTAAGAATAAGATTACCAAGCATACAATCACCACCTACTATGTCGAAACTCCAGTTGGGCGAAAAGAAAACATGCTCTAGCTTGCTCGCTTTGACAATTTGCGATAAATCAAGACAAAGTCGCGATACGTGCTGCTCGCGACTTTGCGACGCAAAAACTTCTTGCATACAAATCACATCAAATTCATTATTTTCGAGAAAGCGGCGAAGATTGCCTTCTACTTTCCCCATCCAAACGTTTAGCTGTAAAATCTTCATATAATCTATTATAATATAGGAATGGAATTCGTAATTGAGAAAGTGTTACCAAATGGTTTGGGTCGAGTGGGCACTATCAAGACAGCGCACGGCGAGATTAAGACGCCAGCTTTTATGGCCGTAGGGACTCATGGCTATGTGCGATTTATGTCGTCGGAAGATTTACATAAGCTGGGCGCCCAAGCGATGCTTTCTAACGGCTACCATTTGCGTCGTCAATCAGAGGAAGTAGCTAAGTCTGGTGGGCTGGCGGCATGGAATCCAGAGCGAGCCGACGGTGTAGCGCCTGCGCCTTGGCAAGGGCCAGCCTTGACCGATAGTGGCGGGTTCCAAGTGATGTCGCTTGGCTCTGGACTAGGCAAGGTGGTTTCGATGGAAAAAGAGCGCCATGTCACCAATACGGCACACAAAGAGCGCCTAGCACATGTTTCTGAGGATGGTGTGAGTTTTACTGATCCGTTTGATGGACAGCCGGATTTTATTGGTCCCGAGGAGTCCATGCAAATTCAGTGTAAAATTGGCGCTGACATCCACATGGCGTTTGATGAGCTGACTTCCCTGGCCGATACTTACGAGTATAATATTGAGGCAATGGCACGCACTGAGCGCTGGGCAGAGCGCAGTTTGCGCGAGCACCTCAAGCATCGTGACGTTTTAGGCTATCGTCAAAACCTTTACGGCGTATTGCAGGGTGGGCGCTGGGAAGATTTGCGTCGCCAGACAGCACAGACCCTAGGCAAGATGCAAGTGGATGGTGTTGGCTTTGATGGTTTTGGCCTAGGCGGAGCATTTCTCAAAGAAGATCTTGGCGAAATTTTGCGCTGGTGTAATGAAGAGTTGCCAATAAATAAACCACGGCATCTACTGGGATTGTCGCACCCAGATGATATTTTGATTGGCGCGGAAATGGGTGCTGATACTTTTGATTGTGTGGCACCTATGCGTGAGGCACGCCACGGCAAAATTTATACCCGCACGGGTAATATTAATCTACGCAAATATACTGATGCCGGCGAGCCACTTGACCAGGATTGCGATTGCACGACCTGCCAAGCAGGCTGGACTCGTGGTAGCCTACGTGCAATGTGGCGTTCAGGTAACGCTGAGAAAAAGGCCAAGTATTATAATCTTACATCAGTACACAACCTGCGTTTCATTGTGCGGCTTACCGAAGAAGTCCGCGAAGCGATGCTTGGCGACTATTTCGACGAGTATAGACATAAATTTTTAGCAAAATACTGCTCCGCTAATTAATCTGTGCTAAGATAGTAATAGTAAGGAGGTCGCATGAGCAAAACAATTGACGTAGATACAAAGACTTTTGTCCGTTTTTGGTTAGTAATTTTAGGTTTTGGCTTGGCGGCTCTGTTTGTATGGAAGGCTTGGGAAGCCTTGGTGATTATTGGCATCGCTTTGTTTTTGGCTATTGCAATCCGTCCGCTAGCACAAAGAATCAATCGTCTAACTAAAAAAGATCATGCCGCATCTTCGTCGATTATTGCGTATATTATAATTATTGGGATTATTGGGGTTGTAGTTTCAATGGTAGGACCAGTAGTAATTGAGCAAACTACACAGTTTGTACAACAATTGCCAGCAACTTTTGAGCATACTTTAGGTGGCTGGGATGGTATTAATGATTTTGGCCAGACACTCGGCATTGATAACTTACAGAATGAGATTATGACCGCATTGCAGAACTTCTCGAGTAGCTTTGTGTCCAATATTGGTAATGCCCTAGTGATGAGTGTTGGCACTGTAGCGAAGGTGTTGACTAACATGATTTTAACGATCGTGCTAACTCTATTCTTCTCCTTGGAGGGGCCATCGATTGTCGACAAGGCTTGGGTGGTGTTAGAGGGTCGACGCAAGAACTCTTCGGTGCGGGCTTGGCAACATCTGGCGGGGCGCATGGTGGATGTGGTGTCGACTTATGTTTCCCATCAAGCCATGGTGGCAGTGCTAGATGGGCTCGTAGTAACGGTCGCAGTCTTGTTGCTCTCATTCACGTTTGGGTTACCGGGCGGTTTGGCGCTACCGATGGGATTGATAGCAATGGTGTTCTACCTGATTCCGATGTTTGGGCCAATTATTAGCTGCGTATTGATTACGCTGGTACTAATGTTTAGTTCACCGGTGGCTGCGGCAGTCTTCTTAGTGTTCTATATTGTCTATGCTCAGATAGAGAACAACGTGATTGCACCAAAGATTCAAGGTAATGCACTGAATCTGCCTGCAACTATGGTGCTTGTGGCGATTATTATTGGGATGAAAGTATTTGGGTTGCTAGGTGCAATTATTGCGATTCCGATTGCTGGATGCATTAAGGTGATTGTGGAGGAGCTACCAAACTTGCACGAAGCCGAGGTTAAAGAAGAGGTTGCCGAGGCATGTGATGAAGCTAAGCTTGCCCAAAAGTACGCTGGTCAAAATAAGTAGTCTGTGGTAGAATAACAGTGTAGTGGGTCTTCGCCAAGTGGTAAGGCACTGGGTTTTGGTCCCAGCATTCGCAGGTTCGAATCCTGCAGACCCAGCCAGATATAATAGACTAGGCCCCGTGTCTAGTCTATTATATCTGATGGATAGTCCAGAATTTGAAGATTTAAGGTTCGTTATCGAGCGTAGCGAGATTGACTTTCCTGCAGACCCAGCCAGTAAAATACTCTAAGCATATTTGTTTGGAGTATTTTATTTCGCAGAACAACCGTAGACTTCTGACGCCAGTGGTTCCAAAAAATATACCAAAGAATCATCTGTCTTATATTCTACTGCATTCCAGTCTGGGCGTTCTATGTAGGAGAATCTGTCATCTTTTCCAACCTTGTCTAGTAGAAGCTGCCTATTTTTTACCTTAAAATCTGCGGCCGCTTCCCAATTAAGTCGCGTTTCATCAAAGAACCGAATTTTAATGTATTTAAGCTCACCATATGGTGTCAAAATTGGTTGGTTTAATAGATAAACAATGCCACGCTCAGTGTCTTGCAAAACTCTAGCCTTGTGTGCAACTTCTGCGTCTAGTTGATTGCGATGATTTTCGCTAGTCGGAAAAATATCCATAAAATCAATGCCGATAATTCCAGGAATCTCCTCTAGATCCAAGGTGATGCGTGTTAAATTGCGCTGAATAATTTCTTCTAGCATAATTCTTTTCCTAAAACTACTTCGCAAATATTTTTATAGTTAACAAGATATGCTTCTCGATCATAATCGGTAAAATACTTATCGAAGAATTTTATAATCAAAAGTGCCGTCGTTATTAATATCATTCTTACCTTTTATTAGCTTTTCCATAATGAAATTATACTATGAAAGATAACGAGCTTCAAATTATTGAGAAACTGACGGGCGTGTCTCCAGATAAGGTCAAGCTGGCGGATGATGGCTTTTGGAGCCGTGGTTATATTATTGACGACGGCTGCATTGTTTTTAAATTTAAGAAATCACCAAACGTCAGTTATAAAACAGAAATCAAAGCACTCGATTTTATAAATTCGCTGAATCTTGGAATCAATGTGCAGAAAGTTGGCTGGGTGGCGCCAAACGACACTTATTTAGGTATCTATGGTGTAAAAGGTAAATCGTTGGAAGATATAAACTATGACTACAAAATAGTAGGGTGTCAGCTCGCTACTGCACTGCGTGAACTTCATCGATCCCATCCAGAAGGTGCTGAAGTTATGACTCAAAATGAAGAAATCTCTGCTTGGCAAGAACGTTACCGAAAATCACACGATAAGCTACTGAGGTATTTTTCCGAAGCAGAAATTGCCCGGTTCGATAGTTTCATGTTTGAGGCGGTGCCAAAAGAGCTAATAAGACTGGGTGAAAAACTAGTATTTTCTCATGGTGATCTTGGTGATGGAAATATTCTCGTTGATAAAAAATGACAAGGTTGGCATTATCGATTTTAGCGAAATGCTATATCTTGATGAGGCGACTGATTTTATGGATGTTAGTAGTAATGAGTTGCGCGAGCAAATGTTGGATACCTATGGAGCCGACGACATACTAAAAGAAAAAGTTGCGTTACGCGTGCTCACTCGTCCGCTTTTTGTACTTGGCGATTATATTAAGCGCGGCAATATATATCTAATACAGTACTAAGGCAGCGGAGGGGGAAACCATTGTAACGTCCTCCAATAGTTGATGGACTAATGACTCCGGTGAGCTGTAAGTAACAATCATATGCGCTAGTAGCAAAGTCATAAGCTCGCGACGACCACCATACGCCTTCTGAAGCAGAATTTCTAAAGCTACCAGCGGAATTGGCTAGATATATAAACCCGCTGCGCACGAAGTAAAGAGGGGCAGGTTTGTTCGGGGAAACCTTGAAGTTACTTCAAGGTTATAAGCGTCTTCTACCCCTGT
>CAOLNK010000003.1 GCA_948477625.1 uncultured Candidatus Saccharibacteria bacterium | reverse complement strand
ATTTGTTTATAGCCCATGGGCTATAAACAAATAAGGCCTTATTTGTACATCATGTCTGGTTCATTACATCATAACTTGGTTCTACACACAGCAGTGACAATGTCTGCCGCAACAGGTACCACAGCAACCGCCACACTGGCAAGCTTTGGCCTGATAAAAACCGTTCGCATCCTGGCTGACCAAACGGCGACAGCCAATAATGCTTCCAGCCTCATCCCGGACAAGGTCAGTGGTAAGCAATAAATCACCAATCTGACGACCGTTAGCCTGTGCCGCATTCAATGTAATGATAGAGACGATATAAAGCGTTCCCTGCTCATATTCCGGAAGGTCCACGGTTTCTCCAAACTTCATAGATACAACTTCTACTCCGTCCAGTTCACCAATCTTCTCTGCCTGCTGCGTAGCTCTGGCCACAGTGCCGGTGGGCTCGTAGGTTGTCTGAATAACTCCGTTTTCATCTACGATTTTTACTGCGTGGGGTGTTAAATTTAAAATTCTTGCCATAGTTTTACCTCCTATGACTAGCAACGCTCTTGGAGATTTGAAGGGATTTTCCCTACGTTGCGCACCCGACCAAACTCTCTTTTCGTAAGGCGGGGTATTCGCAGGCAAAGTGCTATTTAGGAGGGTAAATGGCTACCATTGTCTGCGAGTATCCCGCCTTCAAATTGAGATACAACTTCATATTGGGTAATTTGCATAAGCAATTGCTCGGCTTATAGTTCCTAAGCTATGCTTAGGATTCCATTGTAGCACAGGTTATCATAATTGTCAAGAGTGTTTATGCTATATTTTGGGATTTTGCAAGAATAACAGGGGTGAAATGACATCAACTTTTTAGGGGAATTATGTTATGATATTACTTTTTAGCTAGGTTTACCATAAAAGTCAAGGTTGCAAAAAGTTAGCTGTTTTGATATAATTATGACATGAAGGAGGCCAAAAATAAATTAACCGAGCTTGATACTTATGTTTTTATTGACGTGAGCAATATCAGGGCAGCGTGCGTTAGAACTTTGGGTTTTAATATCGACTTTTATAAGTTTTTGGATTACCTCCGGCGGAAATACCCTAATCTGAAGAATGTTTATTATTACGAGGGGATTGCTAGGAATGACAGTGAGAAACAGGCGGAATTTGATAAACTAAGAGATACGGGATATGATATTCGCTCGCTGGAGCGTAAAGCCTACACTGAGCCGCCGGTTTACCGTGAGGTTAAGTGCCGTAATTGCAAGACAAAACGCCGCGTACAAGTGCTGAAGAGAACGACAAAGCTTAAATCAAATGTGGATGTCTATTTGGCGACAGATTTACTGAAGTTGGCTTATCTTATAACGAGGCCTGTAAGGATTTTGTTAGCGGCTTGTGATGGAGATTATGCTGAAATGATTAAATCCGCACTGGAGACAAATAGTAATGTGCGAATTGAGGTTCTAGCGACTCCAGTTGTGCCACGTATACTAAAAGCTGACGGTACCTATGAAGATAAGAACACCTGCTCCACGAGATTGCAAAAATTGAGGAGGAAATTGCAAAACTTTACGATGTTAGATATTGGGACTATACAAGACCTAATCAAACAAAAATGAGAGCGGTCCCGAAGGTGCGCTCTCTAATGTGGGGCAGTACAGCCCCTGTGTTTTGTATTATAGCAAAAAATCTGGATTTTGCAAGAGTGGAATGTAAAAATTACAAAAAGTACCCCTATAAGGGGTACTTTTCTGAAGCGAGTAGATTATTTATCTACAACTTCGCCTTCGACGGCGTCGCCATCGTCGTTAGAGGTATCGTCCATTGGCTCGGCGGTTGGCTTTTCTTCGGAACCAGATTGATACATCTTGGCGCCGATTGGCATCAGGACATTGTTCAAAGTCTTTTGGGCTTCTTCTAATTTTTCCTTGTCTGAAGCAGAATCGTTAAGGACTTTCTTAGCCTCTTCGACGGCGTCTTTGATAGTTTTGACGTCATCCTCGGAAATTTTGTCCTTGAACTCTTCTGGCATCTTTTCGGCCTGATAAATCGAGTTCTCGAGCTGGTTCTTGGCGTCAATCGCTTCGCGCTTTTTCTTGTCTTCTTCAGCGTGAGCTTCGGCTTCCTTCTGGGCCTTCTCGATGTCTTCCTTGCTCATGTTGCCAGAGTTCTGGATAGTAATCGACTGCTCTTTGCCGGTTCCCTTGTCTTTGGCAGTGACGTTCAAGATACCGTTGGCATCTAGGTTGAAAGTAACTTCAATCTGCGGAATACCGCGAGGAGCGGGAGCGATACCATCGAGAATGAAGCGACCAAGAGACTTGTTGTCGGCGGCCATTTCGCGCTCACCCTGCAAGACGTGAATCTCGACTTGAGGCTGATTGTCAGCGGCAGTGGAGAAAATCTCAGACTTGCTGGTTGGGATGGTGGTGTTACGCTCAATCAACTTAGTGGAAACGCCACCCATGGTCTCGATACCGAGAGAAAGTGGGGTCACATCAAGCAAGAGTACGTCCTTGACATCACCCTGCAAGACACCGCCTTGAATAGCGGCACCAACAGCCACAACTTCGTCTGGGTTGACACCCTGCATGGGGTCTTTGCCGAAGATTTTCTTGACTTCTTCAATCACAGCCGGCATGCGGGTCATACCACCAACCATCACGACTTCGTCGATATCCTTGGCGGTAAGCTTGGCATCTTTGAGAGCCTTTTCTACTGGTTCAGCCAAGCGCTCAAGCAAAGGTTTGACCAATTCTTCGAGCTTGGCACGAGTAAGAGTATATTCGAAGTGCTTAGGGCCATCAGCATCGGCGGTCAAGAATGGTAGGTTAATCTCCACCTCTTTAGCACTAGAAAGCTCTTTTTTGGCTTTTTCAGCTTCGTCCTTAACGCGTTGCATCGCTGCAGCGTCGTCCTTGATATCGATACCAGATTCCTTCTTGAACTCATCCAAGAGGAAGTTAACAATAATATTGTCGAAATCTTCACCACCAAGGTGGGTGTCACCGTTGGTAGACTTCACTTCGAAGACACCGTCACCGAGTTCAAGGATAGAAACATCAAAAGTACCACCACCAAGGTCGAAGACGGCGATTTGCTCATCTTTTTTGTTCTCTAGGCCATAGGCCAAAGCAGCAGCGGTTGGCTCGTTGATAATACGCTTCACCTCGAGGCCAGCAATCTTACCAGCGTCCTTGGTGGCTTGGCGTTGAGAATCGTCGAAGTAGGCTGGGACAGTAATAATAGCCTCAGTCACAGGCTCGCCGAGGAAAGCCTCAGCGTCAGCCTTGATTTTGGAGAGCACCATCGCAGAGACTTCCTCTGGAGTGTATTCCTTGCCGTCCATCTCGACAGCAACACCGTTACCCTTTTTGACGATCTTGTATGGCATGATGTCGAGGTCACGCTGAACTTCCTTGTCGTCAAACTTGCGACCAATCAAGCGCTTGATGCCATAAATAGTGTTCTTTGGATTGGTGACGCGCTGGCGCTGGGCAACTTTACCCACGAGGCGGTCGCCTTTTTTGGTGACAGCAACGACAGACGGCGTAGTGCGGTCGCCTTCGCTGTTTGCGATAACCTCAGGCTTGCCTGCAACCATATAGGCGAAGGCAGAGTTGGTCGTGCCGAGGTCGATACCAATAATTTTTGACATAATAATTCCCTTTCTTTAATATGCGATCAGAGATGCTTGAGTTACCATTCTTTTCGGGGCACACTCGCGCCGGCCTGTCGTTACAGGCGGCTTGCTCGTTTCGCCCGCTCCTCGTCAGTCGCGGAGATTCCCGAGAAAGAACATTAACTCAAGCACCGATGGTCACATTTTAAATAGCAATTCTAGTTATCAGTTTATATCATTAGCAGTCACATGTCAAGACTGCTAATTAGGTTAATTTTAACAAATTAGCACTCGTGTGTAAATAGTGCTAGACCTATTTCGTGATTTTGTCTGGTTTTTGGGCGTAAATAATACAAATTGTACAGATGACACCTCCGACCATAGAGACAATCATATCCCACATTGTATCGGAGACACCGGATTTAACCAATTCCTGCATGTTGCCACCACAGAGTTGATCGTAGAGAAACTCGTAGCATTCCCAACCAACTGCGACAAGAGCAACGCAACCAATAATAAACAGGGCTTGAAACCAGCGGATGGTCTTGTGATTTTCGCTTTGGCGCAGATAACGCAAGAATAGTTCTTGTCCCACTGCTGCTACTAACACACCAGAGGAGAAATGGACAATTTTGTCATAATAAGAGTCATTGTTTGCTGCAATGAGTACTTCGCCATACCAATTCAAATCAATTCCTAGCACCATCGCAACCACGAGGAACAGCTCGTAAGCCAAGGTGAGGGGTAGACTAAACTCGATTTTGGCTAGCTTGAACAGATTGGGGACATAGGGCAGGACAATTGTGGCGAGATAGCTGAGAGGTTTAGCCCAGAAAGTCGGTGCAACTAGCCAGCCAATAAGCATAAGTACGCCGGAGAGAGAAATTAGAACTTTGAGCACGTTGATGAGGATTGCTAGTTTCTTCATGGTGTCTATTTTATCATAACTTTTGTAGAGTGTCGCGTTAGGGCAGGTATTTCGTGCGCAGCGGGTACCTCGCTCCGCGCGATGGTAAGTCTTGGTACGCTGGCCAGTACGGCTACTGGTGGTCGTCGCGTGGATCTAGTACGCGTTATGACAGCGTCGCTACGCCCAGCGCTTACTACCTCCGCTTTAGTGCTACTGGTGTGAGCCCGTCGGATGGCCCGGGTAACCGCTACGCCGGTTTCCCCCTCCGCTGCCTTAGTACTGTGTTAGATATGTAGAGGGGGAGAGGCAAAAACCGCCTTAGCGGCGGTTTTATGCGGCAACATATTCATTTAAAATCTCAAGTGGCATAATTAGTCCCTGCTCGTAGTTTTTCACAGACAGAAGAACGAGATCAGAGCTACGTAACTTACCCTGACTTTCCATCTCATATATGGCTTCCTTTGAGAACCGACGCTGAGATTTTATCTCTTTATGATCAAACTCAAAATGCTCAGCGGTCAACTCGGCCACAAAAACAATCAAAAGGCACGGATCGTCATTATGTTTGCCGTGCTTGATAGCGCAAATTCCCTTAAGATTAATGCCGCGGCCCAATTCTTCATGAGCCTCACGATGAGCTGCTGCAATAAAGGTTTCACCTTCTTCGCAACTGCCAGAAGCGATGTTCCAAATGTCTTCGACGTCATACCAGACGCCGTTAATACGTTTGCGCCGCTCCTCGACAAGGAGAAACTTACCCTCCTCATCCACCACTAAAACGCCAGCGCGATACCAAGAATCACCCCATCTAGCGCGATGGACTTTGGTGACCTTGAGTCAAAAGAGTTCGCTGCGATTAGATAAGAGATTTGCGGTTTCAAGTTGACAGAATAGCCTACCTATTATATTACAAAAGTGCTGATAAATACCCATTTTCCTCACCTCCTTTGTTGATGGGTATCCAAATAAAAACACGCGGTCTAATCTTTTGGATTAGACCGCGTTCGAACGCGTAGATGTCAAGATGATGCTTTGTGGTTTTTATTCATCCCATGAGTTAATTTCGTTCAGCTGTTTTTCTCCGCGCAAGTACGCCTCGTAAGCATTCAAGCTATCCATAACCGACTCCGGGCTCCGCAAAACCTCAATTTCGTTCAAAATCCGAATACCCTCAGGTAAGAACTTGTGGATACCGAGCGTTTCCGGGGTGCTGTATTGTTCGTGGCCAGACAAAACTTCCACCAAATAGGTCGGCATTACGTAATCTTTGCCCCAACGGATATGAAGAATGCCCAAATTCTTGACTTTGTGGGCGCTTTCTTCTTCGACCTCACGCGACATTCCCTGCTCAAAGGTTTCCCCCACCATAATACGACCAGCTGGAATATTCCAACCACCATCTTCATCTACCCAAGCGTTTTTACTGAACCCCTTAATGTTGAGATAGTAATCTCTGAGGGCTTCACTCTTGAGTTTTTTGACCTGCGCCTTTCCTTCGTGCATCATAAGAATTTTACCCTCGCGGTCAACAACCAGCGCGGCGGCTCTGAACCACGGTAAGCCAAACTCATCAATCACGGGCTGTAATGCAGAATCGTACTCGGGGTCAGAGCCAAATTTAGCATGTACCCATTCAGTAATCTTCTCCATTAACTCAGCGTTTTCGGTTACCGGTACTACAATTTTTCCAGACATTTGCATGTCCCCCTTTCCGGCGTTTAACGCCAACATGAATTTGCCCAAAAGCACACTACATTTTATCATCTTTCATCTGTAAATGTGCAATTTGGGCCACCAAAATCTTTCCTCGCAAGGAGGATTACTACCATTGTAGCACAGATTTGTGATTTTGTCAATGGTTGACTTTGGGTGCTGGTGCGGTATAATGAAGCTATACAGATATTGACCGACCCGAAGAGGGGCGGTTTTTGGCTTCTTGGAGGTCAAAAGTTATCTATACCAGAGAAAGGAGAAAAATGGAAGGTTTAGATTTGAAACAATTGAGCGCGATGGTGAATGTAATCGCGGAAGAAAAGGGGTTACCAGAGGAGTCCGTGCTAGATGTGGTGCAGATGGCGATCGCCGCAGCGTGGCGTCGTGATAACGGTGACAAAGATATGAACGTGCGCGCTTTGCTTGACACCAAAACTGGTAAAGCAACGGTATTTGTGGGCCGTGAGGTGATTGAGGACGATGTGGCCTATAACCCAGCGACCGAGATTCCACTAGCTGAAGCTGTGAAGGTAAAAAAGGATGCTCAACTGGGCGACATGGTTGAAGAGTCGACCGAGGTGAAAGAGTTTGGTCGTGTGGCAGCGATGACCGCGAAGCAAGTGGTGGTGCAGCGTCTGCGCGAGGCAGAGCGGGATGCAGTTTTGACTGCATTTGAGGACAAAATTGGCACTGTGATGACCGGCGTGGTAGCCCGCGTAGAGCCACGGGTGGTACGGATCGACCTCGGTAAGGCTTCGGGGATTATGCCAAAGTCTGAGCAAATTGACGGCGAGTATTATACCGTGGGTGAGCGGATTAAGGTTTATATCAAGGGTGTGGAGCATGATGATACTCGTGCACAATTGATTCTTTCGCGCGGGAGTGCGGAATTTATTGAGTATTTGTTCCGTCAGGAAGTGCCAGAACTTGAAAATGGTTCAGTGGAAATCCGCGGAATTGCACGTGAAGCTGGTCGCCGTACCAAGATTGCTGTGATGTCGACTGTGCCGGGCGTGGATCCAGTAGGCACCTTTGTGGGCGGCCGTGGGATGCGTGTGCAAGCGATTATGAACGAAATTGGCGACCGCGAGAAGATTGATATTATCAACTGGAGTGAGAATCCTTCGGAATACATTCGTGAGGCTTTGAGCCCAGCTGAGGTGACTAAAGTGGAGATTGACGGCAAGAAGGCCAAGGTGTATGTGACCGAAGACCAGCAGTCGATTGCGATTGGTCGCCAAGGCCAGAACGTGCGTTTGGCTTCGAAGTTGACTGGCTATGAAATTGACATTGAACTAGCCAAAGCGCCGGAAAAGAAGAAGCGCAAGAATGCGGAAGATTCCCTCTTGAATGCTTTGAGTGAGGCCGACGAAGAAGGTCCAGCTGAAGGTTTGGACGAGAAAGTCGAGATTGATGGCAGCGAAGAAATGAGTGGCACGGAAGAATAAAATTCGCGAGAATAAAGATCGGCGGCGCCCAGTGGGAGCCGCCTTTCAGTTTTTCCAGATGGCAGTTTAGTGATTACAAATCAGAATCAAGATTAAGCGGGCTATTAAACATTACTACAGTCGTCGGGCAAGCTCCTGTGCGGGCAGAAAGATTATCAGGGTGTTTCCCGTTATACTTGTTAGCAAACGTGCTAAAATCAATGATAATTGCATTTAGATAATCGTTAATATCTATAGCATCACCAATGATTTCACCATGAAAATCCGAGTATTTACCATGTGCCAAATATAAATCAGCTAATGGCGTAACTAAGTACTCACCTGTGCACACAACGCCATTCTCATCTTTAGCGGTAATCGTAATTATGCCAGTTTCGCCTGCCGCAACCATATCCGGATAACTAACGTTGATTGCAATCTTATGCCCATAATCCATAAAGCTAATAGGTAAGGGTAAACTAATGCGATAATTCGTGTTAGCAATCCAGTGGTTACCTTCTGCCGGTTCTTCCCAATTGAGCGACGAATGCAAGTCTATGTCAGCCTCTGTGCGAGACTGTACATCTAATTGAGCAATCTCTTCCGCCTTTTCGTAGAACCAAACTTCATTCCCGGTGAGCTGCTCCTTAAAGCTGTCATCAGATTCTTCTGAATCGGTGTTGTTAGTGATAGTTTCCTTTTGGCAAGGTAACAACCCTATCTTATTTACGGTCGTGAATAAGATAGCTATAGCTATCATTCCACCAATAAATATTTTAACGAATCTGCCTTTGGGTCTTCCCTCGGTTGCCTGTGACTCGCTGTTTTTTGATGTTATCATAAATCATTCCTCCTAAGAATATAAAATTTTAGGGGACAAATCCAAAACTACCAAAATCTGGTAATATGCTACTGGATAATCCCCGAGTTATCAGTTACCTCCATTGTAGCACAGATTATCATTTTTGTCAATACTATTTATGTTTATTATTTGTCCTATTGTCAAGTTTTATTATGAAATTATTATCTTTTGTGTCAATGTGGAGAAAGTGGTGGCATTTACACAGTTGTGGAAAAGTGAAAGGATGCTTGTTCGGTTTCTGCTTTTACCCGCAGAAAAACCGGGGCAAGCCCGGTTTTTTCCAATATAAATCTTAGTCATCCCAATAAGCAACCGGGTTCTTCCAGTCAGGATAGTGCTCTTTCATGTAGCCCTCAGCTCGTTTCTTCAGCTTTCTATACTCTTTGTCGCCCCATCTGCACGTGGTGGAACCGATTGTATAAATATTGTTACCTTGATAATCTCTGATGAAGATTGTAGTTATGTCGGTTTCATCTGAACGCTCATAGCCAATAGAAAATCGACAATCAAGAGACATGTGACCATTTCGATCCCAAAAAGCACTCTTATAGAATGATGACCCGCGTTTGCGACCTTTTTCATCCAGAAGTTCGGTCCAATGGACACCATCAAATTCTGTTCTCCAGCCGGCCGGCAGAGTGGCATGACAGAGTACACTGTCGCCGGGAATTTCCTCAAAGATAAAACCGACCGCCTCGAAGCTCTTACTATTAGGGTGCATTTCGCACGGCAAAAGACGCTCAGCTCCCGCTCTTTGTTGTTCCTGATTTTGCACAATATCAAGAACTTTACTTCCTGACCCAGTAATCATACCCATAACAGTGCTCTCCCTGCTTCTTCTCTTACATCATAACTCATACTATATCCTCCTTTGGTGTTTGTTTGCGGGCTTCTGCCCTCAACGACGACAAAGACTTATCAGCGTTGAGGGCAGAAGTGGAACTCTACTAAGATTATATTCCGTAAAAATGACTGATATTCTTGGGGGTATTTTTATGTCCAAAGCATAAAAATACCCATATGGGTGATTTCCATAATACAAGCTTATCTTAGTCAACTGCTAGCATCTTCGTGCTATATTTTTATAGTAGCATATGCAGTGTTTTTTGTCAATACTTTTGCGCTATTTTTTGATTTTTGCAATAAGAACGGAATAAAATTAATCCATCTAACATGTAGAGGTGAGATGGAAGAGCCCTAACCAAAATGGTGTCACTAAGAGCTCGGGGGGGCGAGATTAATGACACCATTTTGGTGGCGGGAGTTGGATTTGAACCAACGACCTTTTGGTTATGAGCCAAACGAGCTACCAGGCTGCTCTATCCCGCGATACGACCTAATTATACATCAACTATTTAGATAATGCAATAGGTTTTTCGTTCTCTCGTAGAACAAAATAGAGGAGAGGCGGAAGAAGGTAGATTTGGAGGGCGTTGGGGAGGCCGGAGAAGAATTGCAGGGTGACGAGATAGGCAATAATGAGCGATAATAACATGGGCAAAGCGGGATGTTGCCAAGATGTAGAGGTAGCTTTGGTGGTGGCACTACGGCCATCGACGAATTTGGCTGGGAAAATTCGTGGACAAAAAGCGAGGAGGAGATTGAAAATAATCAAAATAATGCCGACAAGGCCGAGCTCAAGTAAAAGGCTAATGGGCTGATTTTGAACGATTTCTTTGGGAGTAGTGATAACTTCTGGGAAGGCACGGTGCATGGCGGTACCAGCCGAACCAAGACCAACACCGAAAAGAATACTATGACGATTGTAGTTTATCACCGTGTAAGAAGAACAGGTATCATTGAAAAGTGAGTCGTGAGGACAATCATGACCAATACGAACAGTTCTAAGGTTGGCACCGGGGGCAGCAAACCAAGTTTGAAGAGCGATAGAGTTAAGATTGAGGCGGATATCGGTAGATTCAGCAATGTAACCATCAAATTTAGACCCCTCCATTTGCTGTGTTACCACAGAAGATGAATCTTCTGTGGTAACCTCTTGAAGGGTTTGATTGACTTCTTGCGGGCGCAGATCAATAATGCCGAGTGAAAGCTGATGGATAGATTTGGTAACACCAGAGACAAAAGTTTCGTGCATAGGGCCAATGACAGAAAAAAATCCTTGAGCTACAAGTGTAAAAGCGAGGGCAGTAACCGGAATAAAGATTAACGCAGGGCGAAACTTGCGCTGGGTAATGGTAAAAATAAGCAAAATTGCTAAAGCAACCGCGAAAGCATAAATCGCGCCCCGGGAAAAGGTGAGGAAAAGGGTGGAAGAAAATAAGAAAGCCAAAATCGCAATGGGAGCTACTCGTATTTTTGATTTTGTTAATATCCACAATGAGAGGAGAGTAGGAGAAAGGAGGAGATTGCCCATGAACTGAGGTTCAATAGCAAAACCGGAGGGATGTGGGAAGCCAAAGGTTTGCGAAACACAACCGGGGCAAAGCAGGGTGGTTTCTCGGCCGACGCCACAGACATCCAAAATCGCTTGGAGCCAGCAGATAATACAGATAATGGCGCTAGAGATGAAAAAAGTTTTGAGTAGGGTATGGCGGAAATTCTTAGCGGGGCTAAGGAGGGGGGTGACATAGATAATAGCGAAAACTGCGAAGAAAAGAAGCCAGATGATGCCAGCAGTGAGGATGGCTCGGGTGGTGTTTTCCGACCAGAAAATAGACAGTGTGGCGTAGAATGGAAAAAGAGAAAAGAGGAAAAATTTACGATTACTGATACCGCCCGGATGTTTTCCACAAAACAACATCTGCGCAAAGGCAATAATATCAAACATCACCAACCAGATCAGCGGGAGTGAGAGCTCAAAGTTCATAGAAGCGCTACTACCAAGGCGGATTACTGGGTAATAAGAGAAAAATAAAACCACAGGCAAAGCGTATAATAAAGCAAAATAGGCGCGACGAAGAAATCTCATAAGAAATCTTTCCCGTTAATGATTTTGGTGATTCCCTGGGTAAAATTGTCGGTGGAAAACTTGGCGGCAGACTGAATGGCGACGGCGGGGCTAAACTTGACTTGCTCAAACTTTTGCATGGCTTTGACGAGAGAATCAACATTTTGTTTGGGGAAAAGCAGGCCGTTCTTCCCCGGTGTAACAATGTCGCAACTGCCGCCTTCGGCATAAGCAATCACCGGACAACCGGCAGCTAAAGCCTCGACTGGTGCAATGCCAAAAGGCTCAAGGCTGGGGAAAATGTAGGCCGAGGCAGATTGAAGATGCTGAGCAAGCTGGTCGGCTTTGACCCAGGGGATAAATTTGATCAGTGGTGAACTATTCGCGAGATGCACCAGATTGGCATGCTCGGGGCCGTCACCGATTACCTCAAGAGACTTATTCGCTTGCAAACAGGCAGAAATAGCCAAGTCAACACGTTTCCAGGTGACTTGACGGCAAGAAATTACGAAACCGGAACGCTTTTTGGGCTTCTTGGGAGTGAATTTTTGTTCGTCGACCGGTGGAAAAACCACTTTGGCATCGCGATGATAATACTTTTTGATTTGGTCGGCAGCATGGTGAGAAATGGTAACAAATTGGTTAGGTCGCTGGGCGGCGCGATAGTCGGCTTTGCGTAAAGGTTTAACGAGGATTTTGAGACCAAGGCGAGCAAGCGGATTAAAAATGCCAAAACCGGGATTTTGGAGATATTTGTCGTAAAATTGCCAATAATACTGCGTGGGGACGTGGCAATAACAGAGATGAAAACAATTTGAACTTGTTCTAGCGGAACTAGTTCGCACGCTTTTAGCTTCGGCGCCGGTAACGGAAATTACGAGGTCGTAATCCGACAAGTCGAGGTGAGAAAAATAAAACTGGCGTAAGACACCCAGAAAACGGCGTAGACTAGCCGGAAAGAGATTGAGCCATCCAGTACGAACATCGGCGTCCCGAAACCAGTCAATTCCCTTGGGGCGATATTGCGAAGTATAAATTGGTGCATCGGGATACATGCGATGAAGCTGGAGGAGAACTTTTTCGGCACCACCAGGAGTGGTGAGCCAATCACAAACGAGGGCGACTTTCATTTGGCACCTTTACGAAACAGCACAGCACCGATGGTGCGGAACATAATACGAAAATCCATGCCAAGTGACCAATTTTGGATGTAATAAAGATCAAGTGCACGACGTTCGTCAAAAGAGATATCACGCCGACCAGAAACTTGCGCCAATCCAGTGAGGCCGGATTTGACAGAAAGCAAAAGTGAGCGATCGCCATAGTGATGCAGTTCCCCAGGGACGAGAGCACGGGGGCCAACTAGAGAAATGTCGCCACGCAAGACGTTAAATAGCTGCGGAAGCTCATCAAGTGAAGTGGCACGGAGAATTTTACCAAGCTTGGTGATGCGGGGGTCATTAGGAATTTTATCACCGTTTTGACGGTATTTTTTGATTAGCCCAGGCTTGCCCATTTTAGTGAAAGCTTCTTCCGGTGAAAGACCGCAATACTCTGGCTTCATGGAACGGAATTTGTAAATCTTGAAACGGCGATTATAGCGTGAGAGGCGGATTTCGGCATATATAGCTGGGGCTTTAGGGTCAGCAATCTTCTGCAAGATAAAGATAATTCCCATGGGAACAGTGGCAATCACGAGTGCGATACTACTAAAGATAATATCACAAATACGTTTGACAACTTTGGCACCACCGGCGAGCGGCGTGACATTGACTAAAATGGCCGGGGTGTCACCTACGAGCTCTAAATCACCCATTTGCGAAGTGAGCATAGAATTGGATGGGACAAAATAATACAGAAGATGGCGCTCAATCGCTTGACGATAAACGTAATCGGTGCGACGATCGTCAGTCTGAAAAATCACATCAGGCTTAGCCTTGCGCAAGGCCTCCTTGAGTGAAGAATATTGTTTGCGACGCAAATCCTTGGGTATATATTTGGCAGCTGCAACTACGCCAGCCAGAGTAAAACCAGACTCGGGAAAAGCGGCTATGTAGTCAGAAAGATATTCGGTGTTTTTGGTGCTACCGATAATCACCGCGCGCAGAACAGCGCGTTTGCTTTTGAGGATAAAACTGCGAACCATGTGAACTAAGCCACGAAAGATACAAAGTAAGAAAAAACAAGAGGCAATGGTATAAATTGCCATAATGCGTACCGGGAAAAGGTCGACCCCGAGGAAAAAATCATAGCTAATAATCGCCATGACGCCTACAACTGAAGCCAAGAAAAGGCGTCCGATTTCGGACCAGTGGCTACGATTAAGAAAAATTGTGCGCCGGTAGAGGCCAAAAGCGGCTAGGATAATGATATAAATGGGTAGCAATAACAGCAGTGATGCGACGAATTGCCAAGGTTTGGATTCAAAATAAAATGGCCGTTGGTCGAGGTGGGTGCGCATAAAATAGGCCACCAAAAAGGAGAAGCAAATCGCAAAAGCGTCACCTAAAATTAGGCAGATGCGAAAAATTAACCCAAAGTCCTTCTTCATACCCTATATTATATAACAGATTGTGTGCTAAAATAAGAGTATAGTTTTTGGAGGATGTATGAAAAAAGATAAAGTTTTATTGACTGGTGGTACGGGATTTATCGGCTCACATACCGCAGTGGAGTTGATTGAAGCGGGGTATGAGGTGGAGATTTTGGACAATCTCTACAACAGCAAGTTGACCGCTTTGGATAATATCGAGAAGATTACTGGTGTGCGGCCGAAATTCCACAAGGTGGATATTCGTGACGGCGAAGCGCTAGCTAAGGTGTTTGCGGAAGGTAAATTTGATACGGTGATTCATTTTGCCGGGCTCAAGGCTGTGGCGGAGTCGGTAGAAAAACCGCTAACTTATTATGAAGTAAACATTGGCGGTACGATTAACTTGTTGGAGTGCATGCAAGAATTTGGTGTACACAAAATTATCTTTTCGTCTTCGGCGACAGTGTACGGTGAGCCCGATTCCCCACTCTGCGTAGAGGGCTTGCCAGTGGGACGGAACTTAGCAAATCCGTATGGGCGTACAAAATACTTTATCGAAGAGATTTTGCGCGATGTCGCCGTGAGTGATCCAGAATTTAGAGTGACAATCTTGCGTTATTTTAACCCGATTGGAGCACACGCATCTGGTTTGCTGGGTGAAGATCCAAACGATAAGCCAAATAACTTGATGCCAATTGTGATGAAGGTGGCAGCAGGTGAGATTCCTGAGCTTTCGATTTATGGCAATGATTACGATACGCCGGACGGCACTTGCATTCGCGATTATATTCATGTGGTGGACTTGGCCAAGGGGCACGTGGCGGCCGTGAAGAAAATCGGTGAAGACGAGCAGGTACAAGTATATAACTTGGGCACCGGACGCGGACTTTCGGTGATGGAAATTGTGAAAGCGTTTTCTAAGGAAAGCGGATTGGCTTTGCCACATAAAATCGTGGGGCGGAGAGCTGGAGATTTGGCGTCATTATGTGCCAATCCAAGCCATGCGGAAGAAATGCTGGGTTGGAAAACTGAGTTAACGATTGACGACGCCATGCGTGATACTTTGAACTATCTAGAGAAGCAAGGTGTAAAAATCGGATAATCATATATACATTGTATGTAATCTGTATAGACGTTGTATAGACAGATTTATCTCGCAATACAGCGAATTGGTTCACCTGTAGCCATGCTATTATATCCACCGCCGGTAGTGTAGGAACTTCTAGCTGCCGTTAAAGAGGTTTTTGAGAACTCTAGCATTATGCCTTCGCCGGTTGACGCGCGTGTACCACTCCACATCACACCATATACCCCTAAATTAACAAGGGCGCCTGAATATGGAATAACGTAGCCTGAACGGACAAAGTATAGGGGGGCGGCAGCGATGTTGTAGTTGCCAGAAGTTAACGATCCGGAATCTCCATATTGCCCTCTTGAGGCTAATCCGTAAGTTTTTAGCAAATAAAATCTTGAGCCGCTAGTATCGGCAGATCCTTCTGGTAACGTCCAGCCTTTAGGGCAGATACTTTCTGGGGCCAAAACGCCACTTGCTTCCCCGCCATAGCCAGTCCCAGCAGTGGCTGTGTTGTATTGGTAATAATTGCCAATTAGATAATGTGCGTCATAGGTTTTTGCTTCTTGGTCTACAGCGATTAGCCCATTATAGTTTAGCCCGCTCGGACGGACGAAGGTTCCCTGTTTAGCTACGAAGGTTGGCTTCCATTCATCACCAGAAACATCTACAAACCCAACCTCAGCACACATTTCTCCAATATTATCGTCCGAAGTAATGGATTTATTACAAGTGTTACCAGCTTCGGGCATCGCTAGGACAGTTTTGTCGCCCCAACTCCACGAATTTGTATCTTGATATTTATAGGCATTTCTGGTTAGGTCAAGATGAACAGCGTTTGTTGCTTGCGGTGGATAGGTTGAGCGACTATTCCATTCTGCCGAAATATCCGAATCTACTGGGCTAAGACCTTTTTCGGTGAGATTAAGCGCTAGGTTTTGAGTCATCCAACAATTGCCGTCTTTGAGTTTTTCCACCCAGTAGCTATTGCCATCGCGCGTGTCGATAAGCTGTTTGGTACTGCCCTCGGCGGTATTAGCACAAATTTCACTAGTCATATTCTGCATATACGTAAGCTGCGAGAAGCTGGTGATAGTAACCGGATTAGCTACAACAGATATAACAACGGAATTACTATACTGTCCAATAGGTAGCTCGGAATTGATAAAAGCGCCAAAAGTTAAATCGTATTCATCTTTAGGATTGTTAGTGGTGGTTGTTTTAATAGATGTGGACTCGCCACTATTGCCCGCCGCTACTGGTTGATAAGTTTTATCTTGTCCAGAATCTAGACTATAACCCCAGCTATTAGCAGCGAATTCGCTAGCTTTGGAATTAGCTGCCACTGGCTTGATGACGGCCGTATTAGTAGAGTCTATACTTTTAAGATTGGCCGTATTGTCACCAGTTGACATGTATAGCGTGTAACCATCGCTACTATTTGTGGCTACTAAGAGTTTGCCAGTGGCTGACCCAAAATTGCCATTGACTGTAGGCTCAATTGCCATACGCATAGTGCTGGGCAAAGCTAGGGAAATTACGGGAAGCACATCAGCACTAACATAAGTACTGGCCGAATCTGTGCCATCATCTGCGTAACTTATATTAGTAACGGGGTAAAACATGGTGAGTATTAGGATCCCAATTATACCTAGCGCACTATAGCTAAATATTAACTGCGCGTTATGTGTTTTTCTTTTTACCATAAAGTTTACCTCCGTTTAAGTAATCAAAATATAGCATCACTCACCTATACTTTTGGTTACTTGATTATTTATTGGCCACCTTGAGTGTCGCTAAAATCGTATCTAGAGTAGATTAACTAAAGCTATAAGGTCATGCTTTAGGCGTAGAAAGGTCTACTGCTAATACAAAAAGCGACACCGCAAGGTGTCTAACTTCCATTCGTAACCTGTACACTCGCAAAACGAGCAGAACAATTTACTTATGCGGTGCCGCTTAAGGTTGTCCTGGGCGATATTTGCTCTCTGTGTACAGATATGAATGGTATAAAATACTACCAAAATTTGGTCACGATGTAAGTTAGACAATTCTATTATAGCATAGATTTTATAAATACAAGTAGTTTTAGATTATTTTAGATAAGAATAAATTTTCCAGGCGAGTTTGAATACCGGAAGCCCCAGCAAGAGGGAGCACATGGCAAGCTGATCGCGTTTGCCAGAATGAGGGTTTTGCAGAACCCATGCTTTGTGCGTTCGGAGATAATCGATAATCCCCTGCTCGGTTTCGTCAAACTTTGTGCGGTCGGATGGTATGGGTCTAGCTAAAACCATTTGGCGCAAGATACTAAACCGCGCATGCATGCGGCGGAGATTAGTAACATCATGAAGCTTTGGGAACTTCTGGTTGATTTCGTCACACATCCGGTCGGTTAGTTCGATGAGGTTGAGTTTACGGAAATTGAAAGCTTGATGAATAATAGAACCTTGATTTTGATGATATTCGTATAGTGGCAGAGGAATAAAACTGACATAGTGGGGGCATTGCATAATGAGACGATAGGTAGTGCCGACATCTTCGTAGAGTTTCCCCACCGGAAATTGCACAGTTTTAAATAAATCACGATGGTAGAGTTTTCCACAAGCAGACATAGTGAAACCCTGTTCTAGGAGCATTCGCTGCAGACAGGTTTCTACGGTAAGACTCTGGCGTCCGACCGCATCTGGATCTATTGGGCCTTCTTTGGAAGATAGCGCACCTGCCATGGGGTGGGATTTTCCTTTTGAGTTAACCTCAGCGAAAGAACAAATCCGCACTGGGTCATTGCGAAGACTGATTAGAACCTCGAGCATGGTTGGAGCGATGGCATCATCAGAGTCAACAAAAGTAATATACTCGCCCCTAGCTATCTTGAGAGCTGCATTGCGAGCGGCGGACAATCCAGCATTTTTTTGGTGTAACACACGGATATTTTGATGCTGCTTGGCGAGTTGGTCGCATAATTCCCCGGCGCCGTCGGGAGAACCGTCGTCAACCAGGATAATCTCGAAATTGGGATAGGTCTGAGCGAGTATAGAGTTAACGCAGCGCTCAAGAGTGGACTTGGTGTTATAAACTGGGACGATGACCGAAATCAGTTCGAGTTTTTTAAACACGATTTTTAATCTCATCAAATTTAGCCAAGGCAGCGGCGATAGTCTTGTCCATATCGTAATAAGCGTATTCGCCGAGACGACCGCCAAAGATGATGTTTTGCTCGCTGGCGGCGAGGTCTTGATACTTGGACAGAACTGCGCGGTCTTCGGCAGTATTTACTGGATAATATGGCTCGTCGCCAAGATGCCAAGTCTTACTGTATTCACGCACAATAACGGTCTTGCCAGACCCTGGCGCATAGCAACCAGTGGTGCGCTCAGGATGAAAATGCTTAAACTCGTGGATACGTGTATACTTAGGCTCGAGATCGGCATAGTTCATCACGGGACAACCCTGAAAATCGTCCACGTCAAGCACCTCTTTCCCCAAATCCAAACTGCGCCACTTGAGTTCACCAAACTGATAATCATAAAAGCGGTCAATCGGGCCAGTGTAAATCGTGAGAATCCCTGCGTCACGTAAGCGCTGAATCTCGGAATCGGTGAAATAATCAGTTTCAAGGCGAACTACAATCTTATCGCCACAACTATCAATCATATTCTGGAACCAGGCTTCGTAACCGTCAACCGGCAAACCTTCGTGGGTGTCATTAAAATAGCGGTTGTCGTAATTATAGCGCACCGGCAAGCGCTTGATAATATCGGGGGAAAGCTCCTCAGCTGGGGTTTGCCATTGCTTAGCGGTGTAATTCTTGATGAAGGCATCAAATAGCGGCTTACCAATCAGTGAGATTCCCTGCTCAGCGAGATTTTGCGGGTTTTCTGGGGCACTGGCAGCCTGGCCAGCGATCTTAACTTTAGCTTCGTCCGGTGTATAGGCGGCTTGGAAGAATTGATTGATAGTGCCAAGGTTAATCGGTAGTGGATATACTATGCCATCATGCGTAGTGTAAACCTTGTGGATATAATTGGTGAATTTAGTGAATTGATTAACATATTCCCAAACATTTTCAAGCGAAGTGTGAAAAAGGTGGGCGCCGTATTTGTGACATTCAATGCCGGTTTCTGAATCAAATTCAGAATAACAGTTACCACCGATATGATTGCGCTTATCAATCACAAGAACCTTTTTATCACATTCGTTGGCGAGACGCTCAGCCATAGTCAAACCGAAGAGACCAGCACCAACAATTAAAACATCATATTCCATTTTTACCTCCTTTAACTCCATAACCCTTCGTAAGCTTTGGCGACGATTTCAGGGTCACCTTCAGTGGCAATCTTGCCGTTTTCAATTAAAATCGCACGATTACAAAAGCGACGGACGTTTTCCATAGAGTGTGTGACAAGAATCACCGTCTGCTTGCTGCCTTTGAGGCTAGAGAAATAATTATTACACTTTTCTTGGAAGGCCGCGTCACCAACAGCAAGGACTTCGTCGAGAATGAGAATGTCGCCCTTGGCACGGATAGCAATGGAAAAGGCTAAACGCACCTGCATACCGGAGGAATAATTTTTAAGCTTGGCATCCATAAAGGGCTCGAGTTCGGCAAACTCCACGATTTCTTGGTACATAGCATCCATTTCTTTGTGCGAGAAGCCAAGCAAGGCACCGTTAAGATAGACGTTCTCGCGGCCAGTGAGCTCAGGGTTAAACCCGACGCCGAGCTCAATAAATGGAACCAGCGTACCATCGACTTCGATGTTTCCCTGCTCAGGGAAATAGATTTGGGCCAAGATTTTGAGCAAGGTCGACTTACCAGAACCGTTGCGACCAACAATACCAACGAACTCACCAGGCTTGATTTCGAAGCTAATGTCATCAAGGACTTTTTGTTCGGTATAACCTTTGACACCTTTGAGCCAGTTGAAAATGGCTTGCTTGAGGCCGGACGCTCGCTCTGTTGGCAAACGGAAACTCTTGTGTAAATGTGTAGCCTTGATGGCAAAATCAGGTCTTTGGGACGAATTTGTATGTACATTGTCCACACATTGTATGTCATTTGTATTACGTTGAGTAGTTTTTTTATGCAATTTTGGCATTTAGACCTCCTCCGCAAAGCGTTTTGAGCGTTTTCGGAAAAACAGGGCGGCGAGCGCTAAAACTAAGATGACGAGCAAAATTGGGACTATTTGAAGAGCGCTGGGCAAGATCTGCCAAGCAGTGATGGTTTCGGTGGTAATGAGATTATAGCGTACATCCTGGATGACCTGCGCAATGGGATTTAACATAATAATGCGGGCAGCTAATAAACCAAAACCGCTCGACTCGAGTACCATCGAAAGCGGATAAATGATTGGGATGGCATAAAATAACGCCTGTATCAGTACGTCCCAGATAGAGGTGACATCGCGATATTTGACATTGATAGCACCAAGCAAGAAAGAAATGCCGAGCGAAAAAGCGTAGAGTTCAAGCACAAGAAACGGCACGATAAGCCAAGACCAAGACGGTGTGACGCCGTTAATAAGAGCAAAGATTACCACGACGCAGAGATTGATAGCGAGGTTGATTAGCGCAGTGGCGGTAGCGGAAACCACAATGATATATTTGGGGAAACTGATTTTACGCAAGAGGTCGCCGCGGAGGACGATAGCTTGGATGCCTTGGCTGGTGCACTCGGTGAAGAAACTCCAGAGTACGGTGCCGGTAAGCAAATAAACTGGATAATGTGGAATATCCCCACCGAAGCGGAGAAGTTTAGCGAAGACAATGTAGAGAATAGCGAAGGTGAGCAGGGGGCGTAAAACGGCCCAGAGATAGCCCAAAACTGACCCCTGATAGCGGAGCTTGAAATCCGTTTTGACTAGCTCGCCGAGCAAGATACGATTCTTGCGGCAAAGGATGTGTGGAATTCCCATAACTGTGACTATTATAACATACGTGCCAATATCTTTTCAGTAAGTTTGGGGGCGTGGAGCATAGCTTGGGCGAGGAGCCAATAACGCGGAGTAAATTCGGAACGTTTGAGCAAGCCTTGAGCCTTGGCAGTGCGAAGCTCAGTGAGCATGGTTTGGTAAAATTCCCTGGCGGCTGGAGCAGGTAGGCGCAAAATATTCCAGAGATAGTTGCCAAATTTGGCACCGATAACGGTTGGAGTGAGATTTTCTAGTTGATGCTGGCGGATAAACTCCATAATGCTGGCATATTCTTGAGGAACACACTGAATCTTGCCGGCGCTATTACTAGAAGAGTTGGCATTATCTACGCGATAATGAAGAAACGCATCAGTGGTCAGAATGACACGCTTAGCCAGGGCTAGAGTTTTGGTATTAAAACCGACATCTTGGTAAGAAGCGCCTGGTGTAGGTAGAAACTCAAGATGGTTCTCTAACAAGAACTCGCGGCGATAGATGGCTGACCAGATAGCTGGCGGGAGGCGAAAAACAAAACGTTTATCGTGTGGATAGATAACCTTGCCAGTGTCTTTAGGATGGATAACTTCGAGCTTACGATTTTGTCCATTCTCTAACAGAAAATAATTTGATTTGACAATGTCAGCATGATGCCAGTGGGCGAGCTGATAAAGTTTTTCAAAAGCGTTAAGTTCGAGATAGTCATCAGGTTCGAGGATACCGATATACTCGCCATGGGCGAGCTTGATTCCCCGGTTCATACTGTCGCCGTATCCAGTATTGGTCTTGTCTAGAACGACAATGCGTGGGTCCTTGGCGGCAAATTCTTGGATAATCGCAAGAGAATCATCCTTAGAGCCATCGTTAATACAAATAATCTCAATATCAGCAAGCGTTTGATTAACAAGGCTGGTGAGAGCGGTGCGCAAAAATTCGGAAGCATTATAGACTGGAACAAGAACCGAAACTTTAGGCATGTATCACCTTGCTAGTTTTGCGAGTTAGCTGGATGGCGGCAAAAATTACGAAAATCACTAGAAGCGGCATAGTGTAGCGACGCATTACTTCCACCATGAGCGAAATGGCGATAATGCCACAAAGACAAAGCATAAGGAATAAAGTATAGGTATCAAAGTGCCATTTACCAGCTCCGGATGGACGCCAAAAAATACTTAGACAATAAACAAAAGTTAGAACAATACAGACGAAGAACATAATAACACCGAGACTGTGAGCGGCGAGGTAGGCTGGATTGTGGTCGGAGAGCTGAAAACCAGATACGACTGGCCAGGTGATAGTTTCGGAATCATCGGCAAAAAGAGTGACCGATTTGTTGAGTAGGTGTGGTAGAAGTTTGATTGACCCCATGGCTTTGTAGCGGTCAATGGTCATTTCGAGAAAATGTTGCTGAATGGCGACAACATCCGTTTCTTCAGCTGACTGACCATAAAGTAGCGGTCCGAGCAGGGCGGAGTCTTCGCGCGACCAGTGACCATTGGTATCATAGTTGGCACCGATAAAGAAGTTCCAACCCACACCAACGCTGCCAGATACAGCGTAAGGATTGATGGCTTGGTGGCCGAGGTTGATAAGTTTTCCACAACCAATACTCGTACAAGCTACTAGCAAAAGGCTGATGATAGCAGGAATGAGGAGCGTTTTGCCGCGACGCAAGACCTCATAAGCTAAGACTAGCGCAAAGGCAATTAGAATTACTGTGAAAATTGGACGATAAGCATTACCAATACCGATAGAGGAGCCAAAACCAACCATGACAAGAAGAATTTTCCACCAACAAGGTTGCCGTAAAGCTCGGATTGCGAAATAGCTGAGCAATAAAGTGATGGCTAGCCACATATTAGTAACAACGATAGAGAGGCTACAACCGCAAAATAGAATTTCTAATGGATTGAGTAGCCAGAAAATTGCGCCAAGGCGGGCGGAGGTTTGACCACGCCATTGTTTGAGCAAAAAATAAATCACAATTACCGTGACAAGATCAAAGATGAGGTTAGAAAAAAGCACGGCATTATAATTAGTGCCGAAAATTTTCATAAAACCAGCAAGTGTGGCAGAGTAGGTCATGAGGTGGGGGAAAAAAGCTTCATAGATTCCCTCAGTAGGCTGAATTTCTTCACCATTTGCCAGAGCAGGTGCATAATACCAGTGGATGCCGTTATCCGAAAGTGAATCTTCTTGAAGACCATAACGGCTGCCCAGAGCCAAGAAACTGAGGCGAACGGCAATACCAATTATTAGCGCAATAACTAAGGCGATGCGTAAAACTTGAGCTGAATTGACCTTGGACCAGCGCTTTTTAAGCCACTGTGAAAGTTTGAGATAACGTTGGCGGTAAAGCAGACAGGCTACAATAACCAAGCTAATGAAAATCACAAATAGGAGTAGAGTGGGTACAATTTCTAGACCTTGACTGAGATAGGTTAGTATGACCCAACCCAAAACTACGCTAGTGATGATAGTGATGACTTTGTAAAAAACCTTGCCGACCGTGTCCATATTTATTTGGCATCCGATTCTTGTTTTTGTAAGTCTTCGGAAACGCAGTAGCGTGGGCGGGCTTTGGTTTCGTTGTAGATTTTGCCGATATATTCACCAATAATGCCAATGAATAGGGTTTGAAGACCGCCAACAAGCCAGATTGAGCATACGGTGAACGTCCAACCCTGCACAGTGTTACCGAGAATATTCACGATAAGTGAGTATAGCAAAATAATTGCACTAATAAAAGTCATAATGACTCCTAAAATTGCAATGATACGTAATGGACGTACGCTAAACGAAGAAATTCCATCCCAAGCGAAACTGAGCATTTTAGTAAGTGGGTATTTTGATTCCCCAGCAAAACGCTCTTTACGTTCATAATAAACCACTTCGGTCTTAAAACCGATTAACGGGAAGATACCACGCAAGAAAAGATTAACTTCTTGGTATTTTTCTAACTCATCAAGCACTTTGCGGCTAGTGAGACGATAATCGGCGTGGTTGAAAATTACATCTACACCCATAAGCTTCATGAACTTGTAGAATCCCTCGGCGGTGGTGCGTTTGAACCAAGAATCTTTTTGACGTGAAGATCGGACACCATAAACGATTTCGGCATCGTCCTGATATTTTTCCAACATTTGGTCAATGACATTAATATCGTCTTGCAAATCTGCATCCATACTAATAACACTGTCGGCGCGCGTTTTGGCGGTCATTAAACCGGCCAATAAGGCATTTTGGTGACCACGATTACGGGATAAGCTAATGCCGACGATGTCGGAGTTTTTCTTGTGCAAATCACAAATCTTAGACCAAGTTTGGTCTTTGCTGCCATCATTAACAAACATAATTTTGCTATCAGAGTGAATTTGCTTCTTCTGTACTAATTCTTGAAGCTTGGCTGACAGTTGTTTCGCAGTTTCTGCAAGCACAGCCTCTTCGTTGTAGCACGGGACGACGATATATAGGGTTGGTTGTTTATGCGACATGCTCTCTCCTTTTCGTATATTATACACCACTAGCTTGTAAGTTTTGGTGTTTTTTGAGATAATAGTTAGTAAATTAGAGGAGAGGCGTATGCAGCAATGGTGGCTGAAATTCCGGCAGATGGAAAATAGAGTTTTGGATTTTTTTGTAAAACATAATATTTTAATTATTATTGCAATCGCAACGGTACTGGCGCTAGTGGTAAGGTTGAAATTCCGGCAATTTGAATCAGGCGATTTTATTGTTTTTTTGCAACCATGGTTTGATGAGTTGCGAGCGGGCGGAGGTTTACCGGCAATTGCAAACTATACGGGCGACTACAATATGCCCTACGTGACAATTCTCGCTTTGCTAACTTATCTTCCCTTTTCGGCACTGACATCAATCAAGCTAGTTTCAATAGTTTTTGATTTCGTATTGGCAATTAGTGCAGCTTATTTAGTATATACAGTAGCAGCTAAAAATCGAAAAATGCTGGCGGCAGGAACTTATATGGTTATGCTGTTTTTGCCACAAGTTTTCTTGAACAGTGCCTGCTGGGGGCAGTGTGAAGCAATTTATGCTAGTTTTTGTATTTTAGCGTTGACGTTTTTGATTAAAGAAAAATACTGGCTGTCGTTTATTTTACTAGGGGTGGCATGTGCGTTTAAATTACAATTTATCTTTATTTTGCCAATTTTCGTAATCGTTTATTTAATGAAACGTAAATTCTCGATTTTGAACTTTTTGATTATTCCGGTGGTAAATTTGATCTTGTGTATTCCGGCACTACTGATGGGTAAACCCTTAATAGATTGTTTAACAGTTTATCTAGGGCAAACTCAGACTTATGCTGAACATACGGGGTTAAATTTCTTGAATTTCTACACAATCTTCGATACTGGGGCAGAATATTGGAACCTAGTGGGAACTATCCTAGCAATGATGATTTGCGTAGGGACGGTCTTCTGGATAATTAATCATAAAGTAGAGCTAAATAACCAAAAAATCCTACTACTGGCGACATGGTTTGTAGTGATTATTACATTCTTCTTGCCAGGAATGCACGAAAGATACTTGTATGTGGGAGAGATTTTAGCAATTATATATTACATTGTCTATCGTAAACAAGGCGTATTGGCGTTAGCAATTAGTGTAGCAGCCTGGATAACCTATGCGCATTATTTGTTTGGGCTAGAATATAATCCTTTGCCGTACGCATTAGTGCTGGTAGCAGTGGTTGCAAAATATACTCGAGATGTTTTTGCAGAATTAGGTGCATCACGTTGAGCTTTTGACGGCGGTGAGATACCACTTTTGTGAATTACCGCCATGTTTATCCCAAAGCTGAATATTGGTGCGATTTTGAGTATATCCACCATAGAGGTCGAGAGCTTTGCTACCGTCACAGGCTGAAATAATAGTGTACGAACCATCACTTTCTTTTTCGATGCGCCAACGTTGGCCACAACCATTGTTGCCATGCCAAGTCTGTACGTTGGTGCCAGACTGAGTATATCCGCCGTAGAGGTCGAGGTATTTATTTGTATGGGAGTTGTATAAGCTGTAATCATCGGTGGCAACGTTATAAGTAATTTCCCACTGTTGTCCAGCACCACTATGCGCATCAAAAAGTTCAATATTAGTGCCAGCTACCGTATACCCACCATAGATATCAACAGCTTTGACTTTGGCGAGCGATGACTGCAAGATATAGGTTCCGTCCTTGATTACTGGAGATAATTTAGTAAACCGCCAGCTTTGACTCTTAGCGCCATTATAGGAGGCAAGTTGGATGTTCTGACCATCAGTAATCTTTTGACCGGCGGTATCAATAACATGGCCATTAGAGCAGGTTGTCATGAGATAATACTCTTTTCCATTAGGAACAATACGCCAACGTTGAGCGCAAGAACTGTTGCCTTGCCAAATCTGAATATTGCGACCGGCAGTAGCGATGCCACCACTTAGATCAAGCATTTTTTGAGAATTGGGGTTCATGATGGTGTAATAATCACCGTCGGCGTGATATTGGAAACGCCATTGCTGAGATACGCCTAGATGTGAGGACCAGACTAGCGCATTAGCACCATTGTTGACATTACCACCACTTACGTCAATTGCTTTACTAGTATCTTGTGATGGCTGGACAGCATAAAGTCCATCGGGCAAAACTTGCCCAGTATGTAACGCCCATTTTTGATTTTTACCATTATTAGCAATAAAAATCTGAATATTGGCGCCAGCTTTACCGTTGGCATCTTGAACATCTAGTACCATATTGGTACTACAAGCACTCTCGATAGTGATATAGCCATCAGAGGTGCCATACAGGCGCCACTGCTGAGCGCAAGATTCATTAGCAGCGTAGGTTTGGACATTGACTCCATTAACTGCGTAAGCTCCGTATAGATCTAGATTTTGATTATTAGTAAGGTTAGTGATTACATAATATCCAAGTGAGTTGCGAGTAAAACGCCAACGCTGAGCTTTGCTGTTTTCTACCAACTGCGCATTGTTATTACTGGCGGTGATGCTGTATTTAGGGGCAAGTGCACTAACTAATGTATATTCCCCATCTGGAATAGTGATAGGAGATCCTTCGATAGAGGCTTTCGTACTACCAAACCAATCAGTGAAGTAGATGTAGAAATTACGATTTCCGTAAGCCGAGCAACTATCGCCAGTGCCAGTACCAGCAGCTAGCGCGGCAGCGTTGGGCTGATATGGCGTATAGCGATAGAGGGCAGCGGTGGCACGGTTCTCAATATAAACTTCGCTACGGCCACAAGCGGAGTTAGGATTGTATCCGATATAGACACCAGACTTTTTCTCAGGATAAGCATAGTAGCCATTATCTAGCACGTTGCGAAATAGTGCTGCAGCGTTGCGTACTTGATTTTTAAAACCATAATATTTAGTATCACAAGCGGCAGTATCAGGACAACCATAACCAGTAGCAGAACGATATTGTTTGGTGTTAGGATAGGTGTCGGTAATGAGACTCTGCTCTTTTTCTAGCAAAACAATGAGAACTTGCGGGTTGATTTTGTAATCTTGAGCTGCCTGATAGATGATTTCAGCAGCAGTTTGACCTTCACCAATAGTTGTGCCGTCACCAAATTTTTCTTCCGACAAACAAACAAAATGGCCGTTTTCAAAATGCCAGTCGAGATTGGGATATTGCGATTTGAGGCTTTGATACTGACTAGCGCTCTTATTGTTGCAAGGGTTCTTTTTGGTAAGGAAAGCTTGGATTTCGTCTTTGGTCATGGCGTTATAGTTCCCCATTACGGCATCACTAATGATATTGCCAGGCTTGAATCCACTGAGTGAAGCAGCAGAAGAATGCGTCATATTGCGCGCAGCCAAAAAAGACAGAGTAGAAATCATACAAAAAAGAAAAACTACCAAAACTAGGTTACGATATTTACGCAAATCGTCGATAGTGCTTTTTATACTCATAGGCTTACCTCATCGGTGATAATACCGCGTTTATTATCGCTAGCAAGGTCAATTTCGATTCGATAAGTACCGCTGGCAAAACCAGTAGTGGGGATTTCAAAAGTGTCACAGATAGAAGCAGTAACATCTGGAATAGCATTACTAGAAGCAGTGTAGACAGTCTGCCCGGCGCCGTTCTTAAGTGTGATAGTGCAAAAGCCTGGGGTGTGGAGATATTGGTCAATCACAGCCACAATAGTAAGTACACCATCATCGACACCTTTGCGAGTGAGATAACCCGTGAGCTGATCAAGAGTGTTGGGGTCTTCGCCTTCGTATTGGGTGGTTTTCTCGGGTTCGTCGGATTCGGCGGGTGTAGTAGGTTCAGTTCCCTCTCTAGATGGAATAGTGGCTGAATTATCCACAGGCTGGTCGGTAGCAGATTCATCGGATTCGGAAGCAGGCTGAGGTCGAATAAAAATCAGTGCCAAAACCACAGCGATAGCCATAATGAGAAAGAAAATGACTATAGCCCAAGGGCGACGATAAAATGATACACGATGAGAGTTTTTGTGTTTTGAGGTTTTTGTTTTGGACATTTTTTTCTCCTAATTCCAGTTTAACAAAGTTCTGTCGCCTGTCAACAGCGATTATGCTTGACTTTAGATGTACTCTAGAGGTCTAGACCGAGGATTTTGGCGGCCTCATAGAGCGTAGTTCTCTCATCGGGAGTGGCCGTAATAAGATATTGACGAAAGAGCTCAACGGTTTCGGGATGGGTAAAATCAATAACTTCAAGCGAGCGAGCAGCGCCAGAGACCTTTTTGAGGGCGCCTTTAGCGCAGAGGTTGTCAATATGCTCGGCCACGGCCGAAACGGAAGAAAGCCCAAGAGCAGTCATGATTTCGCGGTAAGTAGGTGATACACCGCGAGTGCTTGTGAAGTCGTTGATAAAGTCTATAATAAGCGCTTGTTTTTTAGTCAATTTAATC
This sequence comes from uncultured Candidatus Saccharibacteria bacterium, assembly GCA_948477625.1. Lineage (GTDB taxonomy): Bacteria > Patescibacteriota > Saccharimonadia > Saccharimonadales > Saccharimonadaceae > Nanosyncoccus. The sequence continues at coordinate 97,801 of CAOLNK010000003.1, read as the reverse complement.
GTCATATGTTATAATTAATTATAGGTTAAAGTTGAGAATAGGTCAAATAGGGGTAAATGGGTAGAACAAGTATTGATGGATTGACAGTACGCACGGCCAAGCCAGTGCGAGTGCCAGAAGTAAACTCACGTCGGATGGTGGGTGATATTGTGATGCCAGCTCGTCAACGTGTGGTAACAAAAAAGACCAGAGTTGATACACAAAATTCTTTACCCGTTGATGATCCTAAGGTTGATACTTGGGAGAAGGATGCCTTAGAACTTAACTCATTAGATAATTCTCTGGGGGCGGTGGATGATGTCGCATGGTCGGAATTATTGGACGGTTTCGGCGACAATAGTGAACGGTCGCCCGATTTGGGCCTGGAACGCCGAGGGACGGCTGACAGTGGCCAACGTCGTCACGCCAAACTTGACGAGGAGGACGAAGAAAGGCCGAGCCGCAAGGAGCGTAAACAAAAGTCTAAATTACCTAAGAAGCACCACTTTAAGATTAAACATCCAATTTTTATGACGATCCTGATTGTCCTAGTGACGCTAGGAGTGACAGGATTTGTGTGGGGTGATAGTCTAATTTCTAGACTGACTAACGGACAGTCTGGACTATTTAGCACAATCGGCGCAATGATCTCTAATGAGATTCCCTTTGAGACGGATGCAAATGGACGTACAAATGTCCTAGTGTTTGGCACCGAAGGATTTAATATGGACGGCGCTACAGATTATGTTGACCGCGATAATTCTGGCTCACATGACGGCGCGAATTTGACTGACTCAATTATGGTGCTTAGTTTTGACCAAAAAACACGAGATGTGGCGATGATTAGTATCCCACGTGACTTGAAGGTATCGATGGCGTGTTCGGCTGGAAAAATCAATGAAGTATATTGGTGTCACAATAAAGACGGTGATAGTGAGGAAGCGGGTGCTCTAGCCTTAGCACAACAGTTGGAGGAAGTACTAGGGATTGAGTTTCAGTATTGGGCACACGTAAACTGGGGAGCGCTGATGGATATTATTGATACGATTGGTGGTATTACAGTGGTGCTAAATGAGGATATTGACGACCGCGGCTGGACTGGTACGGTGATTGAGGCCGGGGTACCGACACGCCTCTCTGGATTACAAGCGGTGGCCTTGGCGCGGGCAAGGCATGGCACAGTAGGTGGTGACTTTACCCGTGGTAATTCGCAGCAAAAGATTATGGAAGGGATTGTGCAAGAGTTATCCACTAATGGTGTGAACGTTACTGAGGCGTTTAGCTTGCTGAACATTTTGGGCGATAACTTCCGTTCAAACTTTTCGGCGGATAATATTAAGGCTGGAGTGAAGATGGCTTCGGCGTTTAATGCTGAGACTATGCGGAACATTTTGCTGGTAGATTATATCAACAATGTGTATTATATGACCACGGCGAATATTAACGGGATTTCTTATGTGGTGCCGGCGGCAGGAGCGAATAATTACGGGCAGGTGCACGAATATATTGCGCAGATTTTGAGTAGTAATCCGGCAGTGCGAGAGGGGGCAGAGATTTCGGTATATAACGCAACTAGTGAAGCTGGAATAGCTAGTGCGGAGAAAGTTAAGCTGGAAACCGACGGCTACGCGATTAGTTTAGTTGGTGATTCAGAAGGAGCGGGCTGTGATGCGAAATATTGTGTTTACGCCATGACGGACGAAATGCCAGCTACCCAAGCAGCCTTGGCGGAGCGCTATGGAGTGGAAGTGCGAAGTGGAGATGAGTTGCCAGGGGATATTTATGCTGGCACGAATGATTTTATCATTGTGATAAAAGAGACAGAATAGGTATACGTTTTAAACTCGTGTTCATTATATAAGTTCAAAATAAATCTACCCCTGATATGCCTTATCATTTTTTCAAAAAAGATAAGGTCGGGCAAATAAAATAACAGAGGTGAAACACAAAAATCACCTTAACAAATTTTAATATTTGTTAAGGTGATGGAGCCTAGTCGGCAAGTGTGACTTTTTCGACGACGAGCTGGCGTTCGCGGCCTTCTCCCTCGGAGTGGGTTTCAATGTCGGAATAATCTTGCGCTACTTTGTGTACAATGCGACGATCAGCCGCATTGAGGTTGAGGCGGCGAGGCTGGCCGGTTTGACGAACTTCACGAATCCAATCCTCAGCCTGCTCAGCAATACGCTCAGCCCGCTGACGCTTGTAATCGGCGACATCAACATTAACACGAGTAAGCTCAGCCTCGCGGCTAGTAAGCGCCATGGAAACAATATGTTGTAGAGCACGCAAGTTATTGGCTTCGCGGCCAATAAGGAGTGAGTTCATGCTAGTGGATGGTATAGCAAGCTGAATAACCTCATCATCTATTGTAGAATCGACAGCTACATTGATACCAAAGAAGGATAAAAGATCCTCTAAATATTTGGTAGCGAAACGAATTGATTCATCTTTGTTCATAATTAACTCCTATTTATGACCTTTCTTATGCCCACGTCGCTTGCTTTTGGCGGTAATGCGTGTAACTTTGGCTCCGCCGGATTCCTTTACAACCTTGCCTTCTTCAATCTTGTTTAGCTCACGAATGACGCGCTTATCGGCAGAAATTTCCATTTCAGATTCACTACGTGAGAGAACGAACTTTTGTTGTGCGCCAGTCATTAAGTTGCTAACAAGGTAGTAGAACACGAGTGCGCCAGGGAGATTAACCATAATTAGTAGCATCATAATTGGCATCATTTTGGACATTTGACCAGACATAACAGCATTGAGCTCGGTCTGATCAGGCTCCTTGCCATCCGCCGCCTCGCGCATAATTTGACGAAAACTCTTGGACTTTTGAGACTTCTTTGAAGGGAGTTGTTGACGAGAAATCCAATATTGAGCAAAAGCAGAAGCAATAGCAAACACCATAATAATCAATGCACTGACTGAGGTAAAGCCAGGGCGAACACCAAGATCAACTGTATTGAACAGTTTAGGCTGGAAGTCATAAGTGGTGACTGGTGTGTCGGAAATCTTTTGGTTCTTTTCTTCGTCACTTAGATTAGAGTCGTTGCGGATATTTTGTAGGGTTTGCTGATATGAAAGATATGGTTGTTGAAAGCTAATGACCTCCTCGACCTTATCAATCTGAGCAACAAACGAATAGGCACGCTTTTCTAGGTTATCAGAAAGCGTTGGCTGCACCATAACCCTCACAGCGGTATAAAGGGCGATAAAGATTGGCAACTGGATAACTAAAGTCAACATCGAGCGAAAAGGTTTGATATTGTTGCGCTTATATAAATCCATCATCTGGAGGGACTCAAGTTGACGATTACCGTTGCAGTTTTTCTTAATCTCTGCCAGCTCAGGCTGGATTTTACGCATGAGGCGGGTCTGATGAAGCTGGCGCTTAACTAAGGGCCAGCAGAAAATTTTAACTAAAACCGTAAACAAGATAATCGCTAAACCAAAGTCACCCACGAAGCCATAAACAACAAACAGGATGTTTGTGATTGGTCGCACAATCACCATATCAATTAACTCAAACATAGTACTATTATAGCATATATCTGATAATTGGGACACGCTTGATGATTGACGCGATGTTAAGACTAATAACTAAAACAATTGCAGTATAAATAATTACCCCGATAAATGAAATAATAAACGGCATAGATGAGAGTGGGCTAGTATATTGCATGATAAATGTATTGAACCATGTGGTAAGAGCATAAATAATAAGCATGTGGATTAGGTAGATACCGAGAGTATTACGGGAAATTGTACGGAAGATAATATTATCTCGCTGCCAGTTGAGGCTGAGGAGGAAGATAGAAACGGTGGCTATGAGAGCAAAGATCGTATCGTAGCCATACCAGATGTTGTCCCAGATTTGATGAGAAGCTTTGGAATACATATAGCCAATCCCAAAGAGGCCAAGCCATCCGATAATGAGACCAGCTAAAGCGACAAGATTGCGGGCTTTCTTAGTGATAGCTTGGATTTTGTCGATATAATACGCTGCCACACCTCCAAGACAAAAATAGACAAAAGTGTAGCCATACATACCGCGAAAGGGGTTAAATATATTAAGAAAATTAGTATCAGTATAGATAATTCCCTGGTGATTAATAAAGCTGGAATAGAATGTCATAAGATTGTTGAGTAGAGTATTACCAAAAGTAATTACGACGCAAATAATCGTGAAATAAAGGAAAACTCGGCGATGATGGTCGTAAACCACCTTAAGGAGCGGAAAGAAAACATAGAGGCAAACTAGAGCGCCAAGATACCAGAGGTGGGTAACGCTGTATTTAAGGTTGGAGATAGTGCCAGCAAGGCCACTAGTGGCTAGTTGGTCATGATGTAGGAATATTAAAAAAGCTAGCGTAAGTGCATACCAAAAAACCGCAATCAAAACAAAACGGAGAGTTTTGTAAAGATGCTTCTTGAGGTCAAAAGGCCGACTTAATAATAAATAACCGTTAGCAAAGAAAAACAACGGCACGCAAACTGCCGTAATTGAGCGCAAAGCATAGTGTAGATAAAAACCTATACCAGCTTCACTTAACGGCATATTTGCAATATGAGCAGTACAATGACACAAAACCACGGAGAAAATCGCAATAGTTTCTAGTAAATCTATCCAAGCGATACGGGGCTTAGAGGTGGTTTTTGCTATCATTGGATAAGGCTCCTTTCTAAAAGTTCATGAATAGTGCGACGAAGTTCTAGAAAAGGCATATTGAGAATGGTTTTATTAAACACGACAAATAAACAATCTTGAGGGGTGGTAAAATATGGAAGTTCAAGCCTAATAGCTTCATAAACGCGTCGACGAACACGATTGCGCCCAACGGCGGATTTTAGAACCTTCTTAGAAACCACTACCCCAAAGCGTTGACGATCGCGATTATTAGGGGCGTAGACTAACGACAAAACTGGCGTACGAATCGTCTTTCCCTTTTGGTAGACATAGCGTACACCGCCACGCGAATGAAAACGGTAGTTTTGGGATAACATGGTATTATTATAGCAGATTTGAGTAGTAAGTTTCTTCTTCGGGGTGCGTAACCGGCGCCTGATGTTGTGGGGCTGGGGCACTACTCCTCATCGTAACTCTGGAAGGTAGCTTACTACTCTAACCAATATAATCGAACTAGGCGGTAAGGCGAGCGCGACCCTTGATGCGGCGGCGCTTGAGAACCTTTTGACCAGTTTTGGAATTGTTGCGCTTCATAAAGCCATGTTCGACTTTGCGTTGGCGCTTATGTGGTTGATAAGTTCGCTTTGGCATATAATTATTCTTTCTATATTAACAAATTCTTGTTCTAGTATACCGTAGATTTCCACTTTTTTCAAGAAGTTTTCCACATATTCCCTCGGTCAAATTTAGAAACTGTGGAAAACTTTACCCCTGTATGAGATGGTTAATATTATAACATCGCGAAAACTGGGGTAAAAACTGTGGAAAAGTCGATGAGAGTTTGTTATAATTGGGGTAGTTAAGGAGGAGTATAAGGGGTCATGTTTAACATATGGAAGAGTGTTTTGGCTGAAGTTGAACAGTCAATCCCCCGTGAGCAATACTCAACTTGGTTTACTGGTACGGAACTAGTAAACATTGATAATGGAGTGGTAACCATTGGGGTGCCAAACGTTTTTAAGATTAAACAACTCGAGAAAAAATATTTTGGGATTTTACGCGATGCATTCTTACATAATAAAGTCGATGTGACTGAGATTAGATATATTGTACAAAGTAACATAAAACCACGCGTACGAGCACGTGAGGTTCCGATAATACCTAGTTCCCCGTCAGCGCCAATACAAGTAGCGCGAACAGTAGATACTGAACGGGTAGCAAATATGGGTCGGTCTTTCCAGACTGGGCTAAACCCACGCTACACCTTAGCAAACTTTGTAATTGGATCTAATAATGACCTCGCGGTAAGTGTGGCGCGGAATATCATTGATCAGCCAGGCGGTAGTTATAATCCGTTCTTCCTCTATGGTGGACCAGGTCTAGGTAAAACCCATTTGGTGCAAGCGATTGGTAATGAACTCTTAGCGCGTAATCCTAAACTAAAAGTACTCTATACACCAGTTTCGAGCTTTTATTCGGATTTTATCAAGTCATTGCAAGCCAAGAAAAGTGATGAGTTTCGACAAAAATTCCGCAAGCTAGATGTGCTGATTATTGATGATTTTCAGATGATTATGAACAAAGACGCGTCACAAGTGGAGTTCTTTGATATTTTTAATGAGCTTTATAATCTGAGCAAACAAGTGATTATAACATCAGACCGGTTACCTAATCAGATTAAGTCGGTGGATGAGCGTTTAGCATCACGATTGACTTGGGCAGGAGCGTATGATTTGCAGTTGCCACAGTTTGAAGATAAGTGTGCAATTTTACGGGCGAAAGCAGAGTTCAATGGGATTGAGGTGGAAGATGAAGCGATTGAGTATCTGGCAGAAAACGTAAAGACAAATATTCGTGACCTTGAGGGCGAGTTTAATCATCTTTTGGCTGTGGCGGAGTTGAAGAATATGTCGCCACTAGAGGTAATAAATGAGGGTTATGTTAATACTGCGCGTAATCCGCAAGCAAAGACTTTGTCGCCTAAACAGGTAATTGAAAAAGTGGCAAAGTATTATAATATGACACCAAAAGAAATGTGTAGTAAAAGTCGCGTAGCACACATTAAGAATGCGCGTCAGGTGGCGATGTATATGCTCTCAAAAGAATTAAATATGAGTACGCCAAAAATTGCGATGGAAGTAGGAGTAAAAGATCATACTACAGTAATGCACGGAATTAAGAAGATTGAAGCGGATTTGAAGTTGAATTTTAGTCTGCGCGACCAAATTGCTGCCCTGAGAGAGAAGGTTTATGGATAAAATTTTGACATTTTGTAGTGCTGGTTTTATAAAAACCGAACAGTGTGGTCTTGATTTTGTGGAAAAGTTGTGGGAAAGCCTGCGCGAAAGTTTGTGGGAAAAATTGAGGAAAAGTTTCCACAGGATGGCAAATATGGTGGTTTTACACATTTTGGTGTGGGATTTTACACATTTCGTGGGGTTTTGTGAAAAGATTTCCCAGCGGTTTTACACACGGTTTGGTATCTGTAAATATGGTGGTTTTACACATTTTCCACAGAGTATACTACTATAACTACTAAATATATTATAGAAAGGGAGAAAATGGAAATTAAGATTCTTCAGGAAAAACTAGCTAAAGCGTTAAATACGGTAAGTCGAGTAGCGGCGGGTTCACGAACAACTTTGCCAATTCTAAGCAATGTCCTTATAAGAGTAGACGATAATAAGGTAACTCTCACGACTACAAATCTTGATATGGCAGTGGTGAGTTATTTACCAGCTAGCCAAAGTAAAAATGGAGTGATTACGGTGCCTGCAAGACTAATGGCGGAGTTCGTGGGTAACCTTCCACGAGGTGAAGTAGTGGAAATTGGAGCAAACGGAGATAAAGTGGCGATCAAGGTGAGTGGATATACTTCGACGATTAATGGAGCTTCGGCGGATGATTTTCCAGAATTACCAGAGATTGATGAGAGTAAAGCGGTAAAATTCCAGATGGGTGTGGAGGAATTTAAGGAAGGGTTGTCGCAAGTGATGATTGCGGCAAGTAACGATGCAACGCGACCAGCGCTTACTGGTGTGTATTTTAATACGTTTGAAGGCGGATTATATCTGGCAGCGACGGACGGATATCGGTTGGCAGAGCGAAAGTTTATTGAGAAAGTTAGTAGTGAAGTGATGGCAATTGTGCCAGCGGCGAGTTTGCAAGAAGTTTTAAGGTCGCTAGGTGACGATGTGACAGAGATCGAGCTGCTGTTTGATGAAACTCAAGTGCGGTTTAGATTGGGTGAAATTGAAATTACATCTAAGCTGATTGACGGTTCGTTCCCTGATTATCGGCAGCTGATTCCAAAACAAACTGAAATTAGTCTGGGTTTGAAACGTGATGAATTAGTACGGATTACGAAATTGGCGGCACTATTTGCAAAAGAAGTAGGTGGTTCGATTGTATGTGAATCAAGTGTGGAGAGTAAAAACTTCTCAGTGGCATCAGTGGCTAATGAGTTGGGTGAGAATAATTCAGCAATAGAAACAGAGGTAGAAACAGACGGAAAAGTCACTTTGAACTCACGGTTTTTGCTAGACGCCTTGAACGTATTGGATAGTGATGAGATTGAGTTTGGCTTTTCAAATAAACTTGATCCGGTGGTGCTGAAGGGTAAAAAAGATAAGAATTATATTCACATTATCATGCCACTAAAAGGCTAAAATGATTATTAAGCGGGTAAAGTTGCTGAATTTTCGGAGTCATGATGGCTTTGTATTGGATTGTGACCCGCATACGACGAAAATTGTGGGGGAGAATGGATGTGGAAAAACCTCGATTTTAGAAGCGATTTATGAGGCAATGCAGGGGAAAAGTTTTCGGGCGGTGGATCGGGAGATAGTGCGGCGTGGAAATGAGTTTTATCGGGTAGAGTTGGAATATGAAGATGGTCGCAAAGTAGTGGTGATGTTTGATGGTGAGAAAAAGGAATTTTTGGTAGAAGATAAAAAAACGCGGCGATTGCCAAAGAAAGCGAAGTATCCGATAGTACTGTTTGAACCAGATGATTTAAACCTAGTAGGAAGTAGCCCAACGAGTCGGCGAAACTATTTTGATCGGGTGTTTGGACAATTATCGGAAAAGTACAGTGTAGCACTAGCGAGATACAATAAAGCATTGAAGCAGCGAAATGAGCTTTTGAAGCGCGAAGTGGTGGACGCGGGTGATGTGTTTTCTTGGGATGTTTTGTTGACGAAATATGGTGCGGAGCTGAGAAATGAGCGTGCGGAGTATATTGGTCGGATTAGCGAGAAAATTACTGAAGTTTATCGTTCAATCGCAGAGAATGATGATAGGGTGGCGGTGGAATATGTGACGGAAGTGGAATCGGAAAGTGGATTTTTGGCGAGATTGGAGCGAGATTTTGAACGCGATAGACTATTGGGGCACACGAGCTTTGGGGTGCATCGAGATAATTACGAATTTGTTTTTAATGGAGTGCGAGCAGATGGCTCGGCGAGCCGCGGCGAAGTGCGTTCAATAGTAATAGCGCTGAAGTTTATTGAGGCGGAGATGATTGTGGAAAGATTACATCATCCACCAGTAGTGTTACTAGATGATGTGTTTTCTGAGCTAGATGGAACGCGGCAGAAGTGTCTGGTGAAGAATTTTAGGGAGAATCAAATTATTCTGACGAGTGTAGGTGAGGGGCGATTATATTAAGATATTATACCATTTGCATATGATATAATATGATAACTAAAAAGTGGCATCGCTCGGGGCGCGACTAGGAGTTTGCTCGGCGCTAAGGTCATTATAGATTATTGTGTAATCTTCTAACTTAATTCCCTGTTCTTTGAGCTTGTTGAGTGCGGCGTTATGATTGCCTCCAGTTCTATCGTTGATAACGATAGTTAATTTATCGTATTTGACTTGAGCGACAATATCATAAGCAACGTAGATTGAGTAATTATTTTCGTAATAGGAGATATTTATAGGAAGAAAAGAGAAAACAATATCGTTATAAATGCCATTACTGGATGAATTATCTTTACAGTCAAATGGAGTATATGTTAGCTGTTCTTGTGTGGGGCAGGTGGCTAAAACTGGGTAACTTACATTTTCTAGATTTAGGTTATCTTGATTTGGTGACCAAGTGACTTGAAAAACATAACTTTGTTGCAGAGAATCTATATCGATGATAAAATTATCAACATAAACACCAGTATTTTTATTGTATGATCTTGTGGTGCTACCTTCGCGAATTTTAGCGCCGGATTTTGGGATTTTGGTATCCGGGTTATTGATAGATACTATATTATATAGAGTATTAAGGATTGAATCTTTAGTGTTGTCTGGAAAATCTTTATAATATTGAGATAGATTATTGATTTTTATTTGTTCGCCGTAAGGATTTTTGCGAAAGATTTGAGCTAGTGTGATGATGAGTAGTATTATGATTGCGAAAATTGATAGTAGAATTACAATGTGAAACGGTGTAAGCTCAGTAGGTTTTAGCTGTTTTTGTTCTGGTTTTTTTATGTGCCCTGAGGTCATATTATGTAGTTGTGTATTGATATCTTGAGGTGTTTGGTTATTATTCATATTAGTAAATACTGTTTACTTTATTAGGATAGGCGTAGCGGTAACTGCTTGACATGAAAGTTGTGAGTGACTCTTCTCTTGCTTTAATTCCTGATTCTCCAGAACCGCAAGCAGCTTCACCAATGATGATAGTATTCGTATTTGTATTAATACCAAGGACCACACCGGTATGACCGCAGGCTTTGGTACCACACATGGTGGAACCACTAGATGTACTGAAGATTGAGTAAACTTGGGGTATATTTCCGCCATCAGTAAAACCGTAGTTGCCACTTATGAGGCTACCAACAATATCTGCACCGTTTCCTAAGCCAACTGTGATATGGTTCGTAATATAATCGTTGGTATACATATTGATGAAATAGCGTGAAAATGAAACGCAGTTATAAGCAATGCCGCCACTACAGCTATTACCCGTCATGCCATAAAGGGTCTTTAAGTCAGCATCGGAGACTCCGCGAACTGCATTTTTGTAAGCCTGCATAAATTCTTGAGCCTCTTGTAACGTCATACCATTAGCTCCTGCAACTAAACGTCCACCATTGGCGCCAATGATATAGCATTCCATAACTGAACCGCCATCTGTTCCTCCCATTGCAACATAGATTGTGTAAGCGCCTGGGCGTGATGAAGTGGCGGTATCGCTCCATTTACCATCACCGACATACATACCAGGCCAATCCGGACTCATATTAGAGCTACTTGGGTCTCGCATGGCGTCATATTTGTTCATGACATATGGTGACCCTTCGCCAGTATTGGCGGCAGTGCCATCAAATCCCATAGCAATAGCTTTGTCGATATACTTTTGAGCGGTGCCATTATAGCGGAAGAAAAGAGTTTTTATGCCAGCTGCAGAACTAAGGTCTAGTCCGGCACCATAGTTATTGGCAATAAGTTCAGCCATAATGTCGGTTTGGCGTTGAAATTCTTCATCGGAGATTTGGCCGGCTGGAAGGAAGGCGTTGGAATTTTTGCCACCATTAGTATAACTATATAATTGATATGCACCTTGACCATTGGAGGGATTTGCGCGCTTAGCGCTGTTTTCCATGATGTGAATTGCGGCGATAATGCGCCAGTCGAAACCATATTTATCAGCAGCTTCTTTGTAAAAGGCTTGATTGGCTTGAATAGCACTGGATGTGGCGCCATCCAGAACTTGAGCACCAGAATAGTTCGAATTACTACCAGAAACACAGTTGCTATCAGAACTTCCATTTGGATTATAGTAATAGATGCCATTTATTCCGTAAAAGTTAAGAGTTTGCTGTGATGGATTGGTGCCAAAAACTTGATTTGGGGTAGCAAAAATTAGTAAAAGACTAGTGAGTATAAAAGTGGTGGTTTTTAAGTAGTAGCTCATTTTTTTCATACAGCGTAACTCCTATTGCGTATGTCGGCGTAGATAATATGTTGACTTGTTGCGATAATGACTGGAAGCGTTGTTTGCTTATCCGTATTTTTGATATGTAGTTCTTGGTTGATAAAATCAGTAATTGGTTCTTCGCCGGTAATTTGCTGATTGGTTTCATTGTTTATTGCAATACGAGAACCTGGTTCGTATTCATTGATGAAATCATAATACTCAGCTAATGCAATAACAAGCTCAGTATCTTCGGTAGTGAGTCCAGCATGGCGAGCAATTAAGTCTGTTGTGCTGTTGATTGGGTGTTCGGCGTTGTACTCTTCTATATACTCTGTTATTGGGCTAACGTAGGCGAGTTCTCCATCAGATCCAGCCATAGTTTGTTCGTAAAGACCCTCTTGTATAGCATAAGCTTTGTATATATCTTTATTTCGATGTAGGTAGCATGTTTCGCCTGTGGCCCATCCTATATTTGCGAGATCATCGAAGCCGTCAATAATATTAACAACGTCGCTAGCTAATGGGAAGAATGATGAAGCTGTGGATAGAAGACTTGGGGTACTATGAAGTTCGCTGAGGATGCGGGCGTCAGGAGTTTCATCCGGTTCTGAATCGCGATAGAGGCAATATGAGGTAAACTTAGCTAAATCGCCAGTTTTCTTTAATTCGTACTTATTTGTTGAACTATTGTATTCAAGTTCCGAGTTAATAGTGTCAACAAGATCTTGACTTGTAGGGTCTGTGTTTAATACTTTTGCACTTGTGACTGGTAAGGTGGTACACCAGGCAGTTCCAGCGGCGGTTGGACCGTTACCGTCTTTGTCTTTAAGTAGATTGCTGAATCCACAGTCGTTGTCTTCATTTATAATGTTTGTCCCGTCACTTATGTCTATACCATCTGCGTAGGCTCCATTAGTAAGTGAGGCTATTGAACGGGATGTGGTGCCAACGAGTGATTTGAGTGCGGAGTATCCGTTGGATGCGATAGTGGTAGCAAGGAGGTTATATGCGATACTACCTAAGAAAGTGTTTTTAGAATTTATATCAAAGGGGTTACGATTGATGCGGTCGGATTCGGCTTCCATAGCTAAAACTGTGTTAGTAATGCGGCTGAATTCAACAGCTTCTTCGTTGGTACCAAAACCATTACCGGCGCTTTGAGCTAGGCTACCGTTAGACGCCATGGCGCCACGTATTATTTCCTCTCCGGCTTCAATACCTTTTCTACTTAGCCAATCGTTCATAAAGAGTGATTTGGCGACATACGGAATGAGGAAGCCGAGGATGCTCCCTATACTATATGAGGCAATACCGATGAAAATGGCTTTGAAGATTGTTCCGCCAACGATTTTAATTCCTTGTCCGCCTGGTAGAAGGTTAATTGCGAGAGAGGCGACAGATTCACCGATGTTACTAATAGCGCAGCCGGCGGCTTTCATTGTGGTAAATCCAAAGGCGCCAGTAAATAAAGCCGCCATACTACTGAATGAAAAGTTTTTGGCAAGTTCTTTATTTAGCGGTGAATATGATAAAATGCTGGTTAGGTTTGACTGAACTGGTGAACCGCTAACAGTAGTTTCTCCAATATTGACAGATAGATTCCCTTCCGATTCATCATAACTAACGCTAGCATTGGCTTTTGTGTAGTCGGCAATTGTTGCAATGGCTGGTCCAACAAGGAAGTTCATAAGTACATTATATCCAGCTTGGCTACCATCTCCGGCCATCATTTTGCTGATACTTTCCATTATGCCCATAAAGTATAAAATACTAGAAATACGTTGCATGGCTGATGCGGTTTTAATGACCATATTACCGGTGCGCATAGCAGTACAACCCCAGTTGAGAACATTAGTTACTGTACCGATTTTGCTGATGAAACTACTGGCTTTAGTTTTTGCAACTTCTATGTCGGTACTGGAAGATGTATCGCTAACAGCGGTTTCGTTGTGCTCATTCTCGATTACGGTTGTGGTTTGTGGTTTTCCGTCCGCATCAGTGACAGTGTTACCATTTGCGTCTTTCACTTCCTGTTCCTTTTCTTCCGCATGTGTTGTGGTGATTTCCACTGTTTGTTTGTCAAATTTTTGGCTTTGGATTTTGTTGTAATTCCCCGTGTCAGTATCTATGTTTCCAGTATCTTGAAAATTTTTTAGTTCATTTCGAGTGATATTATAATGATTGTATTCTATGGTTGCTTTGTTGTCGAAAAAATTGGCTGCGCGCCCTTGTTTGGCGTTGGTGAAAGCCGTGCGAAAGTTGGCGTCGTTATTGAATGTGTCACTGAAATTATCACCAGTAATAGTTTGACCCTTATAGGTAAAGGTGTAATTACTACCATTGTCGTTGACTTCAATATCAAAAGTTTTAAGATTTTCGATAAAATCGTCAGAAAAATCCATAGGTTTATTATTGGTTCCCTGGGATCTATTCATGACTGCTTTCATGAATTTGTTATTCCCCCATTGTGAATAAGTGGCGGTATAACGAAAATCAGATTTGCCAGTGAGAATGCTAGACATGGCTGGGCCAAGCATTGCGTGTGAACCACCTAGGGCTACTATGATGGTTACAATGATACCAATAATAACTCCAGATGCGGCGATTCCCTTTTTCTTGCCGTTGAGTGAAATGCCGCCCTTTTTGGAATTCTTGTCATTTTGGGGCTTACCTAGGCCGCTGACGTTGTTGCGCCACCCAGAGTTAAAGGTAGGTTCTCCTTTGAGGGCGGAGTTTTCGGAGTTGCGTAGTAATTCTTTGGATGCGTTGGATTTGCCACCATCTAAAACTTTGAAATTACTACGATTTGAAGTGTTTTGAGATTTGGAAGTCTTACCACCATTGATGACACCAAAATCAGGACGAATCTCAGCACCCTCCATATCATTGTATGGATCGTTGGGCGCTAACGCACTACTCCCGTTGGTGTCATACCTTGCCATTTCTTATATTATCGCATAGGATAGCTTGGTTCGTCAATACTATCGGTCGCGATCCTCCGGGCGAGTGGTGATTAATGATTCTTCGGTTTCTGAGGCAATAATCTGAATATGCACGTGGCTGGCGCCGGCAAAGAACAAGCCTTGGCCGACTGGGAAGTTGGCGAGGCGTTTGCGTTCCTCGTCGGTGAGCTTGAAGACATCAGAAAGCACGTCAACGGCCGAGGCAGATTGTTTAAGCAACAATTGCATGGAGGAGTTGGCCACGATGGCGCGACCCATTTTACTACTCATAAAATCTTCCACATCCTGTGTGATGGTGGTGAGACCAAGGTAATACTTACGAGCGCGTTTAGCAAGGCTAAAGAGGAAGTTAGCGGAATCGTCGTACTTCATCAATTGCCAAGCCTCATCTACGATGAGGAGGCGGCGTTTTTGCTGGGCGCGTACGACATTCCAGATGTGGGAGAGTATGATATACATTGCCACGGGGCGTAATTCGTCTTCGAGGTCGCGAATGTTGAAGACTACCATTGGGTTGTTAATGTCAACGTTGGATTGTTGTGAGAAGATGCCGGCAAAAGTACCAGAAGTATATTTGCGCAAACGCTGAGCAAGTTGTGGGCCAGTGCCACCCATATGAAGCAGGGTGTCATAAAGATTGATGATGGTGGGCGGAGTAGACTGATGAGTGAGTGGGTCGCTAGTGATGCCGGCGCGGGCATAGGTATCAATCAAGGCTTGGTCGAGATCAGCCTCTTCATTGGCAGTTAGTGCTGGGACGACTTGACCATTTGGCCCAATTTGGTTGCCACCGAGCATGAGGCGAAAAAGACCGTGTAGGGTGACAAGGTTGGCGCGGAGAGCGTCATTAGCATCTTCGGTGTCAATGACTTTGGGTAAATCAAATGGGTTGACGCGGACATCGGAGTTGAGACTAAGGCGAATGTAACTACCACCTACGGCGTCGCAGAGCTTTTGATATTCATTTTCTGGGTCGATGATGATAACTTCGGTGCCAATCATCATGGAACGCACAGCTTCAAGTTTGACAGCGAAAGATTTACCAGCACCAGATTTCGCGAAGACCACGAGGTTGGCGTTTTCTAGGCTAAAGCGATCGAAGATAACCAGACCGTTATTGTGCATGTTGATACCATACAAAATTCCCTTTTCTTGGGTGAGGTCAGCTGATGTGAATGGGAAGCTAGTGGAAATAGCGCCAGTGTTCATGTTGCGGCGAATCTGAAGTTGGTCGGTACACTGTGGCATGGTACTGTTCATGCCCTGTTCTTGTTGGGAGCTGGCGACTTTGGAGAAAATCATTTGTTGCCCAAGCAGGGTTTCGATTTTGTGTTGAACGAAACCGAGCTCGTCAAGTGAATCAGCCCAAATGGTGATATAGAGGCCAAAACGGAAGAACTTTTCTGCACCAACTTGGAGTTTGTCACGGAGTTCTTCGGCATCGTTGATGGCAGCTTCGAGTTCTGGGTCGCGGACTTTGCCTTTTTCGGCGTTGACATTGTAGCTGGCTTCAAGCTGAGTAACCTTTTTGCGGAGGTTTTTCATGACGACGGTAGTTTCTACCGGGTAAACATACATTGAAACATCAAGTACCTCGTCGATGTTGATGAGGCTGGAAATCCAACCAGTATAGAGGGTGCGGGGGTAACCATAGACATAGATAGTACGACCATATTTGGTGCCGAGACGGAAATAGGAAGAATGAATTTCGATAGAGCTTGGTGAGATAAGATCGCGTAAGGTGTTGATGCCTTGCTCAAAAGCGCGCTGGATTTCAGCGTCTTCGGCAGCTTGGGACTGGGCGGCAATGTCTGCTGCGGTTGACTGGTTTTTAGCTATTTTAGCAGCACGTTTAGCGGCTCGTTTTTCTTTACTCATAACTACTCCTTTGTTTCCTTCTTGACATATGTGGTCGCTAACTTAGTGAAATCTACCAATGGTTCACGAACAGCAGTATCGGGATTATTGAAGTTATAGAAAAGTTCACTGAGTTCTTTGGTGTTGAGACGGACAGATTGGATGCCAATTTGATAAAGACCGGAGATGACGGTTTCGACACGGTTGTTGAGTTCGTCGATGGCTTTATTGTAGACATCGCGGTTGATGCGAGTGACGCCAGGACCTTTAGTCTTGCCGAAGGCTTTGAAGAAGTTTTTGGTTTGCTGGACGGCGGCTTCGAGGTCGGCAGAAGCATAATATGGGATGACGATGAAGAAAGATTTGTCCATAATATTGGCTTCTTGGGCAAGAATATCGATAAAATTGATGTAATCGTCCATCAAAACGCCAAGGAGCATGTTGTCGTTGTTGCGACGCATCTGGATGAGGCGCTCAATATATGGTCCAATGTCGACGCGTTGGGAGCGGACTAGGATTTGGACGGTGAAATTGAGAGAGTTGAGGAAATTTTGGTAACTATATTCTACGCCTTCGCGTTCGGTTTCGGACATGAGGTCGAAGTTGATGGATTGGCAAGCTACGACGGCACGGAAAGAGCCGTCTTTCATAATGACGAGACTATCGCGAAGCTCGGAGAACATTAATGTGGCTTGGGTGGAGAGAGGGTTTTCAACGGTTTGTGGCGCGGCAATGGTGGTGCCGGGCTGAGAAGCCACCATCGATTGTTGGACAGTGGGTTGTTGCATCATGGGCTGCTGCTGAGGTATTGGTTGGGTAATTTGAGTCTGCGGTACCATGGGTTGGGCAGTACGAACTTGTTGAGCAAGAGCGGGGTTTTGCGCAACAGCAAGCTGGGCCGGGGCGCCAGGTGCACCGGTGGGCATTGCTCCGGGAGCATAACTAGGACGTTGGGCTTGAGTAGGAATTTGTTGGGGGCGCTGCATTGGCTGAGCTTGAGGATGGGCGGCTGCCATGGCGCGAGCTTGGGCGTTAGCACCGTGACCTTGAGGAGCGGCTTGGCCTTGTGGGATTTGATTGTAATTTTGTGGATTCATATAACTCCTTAATGTAGTGGTACGTAGACCTCAGTTTCGTTTTCGCGGCGGATACGGTCGGCTTGTTGCTGGATGGTTTCGACAGAAAAATCGGGATTATGAGCAAGGTTATTCATCTGGGCAGCCTGGATGGGGGTGGGTTGAACTACAGTATTGCCGGTAATGTTAGTTGGCGTAGATAGTGGTTGAATAACGCGGTCGCCGAGTGGCGTGAGGTTGGGGCGATTAGCGTTGGATTGTTGCTGAATGGCGGCGCGCATTTGGTTGACGATTTCATCGTGGCGCTCCTGCTGTTCTTTGGTAATGAGATGGTTGAGTCGATTGGTGCCAGAACGGTCAAACATATCGGTGGCGTTGTAGGCTTCGGCGTAGAATTCGTCGCGCATGGGTGAGCTGGCATTTTTGATAGCGTAACCTTCGGAGTCGACGATGGCAGCCAGGAAGGATAGGCGATGGCCGGCTTCTTCTTCGGTGATATTGCGGACGCGGTTTTCTTCAACTTTTTTGGGGGCGGTAATGAGGATGGTTGAATCGCTTTGGCCGGTCATCCAGAAACGTTTGTGAGGTTTAGTGTAAAAAGAGATGAGCGCAGCGATATAGGTTTCCATGGGTTGGTCTTTTTTGAGTGGTAGTGCCAATATGAGGAAGAAGAAGGCGAAAGGTAGTGGAATGATAGCAAGAAGTGGGAAAATCTGAAATAAACCCACAGCGGTGGCGCCGAGGCCAAAGACGAGCATAAGATAGACGAATTGTCGAAAAGAAAACGGCCCAAGCAGTTTATCATCGGCTTCAACGTCTTGCGGTACTTTATAAGTCGCCATATTTCTATTTTATCACAGTATGATGAACAAAATCAAAATAATGCCCACCAAAATTTCACCTCCCTGTAGTATTAGCATACGCAGGGAGGTGAAAACTGTCAACCCCATTAGTAGGAAGCACTGTCGGCAAGGTCAAGAATCTCAGATTCCATACCGTCAATGTAACGTTGTTCAACTTCGTGAGTAAGGTCGGCGGTGCTTTCTGGGTCGCGAGTATATTCGTCTTCCCAGTATTGGACGATACGCCCAGCTTCAAAGGCGAGTTCGCGCAAGGTTTCGTTGTTTTGGAATACACTGACGACTTGGTTGCCAATGGTGGTGATATCAGCGCTACCGCTTTCAGCGAAGATGCTTTCGAGCAAGTCGTGGATAGCCTTGGGGTCGTTGACCTTCTCGATATAATTATCTTGCTCATTACTGTTGTTGATTTCAGCATTGAAAGTCTGCATGGCGCGGACAAAGGCATTGTAGGCTTTTTGCTCATCTTTGTTGAAGTAGGTGTTTTCGTGATTCCCCATC
Organism: uncultured Candidatus Saccharibacteria bacterium; assembly: GCA_948477625.1. Classification (GTDB taxonomy): domain Bacteria; phylum Patescibacteriota; class Saccharimonadia; order Saccharimonadales; family Saccharimonadaceae; genus Nanosyncoccus. The sequence goes on along the minus strand of CAOLNK010000003.1, from coordinate 79,013 downwards.
GGTACACCGTCTTTATTTTGACGTTGGCCACTACCGCCGCTTCTATTGCTATTATTACCGGAGCTCTTCCTAACATTGTCATAACCAAACTGTTCGTAAGTGAGATTACGGAGTTCGTTGATAGTACGTTGGATGGCTTGTGGGTCTTTGGTTTCCAAAATATTCTTGTCACTGAGACGTTCGTCGAATGTGGTGTTGGGGTCGAAGGCTTTGCTACCAACGCGTACGGCAGATTCGGCAAGTTCACAGAAGGCAATGGTGCCATCTGGTTTTTGGCTATCGAGTACGGTTGGTGAAGGACGGCGATCCATGGAACCGATGAGCTTTTGAATGACGTGTGGGAAGATTTGGTGTTTAATCCAGTTGCGTTTGTCTTCAATGGTAATATCGGCATCGTTGCGGTCGATCTTGTACCAATATTCGGAGCCATCTTCTTTGTAACCCTTGCGGAGACCATGGAGTGGCATGCCATTAATGTTCTGAGTGAGACCAATAGAAGCATCATCAAAGATATCTTCGAAACGTTCACCTGGGGTGGTACTGTCGAGACTATCAATTAGGCGTTTCCAACTGCGAATAATTGGAGCGTCGTTCTGGAGGAGTTTGCCAGATTTGGCGGCTTTCCAGAGGCTCTCGAGCTCAGCAATATGGTATTGGCCGGTAGAGGTGATGAAACCGTTGTTGGCTTGAGCGGTAAGCATAGCGGTGACGGCGGCGTTGTGCTCGGCATATTTGCTTTCGAGCATGGCGGCCGTAATAGTGCTGTGGTAGCGGCGTAAGATACCGGTACGATCTTTGCTAGCATACTGCGCAGCAAGGCCAGTATATTCGGATGGCTGGCGGGTAAGACCGATTTCGTTGAGATAGCGAACGTTGATTGGGTCGCCGATAGCAATATCTTGGCGCAAGAGTTCCTTCATGTAGCCAGCATCATCATCAAAGACTTTTTGAATAACATCACCTTCATCGTCTTTGATTTCCATGTAACGAACTTTCTTATATTCGTTACGTTGACCTTGGCTGAGGCGGAGATATTCATCTTTAGAAATCTCTTTGTTGGTGGTCTTATGAATAGCGACGTATTTACCCCAGCTACGGTGTTTCTTGCCAGGAAGGAGATTGTAATCTGCGTCTTCGATGACTTGACCGTTTTCGTCTTCTTCGTAACCATCATCATTGATGCGTGCTTTGTCAAAGACCATACCACGGAAGTCAGCTTTGCTGTAGCCGAATTTGTTGGCCACAACTAGGGCTTCGCGACGACGACGGTTTTCAATCTGGACACTGCGGTCAATGACCTGACCAATGATGGAAGCTTCACCGAGATGGCCAAGGCTACTAGCGGCGCCACCAATGAGGCGGTTGAATTCATATGGTGAGCGTGTGCGGCCTTTAGCAGCTTGGAGGTAGCGACCAAGCAAGTAGGACTGGTCGCCCATGGCAATGTTTTCAGCGCGGAACTGTTGCTTGGTGTTGTCGAGGAAGGCGTTGGCACCGCTGGCACTAAGACGCTTAGCAGCTTCGCCTCGGAAGGTTTTGTCGTAGTCAGAAAGGTTATTGGCAAGGTTTTGCTGGGCAGTAGCGGCAAGCAGTTTTTGGATTTCGGAGCGCTTATGTAGGCGAGTGTGGCGGTTGGCATAACCGTTGAAGAGGCCACGACCACCGACCATAGCGTTCCCTTCGGCGTCAAGGCCGCGGTATGAGGCAGCCTTGTTGAAGGCGCGCTCGGCAGCAATATTCTTGCGGAGCTCGGCAGCAGCAGCGGTGTCGTCTTCGCGGAGCTGTTTTCTCTTGTCGAGAAAGCGACGGAGGTGTGCGCCAGGCATTGGACTGGAGCCGATGTATTTTTGGCGGGCAAGCTCTTGATGAGAAGTGGCCCAGCCAGCTAGACCGCCACGGGCAGGAGCGCTGAGTTTTTGCAAAGCGGAGTTGACATCGCCAAGGATGGTGCCAGACATCTTGAAGAGTGAGAAGGAGAAGAAGATGGGCATAACTTCGACTATCATGCCGACGAGTACGACGAAGAGATTGGCATTGGCGCTAGCGATGATGGCCCAGCCGGCGAGCTTGGCGGCGCCAAAGAGGAAGCTAAACATGGGGTAGAAGAAGAGCATCTGGAAAAAGAGGTTCTTCCACTTTTCGAACCACTTTTCGGTGTTGGGTAGGAGGTAGGCTAAGAAAGCGAGCGGGGCAATCATGACAAGGATGAGAATGAGACCTTGACGCAAGGCGATGGTGACAAGGCCAATACCAAGAGAGATGATGGCGCCCAGTAAAGCGAGTAGGACGCCCCAGAAAATCGCCTCGATGCCAGCAAAGGCGGCAACAGAGATACCAAGGATGATGCCACCACCAGTGAGGGCCCGAGTGAAAGTGGACCAAAGGACGTCAAGGTGATAAGAAAGGTCGGCGTTGGCGAGAACTTCGGACTGAATATGGCCAAGGAAGCCGGTGATGCTACTACCGACGACGTTGCTGATATCAACACCGATAGAACAGATGAGAAAGCTGAGATTGACGAGGATGACAGCAATGATTAGGCGAGGAAGAATACGTTTGACGCCATAATTATTAATACCGAGGCCAGTGAGTTGAGAATAAATGACAATGAGAGCAAAGATAACGAAACAGATGTTGGTGAGGTCGCGAGCAACGCGCCAGACTTGAATAACGGATGAATTTTCGTCGGTGGAAAGTGGTTGTACGATAAGGAGTTGCTCGATGAACTCATAGAAAGAATCGACGAGGTTGCCCATAGTACGCATAACTGGGCAAAGAATCCAAGCGACAGAGTCGGATTGAGCTTGGCAGGGGTTGTCACTATCAGCAGAGCTGGTGGCGTTATCGTTCCCTGTTGATTCGGAGGAAGAATTGTCTTCGTTGTTTTCGGAACTTTCGGAAGAGCTTTCGTCGTCTTCGTCGGCGTAAGCAGTTTGCAAAAGAGGGTTGGATGTATCTTGTAGCGGCGAGAGAGCACCGGCAAAAGTGATGCCAAACGTTAGCATCATTATTGACACAGCTCTGAGAATCAGTTTTTTCATATTATATACATTCCAAACAAGCCCATTTTGTGGGTACCCTGTAATTATAGCACACACATGCGTGATAGTCAATAGTAAATAATATGATTTTTTGATGATGTCAATGCTTATGGTTAGTTTACGAAGAGGAGATGGCGAAATAGTAGTTTTTTTGGGGCTTTAGTGTTAAGATAAGGGTATGAAACAGAAGATTTTGGCCTTTTTGGGGACCGTGATGATGGTAGGGGGATTTATGATAGTAATGGTGCCGGAGAATGCGATGGCGGATGGTGGATTAGGCTCTGGGAGTTGTGGTGCGCCAGTTTTCTTGGGGTTTAAGCCGTGGTATGCGGATTTATGCAATGGGGATAAGCGTGATAGTGAAATAGTTCAGCCAGATGACGAAGAGAAAACAGTACAGTTTATTTGGACGGTGATTTTGAATATTCTGTTTGACGCGTTTTTGGCGGTAGGGTATCTAGCAATAGGTTTTGTGATTTATGGCGGGTTCTTGTATATTACGGCGCAGGGTGACCCTAGCAAAGCATTGAAGGGACAGAAGACATTGACTTCGGCGATCGTAGGTACAATTTTAACAATGACGGCGACGGTGATTGTAAATACGGCAAAGATAGTGCTAGGTATTAGCGGTAATGGTTGGAAACAACATGAGGATGGCGGGTTTGCTTCTGAGCAGATACAAGATATGTTTAATTGGGCTTATACGGTAGCTGGAATTGTAGCAGTGATTTTTATTATTAAGAGTGGTTTTGAGTATGTAATTTCTCGAGGTGATTCGAGCAAGATTCAGAAGGCGACGCGCTCGATTGTGTACTCGGTGGTTGGTTTGATTATTGTGTTGTTAGCCGCGGCAATTACGGCTTTTGTGATAAATGCTACGGGCGCAGGATTGGAGTCATAGTACTGTGAAAAAGATTTTAATGAGTTTATTAGTAGTTGGAACGATGTTGATGGGTGGTGCCATCTTGGTAAAGCCGGCGATGGCGGGTGAAGACAGTAATAATATTCCGGATGCTATTGGTGATATTTGTGAAGACGGTAATAATATTCCGGATGATTTGAAGGAAGCGGCAGGGTGCAAGGTAGAAAAAGACAAGACGGCGATGCCGGCGGTAGTATATATTATTAATGTGGCGTTAAGCTTGGTGGGGATTGTAGCGGTAGGTATGATTGTTTATGGCGCAATCACTTATGTGATTAGTACGGGCGATGCAGTGAAGTTGAACCGGGCGAAGAATTCAATTCTCTATGGTTTGGTTGGTGTAGTGGTGGCATCGTTGGCCTATACGATAGTGTACTTTGTAAGTCAAAATTTTGGGGCATAAAGTATAGACATTCTTTATATAATGATGTATTATAAGTTCAGTATAGATAATTGAAAGGAAAATTAAAGAATGAAAAAAGTGATTCTAAGCGCAATTGCTGTAGCGTTGACAGTGTTGGGTCTAGGTAGTATTGCGACAATTTCGCCAGCTTATGCTAATGTGATTTGTCCGGATGGGTCTACCGATAAGACGTCTTTGGATCAGTGTGACAAGTTGAGTACTGGCTCGGGTGTTTTCGACAACAATGACTTGATGGGCACTTTGACTATTATCATCAATGTGGTTGTTGGTGTGGTTGGCTTCATTGCTGTGGCGATGATTGTGATGGGTGGTATTAGCTTTGCTACTTCTCAGGGTGATACGGCTAAGGTGGCTAAGGCTCGTAATACGATTCTCTATGGTGTGGTTGGCTTGGTAGTGGCTTTGCTTGCCTTTGCAATTGTGAACTTTGTTTTGAATTCCATTTTCAATAGCTAGTTTTAAGGGATAGGTACGTATGAAGTTGAAAACTTTGGCGGCGGCCTTTGCGTTATGCTTCGGTAGCTTAGTAGGGGTATCTGTGGTGGCGACAGTCAATACATATGCGGAATGTAAGTGTCCGGCTGGGAGCTATAAGGGCGAAGGTGCTTCTTGTACTTCTTTGGCGGAATGCAATATTCCAGATGATGCTCCTGGCATGGAGAAGCCGTTAATTGAGCGTGCGATTGATATTATCAATGCAATCGTGGGTGTAGTAAGTATCTTGGCTGTAATTGTGATCGTGATTGGCGCAATTCTCTTTGTTACGTCTACGGGCGAAGCGGCAAAGACAACGCGTGCACGCAATACCATTTTGTATGGCGTAATCGGTTTGGTGATTTCTCTACTCGCGTTTGCGATTGTGAACTTTGTGTCTGGTGCAGTGTTTAAGTCAGGAAGCGGTGGGGGCAGCGGCTCTGGTGATTCGTCTGAGGATTCTGGTGGTTCTAGTTCTCAGGGTACTGGGCAGAATCGCGCAGATCAGTACGATCGTTAAGTGTGTACGAATAATCAAAAATCCTCCCCTGAAGGGGGGGATTTTTGATGGGCTACTGAATTTCCTTGACTAGAGGGTGATTTATTGTGGCGGTAATTGATTGTTGGGTTATGGAGATGAGGAAATGTTTGTGTATTTGATTTGTTATATACCATAACTAAAAATCACCCCTCGCGGAGCGATTTTTAGTGTGTGAGTTACTAAAGAGCACTACTATTGGATAGCAATCTTGATTGGAGCTTCGACTTTCTCTTTTTCGAAGGTGATAGTAAGAACACCATCTTTGAGTTCAGCTTTGACTGTTCCCTCTTCTTCTTTGACTTGAACTGGAAGAGCGATGGTACGAGAAAATTCGCCCCAATAACACTCTTGGATGTGCCAAGCGGTAGTATTTTCATCTTCGCCACCACTAAGGATACCAGAGATGGTTAAAATGTTGTCGGAAATGGTTACATTGAGATCTGACTTGGAAATACCAGCCGTGCGAGCTTTGACAACAAGTTTATCTGCGGTTTCGTAGACATCTACAGCGAGCTGTCCAGGAAAATCGTCAGTATTATCCCACCCATCATCTCCCCCGTCTGATGGTTCAACGTCGAGGGCAGATTTGTCAGACGAGTCAACAATCGTTGAAGTTTCTGGACCACTACTCTGGAACAATTCTGCTAGTTCTTCTTCCATCAGCATGTCGTCACTATTAGTACGAGCCATTGCTTGAATTACCTCCGTTATATATTGTTATGCTTTATTATAAGGGCTTTTTGGTGTAAAATCAATACTAATTATGAAATTCGTTGTAAAAAGCACAACAAAATGTGGCCTACTAGACCTACTTTGCCCGTACACTTGTAGGGGTTGTGGACGTCTGGGAGCGGTGCTATGTGAGTGTTGTAAAAATAACTTAATAAAAGCAGCATTGCGGGTTTGCCCGCTTTGCCAACAAGTGCTTGCAGATGCAGAAAAAAGTTGTGCAACGTGGAAGAATTGCAAGTGTGACAATTGCAAGATAGCATTTGATGCACTATTTGTGGGTGGGTGGCGTGAAGGAGTACTAGCGAAGTTGGTGAAAGAATATAAGTATCAGGCAGTGCGGGCGATAGGTGATGTGTTGGTGGAGGTGCTGGATGAAGCAATTCTAGAGTTACCAGAAAATACGGTGGTAGTTCCCTTGCCGACCGTAGGACGGCACGTGCGGGAGCGGGGGCTGGACCATACTTTGAGCTTGGCAAAGAAGTTGGCGCGCAAAAGGGGCTGGAAATGCCAGCGGTTGTTGCTGAGGGCGTCTGATACAGTCCAAGTAGGGACAAAGGCGTCGGAGCGTGCTGAGCAAGCGAGAAAGGCTTATATGGTACAAAAAGAGGCGGATAGTGATGTAAATTATTTACTATTGGATGATGTTTGGACGACGGGAGCGAGTATGTTGGCGGCAGAAAAGGTGATGCGCGCGGCTGGGGCGAAGAAGGTGATGGGGGTGGTGATAGCAGTAGGTAAACAAAAGGAACTATAGATTATTTAAGTTATACAAGAGGGCCAAGCCAATCTCCCCCTCTACATGTCTAATACAGTACTAAGGCAGCGGAGGGGGAAACCATCCCAATGCTCGTATGGACCGTCTGACGGATTCACTGCGGAGGCATGGAAGGCGAGGTAATAAGCGCTAGGAGTAGTAGTGCCATCATAGCGAGTAGATGACGCTCGTGACGACCAGTAGACAGCAGTAATGCTGGCGCTCATAAAAGTACCAGTAGTGGGTAAGTAGACATACCCGCTGCGCACGAAGTAAAGACGTTATATATCGTTGAACTTGTATACACTGTACAAATTCAATTAAAGATCGTCTCTGTAAAAGATGGTAAAATTTCTTTTAATTAGAAAAATGAGCCCAACTTGCGGTTTTTACAAGTTGGGCTGAGTAGCTTTAGATCTAGTCTAAACCAGATGGTTAAGAATAAGAGCAGCGTTCTCGGCGTTTTGCTCTGGAGTAGGACTAATAGCATTAAGCACAAAATTGACAATAGCATAAGCAAAGAAGGCAATAATCAAGCCAAGTAGGGCATAAAGGATGGTGTTTTTGGCGTCGGTAATCTTTTTACTGTCGCCGCCAGAGATAATATAGCGTAGACCGCCCCAAATTAGCATTAAGACAGAGATAGCGCCGACTACATAAAGCACGGTATTGGTGATGCGAGTAAAAACACCATCAACGCCAACGAGATTTTCTGGCATGCCGTCAGCACGAGCGGCTTCGGCGCCTTCTTGAACGGTCAAGGCCATTGCTTTGCCGGCACACAAAGTGACCATAGTACAGATACCAGTAATAATTTGTAGGATGTTTTTCGTGAATTTCTTCATTGAACCTCTCGTAATTAAACTTTTCTTATTATAGCATACTTTTTTGTAAAATTGAAAATCTAGAGTATAATAAAAGGAATTAAGTGAGGTGAAATATGAAGAAACGCGGGATAATTATTACGATTATGGTGTTAGCGCTAGGGATGGCCGGGATTATTGCCTGTGGTGTGATTGGTATGATTGAAGATCAGAAGGCGCGGCCGGCGGAAGTTTCCCTAGTGGAATTACCGAAACCAGAGTTAGCTGGTGGTTTACGTGGTGAGATGGGGATTGATAAAAATATCAACGAAAACACAGTTGATAATTATTTAGGGCGTGAAGATGCAGTGTATCGTGATATGCGGATGCTGGTGGACGAGGCGGATTATGAAGCGATTGGCGGAGATTCGTATCTGTCAGGCTATGTGAAAGGGTTTGAGGTGGTTCCGTATCCGCTCTTGGTGAATGTGGAAGGCTTGCCAGAGGCGGTGGGCGAGAGTTATATTGGGCCAACCTTATTTATACAAAAAGATGGTAAGTTTGTGGCAAATTATAAGGAGTCGATGGAGATTTTGGAGTATATCTTCCCGAAAGATAAGGTGATTTTCTTGATGTGCGGCGGGGGTGGCTATGCTGGAATGACAAAGCAGATGTTGGTGGCTTTGGGCTGGGATGCTGAGAAGATTTATAATGTGGGCGGATATTGGTACTATGATGGTGAGAATAATGTGAAGGTGCGTGACGGCGAAGAATTCCGGTATTGGGAAGTTCCCTACCACGATATTGAATTTGAATATTTGCACAAGCTATGAAAAAAAGCTGGCTGATTGGAGCAGTGGTTTTGGTGTTGGGGGTGATTTTGGGGGTGCTGATGATGGTTTTGCATGGTAGTATGGTGGAAAACTCGGGGGTGGTGGATAAACCGGTGGAAAAGTTCCCGCTTTCGGTGGAGATGTATGACAAAGGTGAAGTGGTAGAGATTACGGCGAGCGAGTTTAATCAGCTGGTGACGGAGAAAAAGAGTTTTGTGGTGGTGCTGCATATGGTGGTGTGCCCAGCGGAGTTTCCGGTGACGAATTCGGCGAAAGAATTGGCGCATTCCGAAGGGATGGTGATTTATAGCCTGGTGGAAGATGAGTTTAAGCAGACATTTTTGGCAGAAACGATAAAGTATTTGCCTTCGGTGGCGATAATCCATGAGGGGGAGCTGGCGGGGTATTTGGACGCGGAAGCAGATAAGGATGTGCGATACTATAAGACTGCTGAGGGATTGAAAGAGTGGATGGAACAGTGGATAGAGAAAGGAGAAAATGAGATGGAAAAAGATGTGAGTTTGGAGATTAATGGTAAAGAATATAGGGTGGTACTGGAAGATAACGTGACCGCTAAGGAGTTGATGGAGAGATTGCCACTTACGATTAGTATGAGTGAATTGAATGGTAATGAGAAGTATTTTTATTTTGATAGGGCGTTTTCGAGTGCGCCAGAGGCGGTGGGGCGAGTGGAAGCTGGTGATTTGATGCTTTATGGTGATGATTGTTTGGTTTTGTTCTACGAAAGTTTTGAGACGCCGTATGCTTATACGCGAATTGGGTGGATTGAGAATGTGGGTGGTTTGAAAGATGCTGTGGGCAAGGGGAATGTGAGGGTGAAGTTTGAGTTGAACTAGTACACGCTGTACAAGTTCAAATAGAAATTATCTCTGTTAATTTTGTTAGATTTTTGGTTAATTAAAGAAATCGTGCGCAGCGGATATGTCAACGTTATGACTGGAGTTTTGTATTATATAGGGCAATCTGCTAGCACTTGGTCGTCACAAGCATCAATTACATCTTCCGCACAACATATTGCAATTAGTACTAGTGTTGGTATGGGCAGTAGCAATCGTTATCATGGTATCTCTCTCCGCTGCCTTAGTACTGTATTAGATATGTAGAGTGGAAAACGGTGGTATAATGAGCATATAGGAGTAGATAGATGATAAAGAAAGAAGAAATTTTTCCGATAGGGATTGGAACTTGGAAAATTGATCCAGAAAACTTTGATACTGATTTGAAGGCATTGGTTCATTCTTACGAAGTTGGTCAGAATTATCTTTCGCTGTATATGCTATATAACGGTGGTGATGTAGTAAAACAGATGAGGAAGTTTGTTGATGTTGTGGGTAGAGAGAATTTGTTTATTAATGCTAGTCTTGAGCCTACTATTGAAAAACGAGATGATATTGAGGCTCAATTGAATGGGTATCTGGAAATTTTAGGAGTGGATTATGTGGATAGTCTTCAGTTGCATAGTCCATTATTTACGAATTTGCCGTTAGTTGATGTCTATCAGGAGATTCAACAGTTAGTTGCTGCGGGTAAAGTGCGTCATATTGGTATTAGTAATGCCAATATGGAACAATTGTCCGGAATTGAGAAAGAAGTTAAAATAGATTTCTTTGAGGGTATATATAATTTGGAGTGCAAGATTTATGAGGATAATGGCGTCATAGATTATTGCCATGAGCACGGGAAATCTTTTGTAGCGTATCAGCCATTGAGGCGTAATAGAACAGCGATGAGAAACTATCCCGTTTTGGTTGAGTTGGCTGAAAAATATCATAAGACGCAGAACCAAGTACTCCTGAATTGGATTATTAAAGAGAAGAAATTATTTACTTTGATCAAAAGTACTAATATGGAGAGGATAGATGAGAATGTTGGCGCTTTGGACTTTGAAATGGACAGAACAGATTATGCGAAGTTGAATTTCTTCCGAAGTAAAGAATTTGATGACATACAAGTGAGCTGGGATGGCACCGGAGTGACAATTGATCAACTTACTAATCAGTTTGATTAGTTTTCCAGTTTAATTGTTTATGTAAAAAGTTTAGTTGATTATATGGAACTAGTTTGTCATGTTGAAGTCTTCCAACTATGACGCCTGGGTCGATTTTTTCGTCACGCGAAAATTCCAAAATGGCATTACTGGAATAATCTTCTTTGTAGCGAAATTTGTCGTATTCTTTTTTCGGTAATAAAACTTCTGCGGCGAAGTTATTAGCTTCTTGTTCCTGTATACTATTATCGTCATCGCAGCTTATCTGCCCCTTCTTCCCATGTCTGAGGATGTGCCCTATTTCATGAAAAAGGGTGAACCATAGTCTATCTGCCATTTTACCGCGAATGCTAACTTGTATTATTGGGTTTCTCCCAACCCATTTGGTGGCACCGTTTACATATGTTCCGGAGAAATGCGGGCATGCTATTAAAATTACACCACAATTAGTTAAAATGCCTGTGATTTGTTCAAAAAAGTTATCTGGCATATTATATATTACATTTTTTATTTCTGAAAAAGATTGTTTTAGTTTATTCTCGTCATACTCTATGATTTGTTTTTTTCTGGCTTCTAATTCGCCGCAACGTACCCATGCGGCAAGAGCAATAGGATTGCTTTTTTTGCCCGTACCTTTTCTAAATGCAATAGATTCAGTCCTTTCTATTGCGTAGAGTGAATTTACTCCAAAAAACTTCCATAAGTTTAGGACCCTCGTGATTAAATCTTTAGTTTTCTCTATATACCCGTATTTTACTAGTTCTCTATAAGTTTGTGAAAAATTTTCTGTCTGTATGAGTTGGATTTCATTTTTGGCTTTTTCGCGCATTTGGTTACGCGCTAAGACTGTTTTATAAAGTGTATCTAGATTAGACCAGTATTCGGCAGTTCCACCTATAGCATTTGCTAGCAAAGTGGCTGTTTCTGCGGTAACTGATGCTTCTCCTTTAATAATTAAGCTAAATTGTTTTTCGGAAAGACCGGTACGTTCAGATAGCATTTTTTGGGTCATGTTGAGAAAGCTTAGTTCACGAGCGATGATTCGACCAGGGTGAATTGCAATGTTTGGTGTGTAACTCATAATATCCTCTCCTCCCCCTTGCTAATGATAATCACAACATAATTCAATTATCGTTATTTTTGTAATGGTTTTAGGGTTATCGATTCTAAAATTTTGGTCATTGGTATGGTTTGGTCTAAAGATGATACGGAATTTACCACGTCCTCGTTGATGCGGAATATCGACTACAAATTCACCTTTTCTGTCTCCTTGGAGCGGATGTGGGTGCGTACTGGGCGGAAGGTCGGCGCAAGTGTTAGCAGCGAGTAGGTCGTTAAGTACTTCTCCGATATGAGATGGAATAATTTGGGAGTTTTTCCCATCTGCACGCCTTATAATTTTCGATAACTCTGAAAAAGTGCCATTCTTTTCGCCATTAGCGGCGTCTTCTAATTTTTGGGAAGCAAAATCTATCTTCATTGTACCTCCGGCATTATGCTTATGTCAATAATTTTGCTAACCATAATGGTAAGATTATACTACACTTTTCTACAAATTTTAATACACTATATAGGTAATATATTAGTTGAGGTTGTCATTGGCTCTTTCGTGCGCAGCGGACATATCTACTTGCCTAATACTACTAGTAATTTTAAGAATGCTAGTAATGGGGGCTATTATTGGTCGTCACACGGTGTCGATATTGCTAATGCCTATGACTTACTAATAAGTGGTACTACTATTCATACTTCCCATGGTCCAAGTATCCGTTGGCATAGTTTCCCCCTACTACTGCCTACGTACTCCCGCTTCGCGGTAGTTCTATCTCTCACCGCTAAACAAAAAAATCCGACGCATGAGCTTTAGCTCATGCGTCGGATTTGGCGGAGAGTGGGAGAAACTTCGCAAAATTGTATTTTGCTCAGCGGACTTCGCTCTACGAACTCGCCTGGGAGTTCGAATCTCCGCTTCTTTTGACAAAGAAGCAAAAATCGCCACGCAAGCGTGACAATTTTTTCTTCCTGGCGGAGAGTGGGAGAAAATTTTTCTCCTGGCCCCTCCTTCAAATAAGCTCTCACCGTGCAAGCACGCTGCCCGCTTATTTGGCGGAGCATACTATACGAAGTTCGAACAATTATGCTAAATGGGTGATTGCATACAGGGAGTTTTTATTTAGTTTGTTCTTTATCAAGTTGCTTGCTTAGTTGTTCCTTTACCGCTGGCATATCTAGAATAGTTGGTAAAAACATATTAAGCACTGAGGATGCTGCTTGATAGGTTGATTCTTTTTCTTTTATCTCCATTGCCTGCTGGTGCTGTAATTTAATGGTGTCTAGTTCTTGTTCGTGCATTCGTTCAAGTTTTTCCATCTCTAACTTATGTGCTTCTTTGATGGATTCTATATCTACTGAGTGTTGCGCTACTAACTTTTTCAAATCATGTTCATGCTCTGAATGTATTTTCTCCATTTCTGATTTGAGGGTCTTTGATGAAACTAAATAGGTTACCAATCCAGTTGTTACTGCTGGCAATAATGCGACCAAGATCGTTTGTAAAATGTTATTCATTGTACTGCTTCTCCTTTGAATGTTCTTGAATTAGAGTTATAAGATTTTTCATTTGTGTGTATTGTTTTTCCTGAATACACGGTTCATGGGCACAAAATTTTTGGTCTAGTTCTGACCTATTATATTCGAGCAGGTTGCTAAAGAACTTTTCGGAAGTGTATCTGTTCTTATCGTAATGGGGGATGTCCAATGCTTCTGGGAGGCCTTTAACGGAATGGTTTTCTTTATTTAATACATCAATCGCTGTATTGATTTCAGCTAGATAATTACTCGGCTTTATCTTCGAGGCATACTCAAAATTTGTTAGATATGCTAAAATAAAAAATTCGAAATTTGGTTTGTTAATAATAAGTTGAAACTCATTTTCGGCTGCTGCGTTTCTAAAATCATCTTCAGTAATTCCGTGTTTTTCCATTTTGTCGTAATCACATATTATGATTTTTTGGAGTGCAATATCGCTTTCTGGATCGATCAAGCTTAGTATGCTATCGTCCGATTGTTTCAGCTCCTCAATCTTTTTGTTGGCTATTTCAAATATCTTCTTATGTCCATGGTTCCCGCCTAACGGTATTTCAACTATTTCGATATCTGGATGTATTTGTCCTAATGCGCAACGCCCATATTGACGAATAAATGCTGGTTCACTACTTTCACCTTCTGTGCAGACAATCAGAATTAACATAATCTATAGCTCCTGGATTTTTGGTACGAAACCTAGCAAACCTTTAAGATATTTTTTTTCTATCGCTGTGTCATTTGCTTTTAAAGAACCAGGGACTTTATTGGCTATGATTGATTCTTCTTTTCCATTTTTTGATATGAAACGTATATTGTCACGCCCTATTTGATCTTGAAGCATAGTACTGTGCGTATTTATGATGAGTTGAGCCTGTTTTTTATTTAGTGCAGATTCAAATAAAGATACCAAAAAGCTACATTCTATTGGGTGTAAATCATTCTCGAATTCATCAAGGTATAACACCCCACCTTTTTCTAAGGTGTCTAGAATGGGGCTTGCAAGCTCAAATATACGATTAGTTCCAGCGGATTCGTTACCTTCCATGGAAAAAGTAGCTGTTCCTGTGACTGTGCCTGCATCATCTCGTACTAAGTGCGTTGTTGAGATGGAAAAACCATCTCTATTCATGTTCTTTTTGAAATCTTCTGTAAATGGTAGTTGTTTAAATAAATCTTCTGGCATCGGTATCTTTGAGACTTTAACATCTTGAATGAATAAGTTGGCAGCACGCAAAAGAGCCAGAACTTGGTTTTTGAAATTTGGATTAGCTTCTATTCGATTGGCAGTCATTGCTTTATAGGGGGCAAATTTTATATTGATTGGGTTAAAATGCGAAAACCAATCAAATATCTCCTTAGCAACGGTATTATTATCTTCCCACGCTTTAGTTAACACCAAGGCATCGTCGCGAGTGCGTTTTAGTAAGTCGCTCGTAAAACTCCCATAACGATTCTTAGGTATGGAAGCACGACGAAATATTGTTTGGAAACTGGCTTCTTTATTTAGACTTCTTTCTTGAAGTGATTCATCGACTACTTTACCTTTAAGCAGCTGAAAACTATATTTGTAACATTTGGTTTCAGTTTCCATTTCCGCCTCAAACAGAGATGGTTTTGCTTCGGAATTTGCGTTGAGTCGAAAGATTTCAAATGGTAGATGTTGCCCACTAAAGTTAGTTGACATCCTTGTAAAATCTCTGAAGAACCCAGTAGCAGTAAAAAGATTAGTTTTCCCTGCGCTATTTGGCCCATAGATTGCCGTAACATTCTTAGAATTTTGGCAAAATTCTATGGTCTGTTTTTCATTGAAAGAACGATAATTAGAGACGCTAAAACTCTTTAATCGCATATATTAATCCTTACTATATCTTATTTGAGTCGATTGTATCACAGATTCATTCCAAAATCAATGATTTTCAGAAAAAAATTCCGTTTTTCATAGTTTTTGGAAAATTATCGTATAATCTTAAGTATGGCATTCTTAAACGTTTATTTCGACATCGACGGCGTTTTGCGTGGTACGGCTTCGCCAAAGACGGATATTATTAAACTATTGAAGTATTGTCTTAAGCATTATCCAGATTCGATTTATTGGTTAACGACACATTGTAATGGCGGAGTGAATCAGACGAATTTAGCCTTGAAGGGTGAATTGCCTGATGAGTTAGTGGAGGAAGTTTATCGAACATTTAAACCGACGAATTGGGGAGTTCTGAAAACAGATGCGATTGATTTGGATAGTGATTTTGTGTGGTTTGATGATAACTTATTTGAGAGTGAGAGAATGATTCTGGAGAGTTATCATGTGGTGAACGGTTTCTTTCGGATGAATCCGAAAGATCCCAAGATGGCGAAGAAGGCTTTGAAATTTTTGAAGGATTATTCGAAAAAGGTTATTAAAAACTCGTAGACAGTTTTTATGTTATAATAAAACTGTCTACACATTTTATGAACGAGCTCATTTTCTGTTTTTTAGACAGAATTATCGAGATTAATAAGCGGCAACTGCCCTAAAACAATCTCGATGAGGTTCGTTCGGTGTAGACAACCAAAGGCGGTTGTCGCTTTTTGTTGGCAGCCTCTGTATTAATTAAAATTAAGGAGGAACTGTGTCAACAACTGAGACCAATAACTTATCTTGGATTATCTGGATAATCATTGCAATTATAGCATTCGCATTTATTAGCAACTATCTAAGTGATAAAAAACAAAGCGATATGATCGAAAGGGAGTTTCGTGATGTTGACTACTGTCGTAGTGTAGCGGCCCAATATGGTCAACAAGGAACAGCTGCCTTTAGCCAGTCTTACAATGCCTGCATGACCGCAAAAGGATGGTAGTTAAGTGAATATACAAATCAGACGGCCTAGTAATAAAGAATTAATTGGTTGTTTCCCTGATGCGTTGTTGGAAATGGAGCGTAATTATAGATCTTTACAGAATGATTTAGCAGAATATACCAATATAGAATTGTCAGATGAAGAGAAAGCGCAATTAAATATTTTAGCTAAATATGGTGGCGCACTATACGAGGCGTGGTTATTAGGACAAAACGCTTGGCGTACGTTGGAAAAACGTCGTGCTCCACTTATCGACACTAATGCATTTCTGCTACTTCTGCCAGGCATTTGCGCATACGCTTCAAATCGTACGAGAGAAATGAAGCGTGCAGCGGTAACAATTCTAAATGAACCATATATTGTTCAGAATACCAATGGTCAAGTCGACGTAATTGGCGACATCTTCAAGAATAAAACAGATTCACAACTGCAAGAACTGTCGTATATGTACCAAGGAAAGCCCAATAAAGCTATGATTAAGCAGAGAGTTATGAATGCGGCAGAGGTAGGTGTAAAAAATCTGCTCGCAAGTCGGTCTCAAGATGATAAGGAAATACAGTCATTACGATCAACTTGGGCCGCCAAAAAGTTGGATGAATTTTATGATTTAGAGAATGAAGTAAGGTTTATTTGGCATGCGAGTCAAAAAACCGATCTTCTAAAACATATTGATCAATGCTTGGATAGTGATGATAGCCCAGAAATATACCAAATGTTTGTATGTGGTTTAGCTGATTTCTTAGAGAAGGTTGCTGCGGAGTATTGGCATTTTAGAGTTAATAATAATTTGGAGGTTCAATAGGAGGAAAAATGGAGAATAACGATCAACAAATAAAACATAAGTCGGCCAGCGACGAATTCCTTTCAGGTAGTCTGAATTATCTTGATGGTGTTAAAGACGTCAAGGCGACCAAGCGGCGGCGCTCCCTAAAGCCGATAATGATTGTAGTATTGGTTATTGTTGGATTATTTGGAGGCGTTGCGGCGATGTTGAGCATTTCAAAGCGTCCAGTTGAAGAAACGGTAATGGAAGATTCTGGAAATGAAGCCTCTGACGTACAGGCGCAACTCAATTCATGTCTTAGGGCTGCGCAAGCTGATGTTGAAGCGGGTGATCCAGAGTTCTATCCAAAGCTAATCGCAAGCTATAAAGCTCAAATTACCTGCTATGATAGATACGATAATGAGAGTTCAGCCAAGCAAGGCTTAGAGGATAAACTTAATAGTGCGGAAGTTGCTGCACGTGATGCTGGAACTAGTCAAGCGGCCATTGATGCAGAGTACGATCGTAGGGCGGCACAGATTGATGAAGAGTATCGTCAGTATGTGGCAGCTTTGGATGTGGAGGCGGCAAGACATGATGATGAGATGAGACGGCGATTAGAAAAGAACGCTGAGGTTGCGGCTAAGCATCAAGCAGAGCTGGAGGCTGAACGGGCACGAAGAGAAGCTGAACTTGTAGCCAATCAAGCCGCAATAGCAAAAGCAAAAGCAGAACAAGAGAAAGTAGCAAGATGTAATGAATATAAGGCTCAGTATGGTGATAAAAGCGCAGAAGAATTAGCACGAACTGATGCTTCTGTTGTACAAGCTTATAATACATGGCAAGATTATGCTCAGAAAGCCGAAGAATACCGTAATAGTGGAGTAGTTCTTTCCCAAGCACAATGTCAAAATTATATATTGAAAGGCAGAGTTTGCCCAAGACAATATGAGGCTAAAGCGCAAGAAGCCGAAACTTACTACAATCAACTTTTTAGTCAAAAAGTACAAGCTTACAATAGCTCACGAAAGCTAGCCTGTGGATACTAGCTTATATACTTGTAGAAAAAGGCCGTATAACGCATTTTAAGGCACGTTTCAGACGTTTTATGCTCAAAGTAGTATAATTATACTTAATGAGTGAAGGAACAAGGCTACAGCCCTTAACTGTCGATTTTAGTTCATTGGATTCAAAACAAAAATTATATTTAGCAAAGTTATTAAATGACAAAATTTCGCAAATTATTTGGGTATTTTGCGAAATAAATAAAATACCAGTTCTCATCAAGTTATTAACAGCTGATTCATCATTTTCTTTTGATGAACTGAACGATTGGTATGTTAATATCGTTGATGTCCTTGAAAGGCTATATAAGACCGACGTGAGTTTTAAGAATCTTGCTGCGGCTCCTCCTTGGAAAAAGATAAAAATTTTACATGGACATGAAGAAGAGATACTCAACGATAAGACTTTTATGACAAAACATAAAAAGCATTACTCTGAAATAGAGCGGCGATGGATTCTTGCAGGAAAGCCTGAAACAATCTCAACTTATCAGATATATGCGTGGGCTGAGTCCATTGAGCAAAAGCTTTCTTCGTATAGGAACGAGGTTGAAGTTTTACAAAACAAGCAAAAACAATTTTCACTGGATCCTGATGAAGTACTTTTTACGATTAAGTATGACAGTATACGAGGAATGTTGTCTGTTAATGGGGTACTTATACAAAAAGTACATATAGATTCTGTGCTGGATAAGTTTATGAGTAAAGCACAGAAGAACCCGACAAAGAGAACTCGCGTAGAAGGCAGTAAGCCTAATCTTTCAAAAACCATTGGGAATATAAAGATGCCTAAACTTTTGAAGGATCTATTCTTTGAGGGGCGTAGCAAAAAATCTTGTATTTTGAACTTGACTATCACGAGGGGCAGGTTACTCGAATCTGGTGCGAGTTCAGGTGAAATTCAAGACTTATTACAACGATACCCTTCGCAATTTTGTTGATACTGTTCAATATGATTTATTAAAGAATATTTTGTACATTCATTTTTGTTCCTATTTGTTCCTATTCATTCCCATATCAAGGTGTATATTTCGAAAGTTAGTTATCCTTAAAGTATATCAATTTTAAGGATAAAGGCTATGCAAATCCCTCCAGACAGAATCGAGCAACTTAAGTGCCTATACAAGGAGGCATTTGGTGACAATTTGTCTGATGAAGAGGCTCAGGTTCAGGGGCTAGCAATCCTGCGTCTTGTGGCCTTCAGATTGGATTCTGCGCCGCCCGATCAAAAAGAAAGGACAATGAATGGAACCATTTCCGTTTAAAGAAATAGGCCTAGATGATGTTTGTCAGATTTTAGATTTGACAATTAAGGAAGATAGAACTAACAAGCTCCTCATTTTTCTAACAATGTTGTCGGCATTTACAGATAGCTCTCAGATTAATATTACTCTTAATGCACCGTCATCAGCAGGCAAAACTTTTTTAACCAATGAAATTGTAAAGCTTTTTCCCGAAGAAGATACAATAGTATACTCTAAGATTACGCCAACTGCTTTTCATTATAGTGCCAAGTTGGATAAAGAACGTGGGGTACGAATTATGAATTTGGAGCGAAAAATATTAGTTTTTCAGGAACAACCTGATGCTAAAGTGCAAGAAAATTTAAGATCTATTTTATCTCACGATAGAAAAGAGGCAACTTTCTGTCTCACGAACAGAAGTAAGTCTGGCGAAAATCGTGCCGAGGAAGTCATTATTCGAGGCTTCCCTGCAACAGTCTTTTGTTCGGCAAATTCATTTATGGATGAACAAGAGAGTACTCGTGCCATTATGCTTTCGCCAGAAGTCACTACTGAAAAAATAGAATTGGCGAAGCTTGCGGTCGTGGATCGTGAGTCGAATCCCGAAAATTTTCAAAAAGAAATTTGTAATAATCATGATCGTCAGTTATTGCAACATCGAATTAGGACAATTCGTGATATGCGAGTAGGAGTAATTGGGCTACCTAGCCAAGATTTAATCATGAAAACTTTTAATAACATGGTCGATAAACCAAGAGTACGCCATTCACGTGATATGAAACATTTTATTGACATTATTAAGTCAATAGCCCTACTAAATATTTGGTATCGGAAGAACAAAGAGGGGCAGTACTACGCGAATGAGAAAGATGTAATGGAAGCAGCGTCTTTATGGAAAGATATTGCTAAGACGCAATGTCTAAGTTTACCTCCATATGTAGCTAGTATCTATTACGACATCATTGTACCTCTTTTTAATCAGAAGAGGCTAATGTGTCAGTTTGGTAAAATCAATTCATGCCATCCGATGAGCGATATAGAGCAATGCGCCCTGACTAGGCAAGAAATTCTCAATCGATATGTTCAAACAAAACGAACAATGCTACAAGATTGGCAGCTAAAAAGATTACTTAGTTCATTAGAGGCAGTGGGCTTAATACAAATTATTGAAAGTAAGAATGATAAACGGTTGAGGTTAATTATACCATTGGAAGTAGAGACAAAGGAGGATAAATGAGTGAAAACGGCGAAAAAACGGCGGAACACATGCGAGAAATTGGCAGAAATACGCGTTTTTCTAGTACTAATCAACCAGACAATAATGGTCGTAAAAAGAAGCTTTGCAATGTTATTAGTGAAATTCCGCCTAATGCGCAGGAACTAGTATATGCTCGCTTGTGGCAAGCAGTGAAATGTCGAAATAAAAAGGAGGCGATGAGCTTACTTGAAAAAGAAGCGGAAGAACTTGGCGAATATGGGTTTGTTGCACAAATAGCGATAGAGACCTTAGCTGGTAAAAATGGGTGGACGGCGTTGATGGATATTTTTGACCGTGTCATAGGAAAGCCTAAGACGGTTGTCGAGCCCATTCAATGTGAGGGGAATAAGGAATATCAGAATCCTTACGTTAAGGGATTTCTTATACCATAGAAATATAAAAAGAACTTGTATGTAGGTTTACCAAACAGTGTTTATGGTATATAATGAGGATGCTACACTAGTTTGTTAAATCACAAGGTTATTTTATTTCTCGTTGGAATAGGTAGCCTCATCCGAGAAATTTCCTTGTGAAATAGATTGGTGTAGCAGGGGCTACCTATTTTGATTGGATGAATTATGATAAAGAATAGAAAATTAAGATACATTGCATATTTAAGAAAATCGACTGAAGCCAATGAGCGCCAGGCTCTTTCGATTGACGCTCAACGTAATGAAATTCTTAAGTGTTTCCCAAATTTAAATATCATCGATTGGGTTCAAGAAAGTAAAAGTGCCTTTGAAGCGGAAAATCGCCCAGCATTTAGCGCAATGATGGAACGTATAAAAAGAGGCGAGGCTGATGGTATTGTGGCTTGGCAGCCTACACGATTATCTAGGAATTCGATGGACGCAGGACAGATTACGCATTATTTTAGCCATGGAATTATCAAGGATTTGCAATTTGCTACGGCTTCATTTGAGAATACTCCTGAAGGAGTGAAAAGTCTACAATATGCTTTGGCAGATTCGCAGTATTATTCGGCTAATTTATCAAGAGATGTTAAACGCGGTAATAGAGAAAAGAGGCTCAAAGGCTGGCTGCCCACGGCGAATTTGTTGGGCTATTTGAATCAGAAGAACCCCAATCCAACTGAAGAAGATCCGACGGAGAGTATAACGGCTGTTGATCCAGAACGATTCCCATTGCTGCAAAAGGCATGGAAGCTGTTCTTGACTGGTGAATATTCGGTGCCTGCTATACTAGATGTATTAAATAACCAATGGGGATTTAGAACGAGAAAAACTAGGAGAAAAGGCGGTTGCCCATTAAGTCGTGCTGGTTTTTACAAACTACTAAAGAATGAAAGATATGCAGGAATTATTATCGAGCCATTAACTGGAGAAAAATTGAGGGGTTCTTATCCTGCGATGATTTCTATAGATGAATATAATAGAACACAAGAATTATTGGGTCGTCATGGTAAGCCAAGACTAACCCAGAAAAAGGACTTCACTTATAAAGGTATTGCTAGATGTGGAGAGTGCGGTTGCAGCATTACTGCAGAACATAAAAGGGGCGGTAAATATACTTATTATCATTGTACGCATAAACGTAAAGACATTGACTGTAAACAGGGCTGTATTGAGGAAAAAGATTTAACTAGGCAACTTGAAGAATTGTTTGATGGGTTAACGATTATGAAACAATTCGAAGTGTGGGGTTTGGAGACCATACGAAATATGAATGATGAAGAGTGCGGCGATAGGCGACATTTGCTAGATTCTCAAAGCAAAGCCCTTAAACGTGCAAACGAGAAGGCTGATAGATTATTGGATATGTGTGCGGGTGGATTAATTACTCAGGAACAATACAAAAACAAACTTGAAGAAGTAAACGCTGAAATTAAACAATTACAGAAGGATCTAAATGAGACTTTAGAGAATGGAGCCGACTGGCGTAAGATGATGAGGAAAACGTTAGAAGTTTTATTTAGTGGTCGCGAAAAATTCGAAAATGGTGACGCTTATGCAAAGCGTGAGGTACTACAAAGTTTAGGTTCGAACATTGTAATACGAGATAAAAAATTAAGCATTGACACCTATAAATGGCTTGAACCGATTCAAAAGAACTATAAAAAGTTAGAAGAGCAATTTAAAGCAGGTTCGAACAGTGATTTACAGATAAAAAACGCCTCAAATGAGAGCGTTTGTCAACAATGGCGGAGAGTGGGAGATTCGAACTCCCGCTGCAGGTTTCCCCACACTAGCGATTTAGCAAACCGCCCCCTTCAGCCACTTGGGTAACTCTCCAATAGATATATTCTATCATAAAGCGGAAAAATATGGAATACACCTGCGCTTAGGTTTTTGTGTTATAATGTGGTTATGGCAAGTTCAGATGCAATTAGTTGGGAAGCTGAGGAATATATTGTACGAGAGAAGAATTCTTGGTGGTATGTTGGCCTGGTTGCTGTGGGTTTGATGTTTTCGGCGCTGGCGATTTGGTTGCAGGCGTGGACTTTCTTGGCGGTGATTGTACTGAGTGTGGTGGCGTTGCTGGTGTATGCGATGCGACCGCCACGGATTTTGCATTACACTTTGAGTAACAAAGGTTTGAGCGAGGGCGACCACCTGTATGATTATAGTGAGTTTAAGGCGTTTGGGATTTTGCATGAAGGTAACCATTTTGCAATTGTGCTGACGCCGCGCAAGCGCTTTTCCCCGCGAGTGACGGTGTATTTTCCCGAGGCAAAGGGAGAAGCGATTGTAGATGCATTTGGTGCGCGTTTGCCGATGGAAGAAGTGAAATTGGATATGCTAGATAAATTAATAAAGTTCTTGCGCATTTGAAAATACTTGTGCTATAATAGGTAATATACGTTATGTTAATTTAATAAAAGGTGGGTAAATATGAACCAAAACCGTAAAGATAACGATTTGCAGCGTGCAATCGACGAAATCACCCAGAAGGGTGGTCAGCAGGGTGGCGCTCAAAAGCCAGCTCCTGCACCTCAACCGGCTAGCATGGTGCCTCCAGCACCAGCTGCCAATACAATGAAGTTGCCGAACGTTCCAGCTCCGGCACCTGCTCCTGCGCCACAGATGGCGATGCCGAGTATGCCGATGGGTGGTGGTTTTGGTCGCCCAATGAGTTACGGTGCTGATATCTCCAAGGTGAAGGAAGCCGCTCTTAAGGAGCTCTTCCCAATTATGGATCGCGTTGAAGTTGAACCAGAGAAGCGCTTCTTGTTGTATCAGGAAATGTTGAACACTATGCGTGATAAGGCGGTGATTGCTCCTGCTTATGAGGCTGCTCGCCAGATTCGCGATGACAAGGTACGTGCGGATAGCTTGTTGTACCTCATCAACAGCATCGACGAAATGTCACTCTAATAACTTATTTTCGTGCATTACGGCGTCAGAGCATCCGTTGCTCAGGCGCCGTATTTGTAATACGGCTTCTTCCGCTACTCTGCTTTTCTTTGTACTGCATCGAAAATAAGTTGTTAGAGCTAGTGTAAGAAGAAAAACTGCTCCGGGTAACTGGGGCAGTTTTTGTTGATGTGAAAATGTACGTTGATAGCTTGGTTCCCTATTCCTCAGACAAGGTTTTGATTGATTTGATGTCTTTGCAGACATTGATGATTGCCTGAAGGATAATGACTCCCAAAATAAAACCGATAGATCCGCCAATAAAGTAAAGGAGGCCAATGGCATTGGCGATGTTGGAAAGATTGAGAGTTGTCGTGACGGCTTCGATAAAGGGAGTGGGATGGAGTAGATTGTGGTCGATTGTATGGCTACATTGAATAATCATAAAGATAAAGTAGCCAATAGATAGTGCACATTGGATAAAAAGCTTAATTTTGGGGTGGTTCTCGAGAAATTTCATGGTAATTCCCTCCTGTATGTATACTATCAAATTAGATTCGTAAGGTACTGTGTAATTTTATAATAGAATTATGTATATGTCAATATAGGTTGTGTTTGATATCATTGCTTTCATTTCCCCTCTATGTGCCTTAGTACTGTATTAGATATGTAGAGTGGGAGATGAAGTTTTTGCATTGTATATCTCTTTGCTTTATGTTATGATATATAGTGTATAATAGGTTGTCTGTTATAGGCGAAAGGGGTGGTTAAAATGGCTGTTTTAAAAGTGGTTGGATGGAGTTTTAGTTTCTTGTTTTTATTCTGCTTTGCACTTTTGATTTTCCTGTTTTTGCGGGAGTGGTACATTAAATTGCGAGCAGAGAAAGAGTTGCGTGACTGTTTGATAAGATGCATCGATCTTCAGGAGAGTATCTCAAGGGTACGAAAAGACATAGATGAGAAGGTCTTGCGACATTGTGAGATGTCGCCCGAAGATGAGTGGCGGGGATATTGCGCGCAGTTGAGAGGAGGAGCGTATACTTCGCGTCAAGATTCTAAAGCAATGGAAGACCAGTGTGGAATTTTGGGAATGCTTTGGTTTCTACATAATGCTCGTGTAAGACAGTGGGAACTTTGTCCAGAACTATGCAAAAAAGAGAATGACCTTCGAGTGCGCTTGGAGCATGAGAACAAAATGATTTATTGGCTTAAAAGAATATACAGACCCTATTTTATGCGTTGCGTGAATTATTCTTCTTGGCGACGATATTGCCAAGAACGAAGCAATGTAACTTAGATATAGTAAAGGCCTCACTCGTAGAGTGAGGCCTAAACTGTTTCTGGCAATGTTTAGTACATACCACCCATGTCAGGAGCAGCTGGAGCCTGCTTTTCTGGGATGTCTACGATGAGTGCACCCATGGTGATAGCAGTAGCAGCGATGCTAGTAGCGCTCTGGACGGCTTCCTTGGTGACTTTAGCAGGGTCAATTACGCCGGCTTTCTTGAGGTTAACAATTCCCTCTTCTGGAGCCATGACGTTGACACCAAAGCCAGGTTTGGCTTTCTCCACTTCGGCCAAGAGAGCTTGACTATTGAGGCCAGCGTTTTCCATAATATGAATGAATGGAGCCTGAAGGGCTTTCTTCACAATCTTGGCGCCGTCGTTGTCGGCTTTGAGATTAGCGGCGAGGTTAACCAAGGTGACGCCACCACCGGTAACGATACCCTCGGCAAGAGCGGCTTTGGTAGCGGCCACAGCGTCATCGACGCGGAACTTCTTTTCGTCAATCTCAGCTTCAGAAGCGCCACCGACTTTGATGACGGCAACTTTGCCGAGGAGTGCGGCAGTGCGCTTCTCAAGTTCTTCGCGTTCGTAGTCGGACTTGGCTAATTTAGCTTGGCTCTGGATGAGGCTGATACGTTCGTTGACGGCAGCTTGGTTGCCAGCACCCTTGATGATGGTGGTTTCGTCTTTGGTAGCGATGACTTTGCCACAAGTGCCGAGGACTTCCATGCCGACTTCTTCGAGTTTCATGCCTTTGTCACCAGAGACAACGGTAGCATCAGTAAGAATGGCGATATCTTCCATGATTTCTTTGCGGCGGTCGCCGAAAGATGGGGCCTTGAGAACGAGGGTATTAAATACACCCTTGAGTTTGTTGAGTACGAGGACTGAGAGGGCCTCACCTTCGACTTCTTCAGCGATAATTACGAGGTCTTTGCGGCCAGCTTGAGCGCATTGCTCAAGGAGTGGCAAAAGCTCTTGAGCGCTGGAAATCTTTTTATCAGTAATCAAGACGAGAGGTTTGTCAAAGATAGCCTCTTGGCGGTTGGTATCGGTGATGAAGAAAGGTGAAGAATAACCCTTGTCATAGGTGAAGCCTTCAACGATTTCCTGCTCCATTTCGAGGCCTTGGCCTTGTTCCACGGTAACTACGCCGTCTTTGCCGATTTTGCTGATGACGTCGGCGATCATTTTGCCGATTTCTGGGTCTCCGGCAGAGATAGAGGCGACTTCGGCGACTTTGCTGTCGTTGCCTTCGATTTTCTCAGCGGTTTTTTCGATGCCTCTGATGATTTCGGCACCGGCTTCCTCAATTCCCTTGCGGAGTTCCATTGGGTTGACGCCAGCGGCAATCAACTTGTTGGCTTCGGCTAAGATATTATAGGTGAGCACGGTAACGGTGGTGGTACCATCACCAGCAACTTTGTTGAGCTTCTGAGCAGCGGATTTGATGAGTTTGGCGCCAATTTGCTCACCGAGGTTTTCTTCGGTGCTGCCAAGGTCAACGGCTTCGGCTACGGTGACACCATCATGGGTGATGGTCGGTCCGCCGTAGGATTTCTCGATAACAACGTTTTGGCCCTTTGGACCAAAGGTGACTTTGACGGCGTCATAGAGTTGTTTGGCGCCGGCGAGGACTTTTTCCCGAGCCTCAGCGGTATAAAAGATTTTCTTTGCCATGATATGCTCCTTATAATGTTGCTAAGACGTCTTCTTCTTTGACAATAATGTAATCTTTGTCGTCAAGTTTAACGTCAGTGGTGGAATAGTTTTTATAGATGATTTTGTCGCCTTTTTTGACGGTCTTTACGTCGGGGCCAATAGATTCAACGACGGCGTAAGCTGGTGCCTCCTTGGCGGTGCCAAGTAAGATGCCAGATTTGGTCGTTTCCATTGGCTCTTCTTTGATTGCTACCACCCGGTCTTGTAATGGTTTTAACTGCATATTAACTCTCCTTTGTACCTCTAATATAGCACAGATTTTTGGCACTTGCAATAGTGGAGTGCTAGAAATATTAAAAACTGGTTTGAGATGGTTCAAAGTAAAGATTGTATTTCAAAGTATTGTAAAAGTTCAAAGTGTTTGTTAAAATCAAAGTAGAGGAGAAAGATAAATAATGGGAAAAGAGATAGAGGAGAATAAGACTGTCGTGACGACAACGATGTCAAAAGCATATCAGATTACAGTACCAAGCGTGGTGCGCAAGGCGCTAGGGTTGGAGCCAGGGGATCCGGTGGACTTTGAGATAGATCGAGGGCGAGCAATACTCGTGCGGGCGGAAACGCGCGAAGAGAAGATTAAACGCGTGTTTGCGGATTTGGATCGAATACGTGAACGTGAGTTGAGTTATATGACTGTAGGACAGAAAAAACGTATTGAGATGTCTAAGGGGTGGACCATTAACCAGTATCACGAGTATATTGATAAGTTGCCTGAAACTAAGGCTTATATGAAGGAGAAATATGGTGTTTAAGACGCATGAATCGTTAGATACGAATATTATTGTGCGGTTGATTGTGAGAGATGTGCCGGAGCAGTGTTTGAAAGCTCAGGATATGTTGATGCGACGAGGGGTGACATATGAAGTGGCAGATTTGGTAGTGACGGAGGCGGTTTATGTTTTGCAGACGTGGTACGGTTGGACTAGACATGGAATTGTCGAGGCGTTAACCTCAGTTCTGAAAGATTTTGGATTTAATTATAATCGCGCATTATTTGAACGTGTGTTCCCGATGTATTTGGGGTGTTCGCAGCTGTCGTTCAATGATTGTTGCCTGGCGGGGTATGCGATGCTAAACCAGGCGGAGCCGCTCTGGACGTTCGATAAAGCGTTGGCGAAGGAATCGGGGACGGCGAAGTTACTGGGCTAGGTTGGCGGTCGTGGTATAATCATGATATGAGTTTGAAGACGAAGTTGGAGAAGGTTCCGGGGTATAATTCCCTGGTGAAACCGTTACACTGGGCGCAGGCGCTGCAAGCAGCTGTGAAATATGATTTCCCGGCGAAGAAGTTACGGGTGATTGCGGTGACAGGAACGAACGGTAAGACTACGACCTGTTTTATGATTTGGAAGATGTTGAACCATGCGGGGCGGAAGGCTGGACTGTTGACTACGGTGGGTTGGAGTGTCGATGGACAGAATGTGAACCCTCAGGTGGAACATATGACGACCGAGCGGGTGAGTGTGCTGAACGAGCGGATACGAGCAGTGGCGGACGCTAAGGCGGAATTTTTGGTGTTAGAGGTGACGTCGCATGCGCTGAGCCAGTTTCGGGTGCTGGGAGTGCCGATTGAGGTGGCGGTGTTTACAAATTTGACGCCGGAACATTTGGACTATCATAAGACTTTTGCAAATTATCGTAAAGCCAAACAGAAATTATTCAAAAAAGCGCGCTTTGGGGTGGTAAATGCGGATGACCCGAATGCAGAGTATTTTGTGAAGGAATATGCATCTAGTGATGTAAAAACTTACGGTGTGGAAGGGGGTGATTTCCGAGCATCAGATGTGAAATTGTTGGCATCTGGAGTGCAATATTCGTGTGGTGATATAAAAGTAAAGACACAGATTCCGGGAGAGTTTAATGTTTATAATTCCCTGGCGGCAGTGGCTGTGGGTAAGAGATTGGGCTTGACGGATAAACAGATTGAAGATGGGGTTCATAGTTTGACGGCGGTAGAAGGTAGGATGACGCGCGTGCGGGCGGGACAGGATTTTGAAGTGATTGTGGACTATGCGCATCAGCCTGATGCTCTGGAAAAGGTGTTTGCAAGTGTAGGCCATGGTACTGGGTTTACGGGTAAGATTATTGCGGTGCATGGTGGGGCGGGTCGGCGCGACCATGCGACGCGTGAGCCGCGGGGGGAGATTTTGGGACGAGAGAGCGATATTGTGATTGTCACTGAGGACGACTCGCGCGATGAGAAACCGGCGGAGATTGCAGAAATGTTTGTGCGGGGAGCGGAAAAAGCCGGCAAGGTGAAGGGCAAGGATTTGCTGGTGGAGCTAGACCGGCGAAAGGCGATTGTAAAGGCGCTGAGTTTGGCGAAAAAAGGTGACTTGGTGTTGATTTTGGGCAAAGGTCACGAGAAGACGATTTTGCGCGCGGATGGCTCGCATGATTTTGAAGACATCAAGGTGTCGGAAGAGATTTTGCGCGAGAAATAGATGTAGACGCTGCAAGGGTGTGGTATACTGGGATTGAAGGCGGGAGTTCTTTTTCGGACAGAAAGGAGCGTGGTAATGAATGGATATTCTGGAAAAGGCGGTAGCGTTTGCCACTAAAGCACACGAGGGTAAGTCTCGTAAAGGTTCGGGGTTGCCGTATATCGTGCATCCGATAGAGGTGGTAGTGATTATCTCTGCCATGAGTCGTGATCCGGAGCTGATGGCGGCGGGAGCATTGCATGATGTGTCGGAGGATGCCAAAATAACGCTAGAAGAGATTCGGGCGGAGTTTGGTGAAAGAGTGGCGCAGCTGGTAGCAGCTAATACCGAAGACAAGCACCGTGATTTGCCGGCCGAGGCTACTTGGAAACAGCGCAAGGAGGAGACAGTCAGGTATTTATGTAAGGAGGCCACCTACGATGAAAAGATTTTGATCTTGGCCGATAAATTGTCAAATCTGCGTGGTATGTATCACGATTTGCGGTTTATAAGCGCAGAGAAATACTGGAAGCGTTTTAATCAGAGTAATCCGGTTGAGCACTGCTGGTATCATTCAGCGATATTAGCGGTAACTGCCGAGCTGTCCAAGTTTGATGAGTGGCAGGAATATCGAGAACTGATACAAAAAGTTTTCGAGTAACTGCGCAGTTAGGAAAAGGACGGTCTAAAGAATAAGACCGTCCTGAACTACTTTTTGGGGCTATTTTTGGGCTTCAGGCTCGTAGTTTGCGATGCCTTCGGCGATGGTAGCTGGAGCGATGTTGAGCGCAGTAGCAATGGCGGCGGCGCAAGCCATGTAAGACACGGTAGGTTCACCAGTGAGGAAGCTGGCGACGGTGAAGTTTTGATTGCCAACGCTAAGGTTGGCTTCGGTGCCTTTGCGGTATAATTTGGATTGCTCGATACGGAGGTCAGAATCAGATGATGCGCCATAAGTGATGGTCTCAGCAGTGCCACGGAACTGAGCAAAATCGGGATAATGGGCGTCGTCGCGGTTGAGTACAACGGCTTCGGGGTTCATGCGGAACAAGGTAGACTTGGCGCTTAGATAAGTCTCAATATCGGGACTGCTGAGAGTAGAAGGCACAAAATCGGTCAATGCGGCAACATAAACTGGCAACCCAAAGAAGGTGTCAGCGCTAAGTGCGGCGGCTGGAGCAGTGATGACGGCGTAGGTAGCCTTGGCTTTCCAGGCGTCGTTCAAAAACTTATGCAAAACAGTAGGCTTAATTTGGTTCTCGGCGGCAAGAATAGCGACTGGTTGACTAGCGGCACGTAGAATCTCATGAACATAGTGGGCGACGGCGGTCTTGCCAGTAGATCCAGTGATACAAATCAAGCGAAGGTCACGAGCTGGATGTCCGTAGTAAGCGGCAAGAAGTTTGACTTTGGTACGCGCTAGATTGAAGCGCTTGCGATTGGCTGCAGATTTCGTATTACCTTCCATAATACCCTTATTGTAGCACAAAATCAGGAGTGTCAACCTGAAAAGCCCTAAAAAGTGCAAATTTTCCAGATAGTATAAACATTATAACAGGGGTGGGAGGAAGTTTTACAAAAATCTGGATTTTCCCTGTTCATAAACTTATAAATGTGATACAATATAAGTGTTGCGCTTAGTGCAATGCTCATTTTCATTTCGGGTGGATACGAAGCGGATTAGCTGACATATCCACACATGTGCCCGTAGCTCAGTTGGATAGAGCGTTTGCTTGCGGAGCAAAAGGTCGTTGGTTCGAATCCAGTCGGGCATACCATGATTTTATGAAAATGACAAAAAACGGTTTCTTAGGAGCCGTTTTTTGCTAGGGCTTATATTATCCTATTTGGATTGAGAATATGTTATAATAGGGGTGTCTTAAGTTGTTAATTCGCGGCGATGACCGCATGGTTTTTGCGTAATGCTCAGTATAGGGCACCGCGCGAAACAGTAAGCATTACTTGCTGCGGATAAACGACTTAAGACACCGTTGCGGTGTCCTTTTTGTATGGTGCCGTTGCGTTTAATAATCTATAAGGGAGAGGACATATGTCTAAAATTATCAATATTAACGGCAAAGTCGTGAAAATTGGAGATGATAATGGTAAGATTATCACAGTGCCAATTACCGATTTGACTTTTTCGAATCCAAAAGTTGGTGATCAAGTCGAGGTTTACAAAGACAAGAATGATGTTATTGTCAATTTAAGTAAAACCAAAATGGCGATGCCAAGTCTTAAAAAACCAAATGTGAGCAAAAAGCTACTGGTAGTAATTGGTTGTATTATTGGTGCAATTGTTTTGGTAGTATGTGCAATTAAGTTTATTCCGCTAATGTTGGATGAGGATTTACGCACTGAGAGTACGTATCCGGAATATTATGCTAACTTGAAAGAAGAAAAAGAAGCTTACGTTAAAGCATTGGAGGCTTGCAACAAAGCTGCGGCATCGAAGTTGAAGGCGAAAGGTGTCACCACGGAGTATGAGTGGAGTGATTTGGATGCGGTGAGAAAAGGTGTGGATAAAGATGACAACGGGACGGCTTACATCTATTTCTATGATGTGCAACCTACTGGTGGTGATAAAGAGTATAAGTCGTATGGCGCGCGTGATTATGACTGTAAGACTAATACTGCTGGTAGTAGCGTGCAAGATGTTTATATTTTGTGGAGTGACAAAGACTAAATAAAGCAAATGATAAAAGCCCCTGGAGATAATCTAGGGGCTTTTACTAAGATATGATATAATGAAATTATGTTTGGGAGGTCAAAATCGGAGAAGCCGGCATCGCGGAGTATAGATGGCATGAAAGGGCAGCGCAAGAAGGCGGCGAAAGGTCAGAAGATTGATGCGCCACAGGTAGAGGATACGGTATTGGATGCCAAGGTACTTCCCTGGAAGCCAGATCCGGCGGTGGAGGAGGCTGAACAAAAGGCTGCGCAAGACAAGATACAGGCGGAGATCCAGCAGAATCGGATTATTGCTTTTTTTAGTGCTGATGCTAAGGTGGAAGTGACGCCGGAAGAAATTGTAAAGATGGATTCGCGGAGCTTGAAAGACTTGAAGCGGACGCGGGCAAATGAGCTTAGACGGGCGGCGGTTGAAGCGGAAGACCCGCAGGTGACGCGGGAGGAGCGTGAAGCATTTTTGCAGAGGTTGGCCGACGGTAAGGTGACGGCGCGGGACGAAAATAATTTTTTGCTCTTGGTGTGCGATAAACCAAAGGATGCGACGCTGGACTTTGGTAGGATGTTTGAGCAGATTGCGACTGACCCGAGGCAGATGCAGATTTTGGCGGTGGCGGCGGGATATAATCTGAGTAATTGGAAACAAGTGGATAAGTCGGCTTTGCCAAAGATTTTGACCGAAGTGCAAGAAGATGGAGATGACTATCGGACGCCGGTGGGCTTTTTGCGGTTGCGACGGCATTTTTTGGAAGGGATTCGTCCGCGGGCTAAGGAACAGGTTTATAAATCTTACGTATGTTCAATGAACGAATTGGAAGCAACGCTTTATGGAGTGCGGTTGGAGTATTTTCGGCAGTTTGAGCTTTTGAGACACGAGGCACGTAAGTTGATGCCGATTGTGGAAACCAAGTCAGCACAACCGGTGGAGGTACAGTTAGATGCGTTAACGTCGGAGCGGAGCGCGGAACTGATGGGGCGCGCAGTGATTGAGGGTGACCCGTGGCGTGGTGGCGGTTTGGAGCGGCAGTTGAGCACGCACGCTTTGACTCTGGCAAAGCTGGTGCCGTTGTTTACTTTGCGTGTGGATGGGGTGGAAGTGTGTTTATCGGATATTTTCCAGTTGCCGGCGGGGCGAGCGGCAGTGATGGCTTATATCCCGGTGGGGGATATGGTAAGAGTACGTACGTATTATCGGGCAAATACGCAGGGTTTTTGGCGGTACTTGCCGGATTATACGCGGCGGGCCGATGGCAAGATTGATTTTTATTGCATTGGCTACGGCGAGGAGTCAGTGACGGTGCCAATGGAGGTACAGGCGGCATTGGCGCAGATTGAGGCGATGCGGGGTGTGAAAGTTTTGCCGAGCACAATGGATGCGGAGTTTTTGGCGGCAGGGACAGCATATGCTTATGACACGCGACAAGATTATCAGATGCAGTGGAGTTATGGTCGGATGCGGGGTGATTATTATCAAGAGGTGTCGGCTGAGCCAGTGAACCATGATTTTGATATTCATGGGTCAAGCCAAAAGAAGGCGCCATATACTTTGAGTATCGATTATAACCGTTCGCCAGATTTTGAAGCGCGCGCAATGCAGTTTGAAATTGAGGTGGCAGATGTGGGCCGAGTGATAGTGGACGGGTTTAAGTCATATGATGGGCAGTATAATTGGCTGTTTTGTCGAGATGGTAAAGGTCGCGCTTGGGTGGGGCAGGTGGAGGCAATTTCTCCAATGACCACGATGGGGATTCGGCGAGATTGGATTGCGCTAGGTGATTTTATGACCCCACTATATGAACACACGAGTCAAGCGGGGATTTATGGTGATCGCAATGACACTAAGGGTGCGCGACAGTGCATGTGGAGCAATTATCTGAGTAATGTGCCGTTAATACAGGAGTATTTACGGAGGGTGAGCAAATAACCTAGTGTTATAATTGTGAAAAGACTGGAGAAAAAAATGAGTAGTGTGTTTACAAAAATTATTCAGGGCGAGATTCCCTGCTACAAAATTTATGAAGACGATAAGACTATGGCGTTTCTTGATATTGCGCCAGAGGCCGAGGGTCATACTTTGGTGGTGCCGAAGGTAGAGGTGGACAAAGTTTACGATTTGTCAGACGAAGATTACCAAGCGGTGATGGCGACAGTAAAAAAGCTGGCTAAACGTATGGAAGAAGTTCTGGGCGAGCGGATGCAGATTAAGATTGTGGGGATTGATGTCCCGCACGCGCATGTACATATTCTGCCGGTTAACGAGAACTGGGCAGGCGAGCGCTACATCAAACCGACCGATGAGGAGTTTAAGGCTTTACAACAAAAATTAGCCTTTTCTGCATAAATACACTTTTCCTTGGGGCCGTTCCGGGGCGCTAGCCCGAGTCTAGCCCAGGGAAAAGGTATTTATGCAGAAAAGGCGTAGGGAGTGTGTTGTAATTTAGCTAATGACGTCACCGGGAGGGGCGTCCGGGCTTTTTGGCCTTTGGTCGACAACATATTCATTAAATTGGTTTCTAATGATAGCTGTGGCTTCCATTAAGCGTTGGTCTGTGTCGGCGTTGTGGGTTTGACCGTGGCTATTATGTAAGTCATAGAGAGTGCGATATTTAGTCTCGAGGGCACTGAAGACGTCTTCAGTCTGCGTCTGGTCAGACGCAGGGTCGTCGATAGTATCTAAAAGACTAGCAGTAATCGCAAGTTGAGCGTTGATCTCCTGTTCGCTGGCAGGGTCGACGTTGATAGATGGGTCAGACAAGTCATCGAGCAATTTACTGAAATTGTTTTTGATGAATTTTTCGTATTCTTCTGGCGTGGCTTCAATTTCTTGCACCTCTGTACGAGAATTGTTGACGTCGAGAATTGGCTCGAGAGGCTCGTTTTGGACATCCATATTTTCCCAGCCGGTAGAATCAGAGGTGGCTTCTTGATTGTTTGATAAAATTTCACTCATGTTTGTTTTCCTTGTTTATATTTAACTATTGGTTGTGATTTTGAAGTTCAACTTCAATGATTTGAGCTTTGTCGTCGTTATATTCGGCGGTAATGTCAACACTATCATCGGAATCTTTCTCAAAAATGTTGACAGAAGCGTCGGCTTCGGGCGACAGAGTGTCATAAGGGTTGCGGTCGGTAGCAGTTTCGTTGCCTACCGGCTGAAATACGTCGGGCATGTTTCTCCTTTTGGTTTTGATTTTGATAGAAGATGGTCGTCTGCGAGAACGGCCATAGTTTTACACTCTTACTATCAGTGTAGCACAGCATAAGCAAAATGTCAAGAGGTGAAACGCCTCACCCCTTAAATACTTTTGTATGCTATAATATGTCTATGAAGTTCACGAAGAGTTACGAACCGGGAGAGTTCGAGCCGCAGATTTATGCGGAATGGGAAAAAACAGGAGTTTTTCAGCCGCGCAAGATTGTGGCGGAATCTTTTGAAGCAGAAACACAGGATTGTTATTCAGTAGTAATGCCGCCGCCGAATGCTAATGGCAACTTGCACATTGGACACGGGTTGACGATTGCGTTGGAAGATTCCCTGGTGCGGTATAATCGGCTTCGTGGCAAGAGTACTTGGTATATCCCAGGAGCGGATCACGCGGGGTTTGAGACTTGGGTGGTATATGAGCGTGCGTTAGAAAAGGAGGGGCACACGCGGTTTGAGTATTCGCGGGATGAGCTCTATGCGCGCGTGTGGCAGTTTGTGCAGGAACAGCGTGGCAATATGGAGCTACAGCTTAGGGCGCTTGGGGCGAGTTGTGCTTGGCCAGATTTGACTTTTACTTTGGATGAGAATGTGGTAAGTCGGGTGTACCAGACCTTTGAGAAAATGTGGAACGACGGAATGATTTACCGGGGGGAGAAATTGGTGAATTTTTGCCCCAAGCATCAGACGGCATTTGCGGATATTGAGGTGGATTACAAAGAAGAGAAGACACCGCTGTATTACATTAAGTATGGTCCATTTACGCTGGCAACGACGCGCCCGGAGACGAAGTTTGGTGATACTGCGGTGGCGGTGAATCCAGCCGATGAGCACTACAAGGAGTGGGTAGGTAAGACAATTACTGTTGAAGGGGTGAATGGTCCGTTTGAGGTGGAAGTAATTGCTGATGAGATGGTGGATATGGAGTTTGGCACAGGAGTGGTAAAGATTACTCCGGCGCACGACTTTAATGACTGGGAAGTAGGTCAGCGGCACAATTTGCGCGTGGTGCAGGTGATTGGTGAAGACGGCTGTATGACCGAGGTGGCGGGTCGGTTTGCTGGTATGCCAGTGAAAGAAGCGCGCGAGGCCGTTGTAAAAGCCATGGATGAGATGGGCTTGATTGTTAAGGTTGATAAAGATTATGTAACCAAGGTGCCGCATTGCTACAAGTGTGGCGCGGTGATTGAGCCGATGCTGAAATCGCAGTGGTTTATTGATGTGGAGCGTTTGGCGAAAGAGGCGATTAAGCATCTGGAGAACAACGAGATTAAGTTCCATCCGTCCAGCAAAAAGAAGGTCTTGATTAATTATCTGGAGAACTTGCGCGACTGGAATATTAGTCGACAGATTCCGTGGGGGATTCCAATTCCGATGTTCCACCAGACGGAAACAGCGGAGGCTCCTGAGTGGATTTTCGACACGCGGACAAATTTGCAAAAGATTGAAGTGGGTGGTGTAGCGTATTATCGCGACGAAGATACGTTTGATACGTGGTTTTCGTCCTCGCACTGGCCAATTGTGTGCACGAACTGGTTGGCAGGCAAGGAGAACCCATATTATCCTTTGAATGTGATGGAAACTGGAGCAGACATCTTGTTTGCTTGGGTGGCGCGGATGATTATGATGGGCGTGTATGTGACGGGTGAAGTTCCCTTCCGTGAGGTATATCTGCATGGTTTGGTGTTGGACGAGCATGGGCAAAAGATGTCGAAGTCTAAGGGTAATGTGATTAACCCGATGGAGCTAGTGACAAAGTATGGCTCGGATGCGTTTCGGCTGGGGATTCTACGCGGGCGGAGCGCTGGTATGAACCAGGCTTTCTCGGAGAACTCGGTGATGGCGGGGCGGAATTTGTGTAACAAACTATGGAATATTTCGCGGTTTATTCAAGGAATGGTGGATGAGAGTCACAGTGGTAGCTTAGTGGCGGCCGAAATGGTGCAGGCTGAGGCGGAAGCCACAGTTGTGAACGAAGGCGCCGTGCAGGCGGGTGCAGAGATGCCGTATTCTACCGATAATATGGGCGAAGACTGGATTTGTCGTGAGCTGACGGCGTGCAAGGACAAGATTGAGGACGATATGGCAAATTATCGCTTCTCAGAGGCAGTGGAGATGCTTTATAGTGTGATTTGGGATAAGTATGCGGACTGGTTTATTGAGAGCCAAAAGATTTATAAGAACGTGCCGTTGCTCAAGATGACACTGGAGATGATTTTGAAGATGCTGCATCCGTTTGCACCGTTTGTGACAGAGGCGATTTGGCAGAGTTTGAGTTGGACTGAAGGCAAGTTGATTGTGCAGAAATGGCCTACAAGGCTTGAATTTGACCCAGTAAGTGCCCAGAACTTTGAAAACCTTATGGTTATCGTGTCTGAGACTAGAAGGGTGTTACAGGAGCTCTCAGGGGTCTCTAAAGGCAAAAAGTGGACGTTGTTGTATGGCGATGATAGCTTGGTGGATGATAACCAACTCTTGGTGGCTAAGTTGACTGGTGTAGCGAGCGTGATTAGTTGTGAAGGTCAACCACGGGGATTGAGGTTGGCGTTGGCGAATCATGAAGTATATCTGGATGTGTCGGCCGAAGTGGTAGCGGAATACCGTGAGAATTTGGAGGAGCGGGTGTTGGCTGTGGGTCGGGAGTTGGATGCACTAAATATGCGCATGATGAACCCGAATTATGTGCAAAAAGCCCCGGCGGTGCTGGTGAAGCAGACCAGGGATGGAATTGCTGAAAAAACTGCTCTGATTGAGCGGCTGAAGGGTGAGCTGAAGGTAATCGAATAACTTCGTTCTAGGTTTGGGGTCGAAAAGGAAAATGGCACGGCTGTACAGCCGTGCCTCTCCTATTAATAGGAGTTTTTCCATGATTAACTTCGGTTTCGTTTTTTGTTATGCACATGCTTTCTTGAGTTCTATCAGTTTTTCTTTTTCTTCGGGTGTGGCGCTGTCATAAACTTTTTGCAGCTGTTTATCATCCAATTGAAAGAAGATTTTAGCATAAAGCATTTTGGTTAAAGAAATCATTTCCTGTGTCCCGTTCATCATTTTCCCTCCTAATTGTTTTCGCTCTGGTAAATATTGGTGGTTGAGAGCAATAAATCGCCAATGTGGGTAACAAAGCGCTCGTATTCGTCATGATTATATCCGAAAGGTTCGGTTGGACGATCATCGGCGAATTCTAAAAATGCTCCGGTATCATCACACTCCAAGGCGACATTTTTGAGCTGTGTTCTAACCGTAGGAATGAAAGTAAGATAGAGTGGCTGATAGATTGTCCGCAATATACTTTCGATTTCTTCCAGTTTCTTCATCAGTTTTTCTTCCACATCAGGTTCATAGTCATATTTGAATATGAGAAGCCCATCCACGTTGTGGGGGTCTTCTATTTCTACAATGACTTGCTTTTTCTCTAATGTGATTGAACAGTGACGTGATTCGGCATCCTTCGCCAATTCTTTCATTCTATGAAAGCTTTCGGGACAGTATGCCTTGAAGATGGAACGTGTAATTTTCTTTGCCATAATTTTATCTCCTGTTTAACGTCACGGGGGACGATTATTTTTCTTGCCACTTTGGTAGCCTTGGGGCCACTTAGAGAGAGTGATGCCCGAGGCTACCAAAGATTGCAATCTAGGAGAATTATGGAATAGCTGTTAATCATGGTATGGTACAATGGGGTAATCCTATTGGTTACTCCATAGCTCCATTGTAGCATAGGTTATGCTTTTTGTCAATACTACTTATGTTAATTTTGTGGTTTTGGCAATAATGTTTTAATAGAATATTGATTTCTTTGTTTCCTTTTTTCGTTTGTGTTCTACATGTCTAATACAGTACTAAGGCAGCGGAGGGGGAAACCATGCCAACGGTTATCCGGGCCATTCGACGGGTAGACAGCGGTAGCATTAAAGTAGAGGTAGTACGCAGTAGTAGCAGCCTCAGCACGCGACGACCAATAGTCGGCGTTGATGCCAGCGTACCCAAAGGTACCCGCCGTAACAGTCAGATTGATACGCCCGCTGCGCACGATTTCCTAGTTGCTCTTCCCTATTGGTGTGAAAAGCAAACAAAATATAGGCATTTTGGAAGAAACTCGCTGAGATAGGATTATAGTTTTATGGTTACTTCAGGTGTTTGTCTGAAGTGATTTTTGTGCGGATATACATTGTTGCAATCGCGCACAAAAGACGCATTTGTAGGAATAGTTTAGCCGTAATAATTCCCTGATTTCAAAAAGGTCTTGCAATTTTGTTATGCTTGAAATATAATAGAGGTAACGGATTTTTACGATTGGGTAGATGATTCGAATTTACGCAGTTGCCCAGTTCGTATCTGTATAATCCGGGAGAAGTGGTTGAACCAATATCATGAAAGTGATAAGGTGTCAAAAGATTTCACATTTTGTTTGTGTTTTTTGTGTGATGAAAAATCTGGCTGGTGAGGTCGGATTTTTTGCTGAATTTGGGTGAAATATATCTGTTATGGTTAGACGAAAACGAAGAAGAGAAGCAAAAGATATTGAACAAAATGTCCAATATCTTTTGAGCGGAGGCAATGAAAAAATGTGTTGTAATAATTGCGGTTCGTTTGATCCTTATTATGTTAAGATAGGGAAATACTCGTGGTATGAATAAAAATGATATTGTTAAAAATGAAGATGATTATGGTTTGGAAAAGCAATAGTGGGATGATAGGGAAGCAGAAAATGTGGCTATGGTAGATGAAAATAAAGAAGAAACAGGGACGCAAGAAAACAAAACCTCTGAGGTAGACCCAGAAGTTTGACGAGTAGTGGGTAGGAGCACCTCGGATGTCGCCTATGATGTGTGCAGCCTGCATAGCTGGCGAAACGTTAATTATTATAGATTAACCAGGTACGTCAAGGTGCTACTACCGACACAAAAAAGCGACACCGCGAGGTGTCTTACTACTTATACCATTCATCACAGTTGCGCTAGTTTAAGAGAGAACTAGCGCAAAATTTTGCGTTTTAGACGGTTAAAACGGCGCATAATCTGATAGAGGTGATACTTGGCGGGTTTGAGGGGAAGATCCCAGGTGCCAGCATAATCGATTTCGCGGCCGCCAAAGGAGCGTTTGTATTGAGAAAAGCCGTACCAGGGGTGATTTTTGTCCTCGGAAGTGGTGATACCCCAGAAGTCGAAGGTTTTAGCGCTGTTTTCTTGAGCGTCGAGTATCATTTGCACAAGTAGAACGGTGCCGGCGGCGAGTTTGCGTTCTTTGTCGCTGGTAGCAGCGTGAGCATAAAAACGAGTGTCGTCAAAATCGTATACTAGAGAAGCGGCGAGAGTTTGCCCTTGATATTCGGCAAAATAGAGAGTGGCGAATCCGGTCTCAATTTGGTGTTGGAGGTGAACTTCGTCTTGGGGAGTAAAATGGTCTTTATTGGCGACGCCACGCAGGAGATTAGAGAGGATTTTGACTTCTGTGGGGTCTTGACTAGTGCGAATGTTAAGACCTTTTTTAGCGCTACTTTGCCAGTATTGGACGTTGGATTTACGCATGTTTTTGAGTAATTCTTCTCTAGGGATAGTGAGGTCGAGCACCCAGGTGTGGGCGGGGTTGAGGTCGTGGGATTTTTTGAGGCCGAGGGACTTCAAATCGTTGATAGAAAGGGAAGAATAGGGTGGCTCGATACGGATGAAAAAGGCTTGGTGTTTGCGAGCGAGTTGGGAAAGACCGGAGAGGGCGGATTTGAGATTATCAGCATTGGCGGTAGTGAGAGTAGGCCCATAAGGGCAGAAAAGATAGTTGCCGACAGGGGTGGTTTGAAGAATAGCAAGAGCTGAGTAATTATCGCCAGAAATACGGAAGGTTTGATGACCCTCGAGATTCTGAAATTCCTCCCAAGCAGTAGACTGCAAAAAATGCTGATTCATGAGTTGATTATAGCATAGTTTGGCAGTATTGACAAAAATGAAAATCTGTGATAAAATGGTAGAATGGGGTATTGTAGAATTATCCAAGAACATTGACAAAGTTACAAATAACGTATTTTGTCAGCAGCGTTAAGCCTATGATAAATCCATGGGTTTGATGCTGCTTGCAAAGTGCAAACAGTAAGAATATATTGCCTAGGAGGGAATAAAAGAGATGGCAAGGAATAGTAATAACAAATTTC
The DNA here is from genome assembly GCA_948477625.1 of uncultured Candidatus Saccharibacteria bacterium. Lineage (GTDB taxonomy): Bacteria > Patescibacteriota > Saccharimonadia > Saccharimonadales > Saccharimonadaceae > Nanosyncoccus. Next base: position 37,945 of record CAOLNK010000003.1, on the reverse strand, counting down.
CGGGAAAACTTCCGGGTAGGAAGGTAAATACTTCGATTGCTTGTGGTGATTGCCAAAAGGGAAGATTGAAGGAATTGGAAAGTGTGATTGACCAGATGAATCGGCATCGTGACCCTAATGACCAGATAATAGTGGATGGTAATATGCGTCTTCTCTTGGAGCATTTGGAAAAGGGAGAAGTGCATTTTATGACGAAGATGGCGGTGAATTCAGTAATGATGAATAAGCCACTGGAGGTGGTAACTACGATTAGGACTTTTTTGAAAGGTGTGGAGAAATTGTGGATTGTACATCACACTGAGAAGAAGTCATACAGCTGGAAAGCAACTTATACCTCAGTGGAAGGGGCATTTTCCGATTTTTATATCTATTCTTGCGACACTCTGGTGTTGTTGTCTTGACCTGTAATTATTTGTAACTGTTGGCAGGCTCCTGAAACCGGATTGGTGGATGGAGCTTTTTCTTTTGAGCATAACCTAAATGTGAAATGTTTTGGCTAGTTTTGGTATATTATGATATAATTGTGGTAATGAAAATCTTGGCAATCGAAAGTTCGTGCGATGAGACGGCGGCCGCTGTGGTGGAAGACGGTGTGCAGATTTTGAGCAATGTGGTAGTGTCACAGGTGGATATTTTTGCGGCCTATGGTGGGGTGATCCCAGAGGTGGCAGCGCGGTCGCATTTGGAGGCGATTTTGCCAGTGATAGAGAAAGCATTGAGTGATGCGGGGTTGACTAAAGAGGGAATTGATGCGATTGCAGTGACACATACACCGGGGTTACTTGGGTCGCTGTTGATTGGGACGTTGACAGCGCGGATGCTGGCGATATTGTGGGGGAAGCCACTGTATGCGGTGCATCATTTGAAATCGCATATCTATGCGAACTGGCTAAACTCTGGCAACTGTGTAGAAAAGCCATTATACTTTTCGGGACACGATGTCGTGCCAGCCCGCCGTTGCGGGTGTCGCGCATCTTCGTCCTCGGCCGTAGCCTCCGGAGATTCCCGAAAAGCACAATGTCTATCTACACAGTTGCCAGAGTTTCCCTTGTTGGCGTTGGTAGTGAGTGGGGGGCATACACAGATTATTTATATGCGGGGACATAATCAGTTTGAGATTATTGGTACGACGCGAGATGATGCAGTGGGGGAATGTTTTGATAAGGTAGCAAAGATTTTGGGCTTGCCGTATCCGGGTGGTCCAGCGATTGATAAATGTGCGTTGCAGGGAAATCCGAAGGCCTACAAATTACCACACCCACAGGTGGAAGGGCTGGACTTTTCTTTTTCGGGACTAAAGACTGCGGTACTTAGAGCAGTGCAGGCGGAGTGTGGTTTGCCGATTACAACGCCATCGTATGAATTAAAAAAACATCTGACTGAACAACAAGGGGCGGATTTTGCGGCATCTTTCCAATATACGGCTTGTGAAATCCTGGCCGAGAAGTTAAAAATGGCTCTGAGAGACCACCAAGAGGCTAAATCGCTTGTGGTTGCTGGTGGGGTGAGTGCCAGTGCGGCTCTCAGGAAAAAGGTCACAGAGAGCCTCTCAGAGGCTTCTGGTGGCAAACTGAAGGTATATTTTCCAGAACTGAAGTTTTCTGGGGATAATGCGGCAATGGTGGGGGCAGCGGCGTATTTTGAGGTGATTTCTGGAGTGGAGCCGACTGACCCTTATACTTTGAGTATTGCGCCACGGACGGCTATAACTGATTAATATGATAAAATAGAGGTAGCACTTAGCCAAATCGGAAATAATTCAAGGGGTGAAATTATGGTAAATGTGCATTATCCGATTGAACAAATTCATAACGGGGGTGGGCGATTATTAGGAAGGTAGTTCCGGTGCGGGATAGCTCGGAAGATGGCTATTTCGATGTTGTGGGTGCATTTGTCTTTAATGATTTGATGCGTAGAGCGGGAAAATCTCGCTGAGGTGTTGACAGGATAAAGAGATTCGACTAAAATGAGTGTTATGCTCACCCAGGGATGGTTTAATCTCTGAGGCTACGACCTTTTGTAGCGGAGCGAGTTTCAAGTTTTGGAGCTAAGGTTGTTCTTTTAGAAAGGGGGAAAGAGTTTGAAGAAAAGAAGCTGTAGTATGCGTAGAAAGCTTTAGCCCTTGTAGACGGTACTATTGTTTACAAGGGCGTCCAAGGCGTTGCTCGAAAACCGATGTTGAAGAAAGAGAGGTATCAGTTTTTGGTACAAAAGGCGATTTATGCCGTGAATTCAATAGTTGATTCAATAGGTTTTGCTTGCAGGAGGCTGTGTAGATTGGATGCGGTTTTGTTGTCTAATGGGGCGACAGGATTGTGTCGCAAATTGCAGTCTTTGGGCGAGAGAACACCGATATTGGTGAATGGCACGGGATGTAGCAACAGAAGCGTATTATTGGTGAAAGTCAAATGGGCTTTGGCCCAGATAAGGGGGCCGGATGGCTTAGGTGGACGGTTTCAGATTGGCTTGGTATGCTTTCGAGCACGTGATCACGGGAGACTGTCTCCGCTTTCTGTAGTTTCCGGTTAGAAACTGCAACGTAACCATTGATAAGATGTTTTGTTTCATAAAAACTCTTTAAAAATGCAAAAAGTGGTCGGCTGCGATTTAGTCGGCCATTTTTAATGGTTTATTTTTGGGCGAGTTTAGCCATGACTTCGATGGTCAAAATGACATCGGCGACAGAACTGCCACGTGAGAGGTCGGAAATAGGGAAGTTAAAACCTTGGAGGACGGGGCCAGCGACGTGGAAGCCGGCGATGTGCTCAAAGGCTTTATAGAGGATATTGCCGGAGTTGAGGTCGGGGACGATGAGAACGTTGGCGTGGCCGGCGACCGGGGAATTGGGGAACTTTTTCTGGGCGACAGTTGGGTTGACGGCGGCGTCGAGTTGCATTTCTCCGTCGAGGAGAATTTCTGAATCTTGGAATTCGTTACGGACGGTTTGCATGAGCTCAATGGTGTCGTCGCGACCACCGCTGCCGAAGGTGGAGAAGGAAAGCAAGGCGACACGAGGAGGTTCGGCGAAAAGTTTGCGCGCAGAAGCGTGGGTTTGGTGGATGATTTCTACCAATTGGTCTTTGGTGGGGTGTTTACAAGCGGCCATATCGGCGAGGAGATAAATCTCGCGGTCGCGTTGCATGACGGCGAGACCAGAGAAAGTTTTGCCAGAGAGACCAAGGTGTTCTTTGCAGGCAAGAATAACATCGCGCGAGGAATAATCGATGCCGGCAATCATGGTATCGGCTTGGCCAGATTTGACCATGGCGCAGGCGGTGGCGAGGTCGGGGGCTTCGAGGGCGGTGATTTCTGAGATGCTGTTTTCGGTGAGGCCGGGTATGGGTTCGCCGCTAGCGCGCATTTCCGCATGGCGGTGCAGAGCTTCTTGGATGGTGGGATTATTAAGTTCGGGAAATACGATGTTCATAAGGGTATTATAGCATAAAAATAAGTTGATTTTCGTGCGCAGCGGGTTCGTTGACCCGCCCGTGACTGCTGGTACTTTGAGGCTCGCTGGCTTCAACGGCAACGATTGGTCGTCGCGGGCGGGTACTTATACCTCTAGTACGGCTGCTACTACTTACTACCTCGCATTCCTCACTGCGGTCTACCCGTCCTACGAGAATCACCGCTACTACGGTTTCCCCCTCCGCTGCCTTAGTACTGTATTAGATATGTAGAGTAAAGTGATATAATCATGGTATGAACGACTTTGACTATTTGGATGAGAAATCGGTGTATCTGGATGCGGCGTGTCAGAGCTTGCGGCCGCGGCCAGTGGTGGAGGCGCTAGATCGATATTATTTTGAGCATAATTCTTGTGGGGAGCGAGTAAAATATCCTTGGGGTGAAAAAACTGACGCTATGGTGGAAGCGGCGCGGCAGAAAACCCTAAAATTACTCAAGTTAAAAGCAAAAGATTATTTTGTATCATTTACTTTGAACACAACGTATGGGATTAATTTGTTGCTGAACGAAATTTGTGCAGAGAATGTGGAAAAAGTGTTCACGTCGGATATCGAACATAACTCGCCGTTTCTGGCAACGATGGCGCTAGCGAAGCGGTTGGGCATCCCGCGAGTAGTGTTGGAGCGTGCTGAAGACGGGAGCTTGCCACTAGACGAAGGCTTTCATAAAGCTGTGGTGGTAGTGAACTGTGCGGCAAATTTTGATGGGCGACAGCTGGTGAATTTGAAAGAGGTGGTAAAAAAGGTGCATTCTGACGGTGGTTTGATTATTGTCGATGCGGCGCAGGCGATGGCACATTATTACGAGATGTTGGAGAAGACCGAAGCGGATGCGATTTGTTTTTCAGCGCACAAAATGTATGCGCCGTCGCTGGGGGTGATGGTGGTGCGGCGAGATTTGGTATCCAAATTAGCGCAAAACTTCATCGGTGGAGGTATGGTGGATGATGTATTTGCTGACCGGTATTTGCTGAGTGCGGAGGCAAATAAAGACCACGTGCATACGATTTTTGAGGCAGGCTTGCAAGCCTGGGGTGAGATTTGTGCTTATGGAGTGGCGCTAGATTGGCTTTCTGCGATAACTAAGGCGGATAAGAAACGTTTGGCGGATTGTACACGGGAATTAGACGAGTTTCTTAGGGGTAATCCGAAGGTAAAGATGGTGGGGAACCAGGCAAATCCGACCATGAGCTTTTATGTGGAGGGCTTGGATTCACATCTTTTGGGGGCGGCGCTGGGAAAAGAGGGGATTATGGCGCGCACGGGGTATTTTTGTGCGCATTATTATCTGGACAAAGTGTGCAAATATCCGCCACTTATGCGGTTTTCTCTGAGCTATGCGACGCGCGAGAGCGACATCGAGCGCGTGAAAGCGGCGATGGGGAATATATAGAATATGTATGAAGATAACACTAAGTGTGCTAGGCTGGATGTTGCTGACTGGGGTGGCATTGATAATTGGGTTAGTAGGGATATGGGCATCTCCTCATAGGTGCACGAAAGGATGCGGAGAATCACCCGAAGTACGATAGAAGTTATGTGCAGGGTGGTTATCCAGAGGAGGACGCTATTTTTGAAAATGGAACACATATTGGAATGGTGTCGGACCGGCGAACGGTGGAGGGGCGGCCATATATTACATAATGGCGGACAGCCGAATCGGGAAGAAGATTATTTTAAACGAGGAAAAGTAACGAGACACTACCGGTTTGATGTGAGCAAGGTTGATTCCTCGGTATTAAAGAAGTGGGGCGAGTAGAATTAAAATGATTAATTTTGAAAAAGCACTTATTGGTTTTCGAGCTTTTCAAGCTCGGCGTTGATTTTTTCACGCATGTTGTCGAGGAAATTGGCACCCATTTCTGATTCTTTAATGTGGGTGGTGCCGAGGTAGATATATGGGGTATAAGTGAGTTTGCGCTCCTCGGAAAGTTTGCGGTCGAAAGCGATTTTGGTAGCAACTTCTTCGCTGAGCATGTCAGCGCGGAATTTGGCGAGATCACCTTTACCTTTGGTGACGGTGGTGAAGTATTTTTCAAAAAGTTCTTGGCGGGCACTAGCGCTGGCGGAATACCATTCGTTTTGGTTAGCAAAGAGGAGATCTTTGTACTCTTTCCAGTAACCTTGGATGGCAGCCGCATTGGCGGCGGAAGCGGCGGCGGTGCCATTAGCGTGATAGCTCTGAACGAAGTTGCGATAAACTACAGCGACTTTGCCGTCATATTCTTCGACAAGTTGGTTGAGCAGGGGGTTGATGCTGGCGCAGTGTTCGCACTGATAGTCAGAGTAATCAAAGATGAGGATGGAGGCATTTGGATTGCCGTCGATGTTTTCTGGGAGGTTGCCAGATTCTTCGCTGGCGGGGAAGATTTGGGCGAGGCGATCTTCGGCAGGGGAACGATTAATGATACCAAAACCGATGATGCCGGCAAAAATGGCGATAATGATAGCAATAATAATCCAAGTTTTCTTATCCATAGAGATATTATAACATGGTCACTAGCATTTGTTTCGAGATACCCACTCGACAAATGTTAGCAACCAAGTTTTATGTCCTGCGGTGTGGAAAAGGTATTTATGAAACGTATCTATTTTTATTATAAAATGTCAAAGAGGTATTGCTTTTTTGAGTGAGGTGTGCTATAATGGGGGTATAGGGGTTAAGAATAAAAATGCAAGATAAAGACCAAAAAATATCAAATATTATTTCTACAAACAATGATGCGCGCCCGGCAGTGAAGCCGGGGGTGGGTGCTAGAGTTGGGGCGAAACCGACTGCGCCAGTGGTGAAACCAGCAGACGCTAAGGCGAAAAGTGTAACACCGAACGCGTCAAAAACGGCGCCGGGGGTAATCCCGCAGAATGATTTTGAGCGGCGGATCATCGATAAGATTCGAAGTTCGGAGAATATTTTGGTGGCGTTGTCGCGCGACCCGTCGGTGGACGAGATAGCGGCAGCGATTGGTCTAACGATGTTTTTGGATGGTTTGCAGAAGCACACGACTGCAATTTATTCAGGCGCGACGCCGGATGCGTTGCAATTCTTGCAGCCCGCAGAGACTTTTGAGACAAATACTGATAGTTTGCAAGATTTTATCATTGCGCTATCGAAGGATAAGGCCGATCACTTGCGCTATAAGTTGGACGGTGATTTTGTAAAGGTATATATTACGCCGTATAAGACGGTGTTGTCGGAAAATGATTTGGAATTCTCGCATGGGGATTTCAACGTGGACTTGGTTTTGGCATTGGGCGTGCCGCAGGCGACAGATTTGGATGCAGCGCTTTCTGAATATGGCCGGATTATGCACGATGCAACTACGGTGGATATTACCTGTGATGCACCAGGGCGATTTGGTGAGATTGAATGGAGTGACCCAGGTGCGTCTTCGGTGTCAGAGATGGTGACTAAGCTGATTTTTGCCATGCAGGGTAAGGATGCAGTAGTGGATAAGGAGATTGCGACAGCATTGCTCACGGGTATTGTGGCGGCGACAGGGCGATTCTCGAATGACCGGACAAATTCGGAGACGATGCAACTTGCGTCGAAACTAATGTCGATGGGGGCGGATCAGCAGTTGATTTCTTCACACGTAATGGATAATGATACAGGAGTTGTGAATAATGGGCCAAGTTTTGCGGATTATAATGAACCTTTGTCAGAAACAGATCCGAATAATCTGCTGATTGGTAAGGATTATGGGAATTATACTCCGAACTTAACAGAGACAGTAGTGCCAGCGGATGTGCCAGTAGAAGGTGGAATTGCGCAGGCGGCAGCGATACAACAGGCAAGGACGGCTGTGAATGGAGCGCCGGCCGAGAATGATATGGCGACGAATGCAGTGAATGAGGCGGTGGCGGCTGCGGCAGCTAGCGTGGAGGTGGTAAATGTAGCGGCGGCGGAAGCCGAACAGGCGGAGCAAGCGGCGCAGGCCGCAGCTGTGGCGGTAGAGAATGGGCCGAAAGATTATGGAGCCATGTTGGCGGCGGCATTAGAAGAACCTTCGCCGGCAGCAGCAGCGGTTAGTACAGCTGGAACGGCTAGCCAATTGGTACAACCGGTGGCTCCAGTGCAGTCGGTGACACCAGCAGGTGCGCAGCCAGTGGTAAATAATGCAAGTGGCGTAGTATTGCCTCCGCCACCAGCACCGACGACAGGGAACGATATGATGCCACCAGTATTGCCACAGGTGCAGGTGCCAGCGGATTTGGCAGCTCAACAGGCGGAAGAACAGGCTAAGGCTCAGGCGGCGCAGGCCACACGGGCAGCTCAAGTGCAACAGCAAGCAAACCCAGGTGCATTCCAAATTCCAGGGATGTAGAGTGGTGATTGAAGCTGAGATTGACGTGCGTGGTTTTTGCTGTAATATAATAACATGAATGATGAGATTTTGCTGATTGACAAACCGGCGGGAATGACGTCTTTTGGTGTGGTGGCGCGAGTGCGACGTGTGCTTTCGGAGCAGGCTGGTATGGTGACGGTAAAGGGTAAAGATGGGGTGTCACGCCAGAGGCGAAAGAAGGTGAAGGTGGGGCACACGGGGACTCTGGACCCGTTTGCGACAGGGCTGCTGATTATTTTGACAGGTTCGGCGACGAAGCAGGCAAATGAGTTTCTAAAGCTGGACAAAGAGTATATTGCGACGGTACGACTCGGGGCGGTATCGACAACTGGCGACCCGGAGGGTGAAATAACCGAACAAAATGTGTGCGAAAAGCCGAACAAAGTTACGGTGGAAAAGTGTGTGGAGAACTTTGTTGGGGAAAACTGGCAGACGGTACCAGCGTTTTCGGCGGTGAAGATTGGTGGACAGCGAGCGTATAAGCTGGCGCGTGCAGGAAAGGCAGTGGAAATGCCGCGGAGAAAAGTCAAGATTTATGAAATTGAGATTTTGCGGTATGAATGGCCAGAACTGGAGATAAGGTGCAAGGTATCGAGTGGAACGTATATTCGGACTTTGGGTGAGGATATTGGCAGGGCGCTGGGGGTGGGGGCATATTTGACGGCGCTAATGCGGACTGAGGTGGGAAAATATCGGGTTGAGGATGCGGTGGGGCTAGAAGAGTATTTGACAGATAAGTGAAACTTCGTGCGCAGCGGACATGTTAATTTGCCCGGTATTAGTGGCGGTACTTTTAGAAATGCTGGACAATGGGGATTTACCTGGTCATCGCAAGCTTCGTCTACTGATACCGCTGGCAATAATACTCCTAGTGCTTACAGTCTATATTTTATTACCTTAGTAAGCCCATCCGGCGGACCTTTTACTCGTCACTACGCTTTCCCCCTCCGCTGCCTTAGTACTGTATTAGACATGTAGAGGGGGAGAGAACAACGAGAAGACTAATCTCTAGTCTTCTCGTTGTTCCAAACCGACACAGCGTCGCGTAACTATCATTACGTGATATATAGAGGGGAGAATGAAAAGATCGGCACCTCCGCGGTATAAAACAGCGGAGGGGGAAGCCGTTGTAACGGTTGTTAGTAGTATCACCTGACGGATAAACGACGGCATAGATAACAAGACAATAAGCGCCAGAGGCTTCTGCGGCGCGGGACGACCAGTCTACTGCGAGACTGCCAGCGTACCTGAAAGTATCAGCAGAATTATATAAATTCTATATCCCCGCTGCGCACGAATATTGACAGAAAAAGGATTGTGTGATATTATTTTGGGGACGTGGTGCGGAGTTGGACTTTGAGAGAAAGGTGAGTGGATATATGAGAAAATTGATGGCGGTATTTTTTGTAGTAATTATGATGTGTAACTGTATGGCAGTGAAGGCGACGGAAGCGAAAGAGATTCCGTTTAAGATTACTCAGCTGGAAGATGACCCGGCGGCAGATAAGCCGGATTACGAAGTGCACATCAATCGAGCGCAGAATTTTACTGTAGTATACGCGCAGGATGCGATGGGAGAATTCACTGTGCCGGTGATTAAATTTACTAATTCGACCGGAAGAAATAATTGGACACCGCTTGGGAGCTATACTATTTACGAGAAATATAGTGATTGGAAGCTAATGAAAGGTAATGTCTATACCCAAGGCGCAGTGCGGTTTAATCATGGAGTGATGTCGCATTCAGGCTACTACTATAGTATGGATAAAGGCAGTTTGGCTTGGAAAGAGTTTAACAAGTTAGGTCAGCAGGCTTCATCGGGGTGTGTCAGGAGTGCTGCAATTGACTCATTGTGGATTTACAATAACTGTAAGTTAGGTACACCGATGATTGTCTATGATGACCCGAATGACCCAGGGCCGTTTGGGGAATTGCATACGGTGAAGATTCCGGAGGATAGCCCGTATCGTGGGTGGGACCCGACGGATCCAGACCCGGAAAACCCTTGGCGGGAAGTCCGCCCAATTTTACATTTGACGTCAAATGGGGCTAACGGTAAGGTTTTGACATTACCGTTAGGTTCAAGCATAGAAGACGTGGAGGCGAGGATTGGGTTATTTACGTCGGAGGGTGTGCCGTATACAACTGAAGACTATGACCTGGAGATTTATGGTATTTATGACCTTAGTACTCCCGGTCAGTATGAACTGTATGTGCGGGGATTTGACCTCGCGACAACTTTGCGGGCAGACGAGACGTTTGTCCTGCAAGTAATACCCTGAAGAGGGGAAGAACGTCTAACTCACACCAATTTTAAAACTAAGTCGCTGGGAAACTGGCGGCTTTTGGTTTGCCTTGTGTTGTCTAGAGAAAAGGGGTTGTAAAAATACTGAGGTGTGCTATAATTGGAAACATATGATTACTAGAGAGAAAAAAGCTGAGGCGATGGCAAAGCTTGCGCGCACTAAGGAAGATGTGGGGAGCCCAGAGGTGCAGGTGTCGATTTTGACTGAGCGGATCAAGGAAGTGACCGAGCACGTCAAAGAAAACAAGCATGACTATATGGCAAAGCGCGGTTTGATGCAGATGGTAGGTCAGCGCAAAAAGTTGCTGAAATACTTGGAGCGGACAAACTTTGACCTATATAAGAAGACCATTGCGGAGTTGGGACTCCGGAAATAACAAAAAACTCCCGTTGGGGAGTTTTTTGATGGGGTGAGTTTTGGCATGAAAAAGCGCCCCTGGATAGATATTGGGACGCGATTTCATCCTTAAAGAGCAAGGAGATTAGGCGAATGCGATGGTTGAGTCGTTGATGACGCTGATAGTGGCCTGCTCAAAAGCTATGTCCATTGTTTTCTTGACAAGTTCGCAGATTTCTTCGCGACAAGTACCAACAAAAACATCCATCTGTTCGGCGATTTCGTGCTCATTCATATTGCGCTCGATTGTGACGCTTTTGCGTGTACTACTGACAATCTGGTCGGCAGCTTTCATTTCCTCGAACTCTTTAGGAGTGAGGTTGGACTTCTTGATGTGTTGAATGAAACGCGGAAGATGATGCTCGGTGAAGCTGGGCATAAAGTTAATAGTCAGGACTGTGCTCTCTGACTCCCTGCGCAGGGAGTATGTGTATGAAATACACATACGAATGGTATTGTTTTCTAAGTGTTTTTTCTTAGCAATACCCTTGCGTCCAATACGGTCGCCATCGGAGTATAAGTGCTTCATCTGATGGCAGATATCGATAATGGAGGACTTATCCAGCGTATCGTAGGATAAAGTCGTGGGGAGGTTATAGATGATGATTTTATTGCCCTGACGTGTAACGATTGGTAAACATTTGAACAGGGGTGCACAAGCAGTGCTGAGTCGCGAGTTGATAGTGGTCGATGTTTCTGACATGTTCATTCTTTTTCTCCTTGTATTTGTACTTGATGGGCGCACGAAATAATCCCATACTTCCATTATAGCACAGATGATGATTTTTGTCAATACTCTTCTGGCAAATGGTGGGGAAGTGTGCTATAATAGGGGTAGAAAATTAACATTGGGAAGACGGCAGAGAGAAATGTTATTTAAAGCTAGCTTACTAGTCAACTACTTCATCCAGGCACGTTTATCTCAGCCAGTCGTTACGGGTGAGACTGCACTTCGGCGCTCCCCGTTGGTCGCGACGGAGCCTTTGATAAAGTAGTCGTCTAGTTTCTGGCGTTCATAACCTTTCTCTCTGAGGTTTTCCCAAGAAAGGGAAGCATGGATATTATTAATCCGAGCGGCAAGCAGATGGTGCGGGTAGAGACCGAGCTTTGTGGTCGCAAATTGACATTAGAAGTAAATCGTGTGGGATTCCGGAGTACTGCGAGCGTGCTCGTGGGCTATGGTGAAACTGTAGTTTTGGGTTCGGTAGTAGTAGGCAAAAAGCCAGTGGTGCAGGATTTCTTCCCACTGACGATTGACTACGAAGAGAAGTTTTATGCAGCGGGGAAGATTTCTGGTTCGAAGTTTATCAAGCGTGAAGGTAAGCCGGCGGATGAAGCGGTGTTGGTGGGGCGGTTGATTGATCGGCCGATTCGCCCATTGTTCCCGAAGGGATACCGTCAAGAAGTACAGGTGGTGACTACGGTGCTGGCGATGGACCCAGAGTTTCGTCCAGACATGGTGGCGATGATTGCGGCGTCGAGCGCTTTGATGCTTGCCGGGGTACCGTTTGATGGGCCAGTGGCAGGGTTGCGGATTGGACGGATTAATGGTGAGTTTAAGGCTTTCTTGAATGCGGAAGAGCGTGAACAGAGTATTATGGATCTCGTGGTGGCTTGTAAAGATGGCAAAGTAATGATGGTGGAAGCGGGCGCAAATGAAGTGCCGGAAGCCATGATTATTGAGGCGATGCACTGGGCGGTGAAGAATGTACAACCGGCGTTGGATTTGCAACGTGAGTTAGCTAAGGCTGTGGGTGTGACTGAGCAGGAATACGAGTTAGTGTTGCCAGATGAAGGCATCCAAGAGCGCGTGGAGGCTTGGTATCAGGCACATGCAGGTGAGAAGGTACGTGGAAATGTGCTGGAACGTCAAGAGATTGTGGCACAGCTACGTGAGCAAATGCACGCTGAGCTGGCACCCGAATTGGGTGAAGGTGAAACTGAGGAAGAGAAGATTGCGGATTATACTGACCGGATGCAGGGAGAATATGACCAAGCGTTTGATTTGGCGGTGAATCATGAAGTACGGCGGGGAATTATTGAAGACGGTGTACGTCCGGATGGGCGGAAGCTGACCGAAGTGCGATCATTGTCGAGCCAAGTAGGCGTGTTGCCACGGGTGCATGGGTCAAGCTTGTTTACGCGTGGTTTGACTCAGGCGCTGAATATTGTAACTTTGGCGCCGCTGAGCTTTGCGCAAGTGGTGGATACGATGGAAGTGACCGATGGTAAGCGGCGCTATATGCATCATTATAATGCTCCAGCCTATACGGTAGGCGAAGTGGGGCGGATTGGTTCACCGGGACGGCGTGAGATTGGTCACGGATACTTGGCGGAGCGGGCACTTTTGCCAATGTTGCCGAGCGAAGAGGAATTCCCATATGCGATTCGGAGTGTGACGGAAATTATGAGCCAGAATGGTAGTACGAGTATGGCGGCAACTTGTTCATCTTGTATGGCGTTGATGGACGCCGGTGTGCCTTTGAAGCGGCCAGTGTCGGGTGTGGCGATGGGCTTGATGGTGGATGTGCCAGTAGGTAAGGAGATTACGTCGGATGATGTAGAGAAGGCTTATGTTTTGACTGACTTGATGGACGCGGAAGATTTCGCGGGGGATATGGACTTTAAGGTGACGGGTACGACAGAAGGTATTACGGCGCTCCAGATGGATATGAAGGTGCATGGTTTGCCAGTGGACATCTTGGAGAAGGCGATTGCGCAGAGCCATGATGGGCGGATGTTCATTTTGGAGCACATGCTGGGCGTGATTCCAAAGCCACGGCCAGAAATTTCTAAGTATGCGCCAAAGATTGAAAAATTGATGGTAAACCCAGACAAGATTGGAGCAATTATTGGTAAGGGTGGTGAGATGATTAATAAGGTTACCTCGGAAACTGGCGCGATGGTGGATATTGATGATTCTGGCCTTGTGACAATTTCTGGTGAGAATGAGGCAATTGAAAAAGCGTTGACCTGGATTAAAGGTTTGGTGGAAGAGCCGGAGGTGGGGAAGGTTTATGAAGGCACTGTGGCGACGATCAAGGACTTTGGTGCATTTGTGACGATTTTGCCAGGGGTTGATGGTATGCTTCACGTGAGCCAGATTTCTGATAAGCGGGTTGAAAATGTGAGCGATGTCTTGAAGGTTGGGCAGAAGGTGAAGGTGAAGTTGACGGCGATTGATGATCGGGGAAGGCTTTCCCTCACTATGCGGAACGTCGAGTAGGGCTCGTTCTTAGCGCGGTCTACGGCGTTAGAAATTGCGGTACCATAGAAGGACGTATATAATACGTCCTTCTTGCGTTTCCTCATCTCTGCTTTGCATCTCATTGCTAATAACTTTGCCCTGGGGTTTGTCGGTACTGCATCGAAAAGCCCGTCGCCCTATAGTTCCGAGCTAAATTCGCTCCTGGGTTTGCCTTATATTTTCTCTCCACTCTACATGTCTAATACAGTACTAAGGCAGCGGAGGGGGAAACCATGGTAGCGGTCACCCGGGCCATGCGACGGGTTCACATCAGTACCACTAAAGGCGAAGACGTAAGCGCTAGGCGTAGCGACGCCGTCAAAGCGAGTACTAGATCCACGCGACGACCACCAGTAACCAATGCTGCCAGCGTCCCTGAGAGTAGCACCACTAACACCAGGTAGATTCATGTACCCGCTGCGCACGAAAAAGTTGAACTTGTGCACGCTGTACAAGTTCAACTAGATTTTATCCCTGTAAATTTGGAGATTTTTGTAATTAATAAAGCAAAATTAGGGAATCGTCGCCTTCCATATACTTATTTTTAATGGTTTCGTAGATTTGGTCAAACTTTGACCCGAGGGCGCGTAGTTGACTAAAATCTAAACCACCTAGCTCTAAAATGTCAGGTTCATTAGCTTTGACCCACTCGGTTTGTTCGTTATTTTTGTTGGTGGCTTCTTGCTTGAGTGCTCTGCGAGCGGCGGAATTGAGGTTGCCGCCGGAGTTATTGTATGTCCAGGCGGCTTCAGCATAGGCTAAGGTTTTTTCTAACCAGCCTTCGCCATATTGCTGTAAAGTGGTGTTACCAGAATCTAGTAATGGCTGGGCGACAGCTTTGATTGCGGATTCGTTGGCTTTGGCAATCATGAGCGCGCGCTCGGACATGACAAACTCATGCCAGGCTTGGTAGAGCCTGAGCTGTTGTTTGAGGTTATCCGTGTTTGGAACAGCTAAGCGGAGGGAATTTGAAAATCCTCGTATGCGGCGCGCAGTTCACTGTCATTTTTGACACCGGTTGAGGCCCCGAGTTGTTCAACTGAGGTTTGGAGCTTAGCGAATTTTTCGCCGATGGTTTCGCAACCCTGTATGTAGGAATTGTACTTTTCTATATCTGGACTACGTGATTTGGCAAAATTGAGTACATTGGCACAATCGGTTTCGTAAGCCACTTGGCTAACCTGGGATTTTACGTCCTTGGCAAGCTGATAAGTTTCTTCGTAATCGACTTTTTTGGTAGTATTGAAGATGACGACGCCGGTCACTATGGTTACAATGGCGACGGCGCTGAGGATGAGTCCGAGGGTTAAAGGGGTTTTCTTTTTGGATGGGAGTGGTGTTGGTGCTGGTGTGGGGAGCGGTTGACTATCCATTATAGTGATTCCCGGAGTTATTTTGATTGGGGTGATTTTGGCTTATTTGGTTGGCGGGATGGTTGTTTGGGGTGTTTGGGTTGTTAAAATTACCACCGAAGTTTTGCATGGCGTTAGGCGCAATGCGGTAACCTTTTTGGGCGAGGCCGGCGTCGCCCTGGGTGAGAATTTGGATACCTTCGATAAAGCCCCAGACTTCGCTAGCACCGATGGCGAGCCAGCCAGCCCAGTTTAAGATTGAGATCAACCAGAGTATGCGATAGAGCGTCCAAAATGATAGTATTGAGGGCAGGATGGCTCCTCCGATGATGAGGGCTACCATGCCAGCGCCAAAGATGATGACGTGAGTGGTGCCTTTTTTCTTGTCGCCAAGATACCAGCAGTGGGCGCCGACTGCGCCGAGAAAAATTCCGAGTAGCCCGGCTGTGGTTGCTGACTTAAAACCGTTAGTGTTCATTCTACCTCCTTGTAGATTGGTTATTATTGTCGCAATGCCACAATCAAAAAAGGGCACCGCGAGGTGTACCAATCCTATCATAGCCACTGTAATCAGCAGTCTTCTAGGGACTCACGATGCCCCTTTTAACCACTGACCACAAGTGACAAAACCGGTGGCTATATTGTTGATAAAATTGGTACAATTTCAGTGTAACATAACGTTTTTAGTTTGGCAAAAAATTTCGTTGAAAATCGTGCGCAGCGGGTATGTCTACTTACCCACTACTGGTACTTTTATGAGCGCCAGCATTACTGCTGTCTACTGGTCGTCACGAGCGTCATCTACTCGCTATGATGGCACTACTACTCCTAGCGCTTATTACCTCGCCTTCCATGCCTCCGCAGTGAATCCGTCAGACGGTCCATACGAGCATTGGGATGGTTTCCCCCTCCGCTGCCTTAGTACTGTATTAGACATGTAGAGGGGCTTTGTGTTTTGGGGGAAGTTGTGTATAATATAGGGTATATGGCAAAACGGAGGTCGACGTCTAAGAAGAAGACGTCAAATAAAAAACGAACTACGAGTGCCAGGGCGCGGGCTAAGGAAGTAGCGCCAGAGCATGAGCTGCCGGGCGGTTTTTGGCGCCAGGTAATGGCAGTGTTGATGTTGGTAGTGGTAGTAGTATTGATTTTTGCATGGTTGGGCGATGGTGGTCCGGTATTGAATTCAGCGATTGATGGCTTAACGTGGTTGATTGGTTATGCGCAGTATTTGTTACCGTTTTTGCTTGTGTGGCTGGCGGTAAAAATTTTCCGGAGTGATGACAACCGTTTGCCGGTGGTGATGTGGCTAGCATCATTCTTGATGATTTTTTGGGTAGCGGGAATTGCAGGGATTCCTACGATTGGCGAGGTTGAGCCAACAGGCGGTATTGTGGGGGAGTGGCTGAATGGTTTGATGGTACAGATTGTGAATGCCGGAGTAGCAGTGTTTATTTATGTGGTATTGATGTTTGTGACAGCAATTTTCATTTTGCAGACGAATCCGGTGACGGTGTTTAAGGGAATTGCGGCAATTTTCCATACTGGTGCAAGTGAAGATAAGCATAATGAGAGGTTGGCACGTAAGGCCGAAAAGGGCGAGAAAGTTAAGGGCGGTGACTTAGAAATTAAAGTAAACTCTGGGGTAGCGGTAGATGATACGCCGGCGGCAGAGCCGATGTCTTTGAAGGCGCGCCTAGGTGGCAAGCCAGACAAGGTCGGGAAGAGCGTACCGGCTCCAGAGCCAGAGCGGGCATTGGTCGCCGTGAGTGACCCAAACTGGAAGATGCCAGATATTAGTTTGTTGGAGAAGAAGCAATCACCGGCTAATCCGGGCGATATTCAACAGAATGCACAAATTATTAAGACAACTTTGGGTGAATTTGGAATTGAGGTAGAGATGGAGGGTGCGAATGTGGGTCCACGGGTGACGCAGTATACCATGCGCCCGCCACAGGGAGTAAACTTGTCGAAGATTTTGGCGCGCGACAAGGAGTTGGCCTTAAACCTTGCAGTAGATAAAATTAGGATTGAAGCTCCGATCCCGGGGACGCGTTCAGTGGGTGTGGAGTTGCCAAATGCGAAGTCGGCGGATGTGCGCCTGCGGGGCGTGATAGAGAGCAAAGAGTGGAAGAATGCAACTGATCCGCTGACATTTGCGGTAGGCAAAGATATTTCTGGTAAAGCAGTGGTAGCGAATTTGGCTAAGATGCCACATCTTTTGATTGCTGGTACCACTGGTTCGGGTAAGTCAGTAATGACAAACACTTTGATTTCTAGTTTGTTGTATCGTAATGCACCAAGTGATATGAAATTGATTATTGTGGATCCAAAGCAAGTGGAAATGGCGCAATATGATGGAATTCCGCATCTCTTGACACCGATTATTACACAAGTAGATAAGGCATTGAGTGCTATGCGTTGGGCAGTGAATGAAATGGAGAAGCGCTATACTTTGATGGCGGAAGAGCGCGTGAAGAATATCGTGGATTATAATGCTAAGATGGCTAAGCAAGCGGAGGGGGAACAGAAGGAAGGTGAAGAAGGTCACAAGGGTGAGCAGATGCCATATATTGTGATTTTGATTGATGAGATGGCCGATTTGATGATGATGGCAGGAAAAGATTTGGAAATGCCAATTGTGCGGATTGCGCAGAAGGGGCGTGCGGCGGGTATTCACCTGGTGCTAGCGACCCAGAGGCCGGAAGTAAAAGTGATTACGGGTTTGATTAAAGCTAACATTCCGGGAAGGATTGCTTTTGCGGTGGGGAGTCAGATTGATTCGCGCGTGATGCTAGATATGACTGGTGCAGAGAAGTTGTTAGGTAAGGGTGATATGTTGATGTTGACGACTGAGATGATGGGTAAGCCGAGGCGGATTCAGGGTGCGTGGGCGAGTGATGAGGATGTAGCGAAATTGGCAGACTTTTTGCGAGCGCAGCGTGGTCCAGAATATAATGATGAAGTGGTCGCGCAGCCAGTGCAGATTAAAGGTATGGGCCCGGCGGATGGTGGCGCAATTGGCGACCTTGGCCGGCGATACGATCCGAATGATCCAGTAGTGCGTAAGGCAATTGAAATTACATTGAAGAATGGTAAGTTTTCGACGGCTAGTTTGCAGACTTGGCTGGGTAAGGGGCATGGTTTTGTGTCGGGATTGGCAATTTGGTTAGAGGAAATTGGGGTGATTGGCCCAGCGAATGGGCATAAGCCACGTGATGTATTGATTAGCTCGATGGATGATTTTGATCAGCTGGCGAATGGTGGTGGAGAATAGGCTATTTGATTTTAAAGCTTTGGGTTTGTAAATTTTGGTAATATCTTCCGCTGGTGGCAGTAAATTTTAGTACACAGTAGTCTGGGTCGGTTTTGCCCTTTTTGTAAAATATTGTGTCTCCAGTGCGCCAAATTAGATCTTTGGTAGTTTGGTCGGTTAAGACTTTCATTTTGCCTTTGAGTATAACACCGGTGTACTTGATGAGGCCTTTGTGGTAGAAATAAATGCTGGCGTTGGGATTATTGCGGTATTGTTGGACTTTGGCTGAAGAGGTGTTAGTAGAAAAGTAGAATTCTTTAAGGCCAATGTGTTCTCTGGGTTTTAACATTGCGCGGACGTTGGGGTAATTTTCGTCATCAATAGAGCAGATGAAGCTAACTTTTTGTTTGTGGATAAATTTTTCGATTTTCTTTGGATTCATTTAGATTATTATAGCAAAGTATCTTCTTCGCTAAAAGATGATTTTGCGGATTGACAGGGGTGGTGCAGTGTGATAGAATTAGAGGGATATTAGCTCAGCGAGCAGGTGAGAGAGCCGTGCTTGCTTTAACCAAAGGAGTTGTAATGAAAAATTACGAACTTACGGTCTTGGTGCATCCAGATTTGGAGATGAACCTTGAACCGGCCACTACCAAAATCAAAGATTTGATTGAGAAGAACGGTGGCAAGATTACCAAAGAAGTCAATGATGGCAAGAAGCGCTTGGCTTATAGTATTAAGGGTCAAGATTTTGCAGTATACTGCTACTATGAAGTGGAGCTGCCAGCCGATGCTCCAGTGAAGATTGAGAGCTCACTCAATATTACGGACGAAGTATTGCGTCATCTTTTGGTGACGGTGGATGAGCGGAAGTTGAAGGCGGAAGCTAAGCAAGCTGTTCGCCGGGCTCATGGTGCCGAAGATGAAGAGGAAACTGAGGAGGATAAATAGTGCGCGGATTTAGTAAAGCGATTATTGCTGGCAATATTACTCGTGACCCCGAAATGCGCACGACTGGTAGTGGTTCGCAAGTATGTAGTTTTGCGATTGCGGTGAATCGGTCGTTCAAGGATAGCAGTGGCAATCAGCAAGACCAGGTGTCTTATCTTGACTGTGTGGCTTGGGGTAAGTCAGCAGAGATTATTTGTCAGTATGTGCACAAGGGTTCGGCGTTGCTAGTGTCGGGAAGATTGGAACAGCGGAGTTGGGAAGATAAGAATTCCGGGCAGAAGCGTTCCCGGACTGAAATTGTGGTGGAAGATTTCTCTTTCATCGGTAATAATGGCAATGGTGGCAATGGCGGTGGCTATTCGAGCAATCGTGGTGCCAGCAAGAGCGCGGATGCTGATGTGGACATGAGCAGCGATGTAGTGCCGGATGATGTGCCGGACGACCAAATTAACCTGGATGAGATTCCATTTTAACGGGTGATAAAGAGGAGAATTTATGAGAAAAGTTAAAGTAAATCCAAATTTGTATTTTGATTATCGCGATGTGAAGACTTTGCAACGCTATATCGATATCTACGGTCGGATTGAACCAATTTCGAAGACTGGTTTGACGGCTAAGCAGCAGCGACAACTTGCTGTGGCAGTGAAGCGGGCACGACATCTAGCGTTGTTGCCATTCGTAGCAAGCAACTAGACTTGCTCTCGGAGCGAACTGCGGCGTTGAAAGTTGCGCTACGCGGGAGCAGTACTTTAAGTACAGCCCCCTTGCGTTGTTCACTTTCGCCTTGCATTTCATCTCCGATAGCTTCGTCTAAGAAATAAGTTAATTGTAAATAGGAGGCTGTGTTATGTATGGTCCAACCGATTTGAAGAAAAATGTACTCATTACGCTAGATGGTCAGCCATATAAGGTGGTGGAATATTCACAAAAAGTGATGGGGCGTGGTGGCTCGATTGTGAACGTGAAGGTGAAGAATCTGATTACAGGTGCGCTTTTGCCGAAGACTTTTAAGGGTCAGGAAAAGATTGAGCCGGCAGAGGTGACTACTAGAAAAGTGCAATATCTCTATAAGGATGACGAGAAGTTTTACTTTATGGACCCGGAAACCTTTGAGCAGTATGAGTTGAGCGCGGATATGGTGGGTGATTCTAAAGACTTTATGCGTGACGGTGATGAGATGGAAATCCAGTTCTATAATGGTACACCAATTAACTTGGTACTACCAAAGAATATTTGGCTCAAGGTGACTTATACTGAGAATGCCGTGAAGGGCGACACGACAAGCTTGGTGCAGAAGGACGCGACTTTGGAGACTGGTGTAGTGATTAAGGTCCCAGCCTTTATCAAGACAGATGATGTGGTTTCTGTGGATACGGAAACTTATGCTTATCGCGAGCGGCAGAAATAGATAGGGCTCGTTCTTAGCGCGGTCTACGGCGTTAGAGATTGCGGTACCATAGAAGGACGTATATAATACGTCCTTCTTGCGTTTCCTCATCTCTGCCTTGTATCTCATTGCTAATAACTTTGCCCTAAATCTAGCACAAGTCTCGAGCTAACTTTGCCCTGGGATTAGTGCTTGAGATATGATTTGGGTTGATTGATATTATGGCGTAGTTTTGATATAATAGTGGTAGTGAAGTTTCACGGGGCGCATTTTGATGCCTAGCGAGAGACTTCTTTTTTGTTTGGTAATGGCTAGATAGTGAAGATGCCGGTTTGGAAGATTTCGGGGGCGGGGATGTCTTGGTCGAGGAGATGTTGGATGATAGCGCCGGCGACGGCGGAGAGCAGGAGTTTGGCGGTGAGGGAGAGGCCATCTAGGGGTGCGATTTGGGTGGCTTCCATTTGCCCGAGGGAATAGGTTTTGCCGGCGAGCTCACCGAAGTATTCGCTGGCAGCCCAGGTGATTTCTCCAGTGTGGGTGCCAACTTGGTAGTGAATAGTTGTCATGAGGATATTATACCATCTGCCTCTACTCTACATGTCTAATACAGTACTAAGGCAGCGGAGGGGGCGACCGAGCCAGCGCTCCCACGGGCCGGACGACGGGCTGACATCAGAAGGCCCAAAGACGAGGTAGTAGGCGCTAGGAATAGCAGAGCCATTAGCGCGAGTAGACGACGCCCGCGACGACCAACCGTAGCCGCCGGTGCCAGCGTGCCTGAAAGTACCAGCAGTATCCGTCAAAGCGATATCTCCGCTGCGCACGAAGTAAAAGTTGAACTATTTCCATTGGAATAAGTTGCAGTTGTAAATAACAGATATGTAATGTATAATAAAATTAGTTAATTAGAGTTTGAGGTAATATGGAAAAAGACATTATAATTTACGAAACTGGGGGAAAGAATGTGCAGTTTAACCTAAACCCGGGGGAGGAGACAATTTGGGCGACACAGGCGCAGATGGCGGAGTTGTTTGATGTGAACGTGCCGGCAATTGTTAAGCATTTGCGGCATATTTATCAGGATGGGGAATTAGAGGAGAACCGAACTAGTTCCAATTTGGAAATAGTTCAAAAAGAGGGTGCTCGTGAGGTGCGTCGTACTGTGAAAGTCTATAATCTGGACGCAGTAATCTCTGTGGGGTATCGGGTGAATTCGCGCAAGGCAACGGATTTCCGGATTTGGGCGACAAAAGTACTGAAACGATACATCGTGAATGGTGCGGCGGTGAATGAGCGGCGTTTGAAGGAATTGTCGCAAACGGAGTTGAAGAAAGTGGCGGAGACGATGGCAGTGGTGAAGCGTTTGCTGGCGCAAAATGAACTGACTGGGGCGGAAGCGAATGGAGTGCTAGAGGTGATTTCGCAGTATGCGTTGACTTTCCGGACATTGCGCGAATATGACGATGGTTTTGTGAAAGTGCCGGAAGCGCCCAAGGCAACGCGGCTGCTGGGGGCGGGTGACTGTATGACGATGATTGTGGAATTGCGCGAGAAAATCCACGGTGGGGAAATGTTTGGCAAGCCGCGGGGTGACGCGTTTGAGGGGGCGCTCCGGGCGATTTATCAGAGTTTTGACGGGGAAGATGTTTATGCGACGGTGGCGGAAAAGGCGGCGAATTTGCTGTATTTTGTGATTAAGGACCACCCGTTCTTTGACGGGAATAAGCGGATTGCGGTGTTTCTGTTTATGGTTTTCTTGGCGATGAATGAGTATAGCCTGACGGCGAAGGGCGAGGCGAAGATTTCTGACCGGGCGTTGGTGGCGATTGCGTTGATGATTGCGGAGAGCGAGCCGCGTGAGAAGGGCTTGATGACGGCAGTGGTGTGCAAGATTTTGGAGTAGGAGCTGGTTCTCACTCTACATATACTAATACAGTACTAAGGCAGCGGAGGGGGAAACCGAGGTAGCGCTCGTACGGGCCATTCGACGTGTACACTGTGGAGGCATCGAAGCCGAGGCTGTAACCGCTAGGGATAGCAGAGCCATCATAGCGAGTAGATGACGCCAGCGACGACCAGTAGTGCCCAGTGAGGCCAGCGCCCCTAAAAGTACCAGCAGTGATAGCCGGATATACGTGCCCGCTGCGCACGAAATTAGCAAAATATTACTTTTATGTTTGCTAATTTCTTTCAAAATATGCTAGGATTACCTCACGAGCAATAGTAATTTGACATTCAAATCAGTAGCATCATGGGTAAAGGAGGTTGCTATGGTAGTACAGCTTTTATGTTTACGCCTAGAAGTGAAGTTGAATCCAATGGTTCGCTTACGCTTCGTGTTTAAGAAACGAAACAAAAAAGTTAGCGGCTGTAAAAACCGCTAGCTAACATAACTAACCCCATTCTCGCACAAACAAGGGACTGTGTCAATCCCTACTATTACTCGCTTTTTGTTTCTCGTGCGCAGTGGATATGTAGATTTATTTAACACTGCTGGTACTTTAAGGAACGCTGGCCCCCTCGCCGACTATTGGTCATCACGTGCCGTCACTACTACTGCGTACGACCTTCACTTTGATACTGCTGTGGTCCGCCCGTCGAATGGCCCGGATTACCGTTGGCAAGGCCTCTCCCTCCGCTGCCTTAGTACTGTATTAGACATGTAGAGGGGGAGAGAATGATATAATAGAGATATGAAATTGATTTTGGCGTCATCGGGATTTACAAATGAAGTGATTGTTAAGGCCTGTGAGGACTTGGTGGGAAAGTCGCGTAGTGCAATTAATTTTTTGGTTTTGAATGAAGCAATCAAGGCTGAAAAGGGTGATTGCCGGTGGTTAATTGACGGGCTTCAGGAAATTGCGGATAATTTTGGTGGAACAATTGAGCTACTAGACTTACAGGCACATGATTTGGATTATGTGCAAGAGAGAATTGTAACATGTGATGTGATTTTCTGTTTTGGTGGGCAGACTGATTATTTGAATAAAGTTTTTGAAGAAACTGGGTTTGCGAAGCTTCTACCGGAAATTTTGGAGCAGAAAGTTTGGGTGGGGAGCTCGGCGGGTTCGTGCGTTTTGTGCCATAAGGAAAGTAAGGATACGTCGGTCAATGTGTTTGGAGAAACTGTGGACAATCGGCATTATCTTGAACTGCTACCCTGGTTCTTCTTGCCACATTTTGGGTCGAGTTGGTTCCCGCAATTAACGGAGGGGGTAGCTATAAAAGAAAGTAAGCTAACTAATCTACCGATCTATCTAATATCGGACCGGTCGGCGTTGGTGGTATGTGGAGATTTAGATAATCCAGTCGTGGAACTGGTTGGAAATAATTTTGTGGTGGTGAAGAACGGTGAGGTAGTACAACGTGGATAAAATTGTCGGCAGAGCAGAGCTGAAACTTGCGGGGGCGGTGAAGGTGTTTGGTTATGATTTTCGAGGGAAGGTGGTGCTGGATATTGGTTCATCCACGGGTGGCTTTACGGAGCTGGCTCTCAGGCAGGGTGCGGAAAAAGTGATTGCGGTGGAAATCGGCACCAAGCAAATGAAGGCGACGCTCCGGTTTGACCCGCGGGTGGATTTGTACGAAAAAACCGACTTTTTTGATGTGATGGGTGTAAATAAAGTTGGTAAATTAGCGATAAGACAGGGAGAAGATGTAGGTGAACTTGTGCACCGCGTACAAGTTCAAACCGTGGTGGCAGATGTGTCGTTCGTGAGTTTGGAGAAGATTTTGGCACACGCTAAGGATGTTGTGGCGAAAAAGGCGGATTTTTTGGTGATGCTAAAGCCGCAGTTTGAGGCGTGGTCGGAACAACTGAATCGCGGAGTGGTGAAGAATGAGCGGATACGACGGGAGATTATCAAAAGATTTGAGCAATGGTTGGCACGGAATGGTTTTGTGGTAGTGAAGAAGCGTGATAATGACGTAGTGGGGAAGGTTGGGAAAAACCAGGAACGGTTTTATTGGTTGAGGTTGGCGTAGTGGCAAGATGACGGAGCGCGATGGTATGACGGGCGGGATTGCGGAATATCTGTGCGAGCGGTTTCGGGGTTTAAAACTATCCTCTCACTCTCTACATGTCTAATACAGTACTAAGGCAGCGGAGGGGGCGACCGCCCCAGCGTCTAACATCATCAGCGGAAGGGTTTAACGTGGATGCGATAATAGAAAGTGCATATCCATAATCAATGCTTGAGGTGCCACGTGGTGACCACCAGACGCTATCCCGTCCAACATACCTCAAAGTGCCATCAGAACTAGCCAAATAAATGTGCCCGCTGCGCACGAAAAAGAAGACAAAATGTTTGAAAATGACTCTTGCGTAGATTAAAGAATAAGCATATAATATAGGCATGAGCTTGATTCATGGAGTGGGCGATTTCTTCGCATTGGATATTGGTACGACCGCAATCAGGTTGGTGCAGCTTTCGGGCGATGCACAGCATGGTTGGGTGTTGCAAAAGTTTGCTTATGTGCCGGTGGAACGTAAAGTTTTGGAGGATGGTTCACCAGCTGGTGTACGGCGCTTGGGTGAGATGATTCTCGGCGCAATGCAGCAGGCTGGGATTACCACCAAAAATATCGCGGTAGGCATGCCAGCCGTGAAAATTTTTACCACGATTGTAAAAGTAGATAACCAACCAGAGAGCGAGCTACTAAATACCGTGAAGTATCAGTTGGATAAATACATTCCAATGCCACTTGATGAGGCCACGGTAGATTATGTGAGTTTGGGTGTTTGCCCGAATGATGCTACTAAGGCTGAAGTATTGATTTCTTCGACAGCGGTGGACTTTGCTGAAGCCCGAATGGAAATGATTGAATCGTTTGGTTTGAATGTGATTGCACAGGAGCCAGAAAGTTTGGCGATGGCACGGGCTTTGATGCCGCCGGGGGCGCAAGACGCACGACTGATTATTGATTTGGGTGAGCGTAGTACGGATATGGTGATGATGTATCGTGGTGTTCCGAGGTTGGTGCGCAGTATCCCAGGTGGGTTTGCTTTGCTGATTCGAACAGTAGTGCAGGCACTTTCAGTGAAAGAAGAACAGGCACGGCAGTTTATCCTGAAGTTTGGTTTGGCGCAAGATAAAGTAGAAGGTCAAGTGTTCAAGGCGCTAGATTCAACTTTGGAAAGTTTTGCTTCGGAGCTATCAAAGAGCATTCGCTTTTTTCAGTCAGAGTATATGAATGCGCCAGTGGGTGTAATTATTCTGTCTGGGTTTGCGGGGATGATTCCGTTTATTGCGGAGTATATCGAAGCGAAGACAAATGTGCCAACTACTCAGGGTAATCCGTGGCAACTTGTGAAAGTGAGTCCAGAACAGCAACAAGTTCTGCAACCAGTGGCGAGCGAGTTCGCAGTAGCGATTGGTCTCGCAGAAAGGAGCAATGACTAATGAAAGAATGGTTTGATGGTTTGATTGCTAAGATTACCGGGAAGAAGGCTGAGCCGAAGAATCAGTTAATTACAACTGTAGCAACAGCTTACGAGATTAACTTGGTGCCAGAAGTCAAGGCACAGATGATTCGCGCGCAGAAGATGCGCAACTTAGTATTATATATATGTATCATGGTATCAGTAATTTCGGTGAGTGTAGTGTTGGTGTTGTTCGGTATCAAGAGTGGTCAGGACATTGCAATTGGTAGCCAAGATAAGCGCCTAGGTGAATTGTCAGCCAAGTTGATGGGCTATGAGGAGCTGGGTGATTTGGTGACCATTCAGAATCAGCTATCACGTCTTGGCGCGATTGCCGAGAACAAGACTGTGCTCTCGCGTGTGTTTGGTGCGTTAGGGATTATGCTTTCGCAAGGTGAAGATTTCGTGAAGCTGTCGGAGTTGCGTGTAGATTTGGAGAACTATACTCTGCGTATGGAAGGTCAGACTGATGCGCGAGTGGCGCCACTGATTGATTACCGCGTATTGGAAGCGTTTAAGAAATCTGCAGCTTTGACTAAATATGATTATGGTCGCTATGTTGATGTAAATGACAAAGAGATCCCAACTTGGTGTATGCATGAGTCAGATGAGAATGGTAATGCTTATCGTGTAGGTGATAGTTATTACGCGTGGTGGGATTTGACTTCGGAAGGTTGTGGGGCTTTGCCATTGGGTGAGATGGTGCCAGAAGGTTCGAATATTGAGTTCTTCTATAATGATAAGTCCGAAGTAGAAGTGGCCGAAGTGGAAATGAGTTATGAAGATTTGACTGCGGCGGGGATTACCGTAGAAGTGGACGATGAGGGTAACGTAAAGTTATCCGATGAGAAAGTGGAAATTCGTGATGTGGATGGCGAAACCAAGTATTATCGAACAGCTGTAGCACGTGTGAAGGTATGGCGCACACCACAATTCACTGCTTGGAACAACGGTGGCTTGATGGAACTAGATGGCGCGATTTCCGGGATTGAACATTTCGAAAGTGATTGTACAAGATATAGTGGTCAGATGGTGAGTGGCCAGGCTACGGCGAAGTGGACTTCAACCAATGAGTGCTATTTAGCACCGGATGGTTTGACAGTGACAGATTCTTCGAATGGTCGTGATGAAAGTGATAATTTGGTCTTGAAGTTTACTGCAACAATGAAAGTGGAGCCAGCATTCTTTGCCTTCCAGAATAAGCATATGATTGCGATTGGTCCAATGGGTCAGAATGTGACTGACTCTTATGTCCAGATTGGAAACATGTTCACGCAGGAAGCGCGGGAATGTGATGAGAATGATACCGAGTGTTTGACAAACTCAACTAACACGGGAGGAAACACACAAAATGGCAACTGATGGTAGTAAAGGCCCAGCTGAGGGCAAGCGCGAGAAGATTTCTAAAGCGCAGCAGTATACGATGCTTGAGGTGCTAGGTGCATCCTTAGTGTTGGGTACTTGTATTGTGATGTCGATTTTCTTAATTAAATATATTAAGTTTAATGCGACGATTATCGGTGAAAAGAACAATGCGATTATGGATTATGACCAGACGATTCGGAATGTGGGTGTCTGTGTAGATACAGATGGTAATGGTCGGTTGAGTGCAGAAGAATTAGAGAAATGTAACCCAAATGAGGTGTCGTTAAGCAAGGTTACGAATAGTTTGCGTTACAAGGTGCTGTCACAGATGGCGCAAAATAGCGATTTGGAATCGGTAGCGAGACTTCGCAATGCGAACTGCTATGACGAGACAGGTGCACGTAAAGATTTCAACAAGATGTATGAGGAGTCGACTGACGAGAAAGAACGCCAGCAGTACTTGCAGTCCTCCAAGATTTGTTCGGCGTTGCGCGTGATTCCAGATGCTTTGCCTGCTTCTAAGAACACTGAGGCTTTGATGGCGAGTTTGAACGAGATTTTCCTAAGGACTGAGTGGGAACCAGAGAGGCTGTCGCCGCGCGATGATAGCGTAAAGAGCGACATCACTGGTATTGAAGTGATTCCAGTGTCGCTTCGAATTGAGGGGACGGATGGTATAGTGTTGGCAGTATTGAATAATATTGAGTTGTCGATTCGTGAGTTTGATATTACTACGGCGACGGTGGAATGGATGGCTAACGGGTTGAGCTTACAGGCTTCGGCAAACTCGTATTACTTAGGTGTGCAGACGCCGATTGAGACTACTAAGACTTTGTATGCTTCGCGCAAAGCACGGCTGAATGAGCGCAATAATGGTAGTAAAGTTGATTCAGCCACCAGTGCGAAGGATGAATTGCTGAAGGAGGGTAACTAATGAAACAATCTGATATTTTTACCTTGGTTTTGATTGCGGGCATTGGTACTTTGGCGGCCTTCTTCTTATGCAATGCAATTATGGGTGACCCGGATTTAGCAGTGACAGAGTTCAAAACGTTGAGTAATGTAATTGATAATAAGTTAGTGGCGCCAGACCCAGAGATTTTCAATGGTAATGCGATCAACCCAACAGTAGAAGTTTATGTGGGTAGTTGTGAGGACATTGACCAAAACGGGATTTTGGATATGGCCGAGTTAGTAGCTTGTGGTCGCGAAGAAGCGCCGGTAGATGCGACTTGGCCTCGAGAACAGTTGGAGGCGTTGCGCGATAGTGAGGCTTGTGTGTTGAATGCCGACGGCGTACAGCTGTGTGGTGATGAAAAACGGGAGTATATCGATAGCTTATTGAACGTAGACGGAGAGTAGGGTGGCATTGCTAACAAAGGATGGGCTAGATCGGGTGATACAACTCCTCGTGAACGAGGGGTTGGTTGATGCGAACGAAGTGGCGCAAACCCAGCAGGAAGTAGCGCAGACAAAGCAGCCACTATTGGCCACTCTGTCCAATAAAAAACTCGTGACTAACGAGATGATTGTGCATGCGACGGCGACGATTATGGGGGTGCTCTACGTCAATCTCAAAGACGTAGAGATGGATCAGAATGTACTGAAACTTTTGCCATACGATGTGGCAGAGCGGAGTATGGTGGTGCCATTAGGAGAGAGTAATGGTCAGCTAGTGGTGGCGATGCTTGATGTGGGGAACGTGCAAGCAGTAGATTACCTTTCGACTTTCACTGGACGACCAGTGCGAGCGGTGATGTCTTCGAGTGACGGGATTCAGGCGGTGTTGCGACAGTATAAGGGTGACTTTACTGGTGTGGCGCAAGCCGTGAAGGTGACCAATCAAGAGGTGGCACAAAAGGCGGCGAGTGCTAATGTAAAAACGATTACGCAAGATTCACCGATTTCTAAGGCTTTGACGTCGATTTTGGAGTTTGCAGTGAAGAGCAAGGCTTCAGATGTGCATATTGAGCCGTTGGAGAATGCGTTGGTGATTCGGTGCCGGATTGATGGTGTGCTCAGAAAAGTAATGGAACTACCCAAGGCAATTGAGCCGGCGTTGGTATCGCGGATTAAGATTTTGTCGAATCTTAAGATTGATGAGCACCGGATTCCGCAAGATGGTCAGTTTGCGGTGATGGTGAGCGATAAAGAAGTGGACCTGCGTATTGCAATTTCTCCAGTGGTGTGGGGAGAGCAGGTGGTGATTCGTTTGTTGGATAAATCCGGTACTTCGATGGAAATTGAGGGTATGGGCATGACGGGTCGCGCGCTTCGGGCGGTGATGCAAGGAATTAGCCGGCCAAATGGGATGATTTTGACTTCTGGCCCGACGGGTTCGGGTAAGTCTACGACTCTGTATGCGTTGATTAAGAAGATTAAGAGTGAGCGGATTAACATTGTGACGCTGGAAGATCCAGTGGAATACAAGATGGATGGAGTGAACCAGATTCAGGTGAACTTGGATGCGGGTCTGACATTTGCTTCGGGTCTTCGGAGTATCTTGCGTCAAGATCCGGATGTGGTGATGGTAGGTGAGATTCGTGACTCAGAGACAGCGAACTTGGCGGTGCAAGCGTCGCTTACGGGGCACTTGGTGTTTTCTACTTTGCACACCAACTCGGCGGCGGGTATTTTGCCACGTTTGCTGGATATGGGGATTGAGCCGTTTTTGTTGGCATCGACTTTGAACACAGTGATTGGTCAGCGCTTGGTGCGACGAGTGGCAGAGAAGCGTACAACTTTACAAAGTACGGAGATGCAAACTGAGGAAATTAATAACGTGGTGGGTGGCTTATTGCCAAAATCACAAGAAGATGTGGCTGAGGTGAGTGAAGATTTGGGGTATGCAGGCTTGCCGTTGGCGAACCAGAACTCTTATACTTTGGTGAAAGGCGTGGAAGATCAAGATGCGCCAGGCGGATATTCGGGCCGGGCAGGCTTGTATGAGGCAATTGATGTAGATGAGGACATTCAGAAGTTGATTATTTCACACGCGACATCAGCTGAAGTGATGCGTTTAGCAAAAGAGAAGGGGACTGTGACGATGCGTCAAGACGGAATGCTCAAGGCGTTGTCGGGGATTACGACGATGGAAGAAGTAAACCGGGTGGCGAGCGATTTGGCATAGTAATAGTTATAAAAGTGAAAGGCTTATGGTAAAATAAAGATATGGATAATGGCATGCAAAATACAAATATGACGACACCAACTTCACCGTTTGCACCGGCGGACATTCCGGATATCAATAATGTTCCGGTATCGAGCGCGATGCCTCCAATGGGCCCAGTGCCTAGTGGGGAAGGATATGGTATGCCAACACAGGCAATGCCGGCGCAGAATGTAGCTCCGGCTCCAAGTGTACCTAATCCAGCAATTCCAGCAGCTGATGCAATGCCGGCGCCAGATATGCAAATGAATAGTGCGTCAGTAAATACGACATCGACTAATGGTGTGAGTATGTCGGATATTCCTGAGCCAAAATTGGCAGCTGAAGAAGCACCTAAAGATTTGACGGCTAAGTCATCAGTGATTGAGAATCAGATTCCAAAGACAGATACACCAAAAGTAGCACCTAAGGTGGAGAAGAAGGATGCGGGCAAGCCAGTGGCTACGGTGAAACCAGCTGAAGGCAAGCGTCCGTTGGGTAGCGTAGCGAAGACTGAGAAGAAAGATATCGAGAAGGCGATTGAAAAGGATGATGAGAAAAATAGCGCACCAGTGGATATCGCTGGGGTGGCAGTGCCAACGAATGGTTTGGCGATTGAAACTTTGCTGGAAGAATGTATCCGGCATAATGCTTCGGACTTACACTTGCAGGTGGGTTTGCAACCAATTTTGCGCGTGAACGGGGCCTTGATGCCATTGACATCGTATCCGGTATTGGATGATATGACAGTGCAGCAGTTGGTGTTTTCGACTTTGGATGCGAATCAAAAGGTGATTTTGATTAAAGACAAGGAGTTTGACTATTCCTTTGCTTTTGGCGATTTGGGTCGCTTCCGTGTGAACGCCTTCCATGAGAAGGGGAATATGGCAGCTGCGTTTCGTTTGATTCCAAATGTGATTAAGACAATTGATGAGTTGGGCTTGCCTGGTGTGGTGTCGACTTTTGCTGATCATCCAAATGGTTTAGTCTTGGTGACTGGCCCGACAGGTTCGGGTAAAAGTACAACTTTGGCGGCCTTGGTGGACAAAATCAACACCGAGAAAGCTACACATATTATTACGATTGAGGATCCAATTGAGTTTACTCACCAGTCTAAGCGGAGTGTAGTGGCGCAGCGGGAGGTGCATTATGATACTTATAGTTTTGCCGCGGCACTCCGGAGTATCTTGCGTGAAGACCCCGATGTAGTGTTGATTGGTGAGATGCGTGACTTGGAAACAATTCAGGCGGCGATTACGGTGGCAGAGACTGGGCACTTGGTGTTTGCGACATTGCATACTAATAGCGCTGCGCAGAGTATCGATCGTATGGTAGACGTATTCCCAGCACATCAGCAGCCACAGATTCGGGCACAGCTTGCAAATATCTTGGTGGGGATTTGTAGCCAAAGATTGGTGCCGGCGATCGATGGCGGTCGGATTGCAGTGACAGAAATCATGGTGACGAACTCAGCGGTGCGGAGCATTATCCGTGAAGGTAAGACGCATCAGCTGGATATGACGATTCAGACGGGCATGAGTCAGGGAATGCAGACGATGGATCGTGAGCTGGCGAAGTATGTGAAGTCGGGTGTGATTGCGTATGATGTGGCGCGGGAATATGCCGTGGATATGGCGGAATTTGATAGATTGTCGAGAGGCTAGGCATGAAACGATATAACTATAAGGCGAAAGACAAAAAGACTGGCCGTGTGGTGAGCGGCAGCGTGCAAGCCGAGAACGAGCGCGCGGCTGGTCGGATTTTGCTGGAACAGGGTTATATTCCGCAGAAGGTGTCTGAGGAGCGTAAGGATGGTTGGTTGGCAAAATTCCAAAATCGGGTAAGTAGCAAGCAACGAATTATCTTTACACGACAGTTTGCAACTTTGATTAGCGCAGGTTTGCCGTTGTCGGCAGCGCTTCGAATGGTGGCTGAGCAGACCGAAGATAAACCAACCAAGGCTATGGTTGAAGACATTTTGGCGCAGGTAGAAGGCGGTAAAACCCTACATGATGCATTTTCTAAGTATCCGCAGGTGTTTAACAAGGTATATTTGTCGTTGATTGCGGCTGGTGAGGCGTCGGGTACGTTGGATGTGTCGTTGCAGAGATTGGCTGAGCAGCAAGAAAAAGATGCGGCGATGATTTCTAAAATTCGTGGTGCCATGACTTACCCAGCGATTGTGTTGTTAGTGATTGTGGTAGTGATTGTGTTCATGATGGTTGCTGTGGTGCCACAGGTGGAGAATCTGTATCGTGATTTGGGCGAGGAGCTGCCTTGGATGACCAAGGTGTTAGTGGGAATGTCGAACTTTGTGATGAACTTCTGGTGGCTGATTTTGGTGATTGTGGGGATTATCGTGTGGTTCTTCTTGCAGTTCCGTAAGACCGATGTAGGAAAGAAGTGGCTGGCGGTGTTTAAGCTGAATGTACCGATTTTTAAGGGATTGTTTTTACGGCTTTATAACGCGCGGTTTGCGCGGACGGCACAGATGCTTCTCTCTGCTGGGGTGCCAATGCTCGAGGCAATGTCGATTTCCGGTGAGGCAATTAACAATATTGTGCTAGAAGATCAGATTGCACAGGCGACAACGATGGTGCGTAGTGGTAAACCATTGAGCGTGGCACTGAAAGGCCGAGATTATATTTTGCCATTGTTGCCTCAGATGGCGGCAACTGGTGAGCAATCGGGTAAGATTGACGAAATGCTGGGTAAGGTGGCGAAGGTATATGAAGACGAACTGGATGAGCGGATTGCGGCAATTAGTACAATGATTGAGCCGATCTTGATGGTGGTGCTGGCCTTGGTGGCTGGTGGTATTGTGGGCGCAGTACTCTTCCCAATTTACAATCTAGTAAGCAAGATTGGTACGTAATTCTGCGGGTTGTGGGGAGACTTGTGTTATAATAAGTTTAAGTTAAAGTACTTATACTAAAAGAAAGGAAAAATATAGTGGCAGGTTCACGTAAAAATATGCGCAAAAAAGACACTGGCGATATGGGTGGCTTTACCATCATTGAGGTGGTATTGGTGCTCGCAATTGCAGGTTTGATTTTCTTGATGGTGTTCATTGCATTGCCATCTTTGCAGAGGAGCCAGCGGGATACGGAGCGTCGGAATAAGATGGCGAATGTGCAAACTAAGGTGATGGATTATCAGAACAACAATAATGGCAAATTGCCAAACGATGGCAGTGTGGACGCTGTGGAAGACGGGCAATTGGCAAATATGGATGATGAATGGGAATGTAGCCGGACTAATCCAAATGCCGCGAAGTGTTTCATCCGGAACTATTTGAACGGTGTGAATGCGACGGAGAATGAATTTGTTGATCCGCAGGGTTGGGCCTACGGTTTGACGATTGAAACTTTGGACGAGGATGAGTTCTTCTTACAGCCATCTGACTACGAGAAGTATATGGTTTACATCGAGAAGAAAGCTAAGTGTGATGGCGAGCGGGCTATTCCTTCTAACAATGCGCGCGATTATGCAATCTTGGTGAAGTTGGAGGGGTCAGGGACTTACTGTCGTAGCAATAACGGTTAGTTGATCAAAAAAGCCCTGTGGGGCTTTTTTGATGTAAGGGAAAGTTTTTATGGTAAGATAGAATTATGTTGGATACGACGATTACAATTTTTATTTTAGTGATGATGTTCATCCTGGGGGCGGTGTTTGGCTCGTTTGCGTGTTGTCAGGCGTGGCGCTGGCGTTATCATGTGATAAAAAAGAAGGATTTGGGGCAGTGGTCGGTATGTATGCACTGCAAGAAGCGAATCAAGTGGTATGATAACATTCCGATTTTTTCGTGGTTAATTTTGCGGGGGAAGTGTCGGAATTGCCATAAAAAGATTGGAATTGCAGACTTTTTGTCGGAAATTAGCTTGGCGGTGGCGTTTTTGATGTTGAGTTGGGCATATCTTTTGCCGATTTTGACGCAGTGGGGGATTTTGGCTTTGCATCCGGAATTTTTAGCGCTGAGACTGGCGATTTTCATTGTGACGCTGATTCTGCTAGTGGTGCTGATGGTACTAGCAGTGTACGATGCGAAATGGGGAGAATTGCCGACAGTGCTTTTGATTTTGTCGATTATTATTGGGGCGATGGTATGCGTGTTGAAGTTGTATGAAGTGCAGTTGTCGGATAGTCCAGATGTGAAAGGTGCGCTTTTGAGTACGCTAGGGGGCGTGTTGATTCTCTCGGGCACGTGTTTTGTGATTTATAAGGCGTCGAAAGAACGGCTGATGGGTGGTGGAGATTGGTTGTTGGCGCTAGCATTGGCGTTGGCACTGTCGGATTGGTGGTTGGCGCTGTGGACGATTTTCTTGGCAAATTTGTTGGGGGATATAATTGCGCTTCCGGGTGCGCTGAAGAAAAAAGGGCATGTGGTGCATTTTGGGCCGTTTTTGGTGGCGGCGTTTGTAATTGTGCTAGTATTAGGGAATTGCTTGCCGTTGCTAATTAAGGTAGGGATATAGGAAAACCCTGGTGTTGTCTTGACAATAATGGTATAGTGTGCTATTATTTTGATAGGCTCATGAGAAAGGTTGAGCTTGGTTGTTGGTGTACCAAACATCATAAGATTTTTGAGAATTAGGAGGAAGTGCGATGCTGGATTTGAAGAAGCGGTACTTTGTAGTTGTTGGTTGTCATTCTCTGAACACGATTGTAAGGTGGGCGAGTATGTATGCGATAAAGGTTGATGAGGAAATATCTCTGGCGACTTGTGGGCGTGCATATGAGTTGTGCGTGCAATACAATGATGAACTGGCGATTGAGACGAAAAAAGAACTGAATATTTGTTAGACGGAGAGTAGGTGATTGGATGCATCTCGTATGACTTGTTATTGACGGAAACATGTGTGGTGATTCATTCGGACTTTGAATAAGGAGGTAGAAAAACATGGCAAATGTTAAATTCGATTATAAGAATGTGGCAACTTTGCAACAGTATTTGGATCCGCATGGGAGGATAAAACCGAGACACAAGACGAAGTTGACGCCGCAGCAGCAGAATCAGCTGACAACGGCGGTGAAACGGGCGCGACATTTGGCACTTCTGCCTTAGCGGAACATAAGTAACTTATGTGAAGGCTGACCAGCTCAAAATATGGTCAGCCTTTCCTTTTTCTACATATCACGTAATGATAGTTACGTGACACAGTGTCGGTTCGGGGCAAGGAGAAGACTGTCTTCTCCTTGCCTACTTACACTCCTACATATCTAATACAGTACTAAGGCAGCGGAGGGGAAAACCGTACCAGCGAACGTTCGGGCCGCCCGACGGGTAGACCGTCGACGCATTGAATCCGAGGTAGTAAGCAGTAGCCGAAGTACTAGAGGTATAAGCAACAGCGCGCGACGACCACCAGGGGCCTTCGCTGCCAGCGTTCCTTAAAGTACCAGCAGTGTTAGGTAA
Organism: uncultured Candidatus Saccharibacteria bacterium; assembly: GCA_948477625.1. GTDB lineage: Bacteria > Patescibacteriota > Saccharimonadia > Saccharimonadales > Saccharimonadaceae > Nanosyncoccus. The sequence goes on along the minus strand of CAOLNK010000003.1, from coordinate 1,886 downwards.
GTCGAGCCACCCGCTGCGCACGAAGTAAAGAGAATTGATTTACTAATCAACTGTGTAAATTTATCATTTTTACAACCTGTTCTTGATTTTCTACCTCTGTTTTATCACAAAGTATAAGTTGTAAATTTGATGTTTTTACAGCTTCGTGCGCAGCGGAGTCATTGAACTACCTACTTCTGCTGGTACTTTTGGATATGTTGGCCAAAACGGTGATGGTTGGACATCGCGAGCTGGCATCTATACGTCTGGTACTAATGCAACTGCTTATGATTTTGCATTTACAAAATCAGTAATTTTTGCGTCACACAATAGTGAACGTTGGCGCGGCTACTCCCTCCGCTGCCTTAGTACTGTATTAGACATGTAGAGTGGAGGATGACTGTGCTATAATATGGTTATGCAAGAACTGTATGTGTCGGATTTGATTACGGATTATCTGGAGCATTTGGAAGTAGAGCGAGGGCGGTCGACGCGGACGTCGTTGAATTATGAGCGATATTTGTTTCGGTTCTTGGAAATGGCAGAGGAGATTGCAGGGAAAGATGATACCTTAAAACCGGTAGATATTACGCGCGAATTGGTGCGGAAGTTTCGGTTGCAGTTGAACCGGGTGCAGAATGAGCGTGGTGAAGGTTTGAAGCCGATTACACAGGCATATCATCTGATTGCGTTGCGCGGTTTTTTGAAATACTTGGCGCAGCGGGAGATAAAATCACTAGACCCGAGTTTAATTGAATTGCCACACGTCGTGCGGCCACAGGTGACGTTTTTGCACTTCGATGAAGTGGAAGCGTTACTAAAAGAAATTGATACTGAGACCGAATCGGGTTTGCGTGACCGGGCGATTATTGAATTGCTATTTTCTGGTGGCTTGCGTGTGTCGGAATTGACGAAGTTGAATCGCGATTCGATTAACTTGGAGCGGCGTGAGTTCTTGGTGCGAGGTAAGGGGAATAAGGATCGACCAGTTTTTATTTCACCGTCGGCGGCGGATTGGGTGGAGCAGTATTTGAACGCGCGCACGGACACTTTGGCTCCGTTGTTTTTGAGTAATAGTAAGCGAACACAGGCAGTGGATACAAGTGGGGATTATCGGCGATTGACGCCACGATCGGTGGAACGAATTGTGCAGAAATACGCGAAAGCAGCGGGGATTGTCAAACATGTGTCACCGCACACTCTAAGGCATAGTTTTGCGACGGATTTGTTAATGAATGGGGCAGATTTGCGTTCGGTGCAGACGATGTTGGGGCATGCGGATATTTCTACGACGCAAATTTATACGCACGTGACGGATCAACATTTGAAGGAAGTGCACGATAGGTTCCATACGGAAACGACAGAATGAAGCCGCAGAAGACAATTTATGTGTTTGACGGGGTAGTGTTTGATCAGGCGGAGAGGATTTTGATTGACCAGCGCGTAGGGGATGCGCTAGAGAGCGTAAACGGTCTATGGGAAGTGCCTGGAGGGAAGCTGGAATTCGGCGAGACGCCGGAGCAAGCGATTGCACGGGAGATTTTGGAAGAGATTGGCTGTAGGGTAAAAGTGAAGAAATTGATACCGTATACGGATGTGGGGACGTTGGAATATCCGGATAAAATTCAGCATACAGTGGTGTTTTATTATATTTGTGAGTTGATGGAGGATGAGGGAATAGAGGTGCATGACCACAAGATTGGTGGGTTTAGGTGGGTGAAGCCGGAGGAACTAGATGATTATGAGTTTATGTTTGGGAATCGCGTGGCGATTGACGTGGCGCTGAAGTTGAAGGACGTGGCGCCAGAAGATGGCGAATGTGGGGTGTGGGAAGGCTAGCTGCCTCTATATATCTAATACAGTACTAAGGCAGCGGAGGGAGAAACCATACCAACGATTATGTTCAC
>CAOLNK010000002.1:25453-150825 GCA_948477625.1 uncultured Candidatus Saccharibacteria bacterium | reverse complement strand
GAGCATAGTCCAGCTGATAGCGAAGTTACCATCATCGTAACCAATAGTCCACTGTTCCTACGCTTTAAAATCAAAGACGTTGGTGAGGGAATTGCAGCCAAAGATTTACACCATATCTTTGAGCGCTTCTACAAGGCTAAAAATTCGGCTGTCGATAGTGTGGGAATTGGGTTAGCCTTTGCTAAAACCGTAATCGAAGCTGACAACGGTCAAATTTCTGTGAAGTCACAAGAAGGCCAGGGTACGGAGTTTACAGTTACTTATTATAAATAAAAGATCGGCACCCGCCGCGGCGCAATCAAGGCAGCGGAGGGAGAAACCATACCAGCGCTCGTGCGGGCCGGTTGACGGGCCGACAGCAGAGGGCCCAAAGTCGAGGTAGTAAGCGCTAGGGATAGTCGTGCCATTAGCACTAGCCGAGGAGGCACGCGACGACCAGTAGATGCCGTAGGCGCCAGCGTACCTAAAAGTACCAGTAGTGATAGGTAATTCCACATCACCGCTGCGCACGAATCTCATCATACCGATGCTTGCTAATTTTTCTCAAAATATGCTAGTCTGAGAGAATGACAAAACAAAAAGACCATTACTCTGCTGTAATTCCAACCATACCATTATCGCAACTTCCAATCAAAAGACGCCAGATTATTGAATTTAAAAGATGACGTGCTAAAATGTAATTATTGAAAGCTCGTCAGGCAGCGTTGGATTACGCGGGTTCGGGGCTTTCTTTTTTGTGCGCAGCGGATATGTCTACTTACCTAATACTGCTGGTACTTTAAGGAACGCTGGTATCGATGCTGTCCATTGGTCGTCGCGTGCTGAGGCTGCTACTACTGCGTACGCCCTCCACTTTACTGCTACCGCCATCCACCCGTCGAACGGCCCGGGTAGCCGTTGGCATGGTTTCCCCCTCCGCTGCCTTAGTACTGTATTAGGTATGTAGAGTGGGAAACGGGATTTACCGCCGTTAAACCCTTTTTCTATGCTATAATAGTAACAACATTTAAGGAGGTTTATGAACAAAAAAGCAGTTTTTGGAGCAATTTTCACCCTAGGCTTGGCGTTCGGTGGGCTAAACTCTTCTCACGTTTCCGCCGTCGAGATTCAGCCACGGAACGAAGTTGTCACCCAACCCATCGAGCTCAGTGACGATGTTGACAGTACCACTACAGATGATTACGGCGTCATGCCGATTTCTGAAACCGAAGGAAACTCAGTTGACAACAATGCGTCTGACTGCGCCGAAGGTTACGTCCTAAGCACCGCTGGCACTTGCGTCACTCCCGAAGAAGCCAAAAATATCCTCGATGAAGGCACCGCCGACGAACCACTTGTAGTTTGCACCGACGAGTCCGAGCCTGGCTGCACCAACACAGATAGCAACCCTGAAGTTGTAGAAGAGGATGGCGACACTGTCGAAGTCGAACCCGAAACTTGGCCGCTCATCGTTTCACTTGCCGCTCTCGGCGCTACAATTCTCTTTGTCATTATCATTAACCTCTTTGGACGACGAGATAAATGATTGCTCACCTCGCCGGCACCATCACCGAAAAATTCCTCACCTCCGTCATCATCGACGTGCACGGTATCGGCTACGAGCTCTCGATTTCCGCTCCTGACGCCGAAAAAATCAATCTTGGCGACGAAGTCAAGTTCTATACCTATCACGCCATCCGCGAGAACTCCGAGGAGCTTTTTGGTTTTTCTAGCCTCGCCGCCAAAAAGCTCTTCCAAATGCTAATTTCCGTCAACGGCGTCGGTCCAAAAGCCGCCATGGCTATCCTTAGCCTTGGTAGCACCGAAGAAGTCCGCAACGCTATTGCTAATACCGATGCTGCTTTTATCGCTAAAGCCACTGGCGTCGGCAAAAAATCCGCCGAGCGTGTCATTGTTGATTTGCGCGACAAAGTCGGTGCACCTAGCCACTACGGCGCCACTGAAACCAAGTTCACCCTTTCAGCCTCAATTGGTCCCGAAGACGAAGCCCTCGATGCGCTCATCGCCCTCGGTTTTCCGCTCAAAGAGGCTTCCGCCGCTCTGGCCAATGTCGACCCTGCGCTTCCGACTGAAGATCGCATCAAGTTAGCACTGAAACAGCGATAATCCCTCTTCTCAAATCTAAAAAAGTATGATAAAATAAGCCTCAGTTGTAATATAAAAGGTTAAAATATGAGTTTCATAAGTTTGAAGAAAATTGGTGACGCACAGAAAAAAGCCGCTGTCGTCGATGTCCGCTCCGGTGATACCGTTCGCGTGACCCAAAAAATCAAAGAAGGCGAAAAATTCCGCTCACAGGTGTTTGAAGGCGTCGTCATCCGGACCGATCGCAAAGGTTCACACACTGCTCGCATCACTGTGCGCAAGGTCACCTCTGGCGTTGGCGTCGAGAAATCTTTCTTGATTCATAACCCTTTGGTCGAAAAAATCGAAATCGTGCACCGTGCCAAGGTTCGCCGCAAGAATTTGAGCTTCTTGCGTGAGCGCTCCGGCAAGTCTGCTCGCCTCACCAATAAGGCTTTCGACCGCAATGCAGTCAATAATCCAGAGGTTACCACTGTGGCAACTCCAGCCGAAGAGGCACCTGCTACTGAAGAAAAGGTAGAAAAAGCCGAAGCAGTTCTTGAAGCCGAAAGCCAAGACGCTGAAACTCAAGCCGAGAAAGTCAATCCTAAAGGCCCAGCTGAGCCAGCGGAATAATTCTCTTGAAACAACCGATAATCCTCGGTATTGACGAAGTCGGCCGCGGCCCCTGGGCGGGGCCGCTTGTTGTTGGCGCCGTCATTCTAGGTCCCAATTTTTCTCCCGAAGACATCGCCAAATTACAAAATTCTCCAAATTTGTCTACCAAAGACTCTGAGAAACTCCAACTCTATCAAAACCTTGCTGATTCCAAGCAACTCACCGCCAAAAAGCGCGAATCTCTCGAGCCACTTATTCTCAAACATGCCGCCGCACATGGCCTTGGCTGGGTTTCTACCACCGAGCTTGATAAATATGGCCTCAGTGCCAGTCTCAGGCTCGCCACTCGCCGCGCCATCAAACAAGTTCTTGCCACCAAGACTATTTTTACCGAAATTATCCTTGACGGCACGGTCAACTTCTTGCAAAATACCCCACTTGAAAACAAAGTTAACCTCCTCAAAAAGGCCGATTCGCTCATCAAAGAAGTTTCAGCCGCCTCTATCATTGCTAAAGTCGGCCGCGACCGCTATATGGCCGAGATTGCCACCCAATATCCCGCCTATGGCTTTGAAAAACACGTCGGCTATGGTACCGCACTCCACAAAGAAGCCCTTCTAAAACACGGAATTTGCCCCGAACACCGCACTAGTTTCCGCCCCATCCGCACGATTATTGCCCAAATGGAACCAAGTACATCAATTTCTGACCAAGAATCGCAATTTTCTATGCGAAATCATCAAAATTGCCCTCCAACGGCCTCCAAAACAAAAGATTTTCCTATACAGCCGTCCACCAGCGCTAAAGGCCAAACCGCCGAAAATGCCGTCTCTAGGTATCTAAAAACGCAAAATCACACCATCGTTGCCCACAATTTCAAGACCAAAACTTACGAAATTGACCTTATTTCCACTCTGAATCAGCAAATTTTCTTCACCGAAGTCAAATATAGCCGTAGCCTCAACCAAGAGGGAACGGCGCTCGTCCGCATCACCCCAGAAAAACAGCATCAAATGCACTATGCCGCTCGGGCTTTTCTCGCCAGCCATCCTGATTTTACTGATTCTCAACCTCTGTTGGCTGCCGCCAGCGTCAGTGGACCAGATTATCAGGTTGATGATTGGTTGATCCTTAATTAACCCCAAGAATATCACTTTTTAGTAAGCCAAAAACCTCCCAAATTCCATCTTATTTTAGCGTAATTGCAACAAAATCTGTTGTGCCTATTGACATTTTTGATGATGTGTGCTACAATGGAAGTATACCGATTGGGAATTGTACAAAACTGGATCAAAGTCCAGTCACCCAGAGGTATTTTGCACCTTTACATACTATCAGGAAACCTCCTTTCTTCAGTTTTTATGCGGTTCGTGTTACCGAATTCACTCAAAATGTCTTATGGGTGATGAGGTAACATGAAACCAATATAAAAACAAAATAAAGAAAGAGAGGTACTCAGAATGAGTAAAAAAGGAAAACCCGAAGTAATGAATGCATTGCATGCTATACAGTATGCAGACCAGCCCATCAAGAACGCTATGCTGACTGGGGTAATGATGGCGCTCGCTGTCTACGGTAAAGATAAGGAATTAGATGCCCTTATCGCAACCGGGGATAGCACCGCCCAAATTAATGCCATTATTAATCAGTTTTTAGTGTTCGAGAAAAAGGAACACGACGAAGCGGTTTCCAGAGCAGAGTATCTTTTTAGCAATCTGGAAAAGAAAGGCGGGCAGGACTATAACGATGCACTCAAAGGTCTCATTGGGGTTCTCACCAATTGTAAGAGCATTACACCTGAAGGTTATGGCTGTGGTGCTGACGGTAACGTCGCAGAAGACAAGTATTACAATGCATTGGCAAACGGGCCTGTGGCAGAATACGATATACTTCAGTATTACAATCCGACTACAGGAGCCTCTGGAGACGACGCGTCTATCGGCGGGGAACGCATCCGTGTCATGATGACTACGACTCCTGAGGGAGCACCGATAACCATCGCGGAAACCAATGAGCCTATGCTGGCGGCCGGCGCAATCAAACTTGTCAAAGACAATCCGGCGCTGATTTGGAAGTTACTCACATCGGTAGCAATCGATTCCAATACCAAAAAAGACGCTGGTCCGGCAAGTATTGTGCGGTCGACAATCGTCGACATCGCAAAGGGTATGAGCATTGCAGAATTTGCCGAAAACGGCGAATTAATCAGGAACGTGATTCGCGGCAATATTAAGAACTACAGGCACCTGATGATTTCAGCCATGGAGGAACTCTGCAAATGCGATATTGAAGCTGTCAAGAAAGCCTCAGAAGCTGATGTCGAGCGCTATATCCAGTGGATTAACGCCTGCATTCTTCCTGCCGCTCAGCAGGAACAGGTTTTCAGTAATCAGGACCTCGTGGATTACCTCGACAGCGAAGGCAAAGCCCTGCATGGAGCCGACAATGCCAACAATATCGTCACCGGTTCGTCCGTGGACGTCGCTCAGAACAGGCGTTATCTCCAGCTCCTTGGAAAAAATCTGGCCATCGTTCTGCATAACGCCTTTATTGCAGGCAGTAGCACAAAACATGCCAAGGCGCAGACCATCCTTGACCTGTACTCAAAAGCATTTTATATCTAAGATATTATCCTGATAGTATGTTTTTATCGGCAGCCTTTCCTAGAAAGACTGCCGAGTTTTTTGTTTTTTAAACACAAAAAGTCCAAAAACTACAAAATAGTCTTACTTCGACACATTAAACCGGAATTCCACCACATCTCCATCTTGCATCACATAAGTTTTGCCTTCAGTGCGCAACTTTCCGGCCGCCTTCACGGCTTGCTCGCTTCCCAGCGCTACCAAATCATCATATTTCATCACCTCAGCTGCGATAAACCCACGCTGAAAGTCCGTATGAATCACGCCCGCTGCCTCTGGCGCCGTTGCGCCCTGTTTAATCGTCCAAGCCCGGACTTCTTTTTTACCTGCCGTGAGAAAACTCTGCAGACCCAGCGTCTTATACGCCGCCTTGATCAGCTCACTTAGTGCATCCTCCGCCACGCCATACTCTCGCAAAAACTCCTTCCGTTCTCCCAAACTCATTCCCGACATCTCAGCCTCCAGCTTGGCGTTCACAAACACTGCTTGGCTTGGCGCCACACTTTCAGCTAACTTCTGACGCAACTCCTTATCCGCCAAGCCATTCTCATCCACGTTGAACATGTAAATTACAGGTTTCTCCGTCAGATAGGGAATTATCTCCGCCGGCTCGTTCGCTTTCTTGCGTTTCGATTCCACTTTCTCACGCGTCTCCAAGTCTGCCAACTCTAGCTCGGTTTGAATCACTGCAATATCGTGCGCCGGGTCTTTAGAACCTTCCGCTCGAATTACATCGCCATCCTCAAACACTCGCACCACATGACAAATCACCTGGCACTCTCGAATATGCGCCAGGAACTTATTACCCAAGCCTTCACCTTTGGATGCACCTTCCACCAACCCTGCAATATCCACAAACTCCACCGTTGCCGGAACAACTTTCTCAGTATCATACATTTTAGCCAGCACGTCCAGCCTCTCATCCGGCACTGGCACAATCCCTACATTTGGCTCAATCGTAGCAAACGGGTAGTTCGCAGCGAGCGCCCCCGCATTAGTCAGTGCATTAAACAAAGTCGATTTACCCACATTGGGTAATCCTACAATTCCACATTTCAAATTCATACATTATATTATACTATATAAGCCCAAAAGGTGTTATAATCATGACTATAAAAACTACTAAAAACCTCACCCCTCATAAAAAACTTTTAACCTTGGGTATAATCCCCATTGGTATAGTCTGCTTCATCCTCATCATCAGTCTCACCCAAAACGTTATTTATGCTTTTGTCGCATTATTTTCTAGTATAATTTTAGCCATTTTATGTTAAAATAAGATTATGCTAGGTATTCTGTTGGTGGTAATTTTGGCACTATGGCTTACCTTTTTGTATCCGTTAGTCCGTCGCAAAGATGCCGAAGCACCCCGCAGCGCTCGCTATGACATGCAGATGAAAAAGCTCTGGAGTGCCGCCCAGACTTCTATGCGCGACCACAAACCGCTAAGAGCCGAAAAAGCTTTACTTACGATTCTAAAATTCGACGAAAAAAATGCCGCTGCTTATAACCGTCTCGGAATTCTCTATGCCAAAGAACAAAAATTCGACGAAGCGATTGAATGTTTTGAGATTGCTCAGTCACTCGATAACAACCCGTCTTCTTTGCATAACGTCGGCCTAATTTATCTTGAAACCGGCGCCTATGAAAAAGCCGTGATGGCTTTCGAGCAAGCAATTGAGCTGGAAAATGATGTCCCGGCCAGGTTTATCGCCCTTGCTAAAGCTAGGGAACGTCTGGGTCAAATCAAAGGCGCCGTGGATGCGCTAGAAAGCGCCTATGAACTTGATCATAGCACCAATACCTTACGCCAAATCCTTGCCATTCATGAAGCCACTGGAGACACCGAAGCCCTGGCCGACGTTACCGCCCGCATTGAAGCCCAAATTGCCGAAAACGCCATGACTAAAACTCACGCTAAACGTAGTCGCACCAGTACAAGTACTCGCCGCCCAACCGCTAAACGTAGTGCGCAATCCGGCACACGTACTCGCAAACAAATTTAAAATTGAAACAAAAGTGAAGCCGGTCGCCTCCGGCCATGCTCCACTCATCAAGTATAAAAAGAGTTGAAGCTAAAATTGTCAAGATTGGTATTTTCTTCATGCGAAGCGGATCTCAGGACCAGCGAGCAAGAAAAAATGCCAAGATTGGCGATTTTAGCTTAACGAATGGAGCCGTGTGTCAGACTTGAACTGACGACCTGCCGCTTACAAGGCGGCTGCTCTACCAACTGAGCTAACACGGCAACTACCATTAGTTTATCAAACCTTGCCAAAAACTGCAACCTTTGCTACAATGAAAACATTGCTGGAATCGTCTAGTGGCAATGACAAGAGACTGTAAATCTCTCGGCTTCGGCCTTCGTAGGTTCGAGTCCTACTTCCAGCACCAAAGTAATAACCTGAGTTTTTTGCTCAGGTTATCACTTTTATTTGCGAAGTAGGATGAGAACCGCAGGTTCGTCCTCCGCAGGAGCTAAGCAAAAACTAGTTTGCTAAGTTTTTCGAAGCGACGCTCGGAGGGTAGCGATTTCGCAGAAATCGCGTTGTTCTACTTCCAGCACCAGAAAATATCCTTTGACTCTTGTCGAGGATATTTTTATCTCTTTAGTATTCCGTGCTATCATATATCTATGACTTTCGATTTCAAAAAAGAATGTAAAGAATTTTATCTTCCTAAAGCAAAACCTGGAATCATTACAATACCGCCACTAAATTATCTCGCCGTGCGCGGCCATGGCAATCCAAATATCGAAGATAGTGAATACAAACAATCTATCGCTCTACTCTATGCAATTGCTTTCACCATCAAAATGAGCAAACTCAGCGAACATAAGATCGACGGTTATTTTGACTACGTCGTACCACCACTAGAAGGATTTTGGTGGCAAAAAGGCTCAGATAGCCTCGATTATAGCCGCAAAGACGATATGGAGTTTATTTCTGCTATCCGTCTACCGGATTTTGTCACTAAGACCGAATTTGACTGGGCGATTACCGAAGCCACACGCAAAAAACATCAGGATTTCTCCAAAGTCGAATTTCTTACCTATGATGAGGGAATTTGCGTACAATGCATGCATCTAGGAAGCTACGATGATGAGCCCACCACTATTCAACTAATGCACGATTTCATTGATAATAACTATGACCTAGACATTGAAAACCCGCGTTATCACCACGAAATTTATCTCAGCGACCCGCGTCGTACTAAACCAGAAAAACTCAAAACCGTTATTCGCCACCCTATCAAACCAATTAATGTTTAGCCTCTCTACATGTCTAATACAGTACTAAGGCAGCGGAGGGGAGAGTAAAATTATACAACGCAAAGTCATCCTAGGCGTTTTTAACCTATTTTGCTATAATATAGCCATAAACTTAACTATTAATCATGACCACACCAAAATCCCCCGAAAATCATTCTTCAGAAAATACATTTTGTAATTACATCCTCATCTTTTTCGTCTGCGCCTTCATCGGCTGGATTTGGGAAGTCACCCTATATCTTTTTATGACTGGTAATTTTGTCAACCGTGGCGTCCTGCATGGTCCTTGGCTACCAATCTACGGTTTTGGCGGTCTTGGCATAGTGCTCTTACTCCGGCGTTTCAAAAAGCACCCTCTAATTATATTCTTTGCCGCCGTCATTGGCTGCGGCACACTTGAATATTTCACTGGTTGGTACCTAGAAACCTTCAAGCATCTCAAATGGTGGGACTACAGTTCAAATTTTCTCAATCTCCATGGTCGCATATGTATCGGTAGTGTTACTGCCTTTGGGCTCTGTGGTTTAACCATAATTTACGTTCTATACCCAATTCTCATCAAAAACTTCGACCGCATCAAGTTGCGACCCAAAAAAATCCTCTGCTTTGCACTTGTCTTATGCTTTCTGGCCGATTTCGTCTATTCCTCCGACGTCCCCAACACCGGCGAGGGAATCACTAACGAAATTACCTACGCTAACCCAGCTCTAGCAAAATAAAACCTCATTTCACGGTTTACAATCCGGTTTTTTTGTGCTAAAATGATAAACATTATGGCAAAGAAGAATAATACTAAACGCAAGTTGGTTGGTTTAGTGTCCGAAGAATCTGGTATTCGTCAATATTACACCAAGAAGAATACTATGAATACTCCGGATAAGCTAACTCTTCGGAAATACGATCCAGTTTTGCGCAAGCACGTTGTGTTCACTGAGACCAAAAAGAACCTCGGACGCAACGAAGTCAAGGAAAAGAAGCGCTAAACGGCCTATCCATAAATCCTCCACACCGCCAAAGATGTAGAGGATTTTTTGTAATTAATCCCAACTGAAAGACAGTTCAATTCGCCAAATACGCACGATAATCGTCATTTACTCAATCACCAAACGTCGAATCACCTTGCGAATGCCCCGCGGTTTCTCTGCCGGCGCGCTCTTGGTCTGCACCGGTACTACAGCCTCTTCAACTTCAGCCTCAGCCACCTCAGCTTCTTGCACTGAGCTTTTGCCAGTCTCAACCGTAATCGGCTTAGCTACCGGCCTTACTCCAAAATTCACCTGCACTACAGTATTATCCACCGCTGGGCGCACATCAATATTTCCACGGTCATGTCTTTTGGTGTATGCACGAGAAATCTCTACCGCCTGCGCCTTCTTTACCTTTTCGGCCCGCGCTTTCAAATCTGCCAGCACCGCCTGTATATTCGCAAAATCTGTCCCCTCCATATAATCCACTGCGGTCAGCCTGCGCCAGTCTTCTATAGTAAGCTCGTCCTCAGTCGCTAAAATCTCCCGTTTAAGGCTATACAAACTCTTCGCCTGCTCCACCTGCTCTGCACTACTCAGCCACCGCGGTGGCAACGCCTCCACCTCAGTTTGCAACATAATCCCAGTCACTTCTGGCGCTTTCTTGGCGACATCTTCCGGTTCTTCCCGCCAGCTCACCGATTCTTTCACCGCTAGCGCCATGCTCGGTGTCTCCACCACACAAGCCTGCGCCGCGCCCACAAAATGATTGCCAGGCGTCTTTAGCCAGCTTGCCACCAACTCATCGAAAAATCCAATAATACCTTTCTCGCGTTGCTGCTCAAAAATCGCAGCATCAAAATACAAATTCACCACACTTCCACGCAGCATATCTAGCTCTAAGCACTTCTGGAACTTCTGTGCCGACAGCACTAACTTTTTCTCCTCTGAATCTTCAGACACCCGCTTTTCTACTAGTAACTCCGAATCTGCCTCAGTAATCATCTGCGCTAGCACTGTATTCTGAAACAACAACCGCAAATACCGACATTCCATCGCCTCGTATACATGATTAGGGCTATGCCAGCCCAACACTGCTTGATTACCCCCAACCAGCATACCAGCAAAACCAAATTCTTCCGCCCATTTGCCCACTTGATCATTATAAATCAGCTCCGGTAAGGCAAAAATCCGCCCTTCCACGCCAAACAATTTCTGGATTTTTTCACGATACAACCGCACCTGCATGGTCAACTCGTCTTTGTCATAGAAAAATGCCAAGGAATGATACCATGGCTCTACCACCAGCTCCACTTGCCCTAGCTTCACCAGCTTGCGCAAACGCTCAATCAAACCACTATCATAGCATTCCGCTAACTCCAGCCACGGCCCAGAAACCAGCAAAGAAAATCGAAATCCGCGAAACTTCTGCGTATTCCGTTCCAAAAAAGCAAACAGCGGCTGATACACCTCAGTATTTGCCTGCATAAACTCCGCCTTGCCTTCAAAATAACCTTGTTCCGAATCCCCACCAGAAAACTTCCGTAAACCCCACGGCTCATGTAGCTGAAAACACAGATGAATTACGCGCATGTTACCTCACTTCCTGTCATTAATACTATTATAGCATAAACCTTATCCTTGTATACACTCTACATGCCATATAACAGCTTTCTCCATATCTCCACTCTACATCATGTCTAATACAGTACTAAGGCAGCGGAGGGGGAAACCAGTGTAACGAGTGCTGGGGCTGGATGGGTTAACGACGCCAGTAGTCTGCAAGTAGAGGTCATACGCGTGGGTAGCGGCGGAGTAGGCATACGACGACCACCACACACCTGCCGCGCCAGCGTAGCTGAAAGTACCAGCAGTGCTAGGCAAGTGGATCCACCCGCTGCGCACGAAAAACAATTATGCTATTTTGTAGTAAAATAATTACATGGATGAGAAATTATATACTATGAGGCAGGCTAGTGAATATGCAGATGTGTCAACCCCCACAGTACGGTATTATTGTAAACTAGGGCTAATTCCCAACATTAAATATACTAGAGCAGGATATCGAACATTCAGCCAGGAACAACTAAATTGGCTGAAAACATTGGTATTCTTGCGCCGATGTGGCTTCAGTATTGCGGACATGAAACACTATAAATATTTGTCCGAGAAAGGCGATTTCACCATTCCAGAGCGAAAGGCAATGCTCGAAACAAAGCGCCGACAATTATGGCAAATTATTGAAGAGGCGCAGGAAAATATCAACTTTATTGAACGTAAAATTGAAATTTTCGAACAAGAACAAAAATAATCTGTTCGGTTAAACCCTAAAGTTACTTTAGGGTTTTGAAGAGATGTTAACAGGGGTAGAAGACGCTTATAACCTTGAAGTAACTTCAAGGTTTCCCCGAACAAGCCTGCCCCTCTTTACTTCGTGCGCAGCGGGTGGATCCAATTATCTGTAACTACTGGCACTTTTAGGCTCGCTGGTCAAGTTGGCCGTTGGTGGTCGTTACGAGGAACTTCTAAGGTCGCTTACGCATATCACCTCTACTTTGATACAATAACTGTCGGACCATCACACGAAGGTGAACGCGATTATGGTCGCTCCCTCCGCTGCCTTAGTACTGTATTAGACATGTAGAGTAATACACAAAACAGAAGCCAATAGAATCAATAATGTGATATAATAGAAAAGCTAGGGGCGTAGTACAACGGTTAGTATAGCGGTCTCCAAAACCGGTGATATGGGTTCGATTCCTGTCGCCCCTGCCACGTACAAGATGACTTGTCAATTTGTCCATTCTACCCCTGTTGATTGGACAATTTTTTGTTATAATATGGTTAGCAGATAACTTTGACTATTTTTTGCACGAGATAATTAAACGGAAACATAGAATTTTACCAATAAAGACAAAAGTGATTGGTTTTTGGGTTGTTTTTTTGGCTTATTTTTGGTTTGGAGGGGCTTATTCAACTTGGAAACTGCCGGTTTGAAAGATTTGGTCGGCGGGGTAGCCCTGATCGAGGAGATGTTGGATCAGAGCGCCGGCGACGGCAGAAAGTAGGATTTTGGCGGTGGGGGAAAGGTCTTTGAGCTGGACGATTGCGGTGACTTCCATGTGGCCGAGGTGGTAGGTTTTGCCTCTTAATTCGTCGAAGGCTTCACTGGCGGCCCAGATAATGCTGCCGGAATTTGGGCCGAGGGCGTAGTGAATAGTGGTCATGTTAGTTATCCTCCAAAATTGAAGAAAAAAGGGATTTTGGAGCTTGGAAAAAGAATAATATCTCTGTTTTCATGATTTTATTATAACATTACTGAGAATTTTATGAGCGTAGAAACTGAATGAAAACGATGGTTGGAAGTTAAGGCTTAGAAAGTTTAGATGGCTTTTGGAGGCAAGTGAGGAGCTTTGTGAGGAGAGGGCGCAAAAGAAGATAGAGGAGGTAGCCAATACAGCCACCGAGGACATTGGTGATGATGTCGGTAATGTCGGAGGAACGAAAGCCGTTGATTAGGGGTTGGAGCGTTTCGATATAAAAACTAAGGATAAAAGTATAGAGAAGGGTAGTTAAAAAAGAAGGAGCTGGATGTTTAGTAAGCGGCAACAAGAAGCCGAAGGGGATGGTCATAACGATATTAAGGGCAATTTGGCGTATAAAATCACCGTGGCCAGAAGCAACGTCAATGAAGGGGATAAGATTCATGGGTGTATAGGGGTGGTTAAAGATGAAAGGAAGAGATGTGAGAATTGGCATGAGGGTAAAATAGAGAACAAAAGTGAGGTAGATATACGTAAGTGTACGTGTAAAAAGAATGTCTCGATTTTGAGATTTCCAGCGGGGGTAAAAAATGGAAAAATAAATTAGAGCTAACGCAGTAAAATCGAGTAGTATTTTCATGAGTTAAAAGAATTGTGGGTTAAATAATCCATAGTATTAGTATATCATAGTGTAAGTTGGACGGGAGATTTAGGGTGTTAGCTCAACAAACATATGAGAATTACTTAAACAAAATAACTCCTTGAGGGTGTATAGTTAGAGTTGTAAAACACCAACTAATACATCGAGAGGGGTTATTTTGAGTATAACACAAGAAATGCGCTATCGCGACAGTGTGCTGAGGTATGCTGAGAGGCATAGTGTAGCTAAATCAGCAGTTAAGTTCAATGAGCCAGATAAGACCATCTATCGTTGGCGGAAGAGATGGCTAAAAGCAGGAAAAGACATTCGTGCGCTCGCGAATGGATCAAGACGTCCAAAAAGTAACCCTAATACTCATACAGAAGCCGAGATTACTCTAATCAAAAATCTCAGACGCAGGAATCCTAACATTGGTTTGCAGGATTTATGGCTCAAAGCCCGCACACGAGGCTATACTCGCACGATGCAAGGACTTTCTAAGCTTCTCAGGCGACTCGGCTGCAAGACGGAACAACAGACAATACCTAGTCCATCTTGCAGGAAAAAACCTATCTATAATGCGTCAAAAGCTCCAGGAGATTGTGTCCAGATCGACGTCAAAGAAGTATTAAACTTTCTTAAATTAGCTAGAGAAAAATTAAACCATCAATTCTAGCTCTATATGGCAGAATTTGCTTCAAGTAAAAAAGAAGCCCCAGCGGGAGGCACCTTCTGCGCCGTGCAGGACTTCTATTACTCTTAATATATCAAATCAAACCAAAGATGTCAATGATTTGACCTTTCTTCGTAATCATTAGCATCTTCTTAATTTGTTTAGTCTTTCGCATCTGTGACACTAGAAAACTGCGCATTTTATCATCGCGCATTTTTGCTCTAGAAGTGTCTATGATAAGATTCGGACATTGTTTCAGCCCTTTCTTCAATAAATGCTCTAGCGTATTTGCCGATACCGTCTTTGGTGACTTTATCTCGAATTCTATACCATCAAGTAAAATATCTGGGCTTTTCTGTCCATTCTCGAATTAAGTCCTTGAAGCCCTGCCAAGCCGAATATAAATCACTAAATTGTTCGTTTGACCCCTGTTGAACGGACAATTTTCTGTTAATATTTAAATTTACCACAAAAACCGCTATTAACACTAATCTTATCCCTACGAGTCTCCACTCTACATGTCTAATACAGTACTAAGGCAGCGGAGGGGGAAACCGAGGTGGCGATGGTCCGGACCCCATGATGGGCGAACTTCTGTGGCACCGAAGAGAAGGTCATAGCCACCAGCACCAACAGAACTCCATACGTTATCAGCCTCACGTGAAGACCAATAGTGGCCACTCGCGCCATTAGACCATAAGGTACCAGCAGTATTAGGTAAGTTGACAACCCCGCTGCGCACGAAGTAATCCTCACAAGGCATGATATAATACAAACATGTATACATTTGATTCTGCTGCCATCAACGCTAAATTCTCCGAACTCCTCGCCACCGTCAAAGATAATAACTTATGCGAAGTCATGGAGCATACCGAGCTATGATTTGGTTACCCGTAGCCGGCAATTATGCTGACATCGACGTTTATGCGTCTATCATTGCCTATGCTGATTTGTTAAATCAGCGCGGTAAGGCCGCGAAAACTTATATCCCGGTAGCGCCCAACTACAGCGTACCAAAAGCATTGCGCCTACCAGAATGGGAGAATGCTACTTTTAATCTTCAACCTAGCGACAAAGTTATTATTCTAGATATTTCCATACCAGAAGAGATTGCCAAGTTTGCGTCTGACAGTCAAATCCTTGAACTCATCGACCATCATCCAGGGTACGAAGATTATTGGCATGAGCGTATCGGCGATAAGGCCATCATCGAGAAAATCGGCGCCGTTGCCACCTCTATCTTTGAATGGTGGGGTGAATGCTGGGATTATAACAAAATGTCACCCCAAACCGCCAAGCTTCTGCTCGGCGCTATTCTTGATAACACCCTCAACTTCACCGCCCAAATCACCACTGAGCGTGACCACCAAGCCGCCACTCAGCTCTCCGAAATCGCTGACACTACCCTGGCAGATTTTACTACTTGGTACTTTTCCGAAGTTAGTAAAACCATCATCTCCGACCTCAAAAATGCTCTCCTCCAAGATTGTAAAACCGTAGTTTTGCCAACCAATCAATCTAAATTCACTTTTTGCCAACTCACACTTTGGGACGCAAAAGACATCACCGCACAACAAGATAGAATCACTCAAATCATGAATAACACCCACCCAGCCTGGCTCGTCAGCGTCATTTGCATTTCCGAAAACAAAAATTATCTCATCGCCAGATCACCAGAAATTCGCGACTATCTCACCAGACTGTTAAATCTCGAGGTCGAAGGGAACTGGCTCACTTCTAGTCAACTCCATCTTCGCAAAGAAATCATCGCCAAAATGCTCAAAAAGTAATCAACCTTTACCCTCCGCAACTACAAGTTGCGCCCAATTTTCTCATTTGCAACGCCTAGTTGATAGTAAAATCACCTTCGCAACCCTAAAATCATAGTAATATAAACTAAAAGGAACTAATTATTATGAATTTTGGAGAAAACCTACAAAATCTGCGCAAACTCCACAATCTTTCTCAAGAAGATTTAGCTGACAAGATGGATGTTTCGCGCCAAACCATCAGCAAATGGGAAAGTGGCACCGCCTACCCAGAAATGGAAAAACTTATTACCCTCTGTGAACTTCTTGAGTGCAATCTTGATATTCTCGTGAAGGGGGAAGTTCAAAACCAGCCGAACACCGACCTTAAGACCGCCTACGAACAAGTCAAAAATCGTTTTAGTCGCCACATCGCGCTTGCCATTATGTTTATCTTGTTTGGTGTGGTGGCATTATTTGCTCTTCGCAATTTTGGTGAATCCTATAACAACCTTGCTATTTCCGCTTTTCTCATCTTTGTTGCCATCGGCACACCATTATTTATTACCAGTGGAATAGCCATGAAGACTTTTGAAGAAAATCATCCCACGCTACCCAATTTTTATACCGAAGCCGAGCTCAATCATGCTCAAAGCAAATTCAGCAAACTCATCGGCTCCAGTATCGCTCTTATCATCATTGGTGTTGCGGTCTTTATTACACTTCAAGCCAACAATCTCTTTTCTGAAGACAGCACTATTCCAATTACAGCTTTCATGATTTTTGTCGCCATTGGTGCTCCGATGATTGTTTATGCTGGCATTCAAGAAGAAAAATATAATATCGCCGAATATAACAACAAAAATTCTCAAGCCGCCAAGACTGCCGAAAACAAACTCAGCAAAATCTGCGCCGTCATTATGATTACCGCCACTATTATTTATCTCATTCTTGGCTTTATTCTAGAACTTTGGCAACTCAACTGGATCGTCTTTCCTATCGGCGGTATGCTCTGCGGCATCGCAGCAATAATTGTCAAACACGAATAGTTGATATGTTATAATGAACTAAAGGGAGTTAATATCGACACTACATTACCTACCACAGAGCAACCGCGGTCGTGGCTACAAAGGCACCGTCAATTGGTAATTTTTGGCACGATTTTTATTGTAATTATAGGAATTTTTGTTGGTTTACTCATTGCGCACGACATTGCCGAAAACCGTCGTCTTGATGCCACCTCTGTCACACTCAAAGATACTGATTATCTTACTGTTCCTTTTGGCACCAAGGTTAAAGTTTCTGATTTTCTCGAACATCTAAATGGTAGCATGGTAAACAATTTTGATATTGACACCGAAACTCTCGGCCCACAAGAAATTACTTTTGAATACATCAACATCAAAAATCGCCGACGCAAGAACACCTTCAATATCACCGTGGCCGACGTCACTCCACCGCGGATTTACGGCCAAAGTAATTATACTGTCGCCCGTGGCTACGAAGGTGACCTCACTGCTCTCATGCTCAGTGGCGACGACCTCGACGACCATCCCATACGGGAAATCATCGGTGAATATAATCTAGATAAAATAGGGAATTATCCACTGGAATACCGTATCACCGATGCGAGCGGCAACAGCACCAGCCATTTTTTCACGCTCAGCGTAGTCGAACCCAGCCCAGATTCTGGCGCATCTACTCCACCGTCATCCACGACTGGTACGCCAGTTGCCAAGATTATCCAACAGCACAAGACAAAAGATACCAAAATCGGCATCGACGTCTCCAGCTGGCAGGGCGACATTGACTGGAACGCTGTCAAAAATAATGGCGTAGAATTTGCCCTCATCCGCGTAGGTTACGGCTATGAAGACCAGTGCTTCCTTGACCAAAAGTTCCAAGCCAATATCGCTGGCGCCATCGCCGCTGGCTTACCCGTGGGTGTTTATTTCTATTCTTATGCCGCCAGCACCGATGAGGCTCGCAATCAAGCCACTTGGGTACACGAACAAATCCAAGATTATCCCGTAGAGCTCGGCGTAGTGTTTGACTGGGAAGATTGGAGCGATTTCAACCAATACGGCATTAGCTTTCACACCCTCAACCAAATTGCCCAGGCATTTCTCGATACTACCGCAAACAATGGTCACAAGGCCACTCTCTACGGCAGTAAATACTATCTTGAGCGCTTCTGGCAACCCACTGCCCCAGTTTGGCTTGCCCAATATTACGACACCGCCACTTATATCGGCGAATACTGGCTCTGGCAGTTAACCGACAGTGGTAAAGTTGATGGTATTTCTGGCAACGTAGATATTGATATTATGTATCTTAACTCGGCTATGCTACAATAATGATTATGAAACTACCTAAACACGCTTTTCCTGCCCCCTGGCCCGCTATTTGGGCCTGGATTTTCCTCAGCATCGTTATACTCGGCATTGCAACACCGGACAGTTTTACTCTCACTTTCATCAAAATCGGCGGAATTTTCCTCTGTTTTATCTACACACTCCGAGTTTTTCCAAAAGACCGCTTGCTCCAGCTCACCCTTTTACTTACCTTTTGTGCCGACATTATCCTCGCTATCAATAACACTGCCGAAGCCGGCATCCTCGTCTTTCTCATCGCGCAAATCATTCACACCATCCGCCTCGAAAGCAAAAACTACCTCACCCAGATCATTAGTTTTACTGGATTTACCGCTATTTCTATCATCATCAATCTCATCTGGCAAATCACTCCAATGATTTACCTCATCGTTGGATTTTATATTGTTGCTATTATCACTAATGTATACATTAGTTGGCGCTGGTGGCGCCAAAATCCTAAAAATTTTCCCGCTCTCTGCGCCTTGCTTGGATTTTCACTCTTCTTATGCTGTGATACTTGCACCGGAATCTCATATCTGGCATTAAAGAACATGTTTCCTACTTTTCTCTACGCTCCTGCCAACTTTTTCGCCTGGTTTTTCTATTATCCTTCACAAATTCTAGTGTCAAACAGTTCAAAGTATGCTAGAATAGACTAAAGGAAGGTAATTGTGCTACAATGGAGGTAGATTATGGAAGGTAAAAAATCACACACGACACCCAGCAACGGCCAACGCGCAATCCTAGTTTTTGGCGCGCCGTGCAGCGGCAAAACAACTTTTGGCAAACAGTTTGCCAATCAATTTAATGCAACATTTTATGACCTTGACGCTTTAAAGCAAGAGCATAATTTGTCTCGGCAGTTTATCCTGCTGTTGGTCGAGCAAATTGCTCGAACTGGTGCTACGCTCGTCTTTGAAGGTGGCAACGACACCGAAAAAGACCGTCGCGAACTCGCCGAGATTCTACGCTCAGCTGGTTATTCGCCCACACTAATTTGGATTCAAACCGACGTCAGCACCATCCGTGCCCGCCTCAAGACTCGCCTCAAGAGTGTAGAAAAAGCCAAGACTGTCTATGATGCCCGCATCAAAGCCCTTGAGGGGCCGTCCGATGCTGAAATGCCTATCGTATTATCTGGTAAACACACTTATCATACTCAGCTCAAGCAAGTTCTGACTCAACTCCAAGAGCGCTAATTTGTCCCAATGATTATTCAAGACGCCGAGTTTGGCGAAGTTATCGTGCGCAAAAATCCGCTTAGTCGTGCGGTACGATTTTCCGTATCGCCTTCCGGGCGATTACAGATGTCGGTACCACAGCACACCAGTGACTTTTTGGTAAAACGCTTCCTCAATAGCAATCGCGCGCTCGTACGCGAAAAAATCCCCCTCAACGATCCTAAAACCCAGCGTGCCCGTGACGCCAAGAAAAAGCTCCTTATGAGAAAGGCTAAAGATTATCTGCCTTATCGCCTGGAATACTACGCTAAGCTCTATGGCTACGACTACGGACGCTGTCGCCTTAGTCATGCCGCTACTCGTTGGGGCAGTTGTTCATCGTCTGGCACAATATCTCTCAATATTGGCTTAATGCAAGTGCCAGAAGTTTTGCGTGATTATGTCATTTTGCATGAACTCGCCCACCTCAATCACATGGACCACTCTCCACAGTTTTGGGACGAAGTCGGCCAGCACGACCCGCGCTACAAAGAACACCGCCGCAAGCTCAAAGCCTTTTCTCCCGGAGTATAAAATACCCGCTGGCATCAATCACCAGCGGGTATAGTTTAATAAATCTACTTGTTGCGAAGCTTTTCGCAACACCTTTTTCTTTAGAGAAAAATATTCAGTTTAATCCTTCCGCTTCTTATCCTCCCTCGCCATATTTGCCATTACCGCAAAAACTCCGCCAATCTTGTACAGAATATTGCAAAAAGCAGCTGAGCCAAACCGCACTATTAAGCAAAGCACGATGCCTGCCACAATCACCAATACGCTTTCACAGACTTCCTTCACGGTCATCCTTATCACCCCCTTTTCTCTCGCGCCAAGTCTCCACCAAGGTATAAACCGTAAGTATTATGCCAAACCCGACAAACATCACTACGAAATACACCGCATAGATTTTGGCAGCCAATATTATCCATCTACCAAATACTTCCGAGGACATTGAATACATCATCTCCTTCCCAAAGTCCTAGGTGCAATAAAGTCAAAAAGTTACAATACCTATCCTCTCATTATAGCACACATCCTAATAAAAGTCAACGGCATTTTAAAGGGTGCCACAAACTGTGGCACCCTTTAAGGTTGGGTTATAACCCAATAACTTCTGGCAGCATTTCGCTACCAAGGTATTATGAAATTATTTCACGCTGTCTTGAGCTACCGTCCAAAAGGTGAACTATTGTTCAGCCTGCTGTTCTTCCGGGCTTTTGTCATCTTCAGACTCACCAGCCTCCTCCTCAGGCTCATCACCAATCCTGCACTGACATGCTGCGCACTCATCCAACATCCCGCTCAACTCTGCCTGCAAAACCTGTGCTGCCGGATTGCATCCCTGATAATCACAGTTAATTCCGTCCGCAAAGCCTTCATCGTAAGCCGCTTCCATAGCCTCATCTTCCTGCTCCTCATAGTCATCCGCACAATCGCAGTCGTAATCCTCATCGGGTTCACCTAATAACCACTTGTACAGAGCCTGAGCTACCACAGTAATAGCTGCGCCAGCCGCCAGAATTGCGAAAAAGTTACGCTTTTTCAAATAAATCACATCCCTTCTAATAATTTTCGCGACACAATCAACCGTAATTACATACAATTCTGTGCACGTCACATCAATTCTACAACACTTTTAGCAGAAAATCAACTACTTTTCTCATAAAACCCTTGTTTTTCTGGGAAAAGTATGCTACAATGAACACGTATAGTCTAATAAACAGACATACGGTAGCTAGACGATAGGGTAGGCCTCGCCGCAATCTCCACTCACCTGAGCCGATTTTGCCAAAGGGAACCACTCATTAGTCTAGATTTCGTGTGTCTATAAGGGAAAGGAACAGGATGCAAGTCATCATCGGCACCAAAATTGGTATGACCCAGATCATCGGCGACGACGGTATCGTGACTCCAGTCACGGTTTTGCAAGCCGACCCCTCCACAGTGACTCAGATTAAGACTGTCGAAACCGACGGTTATAACGCTGTGCAACTGGGGTACGGTCAGGGTAAGAATCTGAGCAAGTCGGTTTCTGGCCACGTCAAAGCGGCTGGAGTCACTCCAAAGGTTCTACATGAGTTTCGCGTTGAGGAAACTCCTGAACTCAAAGTCGGCGACAAAGTCAGCGTCGAAAACTTTAAAATTGGGGACAAAGTCCAGGTCACTGGAATCTCCAAGGGTAAAGGCTACGCTGGTACTGTCAAACGCTGGAACTTTAACGAATCGCGCAATACGCACGGTTTCAAGGGCAACATTCGTCGCGTCGGTTCAATCGGCTCAATGTACCCGCAAAAAGTTTTCAAAGGCAAAAAGATGCCAGGCCGCATGGGCCACGATCAGGTAACCGTCAAGAATTTGGTAGTTGCCTATATTGATGCCGAAAATAATCTCATCGGCTTGAAGGGCGCAGTGCCTGGCCCGAAAAAAGGTATCGTAACTATCGAGGGAAAGGAGTAATATGGCTGATTTGAATAAAGACATTTTCGGTCTGGATGTTCAAAATCACGAACTCCTCAAGACCGCTTACGATGCATATCTTGCCAACTCCCGCAGTTCTCACGCTAAAACTTTGAAGCGTGGTGAAGTCCGTGGTGGCGGCAAAAAGCCATGGAAGCAGAAGGGTACTGGTCGCGCACGTTTTGGTTCGACCCGCAACCCAATCTGGCGCCATGGTGGTGTAGCCTTCGGTCGCACCGGTGAAGAAAACTTCACCAAGAAACTCAGCAAGAACGCCAAGAAAACCGCTGTTCGCCAGGCTCTCAGCCTCAAGAACGCCGACAAGGCTATCTTGATTGAAGGCGTCGCTACTACTGGCAAAACCAAAGAAGTCGCCAAGAAATTGAAAGATCTTGGCTTGGCTGACAAAAATGTATTGATGGTTGTTTCGGAAAAGGCTCCAGAAGTACTCCGCGCCACCAACAACATCGCCAACCTCAAGCTAGTCCGCGCCACCTATCTCAATGTCTTCGACATCCTAAATGCCGACGCCATTGTCTTCAGCGAAACTGCCTTGAAGGATACCGAAAACTGGCTACTAGATAAGGAGGAAGCATAATGATTGTTCCACGCGCTACTGAGAAGGCTTACGTAGCTCAAACTCAGAACACTTATATCTTCTTCGTACCAAAGACTGCTAGCAAACAGGCTATTGCTAAGGCTATCGCCGAAGCTTTCAAGGTCACGGTTGTTAATGTTCGCACCAGCATCCGCAAGGGCAAACCAACCCGTTTCAGCCGCGGTAAGCACGCTTACCCTGGTACCACTTTCCGCCAGGACCACAAAGTTGCCTACATTACCGTGAAAGAAGGTGACAAGATTCCAGTCTTCGAAGAAGCCAAAGCTGACGACAAGAAAGCTGATGCTAAAGAAGAAAAAGTCGAAAAGAAAGCTGCCAAGAAGGCTGAAAAAGCCGAGAAAAAGGTCGCAAAGGCAGAGACTAAGGCCAAAGAGGAGAAGAAATAATGAGTATTAAAGCCTATCGCCCAACTACTCCTGCTCAGCGCCAAAAGACCACGCAAGATTTTGACCAGATTACGACCAAAAAACCGTTCAAGTCTTTGCTCGCGAGCAAAAAGCAAATGGCCGGCAAAAACAACCAAGGCCGCATCACCGTTCGCCATCGTGGCGGCGGCGTCAAGCGCCACTATCGTATCGTCACTTACAGTCTTCCAGTAGACAGTCAGTTTACTGTGATGGAAATCGAGTATGATCCAAACCGCAGCGCCCGTATTGCTCGCGTCAAAGATCAAAACGATACTTATTATTACGTTATTGCCGACAACAACATGAAGAAAGGCATGACTTTTGCCACTGGCAAGGATGCCCCTATTGAAGCTTCCAACCGCATGCCACTCGAAAATATCCCAGTTGGTACTTTCATATACGCTATTGAGCTTACCCCAGGCCGCGGCGCTCAAATCGCTCGCTCTGCTGGTACCAATGTTCAGCTCATGGCTAAAGAGAATGGCTACGCCACCCTCAAGATGCCATCTGGCGAAATGCGCAAAGTCCTCGTAAACTGTGAAGCATCCATTGGTACAGTTGGCAACGAACAACATCAGAACATCAAAATCGGTGCCGCTGGTCGTCGTCGTCGCAAAGGTATTCGCCCAACTGTTCGTGGTGTTGTAATGAACGCTACTGACCACCCACACGGTGGTGGTGACGGTGGCCGCCACGGTACTGGTAAAGCTCCACGTACTCCATGGGGCCAGTTGACACTCGGATATCGCACCCGTCATAATAAGAAAACTAATAAACTGATCGTGCGCAGTCGCCACGAAGGAAAGAGGAAATAATGTCTCGGAGTCTGAAAAAAGGTCCATTCGTGGACTACAAGCTCGCGAAGAAAGTTGCTGCCCTCTCTACCGAGGACCGCACCGTGATCAAGACCTGGGCTCGTCAGTCAACAATTTCTCCAGAAATGGTTGGCCGCACTATCGCCGTACATAATGGTAAAGTTCATGTCCCAGTTTTTGTGAGCGAGAATATGGTCGGGCACAAGCTCGGTGAGTTCGCCCCGACTCGCAAATTTAAGCGCCACGGCGGTAAAAAAGCTGCTGAAGCCGCAAAGGGAGGTAAATAATTATGACTACCCATTTTGCACATGCCGTTATCAAAGGCGTTGACAGCCAACCCCGCAAAGCTAGTGTCGTTGCCAGTCTTGCTCGCGACCGCTACGTCGCTGACGCTGTCGTCATTCTAGAAAATACTCCACGTCGCGCTGCTCGCGCCGTACGTAAGGCAATTGAATCTGCCACCGCCAACTTGTTAAACAACTCTAGCGTCAGCATCGATTCAAAGACCATTCGTATCGCCCGCATCAGCGTCACTGCTGGTACTCGCATGCGTCGCTATGTTCCAGCTTCCCGTGGTCGCGCCTTGCCGTTCGAAAAAATCTCTAGCAACATCTTTGTCGAAGTTGCTGGCGAAGAAAAGGTTAAGAAAACCGCAGCCAAGGCAGAAAAAGAAGATGGAAAGGAGAATAAGTAATGGGTCAGAAAGTTAACCCGGTTTCTTATCGCCTCCAGATCAGCAAGGATTGGTCTTCCAAGTGGTTCACCCGCAAGGCCGACTTCCGTCACTGGCTGGTAGAAGATGCGAAAATCCGCGACATCATTGAGCAGCGTTTCAGTAGCCGCCCAACCATCGCGCGCATCGACATTGAGCGTAGCGCCAACTTGACTACTATTACAATTCTAACCGCCAAAGCTGGTGCCGTTATCGGCAAGCAAGGCGCCGGAATCAACGAGCTCAAGAAAGAACTCGAAAAAATCGTCAAAGGGCCAATCCGCATCAATGTTGAAGAAGTCAAGAAACCAGAATTGTCTGCCAAATTGGTGGCTGAGAATATTGGCTTCCAGCTCGGCAAGCGCATGAACTTCCGTCGCGCCGTCAAGATGGCCTGCCAGTCCACTATGAACGCTGGCGCCAAAGGTATCCGCGTCGAAGTTTCTGGACGTTTGAACGGTGCTGAAATGAGTCGCCGCGAGAAGTTCATTGAAGGTTCCGTACCCCTACACACTTTACGTGCTGACGTAGATTTCTACGTTTGTCATGCCAAGACCGTAGCCGGTATCGTTGGTGTAAAAGTTTGGATTTACAAGGGGGAGAAATAAAATGGCAATTATGACACCGCGCCGCGAGGCGCACCGCAAAGTCCGCAAGGGCAAGAACGAGGGTATCGCTAGCCGTTGCAATTACGTTGCTTTCGGTGATTGGGGCTTAATGTCGCTCGACAACGAACGCGTTACTAGCCGTCAAATCGAGGCCGCTCGTCAAGCAATCACGCGTTACGTAAAGCGTGGCGGTAAAATCTGGATTAGGATTTTCCCACACACACCAGTTACCAAGAAACCACTTGATGTCAAGATGGGTAGTGGTAAAGGTGAGCCACAGTTCTACGTCGCCAAGGTCAAAGCTGGCACCGTGATGTTTGAAATCGCTGATGTTACTGAAGAACAAGCCAAAGAGGCATTCCGCCTAGCTGGCCACAAGCTTCCAGTACGCACCAAAATTATTAAGAAAGAGGAGTTTTAAGATGGCTGGAGAATTGCAAGGAATTGTGAGCTCTGCAAAGCGCGACAAGACTATCACTGTCTCTATCGCAAGCCGCGAAACTCATCCACTTTACCGCAAGCAATACACCAAGACTCGCAAATATACTGCCCATGACGAGAAAAACGAGGCTGGTGTCGGCGACAAAGTTCTTATCGAAGCCTGCCGCCCGATTTCCAAGACCAAGAGCTACAAGCTTGTCAAGGTTCTTGAGAAGTCACATGGCACCGTCGAGTTGAAGGATGAAGTTTTGGGTCAGACCGAACAAGTCGAAGGGGAGGAGAAATAAATGATTCAACAGGAAACTAGATTAAAAGTCGCTGACAACAGTGGCGCCAAAGAACTTGGTGTAATCCGGGTCCTTGGTGGTACGCGCGCTCGCTATGCCCGCGTGGGTGACATTGTCACTTGTAGCGTCAAAGACGCCAGCCCAACTGGCAACGTTAAGAAAAAAGCCGTTGTGCGTGCCGTCATCGTACGCACTCGTCAGCAGATTCGTCGCCCCGATGGTTCCACCATCCGCTTCGACGACAACGCTGCTGTCTTGGTCAATGATGACAAAACTCCAAAGGGTACTCGCGTTTTCGGACCAGTCCCTCGCGAGTTGCGTGACCTCGGCTTCAATAAAATTATCAGCTTAGCTCCGGAGGTACTATAATATGGCCAAAAGTCTCAAAGTAGGCGACAAAGTCAAAGTACTCGCCGGTAACCTCAAAGGCAAAGTTGCTGAAATTGTCAAAGTCGACAAGAAAGCTGGCAAAGCTATGCTTAAAGACTTACAAGTTCGCACTCGCCACATGAAAGCTACTCAATTTAATCCTAAAGGTGGCAAAAAAGATATCCATGTTGGTATCCACATGTCCAACCTCAAGAAGGAGGATAAGTAATGGCTGACGTAAAAGTTACTCCACGCCTCAAAGCGTTATACAACGAGAAAATCGCCAAGCAACTCAAGGAAGAACTTGGTCTGAGCAACATCAACCAAGTACCAAAACTTGAGAAAGTCGTAATTTCTTCTGGTGTTGGCAAAAAGCGTGAAGATAAGAAATTCACCGAGACTGTCGAGCTAACCTTGACCAAAATTACTGGTCAGGCCACTACTAGTCGTCTCGCTAAGAAATCCATTGCTACCTTCAAAATTCGTAAGGGCATGGGTGCGCCAGTTGGTTACCTTACCACTTTGCGTAATGATAAAATGTATGAATTTGTTGACCGTTTGATTAACATCGCTTTGCCACATGTCCGTGACTTTCACGGTGTTAGCCGCAAAGCCTTTGACAAACAAGGTAACTACAGCCTTGGTCTCAAAGAGCAAACTGTCTTCCCCGAAATTACTTTCGAAGATGCTGCAGTTTTACACGGTCTCGAGATTACTTTTATCATCAAGAATGGGTCTAAAGAAGGGAGCACCAAATTGTTAGAAGCGTTTGGCATGCCGTTTGAAAAGGAGAACAAATAATGGCTAAGAAGTCTGCTGTCCTCCGCGATGAAAAGCGGCGCAAGATGTACGAAAAATATAAAGCAAAGCGTGCTGAACTAAAGGCCGCTGGTGATCTTGAAGGTCTACAAAAGTTGCCGCGCAACGCCAGCCCAACTCGGTTGAAGAACCGCGACATGCTCGACGGTCGTCCCCGTGGCTATATGCGCTACTTTGGCCTCAGCCGTATTAACTTCCGCGAAAAAGCCTCTAAGGGTGAAATCCCAGGCGTAACTAAGAGTAGCTGGTAGGAGAAAGGAGAAGAATATGTCATTACAATCAACTGATCAAATCGCCGATCTCATCACCCGTATTCGCAACGCTATTATGGTTGGCAAAACCGAAATTCGCGTCCCAACCAGCAAATTGAAAGTTGCCGTGACCGAAGGTCTCAAAGGTGCTGGCTACATCGATAGCTACGAAATCGAAGAAGCCAAGCCTCGCGGCATCCTCCACGTTGTGATTTGCCCAGAAGGCGGCATCGCTCGCATCAACGAGATCACCAAAGTTTCCAAACCTGGTCGCCGCGTCTACGTTGGCTCCGAGGAAATTCCAGTTGTCAAATCTGGTCGCGGTTGCGTCTTAATTTCCACCTCAAAGGGAATTATGACTGGCAAAGAAGCTAAGAAGCAACACCTTGGTGGCGAAATCTTAGTGAAAGTTTATTAAATTTTAATGAAAGGAAAAATATGAGTCGTATCGGAAAACAACCCATCGACATTCCGGCGGGAGTGACAATCACGGTCGGCGACAAAGATATTGTTGTCGCGGGGCCTAAGGGTTCACTCACTGTTCCGCTTCAGAAAAGCGTCAAAGTCGCTATCGAAGACAACCAAGTCGTCGTCACGCGTGACAATGACGAACCAAAATCTCGCGCTTGGCACGGTTTACAACGTGCTTTGCTCAACAACGCTGTTCAAGGCGTTACCAAAGGTTTTGAGAAACAACTCGAAATCAACGGTGTCGGTTTTCGCCTCTCTGGTGGTCCAAAGGAAATTGAGATGGCCCTCGGCTTTTCTCACCCAGTCAAGTACAAAGCTCCAGAAGGTATTGAGCTCAAGACTGACAAGATGACCATCACCGTCAGCGGCATCGACAAACAACAAGTTGGTCAAGTCGCTGCAGAAATCCGCGCATTGAAGAAACCTGAACCATACAAGGGCAAGGGTATTAAATATGCTGACGAAGTTATCCTTCGCAAGGCAGGAAAGGCTGGTAAGAAATAATGAATAATGTATTTCGTGCAAAGCGCACTCGTGCTAAGATTCATGGCACCGCTGAACGCCCACGCCTCAGCGTACACATTAGCAATCAGCACATCACTGCACAAATTATCGACGACGACAAAAGTGCTACTTTGGCTTATGCCACTACTGTTGGTAGCAAGCTAACTGGCACCAAAACCGAAAAAGCTGCCGCTATTGGCAAAGAAATTGCCGACAAAGCCAAAAAGGCCAAAATCAAGACTGTCGTTTTCGACCGTGGAGCAAAATTATATGCCGGCCGCCTCTCTGCACTCGCAGATGCCGCCCGCAAGGAAGGATTGGAGTTCTAATATGGCTGATGCTGATAAGAACGCAAAAGTCGTCAACAAGTCCGGTACTCTCAAGATGACCGACGAGACGGCTGCTACTCGCGCTCGCAAAGACATCAATGGCAAGGCCATGCCTCGCCGCAACGGTCGTCGCGATCGCAACCGTAACATGGATACTACTCCAAAAGAGTTTGATACCGTCACTATCAATATCGACCGCGTGTCTCGCACCGTCAAAGGTGGTCGTCGCATGCGCTTCAAGGCTCTTGTCGCCATGGGTAACCACAAAAACAAGATTGGCATCGGTATCGCCAAAGGTGGCGACGTTACTACCGCCGTCCAAAAAGCTACTACCAAAGCCAAGAAAAACATGATTGAGTTCAACATGGATGGCGAGACTATCTGTCACGAAGTTGAAACTCGAGCCACTGGCGCCGACATCTTGATGAAACCAGCTGCTCCTGGTACCGGTATTATTGCCGGTGGCGTAGTACGTAGCATCATTGGTCTCACTGGTATCAAGAACTTGATTTCCAAGAGTCTTGGTAGCACCAACAAAGTCAACATTGCCTACGCCGTTGTTGAAGGCTTGCGTCAGCAAACCCCACGCAGCGAATGGGTTGGCAATACTGGCAAAAAGGCTGAGACCAAAAAATCCACCGCAAAGAAGGAGGATAAATAATGAAGTACAACGATTTGCAAGTTAATCGCAATACTCGTCCAGTTCGTGCCGGCCGTGGTATCTCTGCTGGCCGCGGTAAGACTGCTGGCCGTGGCACCAAGGGTCAAAAGGCTCGTACTGGTCACAGCAAGATGCCTGCAGGTTTCATGGGTGGCCAACGCGCTATTATGCAAGCTATCCCAAAACTCAAAGGTTTCAAGAGTTTGCATGATAAAGCCGTAGTGGTTTATACCGACCGCCTAAATGGCTTTACAGGCAAGATTGACAACTTCGTCCTGGCCGACAAAGGTTTGATTGAAAACCCATACGCCAAAGTCAAAATCATTTCTCGCGGTGAATTGACTGCTAAAGTTGAGCTAGAAACTCAGTTTGCTAGCAAAACTGCAGTTGAGGCTATCAAAAAAGCTGGCGGCACCTTCAAAAAAGTTACCGTACCAAAGCGTATCGCTGAGAAAAAAGAGGCCTAAAAATATAAAAAGTGAATAGTTTAACGACTATTCACTTTTTTGTGCTATAATAGTTAGCATACGGAGTAATCAGGGAATCTCATGAATTTCAAAAATATTTTCAAGTCATTCAAAAATAAAGATATGCTTAAACGCATTTTTATTGTACTCGGCCTACTTGTGATGTATCGCTTTTTAGCACACATTCCAGTGCCATTTGGTGAACCCAAGACTTTTCAGGACGCCGTCCAGACTCTAATCTCTCAGTCTGACTTTGGTGGTTTCCTCAACTTAATTTCTGGTGGCGGCCTTACATCATTCTCGATTTTACTCGTAGGATTATCACCATATATTACCGCCCAAATTGCTGTGCAACTTGTCACCAAAGCTATTCCACGCCTCGAGGAACTCTCTCAAGATGGTGAAACTGGCCGGCGCAAAATCAGCCAGTGGACCCGCATTCTCACCGTACCGCTTGCTATCTTCCAATCCATCATTTATATCTTCATCCTGTACCAGTCCGTGCTCGGATCTAGCGGTCTTTCCTATACGCCAACCGCGACTGACTGGATGCTTTCTGTCACTGCCATGGCTGCTGGATCAATTATCCTAATGTGGTTCGGCGAACTTATCACAGAGCAGGGAATTGGCAACGGCATTTCAATCGTTATCTTCACTTCTATCATCTCACAACTACCCACCACTTTAGCCACACTTGGTTCTGCACTCTTTGACACCTCTGAGGGTTCGCTTTCGTTATTCGGTTGGCTCAACCTTCCAGTTAATCCTGTAATTTTCTGGATTGTTGTCGGCTTCGCCATAGCTATCGTTATTGTAATCTACTTCCTTGTCAAGCTCAACGAAGCGCAGCGTATCGTCACTATCAACTACGCCAAGCGCGTTCACGGCAACAGTGCTTACGGTGGTATCAAGTCTATCTTGCCTCTCAAGCTCATTGCTGCTGGCGTTGTGCCAGTCATCTTTGCGACAGCCTTCCTATCTTTGCCGGCTTTAATTGGCCAATTGTTCCAGACTGCTAATCCCGGGAGCACCTTTGGCGCCACACTTTCCGCTTTATTTACTGCTCCATCTCAGCAAAACTTCTCTAGCCTTTACCCCAATGGCATCACACTGCAATGGTTCTTCTATCCAGCTGTCTATTTCATTCTTGTAGTTTTGTTTACTTATTTCTACACTAGCATTATCTTCAACACTAAGGAAATCGCCGATAACCTCCAAAAACAAGGTGCTTTCATTGAAGGTGTACGCCCCGGCCTGCAAACTGCCGAATATCTTGGTAAGACTATCAACCGCCTCAACCTTTTCGGAGCTCTTGCCCTCGGTTTAATTGCCATGTTACCATTTATTACCGATTATATCTTCATCGTCATTTCTGGTGCACCGCTCGGACTTTCGCTATCTGGTACCGGTCTTCTCCTCGTAGTAACCATAGCTCTCGAGAACATCCGTCAACTCAATTCCCGCGCTTTGATGGTGACATACGACGAATATAAATAATTTAATAAGGACAAGTAAAAGTGGGCATAGCAAAAGAACCGACCAAAGTAGCAAACCAAAAAAAGGTATCCGCCAAAGATCCTTCACTACATCTGCCTAAGGTTCGCCCCATTTACCTTCGTCCCAGCTACATTGCTTTTGGTGTCATAATATTACTAGCTACTATTTTCTTTGCTCGCGTCGCCATTTGGGAACATAGTTATCTTGAGCGTATGGAAGGCAGCGAACGTCACACTGCCAACATCACCCCTGTCAACAAAATCGACGAAGAAGTCGACGAGACTGAACCTACCGCACAAGAAATCACCGAATATACCGTCGCGCCCGGTAAGCCACGCTACTTTTCCATCCCCAACATCGGTATCCACAATGCCCGCATCGTTGAGATTGGCCTCAAGACCACTGGTGAACTTTCCACGCCATATAATATATATAATGTAGGTTGGTATAACGGTAGCGCGCTTCCCGGTAGCGACGGTGTGTCTGTTTTTGACGGCCACGGCGGTTTCACCAATATCGGTATTTTTGGCAATCTCCCACCCCGCACCGGCTACAACCGTGGCATTGCCGTAGGTGACATTATCACTATCGAAATGGGTGCCGCCGAAGGTGAAGAACCCGTCGTCTATACCTACCGCGTCACCGACACCGCCACCAAAAACTTAGGCGAGGATGCTAACAATTATATGACTACCGCCTTCGATTCACCTAACCGTGGCCAAGGGTCGCTCACTATCATTACTTGCACTGGCGACTGGTGGGCCAAGAGTAAGACTTATTCCCAGCGCTTCTTTGTCCGCGCGCTACTTGAAACCATCAATTAATCTGCACTTAACTTGTAAAAACTTTTTGCAGGGCATAAAGACTTAGCTCAAGCGGCCCAAGAAAAGTATTTACAAGTTCGCTAATCCGTGCTACAATGAAAAGGTAATTTATGACTAGTCAAAAACAAACTGCCAAGGCTAAGGCTTCTTCAAGCACTAGCCAAAAGGAAGTTATCAAGCTCACGGGCAAAGTTGTTGAGTCTTTGCCTAACACCCAATTTCGGGTGGAGCTTGAGAACGGTCATAATATCATTGCACACATGAGCGGACGGATGCGCAAGAATTTTATCCGCTTGGTGCCGGGAGACCGGGTCGAAGTTGAGCTAACCCCTTACGATCTGTCAAAGGGTAGAATCAGCTTCCGCCTGCAGTAATAATATTAAGTGCTGTAATATTTACAATATCCGCGCGCAACCAGATTGTGTTGGAAGTATTGCAACAGGTAACGGAAAGGGTTTTGACACTGTGAAAGTACGTGCAAGTGTTAAAAAAATCTCCCCTGATGACATCATTGTGCGCCGCAAAGGTGTGCTCCGAGTCATCAACAAGAAAAAACCTAAGAATAAGCAAAGGCAGGGTTAAGCATGGCAAGAATTGCTAGCGTGACCATTCCTAACGAAAAGCAAGTGTGGATTGCACTGACTTATGTTTATGGAGTTGGTCGCACAACGAGTAAAGCCATCCTTGCGGAGGCCAAGATTGAGCCTACCACTCGGGTGAAAGATCTCACCGAGGCTGAAGTTCAGAAAATTAACGACTTGATTAGTGCTAAATGCACCGTCGAGGGTGATCTGAAACGCCTCGTTACCAATAATATCAAACGTCTCAAAGACATTAACTCCTACAAAGGTGTCCGCCACAAGGCTGGTTTGCCAGTCAATGGTCAACGTACCCGCACGAATGCACGTACTCGCAAGGGTAAAGCGATTGCTGTAGGTGGTGCTCAGCCAAAGGCGGCAAGTAAGACTTAGGAAATAGGAGTATAAAAATGACAGAAGAGATTGAAAAGAATCTAGATGCTCCTGTTGCCGAGGAGCAGGTCACCAAGACCAAAGTCAAAGGCAAAAAAGGCAAGCGGGTTGTAACTTCTGGTCAAGTACACATCCAGGCTACCTTCAACAATACTATCATTACCATTACCGACAAGTCCGGTGGTGCACTCGCAGCTAGCTCTGCCGGCGCTAACGGCTTCCGCGGTAGCAAGAAAGGCACTGCATACGCCGCTCAAATTGCTGCTGAGAAGGCCCTCGAAATCGCCAAACGCGAACATGGTCTCAATAGTGTCGATGTTTACGTAAGTGGTATCGGTCTTGGTCGCGACAGCGCTATCCGCGCCGTATCGTCCGTCGGTATCAAAATTGACAGTATTACTGATGTTACCCCAATCGCGCACGGTGGCGTGCGTCCTAAGGGAGAGAGGAAACCGTAATGGCACGAGATATTTCTCCAATTGTTAAACAAAGTCGTCGCGAAGGCTACGCTTTGGCTCCAAAAGCCCACAAGGTCATGGCCAAAAAGTCTGGCATTCCCGGCGAACACGCTGATATGCGCGTGCGTGGTGGTAGTCTATACTTGACTCAGCTCCGCGAAAAGCAAAAAGTCCGCCGTTTGTACGGTTTGCTAGAAAAGCAATTTGCAAAGTTAATGAAAGAAGCTGCCCGCGCCGACGGTCTCGCTGGTGAAAACCTCTTGCAATACCTCGAGCGTCGTGCTGATAACGCCGTTTACCGCGCTGGTTTCGCCGGCACTCGCCGCCAAGCCCGGCAGCTGGTATCTCACGGCCACTTCTTGCTTAACGGACGCCGGGTTGACATTCCGTCCATCCGCCTCAAACCAGGCGACGTCTTGGAGGTCCGTCCAAAGTCCCAAAAATCTGAATACTTCAAGAATATTGAGAGTGTAGTCAGCGGTGCGGCAACTACTCCGCTTAGTTGGCTCAAATCCGATCCGAAG
The DNA here is from genome assembly GCA_948477625.1 of uncultured Candidatus Saccharibacteria bacterium. Lineage (GTDB taxonomy): Bacteria > Patescibacteriota > Saccharimonadia > Saccharimonadales > Saccharimonadaceae > Nanosyncoccus. The sequence continues at coordinate 116,855 of CAOLNK010000002.1, read as the reverse complement.
AAAATGAAAATTGAAATTACTGGCTTACCAAAACGCGAAGAGGCAGAAGCCGGCATTAATGAACAACTAATCGTTGAGTACTACTCACGCTAAGGAGGAAAATGACTACAAAAGTTATCCACGAAGCCAATTTAGCCGAAGTCAACCAATTGGGTGACAACAGCGCTGAATTCGTGATTCGCCCATTGTTCTATGGGTACGGCAACACCTTAGGCAACTCAATTCGCCGCGTTTTACTCTCTAGCATCAAAGGTGCCGCTATCACTGCATTTAGCATTGAAGGTACTAACCACGAATACGCTCCTGTAGCTGGTATTCGTGAAGACATCGTTGACGTCATGCTCAACCTCAAAAATATCCGCCTCAAGTCACATTCCGACGAACCAGTCGAAGTTGCTTTTGAAATTAAAGGTAAAAATGCCGGTAAAGACGGCACTGTGACTGCTGGTGATATCAAACTCCCAGCTGGCGTAGAAGTTGGCAACCCTAACCAAATTATCTGCCACATCGATGACCCGAATTTCACCCTCAAGATGAACTTTGTCATCGAGACTGGCCGCGGTTACTTGTCAATCGAGAAGTCATCTAACGACCGCATCCACAGCGACATGATTGCGCTCGATGCTGTCTTTAGCCCAGTTCTTCGCGTTCGCTTCAAGGTTGAAAATACCCGCGTTGGCCAAGATACCAACTTGCAGCAGTTGACGATTACCGTCGATACTGATGGTACCATCACTCCACAAGAGGCTTTCGAAGAAGCCAATGCTATCTTGGTAAACCAATATACTGCATTAGCTAATGGTACTACCGTCGAAAGTGCACCAGCTCCAGGCGTCGAGTCCGAAGCTGATGATTCCGGCTTAGCCCTCCCAATCGAAGAGCTTGGCCTTTCTGCTCGTACTGCTAACGCACTCGTCAACAATGATATCAAGACCGTCCGCGACCTCGTAGCGTTGTCTGAAGTTGATCTCAAAGATCTCAAAGGCTTCGGTAGCAAGGCATTGGACGAAGTTAAAGAGAAACTAACGGAGTTATTGTAAAATGCATCGTCATGGATACAAGGGCCGCAAATTCGGCCGCGAAACCGACCAGCGACGAGCGCTACGGCGTGGGCTTATGAAAGCGCTAATCGAGCACCAATCGATTACGACCACTTTGGCTCGGGCCAAAGAAATCCGTCGCGATACCGAAAAACTAATTACCATCGCTAAGCGTGGTGGCCTAGCCAACCGTCGCTTGCTCATCAGCCGCTTGGACGATATCAAGTCTGCTGATTTGCTGATGGATGTTATCGCTCCACAAATCAAGCGCGATTCTGGCTATCTCCGCATTGAGCGGGCCGGCTTCCGCAAGGGCGACAACACCGAAATGGGCACGATTAGTTTTGTCGACAACATTGACCTATCCAAAAAGGAGGGGAAATAAATGAAAACTTATAGCCAAAAAGGCTCAGAAATCAGCCGCGAATGGTATTTGATTGACGCCGGCAGCATGCCACTCGGCAAGCTCGCTGTGGTCATCGCCGACAAGTTGATTGGTAAAAGCAAAACTACTTTCACCCCACACGTCGACAATGGCGACTATGTCGTTGTTATCAATGCCAAAAATATTCAAGTTACTGGCAACAAGATGGTCGATAAAATGTATTATCGCCATAGCAGTTTCCCAGGTGGCCTCACCGAATTGAAACTTGAGGAAGTTATCGAAAAAGATCCAAAAGTTGCAATCGAGCACGCCGTCAAGGGCATGTTGCCAAAGAATAAATTGGCCGCCGACCGTTTGGCTCGCCTCCGCGTCTTTGATGGCGCCGAGCACGCGCATACGGCCCAAAACCCAAAGGAGATTAAGTAATGGCTACAAAAGAATCCTACATTTACGGCCTTGGTCGCCGCAAAGCAGCCACTGCTCGCGTCCGTCTTTACAAAGGCAAAGGGAATATCACTATCAATGACAAGCCTGCGCTAGAGTATCTTTCTGGCAACAAGAGCATGCTTGCTGAGATTACCGACCCTCTAGCACTCGCCGAGAAGCAAAACGAATACGATGTTTCGATTCGTGTTGCTGGTGGTGGCTTGGCTGGCCAGGTAGACGCAATTAAGCTTGCCTTGTCCAAGGCTTTGACCACTGAGATGGCCGACTTGCGCCCAGTCTTGAAGAAAGCTGGCTTCCTCAAGCGTGACCCACGCGAAAAGGAACGCAAGAAATACGGTTTGCGCTCTGCCCGCAAGAAAGAGCAGTTCTCAAAGCGTTAATCGCAAAAACTTGTGGCATATTGAGCTCATCATTATCGATGAGCTCAATTTTGTGCTATAATTATAGATAATAAAAGAGGTAAAATGTTTAAGAAGAAACGTCAGCTAAAAGTCGATAATACCGAAATTGCAGTCAGGGATATTGATGGTGAGGATTATATCTCATTAACAGATATAATCAAAAATAAGGATGGGGATTTTTTCATCTCGGATTGGTTACGGAACAGAAACACTGTAGAGTTTCTAGATATTTGGGAGCGCATGAATAACCCTACCTTTAATTATGGCGAATCCGCCATAATTAAAGGTAAAGTTGGGTTAAACAATTTTAAGCTTAGCGTCAAAGAATGGTGTGAGCGCACTAACGCAATCGGACTTAAAGCTACCGCTGGACGATATGGTGGCACGTTCGCGCATAAAGACATCGCATTTGAATTCGGTATGTGGATTAGTCCAGCTTTCAAACTTTATCTTATTAAAGATTACGAACGTTTAAAGCAAATCGAGTCCAATCAATACCAGTTGGAATGGGATATGCGCCGCGCCTTAGCTAGTGCAACCTATACCATCCACACTGACGCAATCAAGGAAATAATCATTCCGGATACAATACCATGGAAAGCTGGGTACAAATATGCTAGCGAAGCCGACATTATCAATCTTGCGTTATTTGGTATGACTGCCGCAGGATGGCGTAAAACAAACCCCGAACGCGCCAAAAGAGGAGAAAATATTCGCGACAGTGCCAGCATTAATGAGCTACTCGTAATGGAAATGCTTCAAGTGCAAAGTGCAGAGCTTATTCGTGATAAAGTAGACGCGCAAACTAGGCTAGAGATCTTGCGCCAATCAGCCAAACAAAAACTAAACGCTTTGGCTAAGGTTGATTCCACCAAAGCCCTCAAACATCTAAACGACACAACTTACCTAGAATCGGGAGAATAGATATGTTACCCCAGGCACTGCAAGACACGATTGAATCTCTCGGCCATTTGCCCGGCGTGGGCGCCCGCACCGCGGAGCGCTATGCTTACTATTTGTTCAAAAGCAGCCCCCGCATCAGCACCGAGATTGCCGAAACCCTAGTGAACCTCCACAATGGTGTCAAATCTTGCCCCGTGACTTTTGCCTTGATTGATGCTGACGAGGAGGTCTCATCACTTTATAATGACCCCACGCGCGACAAATCCACGATTTTAGTCGTGGAGGAACCACTCGATATTTATGCGCTGGAGCAAACCAAACAATTTAAGGGTACGTATCACGTGCTTGGCGGCGCTATTAGTCCAATTGACGGCATCACCGCCGACCAGCTCCATATCAAAGAATTATTAGCCCGCATCGAACCCGACAATGTACAAGAGATTATTATCGCCACCAACCCCAGTGTAGAAGGGGAATCCACCGCGCTTTTGCTACAAAAAATGCTCCACGAGCAACATCCCGACGTCAAAGTCACCCGCCTCGCTCGTGGCTTGCCACTAGGTGTGGATTTGAGCTATGCCGATCAGATTACATTGTCGGCGGCGTTGGAGAATAGGACGAAGCTGTAATATGGTATAATATAAGTATGCTAAACGAACTTGATCAAAAAAGCCTAGAAAATGCCAAACAGCTTTTGAACAGCCCAAACATTAACCAATTATCTGATGGTACCACACATAGCCTGCAAAAAATCCACCAAGCACTATTTAGTGGACTTTATGATTTTGCTGGACAAATTCGTAAGCAGAATATTTCTAAAGGTAATTTCCGCTTTGCGAATACTCTGTATCTGTCTGAGGTACTCGCAAAAATCGACTCCATGCCAAATTCCACCTTTGATGAAATTATTAACAAATATATCGAAATAAACATCGCGCACCCATTTTTGGAAGGCAATGGGCGCAGCACCCGTATCTGGCTAGACCTCATGTTGCGTAATAATCTCAGCAAAATCGTCAACTGGGAGAGAATTGACAAGACATTATACCTTCAAGCCATGGAGCGTGGCCCAGTTAACGCATTGGAGCTCAAGACGCTACTAGAGAATAATCTCACTGACGATTTTTCTGAAGCTAACGTCTTCAAAGGTCTTGAAACGTCATACTATTACGAGACGTAAAACATATGAACAAGAAAAAACTCACCTTCATCGGCATTGTCGCTGCCATCATTATCGCTTGGTGCACCACCATTTTTAACCTTTCCGGCATGAGTTCGGAAAATTCCAACGGCAAAAGCAAGGGAATTGTAGAGCAAGCTATCGTCAAGGTTCTTGACGCCACCAACGAAGCTGGGATTACCGACTCTCACCCAGATGACGAAAAGCTCGCCAGAGCCGCCGAGCTTATCAATGCGCCACTCCGCAAAGTCATCCACGCCACAGTGTATTTTGTCTTGGCACTACTCCTGCTCACTATTAGTCGCGTAATTTTTGGAAGCAAGAAATATCTACTGTCTTGCGCAGTCACTATACTACTGTGTTTCATCTTTGCCATGACCGACGAATACCACCAAACCTTCGTTGACGGCCGCACCGGGCAAATAATGGATGTCATAATCGATACAGCCGGAGCGTGTGTAGGAGTATTGTTGTTTTCAAGTTATTATTTAGTGTGGTGGATAGGGGATCGACGCCCTAAGCATAAATAACATATAAAACTCACTCTTCGGACAAGAAGCGTAATCTTATAACATAAAAATTAGCACTAATAATCCTTAAAGAACGCCTAGAAGATTCTTCGCAATATCCCAGAACTTCACTAAATTGCCTATGGTTACTACAACAAAGATACATGTTGCCATTTCTACATTCAACGCAAACCCAATCACCAATAATAACGAATTTACGATAAAAAAAGCTGTGCTGTTTCTGGCAATGCGATTAAGCGCCATGTCTTTATAACAAAATGCTCTATTAGTCACAAGCGCAATCAAAAAAGCAACTATTATAGCCATGTTTAAATCAAACAGCGGTTGCAACGTTTCTCCAAGCTTCAGACCTTCTAATAGTCTCGCTACAAACATCACGCCATCATTGCATAATGATACACCCACGAAAGCTATCAACAATACTAGCATCTCACATAAAAAGATGAATATGCTAGGCTTTAACCCTTTACTGTTAGACACCATATGCCCCCACAATCGAAGCGACCTCTCTAATAAGATCAACATAATCAACATACTTATGATTATTCTCATCCATCAATACCGACACGTTATATCGCTTGAAATACTGAGAGAAATTGATGCGCTCTCCATCTACCTTCATACTAATTTCAAAATCATTAACAATATCATTACATTGGACTACGTCATCTATAATGAATTGCACAACTTCTTTAATATTTGCTCCATTTCTACCGTGCAATTTAGTCACCTTAGAATAGTTAAGTCCTCCCATATAATCTTTATATGCCCCAAAGTCCTTTTCTTTAACATTGTCCCCATAGTAGTCTTTCATAGATATTTGAGCCATGGTAATCGTCTTGGCACTACTCAAACGCTCCGCAAGCCCTTTCTCAAAAATCTGGGGAAATCTTACTTTAGTATCCTCAGGCACACCCAATTCTTCATACTCTTGACGAATGATAGAGTTAATAACAGCAGCCAGTCTAGCAACTCTGGGACACATAGAAATCTTGGCCATCCCTAAAACATTGGTTTTACGATTAAAAACGAAGCAGTTTTTGTATGACAAAGCTTTACCCTGCGGAACATCTAAGTTTTGCTCATCTCCGCCATCATCATCGTTAGCTACTTTAGGTAAATCGTCATTACTAAGATTTTGTAATGATAAGATCCAAAAATCGTCAGTAGATTCAATGCACAGGACACTTCTCACGCCACGCACGACTACTGATCTCTTGGACGTGTCTAATTCAGCAATACGCTCTACAATCACATCAAAAGTCAACCCGTCACTATGATTGCACGCAGAATGATAAAGAAATACATCTCGTGGTTTTCGCATATCTCCCTTTCCTAATACTCAGTAACACCCGAGTCTCCACCGAAATTAGCATATTTTTTCATTTATTCCTCCTGTTTTTAAATTATACTTCCATTTTAGCACACATTAGCACTCGTATCAAGAGACTGCCAGCATCTCCAAAAAACACTCCCCTTCCTCTTGCCCAATCCAGTAACCTGTGATATAATTACCTACAGAACGCACGAAACTATCACGCTCATGATAGTTTCGTGCTATAATCATATCAAGTATCAAATAACAGGGGGGGGGGGGGTGAAATTAGCGAAACACCATGATTTATGCATGCGTGAAACGATTGAGTGATATCATTATAGGCCTTATTGGGTTAGTTTTTTTGGTGCCACTCACAATCATCATCAAGCTAGTCTACATTTGCACGGGTGATTTTCATCCGATTTTTTATACCCAAGAGCGCATCGGCAAGCATGGCAAGACCTTCAAGATCTACAAGTACCGTTCCATGGTTTGGAATGCTGAAGCAAAGCTCCAAGAGCTAATGCAAAAAGACAAAAAAATCCGCGACGAATACGAAAAGTACAAAAAGCTTTCCAACGATCCTCGCATCACCAAGATCGGCGGAATTCTACGCCGCTATTCCATTGACGAAGCCCCGCAATTTATCAACATCGTCCTTGGCAATATGTCACTCATCGGCAATCGCCCATACCTACTCACAGAAAAGCAATACATGGGCAAATACTACCACAAAATTATCGAAACCAAGCCCGGCATCACTGGGCTATGGCAAGTCTCCAGCCACAATAACATGCTTTTCGAAGAGCGCCTACGCCTGGAGTCAGCCTACGAGCAGTGTTTTACGTACGACTTCAATATTTTTCTAGACACATTCAAGACCATCTTCGGCGGGGGTAATGGATAGATGAAACACAAAAGCACGCGCAAAATCCTCCTAGTTGGGTCAAGTGGCGGGCACTTGGCACATCTCTACATGCTCAAACCTATATGGGAAAAGGATGAGCATGCCTGGGTCAGCTTCAACAAAGAAGATACTAATAATATCCTTGATGAGGAAAAAATATACTACTGCTACTTTCCTACTAACCGCAATATTAAAAATCTTATCAAAAATTCGTTCCTCGCACTAAAGGTACTACGCAAGGAAAAGCCCAATATCATTATATCTTCGGGCGCAGGCGTTGCAATACCATTCTTCTGGCTTGGTAAATTATTGCGCGGTACAAAAAATATCTATATAGAAGTCTATGACCGCATTGATGCCCCTACAGTCACAGGCAAAATCTGCCATCCGGTTTCCGATTTGTTTATTGTCCAGTGGGAAGAAATGAAGAAAATCTATAAAAAGGCAATCAATCTAGGGAGCATTTTCTGATGATCTTTATCACTGTCGGCACACATGAACAGCCTTTCGATCGCCTTCTCAAATACATGGATAGATTTATCGACGAAAACGACATTGCCGAGGAAATAATCTGTCAGTCTGGATATTCCACATATATGCCCAGGAATTTCAAAGTGACAAGTTTTTTAAAACATACCGAAATATTAAATTACATCGACGAAGCTAGACTCGTAATTACTCACGGCGGGCCATCCAGTTTTATCCCCGTACTAGCAAAGGGTAAAGAGCCAATTGTTGTACCCAGGAAAGCGATGTATTCAGAACATGTCAATAATCATCAAGTGGATTTTTGTCGCAAAGTCAATGATACTCAACACACTATCAAACTAATCGAAAATTACTCTGATTTTAAAAACGCTTTACTCAACAAGAAAAAGCATACCTCATCATTCACTTCCCACAATCGTCAATTCTGCGATAATCTAGAACAGCTGATTCGAGGACTAAAATAATATGAGATACACACCAAACGTCCTTCACATCTCCAGAACAATGGGGCAAGGCGGAGCCGAAAAGATTGTCGAACAATTATGTTGCGATATTAAAAATCACAAGTTCATCGTAGCATCCACTGGAGGTTATCGTATCAATAACCTCAAAAAACATCATACTGCCCATTACACCATCCCAGATATTGCCAGCAAAAATCCGTTCACTATGTTCAAAACAATCATAATCTTAAAAAGTATTATTAAAAAAGAACGAATTGGTATCATTCATTCTCACCATCGCATGGCAGCTTTTTACGCTCAACTTCTCAAAATGCAACATCCGAAATTACGACTTATTTACACAGCTCACAATGTCTATACTGACAAGAAAAAACTAAGTCATTTCTCATTTAGGGACACTAAAATCATCGCTTGTGGCAAAAGCGTAGAAAAGAACCTCACGGATTTCTACCAACTGCCATCAAACCAAATCGCGCTTATTACTAACTCCGTTAAAAAACCAGAACTCCATGAAACTAATTTGCTCCCACCAAAACCAAAAGGACAAGTCTATCTAGCTTCAATCAGTCGTATTACTAATGATAAAGGTATAGATATTTTCATCCAGGCGCTAAGCTTAATTAAGCAAAATAATTCTCTGAATTTTCATGCATTCATCATTGGCGATGGAGAACAACGCCATGAGTTAGAAAATCAAACTAAGCGGCTTGGATTGAGCAACCATATCACCTTCCTTGGATTCCAACAAGACGCTTTATCAATTATTACGCCAATCGATATATTAATTTCACCTTCTAGACGTGAGGGTCTACCTCTAACATTAATTGAATTATTAGCTATAGGAAAACCAGTAATCGTATCGGACATCGACAATCATAAAGAAATTATCACCGACAAGAGAAATGGACTTCTATTTAAATCCGAAGACACCGAAAGTTTAGCGGCACAAATCATAAGACTCGCTACTGGCCTAAAGCTACAATCAAAAATCCGACAAAACGCCAAGTCAACATATGATCACACCTATAATTACATAAATTTTCTAAAAAAGTATAATTCACTATACGGAGAGAACCATGCATAAACTTATAAAAGCCATAAAAAGCCTGTTGTTTTATTGTTACGCAAAATTACGCTTCGGCAAAAAATGCAAAGTCCACGCAGTTAACTCATTGGAGGGCAAGTTTAAAATTGACATCAAACAGAAATCATCAATCAAAATTGGACATTTCCTAATGTCCAAGGGTCCGCTATATCTAACATCAATCAACGGCGCAAATCTTAAGATTGGAGACAATGTTTTCTTTAACCATAACTGTTCTATTACGGCCATGGATAATATCATAATTGGCAACCATGCTATGTTTGGCAATAATGTCGTGCTGGTTGATCATAACCATATTAATACTGCAACGTCATCCAATGATTTCTCACATGCTACGATCGAAATCGGAGACCATGTTTGGATAGGAGCAAATTGTGTGATATTGCCAGGAGTCCATATCGGTAACGGGGCAGTTATTGCGGCTAATTCAGTCGTTAACAAAAACGTTGCGAAAAATGAATTATGGGGAGGCGTTCCCGCAAAAAAGATTAAGGATATCAAACTTGCAAAAGATGCAAAAGAAGAGTATAATAAAATTAAACATACTTACGACATTCTATGAAAGAGCAAATACCTAAGATTATCCACTATTGTTGGTTTGGCAAAAAACCGCTCCCAAAAAGCGTCAAGAAATGTATTGAATCTTGGAAAAAATTTTGTCCAGGTTACAAAATCGTTGAATGGAATGAAGATAATTTCGATATTAACTGTTGCCAATTCATTAAAGATGCCTATGAAAGAAAGGCCTGGGCGTTCGTCTCTGACTTTGCTAGATTAAAGATTATCCATGAAAACGGTGGAATTTATCTAGACACAGACGTTGAAGTAATCAGAAACCTAGACGAATTACTAGGGCAAAGTTGTTTTTTTGCTAGGCAACAAGATCGTGGCTATATCGGCACCGGCCTTGGTTTTGGCGCAACTAAAGGGCACCCCACTATTAAAAAGCTTATCGACGAATATCAGAAAATAGATTTCAAAAGCGCAAGCCCAGAACAAATTGCATGTCCTATCATCGCATCAAATTTATTAGACAAAGGTACCCCACCCAAACAAAGTGACCAAATCGAATACAGGGACAAGTACTGTATATACTCCCCGGAATATTTTGATCCAATTTCTCATGGAGATACAGAAATTCTTTTATCAGAAAAGAGCTTTTCTATACATCATTATACTGCCAGCTGGACATCAAGAACCAATCGCTTCAAAAGATATATTTCAAACAGTATAGGACAAGCAACCATCAATAGACTTAAACAATACAAGAAGAACCTCACTCGTCGGATAAAAGATAAAGCCACAATTAAAGATACTCTCTATTACTACATAATAATTACTGCTGCCTTCTTCCCGCGCGGTTTATCTGGCGTCAACACAACTTACAAGATCGCCCTATCGGCAATTACATGGATGGCGATCATCCTAATCTGTATTCGAAGCGTCAAAGCAATACTGACAATTATTCACAATAAAAACTTCCCGCAACTCTTTGGCTATTTTTGCGTCCTTGCTATTATAACCATAATACTTAACGGTACACAAACTACTGGCCTACAACAATTGTTCGCATACCCGATATTCTTTCTCTTCATAATTATTAATATCCAAGCGAATCCAAAAAAAATGTTGAATACTATGAATAATGTCTCCCTAGCTGTTTTATCTATGAACTTGGTCCTAACCCATATATTCTTTACAGACTCATCGCATTCAACACTTATTGGACATGTGCAGGTCATATCTCAAATTGGAGCACTCAGTATTTTTACGGCAATCATCTACTACATTCTATATAAGCGCCATAAAGCTAAACTTTGCATTCTCTGCCTATTGTCTATATTTACTATGCTAAACGTTGATGCTATATCGGCCAATCTCACAGCCATATTTCTACTCATCGTTGTTCTTTTATATAAATATTTTGACTTAACATTATTCAAATCAAAAGCACCCTCGTATATAATCTGCAGTATTATAGCCAGTATTATTATTATCGCAATGTCAACTAACTTAAACACTACCATAAAAGCTCTTGACTTCTCCGGTCGCGGCATTGTATGGCAATCAACTCTCTCTAATATCCAAGAGAGTCCAGTCTACGGATATGGTCTCCATGGGTCGGAAATAAAAGTCTTCTGGAATAAATGGTATCCTGGCTCCAACAAACTCACTTATGCCCATAACCAGATATTGCAAAACCTCCTCGATGGCGGCATTATTACATTGTTAGCTTTTTGGATCATGGTCTTCACGTGCACGCACGACATAGCTAATATGAAGGACAAACGATACAATATAGTATTTAATATATTTCTAATAACATTTTTGGCTATATCAATATTCGAAAGCCCATCATCATATTGTTATATATACATTTTTCTAGCCCTGTGTTATAGTTTACCAAAAGTTATCAACAATAATGGGAGGGCGATTAATGAGCATAATTAATAATCTCAAATTGAAGTTTGCACAAAAATACTATAGTGAAAGGATAAAACGGAGAGCAGCGTCCTACAGCGGCCGTGTGTATACTGGTAGTAAAAGTTTCGTTACTCATAAAACACACCTTGGCGCCAATGTCTATTTTAACGGCATGTCAATGTATGGTGATGGCAAAATCATGATTGGCGCCAATTTTCACTCCGGCATGAATTGTCAAATTATAACATCTTTTCATAACTACGAAGGCAATGCGCTACCCTATGACGATACTTTTATCGACAGAGATGTTATAATCGGGGATAATGTTTGGCTAGGGAATAACGTCATTATACTTGGAGGAGCAAAAATTGGCGAAGGTGCCATCATCCAAGCTGGCAGCGTTGTCGTCAAAGATATCCCCCCATTAGCTGTAGCTGGCGGACACCCAGCCATACCATTCAAATATCGCGACAAAGAACACTACGAATCATTAAAAGAGCAAAAGAAATTTCATTAAACATGATCCGTAAGCTACTCACCAAATACAATAAACTCTCAGATCCAGTTAAGGCAACCTTCTGGTATACATTCTGTAACTTCTTAAATAAGGGCATTGCGCTACTAACGACGCCTATCTTTACCCGTATTATGTCAACCGAGCAATATGGTACATTCGCCATATTTCAGTCATGGTTTAATATCCTAATCATCTTTACGTCCCTAAATCTATTCTTATCAAGTTTCACAAAAGGTCTTATTAAATACAAAAAAGACCGGCAAAACTTTGCCTCATCACAACTATCCCTAACGACCATTATCACATGTGTATTTTTATTAATATACGGCATAAATATAGATTTCTGGACCAATATATTTTCGCTCCCGCCACTACTCATGGTCGCCATGTTTGCCGAGCTCCTAGCGATGCCAGCATACGAGTTATGGCTTGCTCAAAAACGTTTTGATTATAAGTATAAATCCGTAGTGCTATTGTCGCTTTCAATGAATATCATATGTCTAGCGACTAGTGTCATTGCGGTCTTGTGTACCGACAATAAAGTAGAAGCACGCGCTATTTCTGATGTGGTCATCAAAGTCATCTTTGCGCTACCACTCTTTCTAATTATCTTTAGCCGTGGTAAGAAGGTTGTTAACTTTAAATACTGGAAATATGCGCTTATCTTTAATCTGCCCTTACTACCGCACTATCTCTCGAATTTTGTCCTTACCCAGTCAGACAGGATTATGATCGGACAACTCGTCGGAGATACCCAAGCGGGGTATTACAGTGTCTCATATACAATATCAACTATTATTATGCTACTAATTACCGCTATTAATAGCTCTCTCACTCCTTATATATACAAGTCCATCGATGAGCAGAACAAAAAGCAAATTAAAACTATAAATCGTGTCACAAACCTAATCGCAACACTTATAGCGTTACTTTGCGCCGCTGTTATGCTTTTTGCCCCAGAAGTAATCAAAGTCTTTGCCGGCGAAAGGTACCTAGATGCAATCTATATCATTCCACCAGTAGCAACGTCAGTCTATTTCATATTGGTATATTCCGTTTTCAGTAATATTGAATACTTTTACCAAAAGAATAAAAATATTGCCATTGCAACCTCTTTCTGTGCTATAGTTAACATTGCCATGAATTATATTGGCATCAAATTATTTGGATATTATGCCGCAGGGTATACTACACTCTTATGCTATGTTCTATTGGCCATTTTTCACTATGTATTCTACAAAAAAATTGTCAGAGATAACATGTCATTTATCAAAAATAAAAACTTCTACAATTCAAAACTTATTTTTACAATAGGTATTATTCTATGCATATTCACAATCTTCATTACACTAATATACAGTATAGCTGTTATACGATATATAATTGCACTAGTATTGTTCCTGATAATAATCGTGCGAAGAAAAAATATTATGAAAACCATTAATACGCTTTTTAAGGAGGGTGCATGAAGATAGTCCAATACCTACGAGAGAAGGGAGTCAAGCGCGCGTTAACTGTACTATGGCAATACAAGATCGAGTTATTTTTAGAAAGGGTTCTACTAGTATTCTATAAACGACGTCCGCTTAAAAACATCATCGTACTAGAAAGCCACAACGATTTCGATTGCAATGGTGGTGCATTCTATGATTATCTTATTAAAAATGAGCTCAATAAAAAATATAAGATTGTTTGGCTCGTGCGTAGAAAATACAAAGTTCAATTGCCATATAACGTAACAACCGTCCCACTAAATGGACCGAGTTTTAGGAAAGCTTACTATATGTGCACCTACAAATACATGTTATTCGACTGCGAAGGTGGTAGAAAAACGAAGTCAAATCAGTGTCTAACATATTGCTCGCATGGAGCTGGCGGACTCAAAGCTAGTAAAGGAAAAATCATTTTAGCCGACAATATCGATTATATCCTGATGCAGTCAAAGCAATACATGCCAATACAAGCAAAACAATGGTCTCTTACTAATAAAGACCCACGTTTTATATATGTTGGATACCCCGCACACGACATACTTCTGAATGAAGATGGCAGTTCAGAGCTAAAAAAGTTGACTGCCAAAAAATATAAAAAAACCATTCTTTGGATGCCGACTTTCCGTAAAGGCATAGCCTATCAACGCAACGATAGCACCAAGGAACAGGCGCTAGGAATACCTTTAATACAAAAACTAGACGAATATAACGAATTAAACGATTTTCTCATGAAGCATGATATTTGTTTAATCATAAAACTACACCCAAAACAAGACATTGGTAGTCTCAAAATTACGAATAGATCTAATATTAAAGTCCTTACTGCATCAACTGTCAAAGAAAAGAAAATAGATAATTATCGTCTAATGAAAAGTGTTGACGCCCTGGTCAGTGACTATTCTGGCGCAGCATATGAATTTTTACAGATCAACAGGCCAATTGCATATGTTTTAGATGATATGCAAGATTATAAACTTGGATTTGTCGTAGATGATATTCACTCTTTAATAGCGGGCAAGGAGATCTATACACTGAATGACTTACAGGATTTCATTAAAGACATAGCCCAAGAAAAAGACCCTTACCGTGCAAAACGTCAGCAGATACGTAATTTTATTTATAATTTTCATGATACAAAGTCTTGTGAACGCCTAGCAAAAATTTTAGAGTTATGATATAATACATAAAACAAGAGAAAAAATATGCATACTGTATTTTTATTTGACCTAGATTCAACAATTACAAGACAAGAAATCCTTCCCACGATCGCCAAAAAGATCGGCAAAGAGAGGGAAATGCGTGAGCTAACAGAAAAAACTATGATGGGGGATTTACCCTTCGCTGACAGTTTTAGAATGCGAGTAAATATTTTGTCACAAATTCCGGTTTCCGAAGTCTCCAAAATAGTTTCAGAAATTGAGATCAATCCCTCAATTATTAAGTTCATACAAGAAAACCGCGAGAACTGTTATATAGTCACCAACAACCTTGACGTCTGGATCTATGACTTCTTGAAAAGATATAATATGCTCGACCATTGCTTTTGCTCACATGCAGAAGCGCAAAATGACAGTTTAACTGGGCAAATAACAATTAATAATAAAATTGATGCTTTAAACCATTTTGCAGATCAAGCCCGAGTTGTTGCTATAGGTGACGGAAGCAATGACTATGAACTTATCAAAAAAGCCGATATTGGAATTTCCTTTGGAGGAGTACGGACAATATCACCGATATTACACAATGTATCAGACTACTCTATTTATGACGATGACAAACTATACGAGCTACTCACAGCAATAGCAGGACGCGATAATCAAGATCAACCAGACCGCTCGGTTATTATATCTTGTGCTGGTATGGGGACTAGACTGGGCGCCGGAAAGCCCAAAGCACTCATTGACATAGAAGGCGAACCATTAATTGCACATACTCTAAAATACTTACCAGACACATGCGATATACGCATCGTCATTGGCTATCAAGCACAAAAAGTTATAGATACGGTAACGCAAATCCGCAAGGATGTTATATTTGTCTACAATCATAACTACAAAAACAATGGCACCGGGGCCAGCGTTTCACTAGCGGCTCATTTTGGCAAAAAGTTCATACTAACAATTGACGGTGATGTTATCATGCACCCAGACGATATAAAGAAAATTCTCACTATAGAGCATGAATTTGTTGGAGTATGCCCAAAATCAACCGACGACCCTGTACTGACAATCACTTGTGATGAAAAAGTGACGGGCTTTTCCAGACAAACCGGCGATTTTGAATGGACCGGAGTTACTATGTTGGATACTTCAAAAATACAATACACGGATGGACACACCTACCAGATCATCGAGCCCTTGCTACCTTTAAAGTACGAATTGATTCGTGAGAAGGAAATCGACACTCCAAACGATTATCAAAGCGCAATTCAGTGGATTGCTAATAATTTCAAGGACCAAAAATGATCATAGGGCTAGTTGGAGGCATGGGAAGCATTGCTACAGTGGATTACTTTCGTCGTCTCATCGACGCTTTTCCAGCACAAAAAGAATGGGACCGCCCTCGCATTATCATAGATAACCGATGCGATATTCCAAGTCGCGTTCGCGGTATATTATATGGTGAAAAAACAAAAGAAATCGTAGCATCGCTCATTGAGTCAATTCAAATGATGATCGCTCATAAGTGCGACTATATTGTGTTACTATGCAACACATCACACTATTATCTTAATGCTATCTACGAGCAACATCCAGGGTATGAAAAGAAAATCATACATATTATAGATCTACTCGCCCAAACGCTAAATACTAATAACGTCACTAGGTGTAGACTAATAGCTTCTGAAGGAACATATCTCACTAAAATCTATGATAAATCACTTCAAATATACAATATCAGTTATATAGAAAATGATGAGAGGCAAACCCGTGCCTGGATTGAAGCCGTTAAAACACATCGAGTCACGGAGGATATTAAAAAAGATTTTATAAATACTGTTAATAATTTTCAAGAGCAGAACGTTATACTGGGTTGCACTGAATTACCCGTCCTCTATAGCATATGTAAAAATAGTATCCATAAAAACGTCTACGACCCTCTAGAATGCACTATTAACTATCTAACAAAAGCATACTATACAGAGAACAACACACATAAACACTACCAATAAACGTCTCTATTAGATAGATTATCTCGAAACGATTGCCATCTTCATGGTTATTGTATACCATGGCTCACTATTCTCATACAATTTCAACTATTTACATTATTTCTTTTGCACCATTCTATCAACTTGCGTACCATTGTTTTTCTTTGCTAATGGATATCTTTTATTTA
Source organism: uncultured Candidatus Saccharibacteria bacterium (assembly GCA_948477625.1). Classification (GTDB taxonomy): domain Bacteria; phylum Patescibacteriota; class Saccharimonadia; order Saccharimonadales; family Saccharimonadaceae; genus Nanosyncoccus. The sequence goes on along the minus strand of CAOLNK010000002.1, from coordinate 99,913 downwards.
GCAAAAAGATAGACCTCAAGCGTCACTTCTCGAAAGTCATACGACTAATTATCTTAACCACCATATGGAGTACTGTCACAATTTTCATCCTCATGTTCATTAAACAAGAGTTCTTTGGCATTAAAGACTTTTTACAAGATGTTTGGTACCGCAAAATGCAATGGAACGAACATCTTTGGTTTATGGGCAGTCTAGTCACAGCTTATATCTTTTTCCCACTCCTAAAAAATGCCTTCGACACAAACAGAAAAGTCTTCTTCTATTTCTTTATCATAATTATCTTTCTAACTATCGGTAATACTTTATTAAACCATGTTCTAGACACAACTAGATTCTTTGTCGGTGCACCAATTAATATCAATAATAAAAACTATTTCAATATGTATAATCCATTCTTCAACAATAGAGGATGGGCACTGACCTACTTCTGTCTCGGTGGCATAGCATATCATTTCAAAGACAAGATTGTCAAAATACCGCAAAAGACTAGAAATCTTCTATCAATTATAGGCATTTTGATAAGTTGCGTTGGGCTCTTCGGCCTCGGCCTTATCTATTCTATCAGCTCACACTAATTCTGGTCATGGGACGTCGTATTTAATGGCTATGACTCCATCTTCATACTTTTAAATGTTATATTTATTTACTTCCTATGTCTCAATTGCAGAACATACAACAAGCTAGCCACTGTCATTTCACGTAATACCCTCGGCATATACTTTATTCACCTCATCCTCATAAAACTCACTAAGGCGTACGTGCAGCAGATTACATGGTTATGCAATCTGCCAGGTAGCCTGGCATACACATGCGTAATCCTATGTCTGAGTCTCGGGGTCAGTCTTCTAATCCAAAAAATCCCCATTATCAAGAAAATCCTATAGTTTTTCGTGCTATAATAATATACAGATTTTAAACATTTAGCCAATGGGGAATAGGGAATCACATGCCAGAAACTAAATCAACTTCCAACAAGTCGACCGCCAAAAAGAGCACTAGTTCTAACACCAAGCCAAAGACCAAGGTTGCCAAAGTCACCGTCAAAGGTAGCGCTTCAACCAGGTCTGTTTCCGCCAAACCTAAGACAACAAAAGCCGCAAATAGCAAAACCAGTGACACCAAAACTTCTCCCAAGTTAGCCGATGTCAAACCTGCCAAAAAAACTGCAGGGTCCAAATCTACCAGCACCAAGACCTCCAGCAAAAAATCCCCGTCTACCAAAGCTAAATCTACCCCAGCCAAAAAGCCTACTACCGAAAAATCTGGCAAAGTCATCGATTCCTTCACCATTCCTGCCGATCGTAGCAAAACTACTGCCGGCAATACCGAAATGGATTGGAGCGACTTGGAAAAGCGCGTCGATGATTATGACGGCAACGACAAAGTTCCGGAAAAAAAATCTGAGAAATCTGCCAAGTCCAAGACCCTTAAGCTCGATTCTAAACCACGCAAAGTCTTCCGGATCATTGGCGCCGTACTTTCACTTTTACTTCTTGTAAGTAGTGCCGTCCTTGGCGCTATGGTAGTTTCTATCAACCTTCTGCCAAATATGTATCTCATGCCCGCGCTCGTCGTGCTTGCTGTCATCGCAGTTGGATTTAGTATCACCATGGTACACCGCAAAGTCAAACCTGCCATCAAAGTTCCATTCTTTATGCTTTCCATCATCTTCAGTGCCATCTATATCTTCGGTATTACCTACCTTGACAAGACCTTCGACTTCTTTGATAGTCTCAAAGGCCAAGATTATCTTACTGAGAGCTATTACGTAGTGGTAGAAAAAGATTCGCCTTATCAAGAAATTCACGACCTCCGCGATAAGACCATCGCAACCTACAACGAAAACATCGACATCTATCAAGAAGCCATCAAGAAACTTCAAACTCTAGTCAAACTCAACCTAAAGACTGTTGATTCAATTAGCGCACTCGCCGATAGTCTCAGCAGCCACGAAGCTGACGCCGTACTCATCAGTGCTGTCCACCAAGAAGTCCTCGACGATTTAGCTGAAGATGGCGACGAACGTTTCAGCGCCACCACTCGTGTCCTCTACACCATTGAAGTCCGCGTTGACACCGCCGAAGCTGCCAATGAAGTCAACATCAACATTGCTACCGAGCCATTCACGGTTTATATTAGTGGTATTGACGCTTATGGCGACATGTCCAACATGCAACGTGGCCGTAGCGACGTCAACATGCTCGCCACCGTCAATCCCGAAACCCACGAAGTCTTGCTCACCTCCATCCCCCGCGACTATTACGTCCAGCTTCACGGCACCACTGGCTCCCGCGACAAGCTTACACATGCTGGCATTTATGGTGTACAGATGTCTATGCAAACACTCGAAGATCTACTCGACATCAAGATTGATTACTATCTCAAAGTCAACTTTTCCACCGTTGTGAACTTAGTTGATACTATTGGCGGCATTGAAGTTTATTCCGATCAACAAATTACCCCACTCCACGGTGGTGGCATCACTATCCCTAAAGGCAACGTACACATGGACGGCAAATTAGCACTAGCCTTCGCCCGTGAACGTTACGGCTACGCCACTGGTGATCGCCATCGCGTCCAAAACCAACAAGACGTCATTAGCGCCATCATCAAGAAGATTAGCAGTTCCACTGTCATCCTCACCAAGTATGCCGAAATCCTCGACAACCTCGCCAACTGTCTCACCACTAACATTGGCAAAGACGAAATCAGTAGTTTAGTTAAGATGCAGCTCCAAAACATGCCTTCTTGGAAAATTGGTCAATACAGCCTCAATGGTAGCGACTCTCACAATTACACTTATTCTATGGGACAACAGTTACTTTACGTGATGGAGCCAAACCTGGCTACCGTCAAAACCGCCCACGATAATATTACAGCCATCATCAACGGCGAGCCCCTCTCTAGCCTCACCCTCACCGAGAAATAAATTATATTCTTACAAAATCTCCTCTATTTTTAGAGGAGATTTTGTTGACTTTTATAATCCGATTTGGTATAATAGAGATATAATTTTTCGAGGATCTCTCGCTTACTCCAATCGCAAGATTGGAGGTATTTATTCTCTACAAAAACAAATCATGAAAACCTTGTCTAATCCGCAAAACATCCATCTCGTCAGCTCTACCAATACGCCGATATAAACGCGCTGCACTCACTATTCTGACTTGCGACAAAGCAGCATACTCTTGCATATTCTTAAATCTAAAATTAACATACCATGCGCCAGAATGCTCTTGTGATGTCAACGGAACGGCCATAAAACTTCTTTTATTTAGTTTTCGTAAAACAAATACTGGTCTTACAAATTCTTTACCTTTACCATTAATCTCCACCCCAACATTCCGGCCAATCGCACACCACCAAACCTCACCCTCACTAAAATTAAATTTAAGACCACGATGGTTAACATCTATCTTTACTTCAATCCAATCATTAAACTCTTGCTTAGTGTTCATCATTTCGCCCTCCTCCCATGCACGCCACGTAGTTTCAAAGCACTACACACGTCATGCAGAAGTTTCTCTCGAAAATCCAGCACCCGCACTTTATAGCCGAACAATCCTTCTAGTTCCAACTTAATCTCCCAAAAATGCGTGTTCAATAACAATACCACATCTGGCCGCAGTTCATTCCGGCGCTCAATCGCTTCGTTTTGTTCCGCCACCTTCTTTGCCCCCATGCGCTCATCATTCGCCGCCGATTCAGCCGCCTGTGCAAACTTCGCAATCGCCGCTTTTAGAGCCTGCTTTTTATCATCAAGCTTCTCCGACCCATGTTTCGTCTGCGTCGCCAACCCAGCAAGAACTCCACCACCATTCATTGTGGCCCTGCGATTTTTTCTCACCGGCGTCAATACAAAATCATAGCCCAAATCCCGACGCAAAATCTCTTCCGTCATTAGATTCTCATTTATCAATTCTTCCCAACCGGTACAATCCGGAATAATCAAAGTCGAATATGGCAAAGCATTGCGTAACTCTTGACGTAATTCCGATTCACTCGTCAGCCTATCCATCAATAATACTACTTGCCCCGGAAAAGTCCGCGACCGCAACACCTTATCATAGTTTATCCCCATGCCCACAAATTTCTGCCACGGATACTTTTCACACAAAAAGTCCAGCGCCAATGATACTGCATAGCCACCTAACACAATCACATCCGCTTCACCGATATGTCGCTGCAAAGCCGCATCCGCCAACGCACAAATCTCATCGACACTTTTACCGCAGTATGGCGCGTGCGTCCAATCAATTGCTCGCACTACCTCCACCGTCGTGAGCTCGTCCATCAAAAAATCTGCCACCAGCTCACCGCCCCAACCACTATCAAAAACTACAACTTTTAACATTTCTCCTACATCACTCTCTACCTCCACTCTCCACTTTAGATCAGATTTCACCAACGTTCTTGCCAAAATCCCAAAATATTGTACAGATTGTTCAATAACACGAAAACTTGCTCCTATAATTCGTTTATGCTTTAATTATGTTATGGAACCACCATACAAAATCCCAGGCACCAAAATTACTTCACCCTATCCCGTTAAACTCACTCCCGCCGAAACTCGCCTAGTTTTTAGTCTTGAAAAAATCTTTGACCCCCAGAATATCCTCGTCGATTGCTATTTTCCTAAGCCCGACTCTAATCCCAATTCTCGCTACATCAAAAATCACGTTGTTTCCGACGCCGAACTTCTGCAAATCGATTGCCTCGCCATCGACGAACGGGGAATCTTCATTTTTGAATCCAAAGGTCACCTTGGTTGGATTTACGGCCACGGCAACCGCGTTCACTGGACCCAAGTTTCCGCTTATGGCAAAAATAAGCACCAATTTTATAGTCCTGTCCGCCAAAATGCCTCCCACGTTTCCGCCATCGCCACAATTTTCGGCACTATCGTGCCACTTTATTCTGTCATCGTCTTCGGTGGCGACGTCACCCTCAAAGTCATCGACAATCTCCCGCCCGATTGTCACGTTTGCACCCAGGCCGAGCTCACTGCCACTCTTGATGGCGCCGTCAGCCCACGCCCACCATTTTCACCGCAACAAGTTATTGACATCCGTAACAAACTCGACGCCAGCCGAGTCAACCCTACTACTATAATCCGTGACGAGCATATTTCTGAAGTTGAAGATTATAAGTCCTAAAACCAAACCAAGCCCCACAGAATAAAACTATTCTATAGAGCCTGGCTGGGGATGAGGGATTCGAACCCCCGAATGCTGGGACCAGAACCCAGTGCCTTACCACTTGGCGAATCCCCAAGGAGCGAAGACAAAGGAAACTCGTTTTCTTTATCTAAACGACGCTGGGGATAGATTTTACTAAGCAAAATTTCCCCATGGGACTTCCGCCAGGGAATTGACTTGCAACTTCCCCAAGCTCTCTCATTATATCACACCCCACCACAAAAATAAACCCTTCCCAACTCTCACTTTCCATGCTACAATGCTATTGACAGTCTGGTAACAGACTATTTTTTATAGTCGCCCAGACCAGGGAAAGGAGCATCATGTCGAATAAGCCAAAAGCGAAAACCAACATCACCAAAATCACCGCTAATTCCGCCCCGAAAGCAGAAACCGAAACCAAACCAGAAAAAGTCGAAAAAACAGCCGCACCGATAGCCAAGACCATACAAAAACCTGCCAAAACTTCCAAAAACACTGAAGAAAAACCCCTAAAGGAGGTCTTCATCCTTGCGCGGCCTTTCGTCGCCTTCGGGCGCTACCTCCGCGACTCTTGGCGCGAAATCCGCCAAGTCCGCTGGCCCAACCGCAAAGCCACCTGGAAAATGACCTTCGCCGTCTTTATATACTGCGCGATTTTCATGGTCTTCATCCTCGTGCTCGACGCTCTTTTCACATTCATCTTCGACCTATTATTAGGCATCAACTAAATAATCAAAAGGAGAAATTATGGCAGTAAACCGTTATGACGACACTCGCGCTTGGTACACTATCAGTACCTATAGCGGTTACGAGGATAAAGTCGCCGAAAGCATTAATCAGCGCGTCGGTAGCCCCGAATTCGAGGGTAAGATCTTCGACGCCATCGTACCAAAGGAAAAGCGTATCGAAATCAAAAACGGCAAACGTAAAGTCGTTGACCGCAAGATTTTCCAAGGCTACGTCTTGGTTGAAATGTGCTTGTCTGACGAAACTTGGTATATCGTCCGCAACACCCCTGGCGTCACCGGATTCATCGGTAACGGCACCCAACCCACCCCAGTTTCCGAGAAGGAAATCGCCAAAATCAAGAAGCGCATGGGCGTAGAAGACCCCAAATACTCCGTCAACTACGAAATGGGAGAGGTTGTTTCTATTATTGATGGTCCATTCAAAGGCTTCGAAGGCACCATCGCCGAAATCGACACTCAAAAAGGCAAACTCAAAGTCATGGTTTCCATGTTTGGTCGCGAAACTCCCGTCGAACTCGACGCTTTGCAAGTCAAGCAATTGCAATAAAATCATACTTGTAGTATAATAGAAACGTTACGCACGATTATAGATAATCAAAGGATATATATGGCAGGAAAGCAAGTTATTGGCAACCTCAAGTTGCGCATCCCTGGCGGCAAAGCTACGGCAGGCCCTCCAGTTGGTTCTACCCTCGGTCAATGGGGTCTTAATATGATGGATTTCATCAATCCATTCAACGAAGCCACCAAAGATTTCATGGGTAAAAACGTCATTGTGCACATCAAGGTCTATGATGATCGCACTTTTGACTGGGTCTGTCTCGGTCAACCAGTTGATGATTTGATTCGCGAAAAAATCAAAATCGAAAAGGGTAGCGGCAAGCCAAACCTTGAAAAAGTTGGCAAAATCTCCCGCGCCGATCTCGAAGACATCGCTAAGACCAAGATGAACCAGCTCAACGCAATCGATCTTGACGGCGCTGTCAAAGTCGTCGCCGGCACCGCTCGCTCTATGGGCGTCGAAGTCGAGGGATAATCTTCATTCCGATCAAAAAAAATCGCCTCATCACAGGGGCGTTTTTTTGTGGTATAATATACTCGAAATAAAGGAGTTATATGAACGAAAAGATTACCAAAATCAATCTACTTTATCTGCTCGGATATATTTTTATCCCTATTATCATCTGCGCCCTTGGCTATACCATTTGCTATTTCTGCTTCCACGACGGCGGTAGCGGTGCAGTTTGGACCACGCTCGTGCCCACTTTGCTTGCTTTTGTCTGGTGGATTTTTGGTGGTAGCGTAATTTTCAAACAAAACACCAAAAAACTCATCCAACGCTTCACCAACGAAGGCTATACCCGCAACCAAACCTTCTATGGTCGCGGCAAAACTGTCGTCCTCGATGTCGACAAGGGTATGTTTGGTATTGTTTTCTTCTGGAATCCATTTGCTACCTACATCTTGCCAGCCAGTCGCATCACCAAGGCTTGGGTTGATGATGGCAAAATGGGCTCCGGTTTCATGGAAGGTAGTAGCCGCGTCAGCTTCCTCTGCACAATTGATGATATTAAAGTTCGTGTTGACACTTTCACCTCCAACCAACGTTTCCGCATGGATGACAAACGCATTCTTACCGGCATTTCCAAAGCTGACCTCATGGTAAACGCCATCGAAGAAGCCAAGAAAAACGCTGAAAAATCTAGTAAAGCCAACAAAAAGTCCAAATAATGAGTCTTTTTAAGAAAGCCAAAGCCTGGTTCCGCGACGACTGGTGCACAGAATGTGTCGCGCCAATGGAGGCCCGGAAAAAGCAACTTTTCCTCCTACCGATGACCGTTGGACACTACGAAACTTTCGACAGTGCCGGCTATTATCTTCGCAACCTCATCCACATCAGCAAAAAGTCTGACATTCCCGCCGGCACTTACGCTTCAAGAGTCTACCTCTACCACTGCCCATCCTGCGACAAAAATGTAGCCAAAGTCGTCAATTTTCTCCCCGTCCGCGACCAAGAACAAATCGAAGAAACCTTCCTTTTCGAAGACCAAGATTTTTTCGATTTCGTTAGCAAAGGCTAATTCATTTCTTGCCAAATCCTCCAATTTTTGCTATAATGTAATAAATCATTAACCATGTTGGGAGAGTAAACACTCGTTACTACCACAGAAAGGATTCTATGGCAGAAGATAAATCTGCAGAAATCACAGAAAAAGTCGCCGAAATTGAAGCTGGTGCTACAATCGAGGCCACTATTGAGAACGAAGAGAAATTTGCCAAGTCTGGCAAAAAATCCAAGAAACACATTGAAGAAGTCAAAGCCGAAGAAGAACGCCAGGCTCGCAAAGCTGAAACCAAGGCCGCCGAGGAAGCTGGAGAAAAACCACGCGGTGCTACCCCAGTTACTCGTCCTAAACTAGAGCGCCGCGGCAAAAAATACCAAGCCGCTGCTAAACAAGTTGAATCTGGTAAACTTTACAACCTCAAGGATGCACTTGAGGTAGCCGCTAAGACCAATCCAACCAAGTTCGACGCTACTGTTGAAGCTCACGTCCGCTTAGGTGTAGATCCACGCCAGGCCGACCAAAACATCCGCGCCACCGTAGTTTTACCTCACGGTAATGGTAAAACCGTCCGTGTAGCCGTTTTCGCTCCACTTGACGAAGCTAAAAAAGCTGCAGCCGCTGGTGCCGATATCGCTGAAGACGAAGAGTTCCTAAAGCGTCTTGAAAAGGGAACTATCGACTTTGATGTTTTGATTTCTACCCCAGCTTACATGCCTAAGCTTGGTAAGTTCGCTCGCTTGCTTGGTCCAAAAGGCTTAATGCCAAACCCCAAAGCTGGCACTGTAACCACCGACCTTGAAAAGGCCGTGAAAGAAGCCAAAGCTGGTAAGGTTGAATACCGCGTCGACAAGCAGGCGATTATCCATATCGGTCTCGGTAAAACTAATTTCGATCAAGCCAAATTACTTGAGAACGCTGAAACTTTCTTTGAAAGTCTCAAGAGTCACCGCCCAGCCTCTATCAAGGGCAACTTTGTGAAGTCTATCTACATCACTACCACCATGGGTCCATCCATCGCGGTTGAGAACATCTACAACTAAGCAAAGTTAAATAAAAAATGAGCCTCATCTGAGGCTCATTTTTTATTGGGAGCATCACTCCCTTTTCCTAGGTCAGTCTGTCATGTTTAGTATGCTTTGTGTCTATCTTCACTCCCCTCAGGTCCCTACGCACACACGCAGTCCCCCATCTCCACTCTACATGTCTAATACAGTACTAAGGCAGCGGAGAGAGAAACCGTAGTAGCGGTTACCCGGGCCATTCGACGGGTACACACCAGTAGCATTAAAGCCGAGGTTGTAAGCGCTAGGCGTAGCCACGCCGTCATACCGCGTACTAGAGCCACGCGACGACCACCAGTAGCCGTAGATGCCAGCGCGCCAAGACTTACCATCGTTAGGATCGAGGTGCCCGCTGCGCACGAAGTAAAGAGGGGCAGCTGCAATATTATACTGTCCGGCAGCAACACTAGATGCCAACCCATACTTACTCAGCATATTCTGGAAGCTACCAGATTTATTGTTAGTATTATCTATAGGTCTATAGGTATGTTTTACATACCATAAAGAGTATAATAGGCTTATGAAAAAGATTTTTATCGTCACTGGCGCCAATGGTTTTCTTGGCGACAACATTATCCGCCAGCTTAATCAAAATCCCGCCACGGAAGAAACTGCAGAAGAGGAAGAAAAAGCCGAAGCTGAAGTTGACGCAGTCACAACTGAATAACGTTTAAATCTACAATTTAACGAGCTCTTATTTTATCCGCAAAAAACGAATAAAAGCTTACTAGTAAGCTCCGGCATTCGCCGGAGCTTAAACCGTTTTTATACACTCAACATTGATGCACGTGCACTTATATGCTATAATATAAACAAGAGGTTATCGGCGCTCCTCTCAAAGGCGCTTCAGCTTTTTAAATTTTTAGATGGAGAAGGAGGAAATATTCATGAAACTTTATTTCAAATGGTTGGCTCTTGGGCTCGCCAGCACACTCTTACTGACCGCCTGCGGCGCAGTAAACACCAGCCCTGCAACCGCAACAAACGCCAAGGCAAACGGCCCTATCAACATTGATGAGTCTGAACTCACTACCGCTATTGCCGAAAAGTACTCAGTGTCATCCCCTAATAACAACGAGGCACCATCTCTTCTGCCGTTGCTGGAAGGAGAAGACCCTATTAGCACACTAAGCATCAAAGATGGCAAATATCCTGACCCGTTACGTGCCGACCTCGGTTTGTGGGACCACACTGATGATGTTTGGTATATGCTTGATGATGTCTTTCCGAACAATTTTATCATCAACCGCGACCATCTTTATACAGTTCGACTGTGGCTGCATAGCGACGGCGATATCATTAAAAACATCCGGGTTGAAGCACAATTGCCCAATACGGAATCCAATCCACAAGGCAACTGCATCCGTTTCGTCGCCAGCGATGATGAAACTGGTCAGCTCTTGTTGTCCGCCCGTTTCTATATGGAGACTGAAGATGGTGAAACATTTGAAATCCACCCCTTCGTCACAGAATCTGCTTTAAATTACGGCGGCATCCTGATTGGAGACATCGACAATGAACCTACGGATATCGGCTTTGAATTCAGCGTATCTCATCTGGAATAATCTATCTAAAAACGTATCTTTTTTATCACGGCTTAGTGGCAAACAACATGCTACTAAGCCGCTTTTTCACCCTTGCCAAATCTCCCAATCTTTGCTATAATGACACCAGTTATTCTAAAGACAGTGGCGGAGGACGATAATTCACCTCTTAATCATGCTACCGAGGAAATCTCTTATGGGTCTTGTGGGTAACGTTGATTAACAACTTGCTAGCAGAAGAATAATTATCAAAAATAACCTAAGGAACTTTTATGGCAATTTCAAAAGCGAAAAAAGATACTTTGGTTGCTGATTTGACCGCTCTTCTTTCTGAGGCTAAGCTCACGGCTTATGCCCGCTACCAGGGTTTGACCGTGGCCGACCTCCAAGAGCTCCGCAAAGCCGCACGCGAAGCCGGCGTCAAGATTAAAGTGGTAAAAAACCGCTTAGTCAAGGTTGCGATGAATGAAATCGGTGTCTACAAAGACACCGATACTACCGGTCTCACCGGCCAGCTCGTTTACGCGATTTCTGACACCGACGAAGTCGCTCCGGCCAAAGTTTTGGCTAGCTTTGCCAAAACTCACCCTGCGCTCGAACTCGCTGGTGGCTTCAACGATTCAGGCAAAGCCATGGATCAAGCCGAAATCACCACCTTGGCTTCAATGCCATCCAAAAACGAGCTCATTGCTCAGGTTGTGGCGCAGCTTCTCTCCCCAGCCACGGATACTATTTCCGCGCTATCGGGTGGCCTTTCCGGCATCATTTCCGGTTTGGAAGCAAAAGCAAATTAGCAATTGAGAAAATTATGTATGCTGGCTAAGCGCGATATTTTCGGGAATCTCCGGAGTCTACGGCCGAGGACGAAGATGCGCGACACTCGCAACGGCGGGCTGGCGCGACATCGTGTCCCGAAAATCATTGCGGTTAGCCACCCATGCAACATTTTATAAATTTATAATTTCATAAGGATTACAATTATGGCTACAGATATCAAAGCATTGGCCGAGCAATTGGTCAACATGACCATTCTCGAGGTCAACGAACTCAAAAATGTCCTCAAGGACGAATATGGCATCGAACCAGCCGCTGCGGCTGTCGCTGTTGCCGCTGCCCCAACCGATGGTGGCGCTGCTGCCGATGAAGGCAAATCTGAATTCGACGTCGTCTTGAAAGACGCTGGCGCTCAGAAAATTGCCGTCATCAAGGCCGTCAAAGAAATCACCGGTCTTGGTCTTGGTGAAGCTAAAGCCATCGTCGATGGCGCTCCTGCTACCGTAAAGGAGAAAGTCAAGAAAGACGAAGCTGAAACCATGAAGAAAACCTTGGAAGAAGCTGGCGCTACCGTCGAATTGGCGTAATTTCATACATTTTATACTAATTTATTCTAGACTTAGCAAGTTTGTTACGGAGATAGGCTCGCCAAAAGAGCCTATTTTTGTTGCAAAATGTGGTAAAACTATTGACTTTTTTAAGCATGTGTGCTATAATGGAAGTATGAACTGTTATGAGGGGAAATAATTCAAGTAATTTTACATTGAATTCACTCCCCTCAAAAAACTATTCTTATGTTGAAGGAGGAAACATCATGAAGAAAAAAGCTATTCCCGTTGTTGTTGCTATTGTTGGTATTGTTGTCATCGGAGGGGTCTATTTGTTTAACCACGACAAAGACGAAAAAGAAGCAGAGAGCCAGCAGACAGCCATTGAAGCCGAAATCGATTTCGCTGAGCTTCTGTCCGGCAACGGTACCGAGCAGGCAATCAAGCTTCCTAACTCGGAGGAGATGGTCTACATCGAAGGTATCTCACAGGAGGAAGCAGATGCACTCGACAAGGCATTCCGCCAGTACGAAGAAGTAGCGAATACCGAGGTGGACACGACTAACGAGTTAGCCCATCTCTATACAGAGATGGGGCCGGCGATTGAGGCATGGTTCGACCCGGAGATTGACACTGTCGCCGATTTCAAATCCGTTCTGCATGACACCAACGAGACCGTCGCTTGGCTGACACAGCCACTGGAGCAGGCGTTAGAGCGTGAAGACTGCGCCAATGCGTTCTACTACAAAGAGCGCGAAGGCGGAGGATACACGATGTCCTACGGGTACTATCTCGTGGGATACGCCCATTCCAGCACATGGCAGCTGACGCAGTAAGATTTAAGTTTCAAAGGGAGTGATATTCATAAGGCCGCAGTCCAACCTGGACACGCGGCCTTTCCCTTTATGTTTAACTTGTAATTTTTACAACGGTTTTGCCCCCACCGCCGTTACGGCAGTGGAAAACCGCCCAATTTCAACATTGACTTTGATTCTTGACAGGTGTATCATGGTCTTAGAATAAAAGTTAATGACGGACGGATGCGAGGTGATGTCTGAACTACCAGAAAAACAAATCAAGCGATTGCGCGGCCTAATTCAAGAGGCTGAGACCAACCTTGCCGCAGCCAAGGAGTTGCTGATTTCCGTGCTTGGCGATGGCGAGGCAATTACTGCACCAAGAGACACAGTGGTATCTAGCCCAGAGGGCAAGGTGATTGAAGGTGTCTTTGATGGTCAAATTATGATTGGCCCAGATGGCAAGAACTATCCCGTACCAGCAAATTATGCTTCTAAATCCAAGTTGATTGAAGGCGACATTCTCAAGCTTACCATTACTCCAGAGGGTAGATTCTTGTATAAGCAGATTGGCCCAGTGGAACGCAAAGCTGTAATTGGTACTCTCGTGCATCACGATGATAAGTATTATATCGAAGTTGGTGGTCGCGAATACGAGGTACTTTATGCAAGCGTAACTTATTTTCACCTCCGCGAAGGGAACCAAGTTTCCGCAATTATACCAGCCAATAACGAACAAGCTGCCTGGGCCGCCGTTGAGGCTGCGCTCTAAATGGCGCAGAGAAATAACGCACCTGGTGCTGGGGTAGCCCAACCCAAAGTCTTATACCGCAAATACCGGCCAACTAAGCTAGAAGACGTCGTTGGCCAAGAACAAATTACTTCAGTATTAGGCAATTCACTCAAACAGGGCAAAGTAGCACACGCTTATCTTTTTATTGGCCCACGTGGCACCGGCAAAACTTCGGTAGCTCGGATTTTTGCGCATGCTGTCAACGGTTTTGACTATCAGGTAGAAGACAGTTATCTTGACATCATCGAAATCGACGCCGCTTCTAATACCGGTGTCGACAATATCCGCGAGCTCCGCGAAAAAGCCATTATCGCGCCCACGGCCGGCAAATATAAAGTTTATATCATTGATGAAGTTCACATGCTCACCAAGTCTGCATCGAACGCCCTACTCAAGACTTTGGAAGAACCACCCGAACACGTAATTTTTATCATGGCGACAACTGACGCCTATAAGGTGCCAATTACGATTTCTTCTCGCACCCAGGTACACACCTTTAAACTAGCCAATCCCGAAACGATGCAGGCACATTTGCGTAAAATCTCTGATAACGAATGCATCAGGATCAGTGACGACGCCCTAGGAATCGTAGTGCGTCGTGGAGGCGGGTCGTTTCGCGATTCGCTCAGTTTGCTTGACCAAATTGCCAGTTTATCCGACGGCAAGAATGAGATTACTGCCGAGGCTCTCAACCAAGCCCTAGGTTTACCTGAAGAGCAAGCGATTTCTGATATCTTGGCCGCCTACGCCGCTCAAGATATCAATAAAATCCATCAACTTCTGCAAAATTTAATTAATACCGGAATTAGACCGGAAACTATCGCCAGCGAGCTAATTTCTACCATTGTTGCCGTACCAAACCCTGCAGTTTTGCCCCTTTTGGCGCATTTGCCCGAAGTGCAGCCGCCCTTTCCTGAAGCCAAGCTGTTGCTAGCGCTGCTTGCGAATAACAGCGCACATACGGCTCCCAGAGGGGCAAATACGGTTATTACCTCCAATCTAGCGTCAATGCCCATAGCAACTTCGGAGAGCCCCGCCAAGAACGAAGAGCCGTCAAGCCAAGGTTTAGCAATAAAACCCTCAGAAACGCCTCCTATGACCTCTGAGAAGCAATCTGCTCCCACTAAACCAGCCAAAACTGCACCAAAACCGGTTTCGCAGAACTTTGACTGGAATGGCTTTATTGAGGCTGTGCACCAGGTGAACGACGCTGTTTATAACCAACTCCTTAAGGTAAACTATGAATACGACGGCGCCACTATCCATCTTTATCCTGACAAGAAATTCACCAAGAGCATCCTTGATAAGCCCGGAAATCGTCAGATTATGGCACAATACCTCGGTGGTGTGGCTTTAGTAATTCACGAGCCGGGTGAACGCGTCTTACCCGAAGATGGCCAAATTTCACAAATATCTGCTATAATGGGTGGAGTACAAGAGGTGAAAGGAGATTTACCCTTCTAGAGTGGGCGCCTCAAAATAAGGAGGTAATGTGGAGGCATCCCATGCGCAGGATGGCGGCCGAGTTCCGCCACAAGATTTAGAAGCCGAGAAATCGTTGCTTGGTGCGCTCTTGCTATCTGATGCTGCTTTTCCAAATGTGCTCGAAATTCTGAAGGCAGAGGATTTTTATGATCCCAAGCATACCGACGTTTTCAAGGGTATGACCGCACTCTACGAGCATCACCGCCCGATTGACCTCATGACTCTGACCGCTGAGCTCAAAGCGCAGGGAACCATCAAAAATATCGGTGGCGCACCATATTTGACCGAGCTAACCAACTTTGTGCCAACAGCTTCACACGTGGACGCCTACGCCGACTTAGTAGCTCAGGCCGCTCTCCGGCGCCGATTAATCCGCGCCGGCACCGATATCGCTAGTGCCGCTTATGATAACAGCACCAAAATTGAAGATTTAGTGGGAAAGGCCGAGAAAAATCTTTTTGAAGTCTCCGACAAAACCGTCAAATCCGAGTACGTTGCCTTGGAAGACCTTTTAGTAGACGCTTATGACCGTATCGAAGAGCTCCATCGCAACAAAGGTGCACTTCGCGGACTCAAAACCGGTTTTCGCGACCTTGACAATAAGACAGCTGGCTTCCAGAAAGGCGACCTCATTATCATTGGTGCTCGCCCGGCCATGGGTAAAACCACTTTTGCACAAAACTTGGCCTATAATGTCGCCACGAGAAATGGTAGTCAAAGCGGTGTACTCTTCTTCTCAATGGAGATGGCCAACCAGGAGATTGTTGATCGCATGATCTCCGATATCTCCGGCATCGACAACTGGAAAATCCGCACCGGCAATGTAACTGACGATGATTTCGCGCGGATTGGTGATGCTCTCGGAGATATGAACGAGGTGCCGCTCTATATCGATGATACCAGTTCTATGACCATTCTCGAACTCCGCAACAAAGCCCGCCGCGCCGCGCACGACCACAACATCAGTATGGTGATTGTAGACTATTTGCAGCTCTTGCAAGGTTCTGACCGTTACGCTGGTAACCGCGTACAAGAGGTTACGGAGATTTCACGTGGTCTCAAAACCATGGCTAGGGAACTAGAGATTCCAGTAATAGCCCTTGCTCAGCTCTCTCGTGGTGTCACTGGCCGTGACGACCCGCGCCCAGTGCTATCCGACCTCCGTGAATCCGGCTCCATCGAGCAAGACGCTGATCTTGTAATGTTTTTGCACCGTCCCGATTATTACAAACAAAATAACGATGACTTCGTGCCTACCAACATCACTGAGCTTATTCTGGCCAAACATCGTCATGGGCCAGTGGGTAAAATTGAGCTTTACTTCCACCCAGAACTCTTGCGTTTCATGTCACTAGACAAAGAACACGAATAAGTGCTATAATTCTTATGTGAAGAAACTTGTTATTTCCAAACTCTTCCTCTATCGCCATCGTTTTGCAATTGGCTTTATTGTGCTTGGCGCCGCTTACATCGGCATTCTTTTTGGGTTACCACTGCTTTCACCAGGCGGATTATCTGAGCCGGAAATGGAATCGGCAGCGCAATCCTATGCGCTAGAGTTTGACTCAGTATTTCGTGGTGACATCGCCGATTTGCCTTACCGCGCCTTACAAAAAATCTCCATTATGGCTTTTGGCCTCACGCCCTATGCGGTTAAATTACCCAGCATTATTATTGGAGCTTTACTCGGTTGTCTGCTTATTCTCTTACTTAATCGCTGGTTCAAAAACAATGTTGCCCTGCTCGCCTCAATCTTGGCCGTGCTTTCAGCCTCTTTCCTCTACCTTGCTGGTTCGGGCACACCACTCATTATGCTAGTTTTTTGGCCAACATTGTTGCTCTGGCTCGGCTCGAGAATCCAAGGTGTCACCAAACCTAAGCCACTCTACTGTTTCGCCTTTGCTTTCGCCTTACTAGCCTCAATTTTCACCCCCCACCTCATATATCTCGCCCTCTTTATTGTACTCTTTGCCTTTTTGCACCCACATTTACGTTTCACCATCAAAAATTTACCAATTATACCACTCGTGCTCACTGTCTTCATTATCATCATGGGCGTAGCCGCGTTCGTAATGGCAGCCTTTATCAACCCACCAATTATCGCCAAAATCCTCCTCACGCCCGACTTCTCCTTTGAGCTATTACTCACCAACATTCAAACTGCTTTCTTACCATTTTTCTCTTGGAGCACTGCACTCGACAGCTCATTCCTCTCACCCTTCATCGGCCTGGCATCAGTCACACTAGCTGTTATTGGTCTCCTTTCCACCACTAAAGGCTTCTTTGCCTCGCGCAACTCCATTGCTACTTGTTTAATCATTTTTACCATCATCCTCTCTGGTCTCACTCCACAATCAGCCATCCTCATCCTACTCCCCATGGCAATTCTTATCGCACATGGCTTGCGCTACGTTCTGGCTAAATGGTACGACCTCTTCCCAGATAACCCCTACGCTCGCATTTCTGCAATTTTCCCAATCGGGCTTTTCCTTGGAATTATGATCATTAGCGGCATAAACCACTTCATCTTTGGCTACCGCTATGCACCGATGGTGGCTGACAAATTTAATAACGACCTTATCTTGATGGATAAAAATCTCACTCATGGCAGTACACTCTACATCCTCGACGATGAAATCGCCTACAATTTCTATGCGATTATGGATTACCAGGGAATTTACCATGTTGCCAATACTCTTCCCGAAAACACCGAAGACTTACCTAAAAATTTTGCTACTCTTGGACTGCATGAAGACATGCCTGGCGAAATTCAACGCATAATCACCTCGCCAAAATCGCATAATTCTGATAGAATATACATATATACTACTATACAGAATGAAGAGGAGTTATAAATGGGTGCAACCATGGACCAAATGAAGGTTCTTAACCAGTTACGTAAAGCACAAAAGTCTCTCAAGAATGAGATTGTTGAAGTTGAAGCCGGTGACGGTGCTGTAACCGTACAGATTACTGGTGAGCTCAAGATTAAAAGCGTTAAAATCGACCCAGAGAAGATTGACCTCGACGATATCGAGGAACTCGAACATTGGATTGAAGACTGTATGCGTGACGGCTACGCCAAAGCTCAAGAAATCGCAACCGACAAAATGAAACCCCTCATGGGTAATTTAAGTAATTTAGGTTTGTAGGGAGGAGATACCGTGATAGACAAGATTGATTTAAGTGGTCACAACTACAAAGTCTCGGATAGTTTCAAGAAGTACGCCATCAAGCGCATTGGTAAGCTTGACCGTTTCTTGCCTCGCGGTAACAAAAAAGACATCGTTGCTAAAATTATTGTGAGTGAAGTTGACCGCGCCCACAATAATAAATATGAGATTTCGGTAGCCATGGAAATACCTGGCGGCAAAGTGATTACAGCAAAGGATGAGTGTTCAAATGTCTTTGCTGGCATTGATATTATTGAAGCCAAACTCAAAGGCCAAATTCGCCGCTACAAACTTGAAGCCACCCCACATCTAACCAAAAAAGGCCTCAAAAACTTGTTTATCAAGCGTGCCTAGAGTATAATTAAGAGAGTTAATTCTAGAATTGTGGAGATTATTATAATATGGCCGAACATGGTGAAAAATTGCCAAAAACTGCAAAAAAAATAACCAAAGCCCCAAAAGAGAAGAGGCCGACTGATAAGTTAGCTGACCGTACAGCCTTAACTAAGTTTCTACAGGGTGTTTTTGGCGACGCACAGAAAAAAGTTCTCAAGCGTTTATACAAAAAAGCGCAGGAGATTGGTAAACTCGAACCTAAATATGAAGCCATGTCTGACCAAGAACTTGCCGAGCAGACCGCGATTTTTAAAGAAAAGATTGACTCTGACGCCGGGCAAAAGGCCCTGGATGGGATTTTAGTTGAAGCTTTCGCTGTGGCACGCGAAGCCAGCAAACGTATCTTGGGTATGCGCCCTTACGATGTGCAGCTAATTGGTGGTATGGTCTTGCATGAAGGTTGTGTAGCCGAAATGAAGACTGGTGAAGGTAAAACCTTGGTCGCAATGCTTCCGGCTTACCTCAACGCACTAACCGGCAAAGGTGTACATGTCGTAACAGTCAACGATTACTTAGCACAACGTGATGCCGGATGGAACGCACCAGTTTACCATTTCCTTGGCATTAGTGTTGGTGTAATTGTCAACCAAGCATCTTATGTCTATGACCCAGAATACGAAAACGAGGAACACGAAGATGAGCGCTTCCGCCATCTACGCCCTGCTACCCGCAAAGAGGCCTATGCTGCCGATGTAACTTACGGCACCAACAATGAATTTGGTTTTGACTACTTGCGCGATAATATGGTAAGCGAACCACAATACTTACGCCAACGTGGGCTAAATTTTGCTATCGTGGATGAAGTCGACTCAATTTTAATTGACGAAGCTCGCACCCCGCTTATTATTTCTGCGCCAGCCGGTGACAACCCAGATGCATATTATCAGTTTGCCAAAGTTACTGCACAGCTCACCCCCGAAGATTACGTTTTTGACGAAAAGCGTCGTAGTGTGACTTTGACCGACAAGGGCGTAGAAAAAATCCAAGAGCTCCTGGGTGTTAAAAATCTCTATTCTACTAAACACACCCGTTTAGTCTATCACTTGGAACAAGCTCTGCGCGCGCAAGTAGTATTTCAGCGCGACAAAGATTATGTGGTAACCAATAATGGCGATGTAGTAATCGTCGACGAGCACACTGGGCGTTTGATGCAGGGGCGGCGCTACAATGAAGGCCTACACCAGGCTATTGAAGCCAAGGAAGGTGTGGCCGTCAAGCAAGAATCCATGACACTAGCGACCATTTCTTTCCAGAACTTCTTCCGTTTATATAATAAATTGTCTGGTATGACCGGTACCGCTTTCACTGAAGCCGAAGAGTTTCAACAAATTTACGCCTTGGACGTAATCCAAATTCCACCTAATAAACCAATCCAACGTGTCGATAAAGACGACCTAATCTTTAGGACTGAAGCTGCCAAACTCAAGGCTATTGCCACAGAAATTAAGAAATATCACGACCGCGGGCAACCAGTCCTGGTTGGTTCCGCTAGCATTGCTAAGAACGAGTTAATCGCTAAATACCTCGATAGTCAGGGAATTAAATACGAACTTTTGAACGCCAAAAATAATGAACGCGAAGCCGCTATTGTTGCCAAAGCTGGCGAAAAAGGCGCCGTTACTCTGGCCACTAACTTGGCCGGACGTGGTACCGATATTAAACTCGGCGAAGGTGTCAAAGAACTTGGTGGTTTGGTTGTGATTGGTTCTGAACGTCATGATAGCCGCCGTGTAGACAACCAGCTTCGTGGCCGTGGTGGTCGTCAAGGCGACCCTGGTACCACCCAATTCTTTGTTAGTTGCGAAGACGATTTAATGCGTATCTTCCAAGGCGAACGCATTGCTGCGCTCATGAGTCGACTCGAAGCCATTGAAGGCCCGGACGCACCCTTGCAAAACCGCATGATTACTAAGACTCTAGAATCTGCCCAAAAACGTATCGAGGGATTCAACTTTGATTCTCGCAAGAACGTGGTACAATACGACAACGTTATTAACCGCCATCGCAAGGTAGTCTATGGCATGCGTCGCAAAATTCTCGACGGCGCCGACATTCACGACGAAATCAAACGCTTAATGAAAACCTCCATCGAAGATCTAACCAAGGATAGCGCCCGCGTCAACAAGAAATTCAACGAAGATTTTACCGCCGTCTTTGACTTCGATTCAGAACTAGTAGACAAAATCGGCAAAATGCGCAAAGAACAAGACCGCTTCAAAACTGCACTTGATGAACTCGAACGTCAATATGCCGAACAGGAGGAGAAGTTTACTCCCGAAGTCATGCGCAAAATCGAGCGTGAGGTATATTTGAAAGTGCTTGACACACTCTGGATGCAACATCTTGAAAACATGCAACATCTACGTGAAGGTATCCACTGGCGCAGTATTGGTCAACGCGACCCATTAGTCGAATACCGTAGCGAGTCACAAAAGTTGTTTGATGGTTTGGAGAAAAATCTCCGCGAAGAAGTCTTACGTATTCTGCTCACTATAACTCCACAGGAAGCCCATAATGAAGGTGTAACTGACGGCGAAGAATATGACACCGAGCTCACCAAGATGGCTGAAAGCGCCACCGAAAAAGGCGTAAACGAGGTTTCTGCTGGTGAAAAAAATCTTGATAAAGAATTCAAGGATGGCATAGAAAAAGCTGCCACCAACGTTACTAGCAGCGCCAACCAGAAGCGTAATCTTGCCCGCAAAAACAAGAAAAAGCAACGTCAGAATAAGAAGAAAGGGAAACAGCGATAAAACACTCCGCCGAAGAAATTGTTCTGGCTTCGGGCGCGAAAGGTTTACTCATTGACGTTCCAGACGCCAGTGTCATGAATACCAAATTTCAATTTCGTGCCGGCATGCGTTACGCCAAAAGTCCCGAAGTTTATGAGATTGCCCACATTGTGGAGCACCTAGCTTTTGGTGCCAATGCTAAATATACTAGCGAACAGGCCTTTGAAGCCGATTTTACTAAAAATGGAGCCTATCACAATGCTTGGACCTCGGACTTTTCGGTATGCTACGAAAGCGAATGCGCTGATTTCGAGTGGGAACGAATTTTGAATTTACAACAAGTCGCCATTACTCAGCCGAAATTTAACGACGAGGAATTACAAAGTGAAAAAGGGAATGTTAAAGCTGAACTTACCGGCTACATGAACGATTACGGTCGACTTCTCTGGCCAAGATTGCAACAAATTATGGGTGAACAGGTGCCAGTTTTGTCTGAACGCCTCAAAACCATCGCTAACATTGAGCTCAAAGACATCCGCGAACATTATCGTCGCACACATACCGCACACAATATGCGTTTTATTATCGCTGGGAACTTACGCCACCGCAAACATAAAATCATTAAGTCCCTAAATAATTGGGGGCTAAAGCCAGGCGAACGCTTCGAAATACCAAACGATAGTTTACATTCTGCCGCTCCGGTACTCATTCGTCGCAAAGATGCCACCAATATTACTTTCGCCTTTTCATGGATGGTCCCTAGAAAGCTCGAACCAACCGAAACTTACGCTATGAGCTGTTTAAATCATATTCTCAACGGCACCATGAGTAGTCGAATTTTTGGGCAAGCGCGTAAAAATGGACTAGTTTATGGCATGGGCAGCAGCCTTAATAACGGTTGGCATAATGCTTCATGGGATTTTGATGGTGAAGTCAACGCAGAAAGCGCCGAAAAGCTCTTTAAGCTCATTCACCGCGAACTGCAAAAAATCCTTGACGGCAATATAAAAGACGAGGATATCGAGGCAGCTAAATCTTATGCCACCGGCCGCTACCAAATGGGTGCACAAACCGTCAATCAAATCTCAGATTATTACGCCGACGGCTATTTCGTCAATGGTACGCTTGAGAAATACGACCGCATGCCAACACTCATTCGCGCAATCACTAAAGAAAACATTGTTAATATCGCCCGCGAATTCATCGCAACTGATATTGACGCCATGGTAGCCGTAAGCTCCGTTGAAAAAGCCTTAATCAATGATCTTTCCTCTCAGCTAAAGTTTAGTTCCTGATTTTCTTAGGCTTTATACCTCCACAATTTATACTAAACTCAGGAAAGATAAAGTTATGGCAAGAACAGTAAAAAATAAGAAGTTAATAAATACAAGATTAGCGACTAATTATGGTGGCTGGATGTATTGTGAAAAATGTAATGAGAACATAGGCTATTTATGCTACTCAACTTATGACAATCTAGAATTAAATTATACATGCGGCTGTGGAAGCCAAGGAAGCGTAATACTGGATTTTGAGGATAGTGAGGTAGGTCAAGAGTGCGACGATGAATTAATTACTCTAAAAAATAGATTCTGCTGCCCAAAAGACAACGAGCCATTGATTACAATACTAGATAAAAAAGTATCAAACTATGAGATGAAAATCACCTGCAAGTCCTGTAGTAAAACTTATAAAATGCATAAATGAATTTCCTGCCTGGTTCGCCCCTAAGCCCTAATATAATGTGCTATAATAGAATTTAACCCAAAGGAGGCTCATGAAAATTGCAATCCTCGGATATGGCAAAGAGGGTAAAAGCGCCGAATCATATTTCCAGAAACAAGGCCACGACATCCAGATTTTTGATAATTTCACACCAGCAGACATCTCTAAAGAAGATTTTTCTAGTTTTGATTTGGTTTTACGCAGCCCTAGCCTTCAGCCACAGGCCGGCTGGTCTAGTATGACGCGATATTTCTTTGACCACTGCCCATGCTCAATCATCGGCGTCACCGGCACCAAAGGCAAGGGAACCACTTGTTCCATTATTGCGGCCATTTTGGAGACTCTTGGCCATAAAGTCTGGCTTGTTGGGAACATCGGTACTCCCGCACTGGATGTGTTAGATCAAATCCAGCCCAATGACACCGTAGTTTATGAAATGAGCAGTTTTCAGCTCTGGGATTTGGAGAAGTCACCTCATCTCGCCACGGTTTTACGCATAGAATCCGACCATCTTAACGTTCACAAAGATTACAATGACTACATTTCTGCCAAGACAAACATCGTTAAATATCAAACTACACAAGATTTCTGCATTTACAACCAGAACAATATCGATTCTACGGCTATTGCTAAGCAGTCCGCTGGCACCAAAATTCCATATCCAACTCCCAACAAAAGTGCTTTACTTGGCGACGTTCTAAATACGCTCAATCTCCCCGGCGAACACAATCGTGAAAATGCCGAAGCCGCTTTGCGCACTGTTGCTGCATATCTTGGTCAAAATTTAGAAGATTTGTTGGCTCAAAATGCCGACGTCATTAAACAAACTTTTAAAAGTTTCCATGGCCTGCCACACCGCTTACAATTCTTGCGCGAAACAAACGGTGTTAAGTACTACGACGACAACTTCTCTTCTGCTTTCCCAGCGCTCGATGTGGCACTGGCGGCTTTCCCCAACCAGCCCATCATATTGATTGCCGGTGGCAAAGATCGTGGCATCAACCTTACACCAGCCAAAAAACGTATTTTTCATGATACGCCTAACCTCACTAAGGTTTTTCTCATTGGCGAAACCAGTACCCTGCTTACACAAGGCGAAGATACTACAAAATATCAGCTCTGCACTAATTTAGACGAAGCCTTTGCGAGCGCTCGCCAGCTTGCCGAAAAAATTGCTAAAGATAGTTCTATCCCCGCCATTCTTCTTATGTCACCCGGAGCGCCATCATTTGACATGTTCCAAAACTTCGTCGACCGCGGTGAAAAGTTCCAAAAACTCGTGCAGGAGGTAGCCTAATGTTTAAGTTTTTATCTTACAACTTTAATCCCACAACTTATCTCGCTACCTTTTCGTATCAAGGCAGCGATGGAATCACTTTTCAAGAAAAAATCCACTTTTGCAAAACCGATTATCCACTAAATACTGAATTACTAGACCGTGCACTTTTCCTATGTTTCATACTCATCGGCACATCGTATTACAAAGCCCACCCCAGCAAAAACGTTGGAATCAATTTCCCGCTTGATGACTTCCAGACCAAGTTTTTCAACACTGTATATCAAGAAGGTTTGTCGCAATTTGCTTTTGAAAACCATCTCACCCGTGCCGACCTCGCACACTTTTCCGCCAATACTACAGAAATTTTAAATCCAATCCGGACAGAAGATTTCCATGGTATTCTCAGCCTACAATCTGGCGGCAAAGACTCACTCCTCACCGCTACAATGTTGCAATCTCAAAACCCAACTTATATTTATATCAGCAACTCCGACCATTATCCTAGCGTCTTGAACGAAATCGGTGGGGAATTGCAAATCGTCCGCCGCGAACTTGACCGCGAACATCTGCGCGAAACTAGCGGGCTTAATGGCCACGTCCCGATTACTTATATTGTGCAGAGTATTGCACTTACTCAAGCTATCATCAATCATCAAAGCATCATTCTTACTAGCATCGGGCGTGAAGGCAATGAAGCACATGCCTACATCGATGACCTCGCCGTCAATCATCAATGGTCCAAGACTTGGCCCGCCGAGCAACTTTTTGCTGAATATCTACATAAATATATTTCACCCGACCTTAACCTAGGGTCGCCACTACGTGGATTTTCTGAACTCAAAATTGCTGAGCTCTTTGTAGAAGAATGCTGGGCAGAATACGGTCATAAGTTCAGCTCCTGCAACGTTGCCAACTACCGCCAAGGTGAAGATAATTCGGAATTAGGCTGGTGTGGTGATTGCGCCAAATGTGCTAACACCTATCTACTTTTCGCTCCATTCTTACCCGCGACCGAACTCGATAGTCTTTATGGCGGAACTAGCCTTTTCCTTAAAGACTCACTCGTCAATATTTTCAAAGGCCTACTGGGCATAGATGGATTTATGAAGCCCTTTGAATGCGTAGGCGAGATCAAAGAACTACGCCGAGCTTATCACATGAAGTCTACCGACTATCCGAATTTACCTTTTTCTGTACCAGAATCTAATTTTGATTACGAAAAAATTACTGCCGCACAACCATTCGTTAAGAATCTACTTACGCAACTAGGAGTGTAAAATGCCAAACCCCAAAGACCCTAATACTAAAAAACTCCAACAACTACAAGACGGCCTGACTACTGCTTGGACAAAACTCGACTTGGATGCCAAAATTGCCCGCATTACTGAACTTGAACAAGCTGTGGCCGAGCCCGAAATCTGGCTCAATCCCGAAGAGGCCCGTGAAAAAAATTCCGAACTTGTGCACCTCAACGACGAAGTGGAACCGTGGCGTGTACTGTATACTCAAATTCACGATCTGGGTGAACTTTTGGAACTAGGCGACGCCGGACTATCCGATGAACTCGCTGAACAAGTTGAGCTACTTGAACAACAACTAATCGAGCTCAAAAAAGCTTTGCGCTTCACCGGAAAATACGACCATAATAATGCCATTCTCCGTATTACCGCCGGTGTGGGTGGCACCGAAGCCATGGACTGGGCTGGAATGCTGGAACGGATGTACCTGCGCTACACCGAAAAACACAACCTCAAAGTCATTTGTCTTGAACGTACTACTGGTGAAGAAACTGGTATCAAAACCGCAGTTTACGAAATCAACGGCACCGACGTCTATGGACGTCTCAAAAGTGAACATGGAGTGCACCGCTTGGTACGACTCTCACCATTTAACGCCGATAATCTGCGACAGACTTCCTTTGCGCTAGTAGAAATCTTACCAGTTATCAAAGCCGACACCGACATCAAGATCGACGATAAGGACTTACGTATTGATGTTTATCATTCTGGTGGTCACGGCGGGCAGTCCGTCAACACTACCAACTCTGCCGTACGTATTACACACTTACCCACCAATACCGTAGTTGCTATCCAAAACGAGCGTTCACAGTTACAAAATAAGGAAAAAGCCATGGAAATCTTGCGCGGTAAATTAGTGCAACTCCAACTTGAACAACATGCTGAAAGCTTAGATAAACTCCGCGCGGGCGAATCCGCCAAATGGGGGCAACAAATCCGAAACTATGTCTTACAACCATATAAATTAGTCAAAGACACCCGCACTAAGTATGAGAGTAAAGACCCAGACGCAGTGCTTGATGGTAAAATCGACGATTTTATCGATGCGTACTTGGAGGGCAGCGTATCATCAGGCACATAGATACCTTTCGAGTAGCATAAGACTTAGGCAAGCGCCCAGGAGCGGCTCAAGAAAAAACATTTATGTGGCTTGTCGACACATCGTGCTTATGGTATCATAGTAATATGATATTGCTCGACCGTATCACCAAAATTTATCCTGGCGACGAAGAGCCGGCGCTCGACAATGTTTCGCTTCATATCGAACCGCATGAGTTCGTTTTTCTGGTAGGTAAATCCGGCGCCGGCAAGTCTACTCTAATCAAAATGATTACCAAAGAGGAGCAACCTGACTCTGGCAAGATTATCATCGGCGGAATTGACCTTGACTATGTCAAAAAACGCCATATCCCACATTATCGTCGCAAGTTGGGTGTAGTTTTCCAAGATTATAAGTTATTACCTACCCGAACCGTATTTGAAAACGTCGCTTTTGCGCTTGAAATTGCCGGTATGAGTAGTCGCGAAATCAACCGTACCGTACCAAAGGTACTTGATTTAGTAGGATTAGAAGGAAAATCTGCACGTTTTCCAAGCAATCTATCTGGTGGCGAGCGCCAGCGTGTAGCTATTGCCCGCTCCGTAGCCAGACAGCCCAAGATTCTGATTGCTGACGAGCCTACCGGTAACCTCGACGTTCTTACTCGTCATGAAATTATTGATCTACTCAAGCGTATTAATGATTTTGGCACTACACTGCTCGTAACTACTCACGATGAAAATATCGTGAATGACCTCAGCAAGCGGGTTATCACCCTCAAAGCTGGCAAAATCGTCGACGACCAGAAATACAATGGTGTCTATCGTCTAGACAGTGAAGAGAACTCACCAATTCTGGTGCCACGCCCTAAAATCATCACCAGTATGCAAGCCTCAGTACGTCCAGTTGCCGCTCCACGCACACGTGGCTCGCGTATTAGCAAAGCTACTGCTGAAGAGAGCCTCAAAATTTTGCACCCTACAACTAAAAAAACTACCGCAGTTAAAGCTACCGCTAAACCAACTGCAACACCTAAGACTATTAAGACTACGCCTGCCAAAAAACTCGACCGTGACGCCGCTAATCAGTGGTACACCGCTAGCCGTCCACTCAAGGCCGCACCCAAACTTAGCGATTTTGGCACACTTGGGCAAACCGTCAAACTTAAACCCGCACCTAGTATTTCACAGACTAGCAAACGCAAAACTACCAGCGCCGCAACAAAAACTAAAACTAAACGCGTAATTTAGGGGGAATTAGTATGATAGACAAAAAGCTGATTGAAGAAAATGGTCGCCGCGGAGCCCGCAAAGTCTCTCGCAAGGAAACTAAGGAGCATCTCAAAACTCTGGTTGAGAATAGCAGTGTTAGCCACATGCGCAAAACTGGGCGCATCGTCAAATATGGGACTGCTAGTTTTACTCGTAACATCTGGCTTTCGATTGCCGCCACACTTGTAATGACAGTCACACTTGTAATTTTAATGATTACGGTTTTTGCTAGCCTTATTCTTGGTGCAACTGCTGACACTATGCGCCAAAAAATCGACATCACGATTTTCTTCACTCCGGGCACCGACCGCGAAACGCTTGAAACCATGGCTAACGAAATGCGCACCGACCCGAACGTTCGTACTATCGAAATTGCCACTTCCGAAGATGAATATGCCACCTTTATCGACGATAATCAAGGCAATGCTGAGCTTCTTGCTGCACTCGAGGATGAAAGTATGTATCAGCATATGCTTTCTGCCATGCAGGCCACTATGCGCATCAAAGTCACAGATCCCAACAATCTCGAGGGTGTCCGTTACATCGTTGATAATAGCGCAATCTTCCAAGCCAATCTCGATTCTACCAAGGAGCCAACTTACAACGTCAACCAAGCCGAAATCGAAACCATCAACTCTTGGGCTACAATTGCCAAAAATGGTGGGCTTATCCTCGGCGCAGTATTCTTAGTAATCTCTATCCTTGTGATTTTCAACACAATTCGCATGGCAATCTTTTCACGTCGCGAAGAAATCTACATGATGCGCTTAGTTGGGGCTGACACCGGTTTTATCCGTGGCCCATTCTTGGTTGAAGCTGAAATTTCTGGCGTAACTTCTGGTATTTTGGCCACGACAATTGCCGTTGTTGGTTTCCGTTTCTTGGAGCCACCGCTCGCGAATTACGGCATTGATGTCTCCGCAGTGTCCGAACTCTTAGAGTCTAATATGCTTATCGCCGTCTACGCCATCATGATTATTATTGGTATGGCAATCGGCACTATTTCTGCTCGCCTTGCTATGCAAAAATACTTAAAGTAAGACACTAACTTTACTTTTATGCTTATCTGTGATATATAGTAATTATGATTAAATCACACAAACACAAAACTCTTGGTTTACGCGGAATCCTGATTTTCGCTATTGTTGTCGCTACATTGACTGGTGGCTGCATGTTCTTTTTCGAAAGTGAAGATGAAGCAAATGCTTACCCTGCTGGCTGTGTAAGCCAAGTTTGTCGCGAGGCCTCCGATGCTGCCGCTGCGGCCGAAAGCAAGGCTGCCGCTGCCGCAAACAACGCACAAACTCTCGAGGGCGAAGTGGAGCGCCTCAATGCCGAAATTGCCTCACTCGAAGCCGACATCGTAGCTCACCAAGCCATCGCTGATGACCTTTCCGCCCAAATCACCGAGAATGAGAATAAGCTAGAATTACAACAGTCTGCCCTTGCCCGCATGCTCGTAGAAATGCACTTTGAAAGCGAACCAGACGCCATCATCTTGCTCGCTGGTAGTAGCACAATTGGCGATTATGCCGAAAAACAATCCCGTCAGAATAACGCCAAGACCCAAGTCACTACTTCTGCCGAAGCTATTCGCGAGCTCAAGGAAAGTCTCACCCAACAGAAAGCTAGCGTCGACGCCCTAATTGAAAGCGCCGAAGCTAGTCGTGCTGAGATCACCGCCAAACGTAATTACCAAAATGCACTGATTGCCAAATACGAAAACGATAGCGCCGCCTACGAGCGCGATGCCGCTGCCGCCCGCGAGACTATGCAACAAGAAATCGCCGCCGAAATTGCTAAGTACAACACTGGCGGTGTGGTAGGTGAAGGCTATAACTCCTATCCCTATGCCGACCGTTGCCCACGTGACAACGTTGGTTATATCGTGGTTGGCGGCTATGTTTGTCAATGCACAAGCTACGCTGGCTGGAAGGCCCAAGAATACTTTGGCATTTACATTTCTTCTTGGGGTGACGCCAAAAACTGGGGTAACACCGCTAGTCGCCTAGGCTATGTGGTTGACAATAACCCTGCCCCACATACAATCGCTTATAGCACCTCTGGTATCTATGGTCACGTGATGTGGGTCGAAAGTGTTAACGCAAATGGCACCATCAACCTCAGTGAATATAACAACCCTAGCAGCTCCAAGAGTGGCTTACCGGGTGACTTTGGCGCACGCTACAACGTAAATCCTGCCGCTTACCGCTATATTCATCTCGACCAAAAGAAGTGGTAGTGATACAATAGACTTATGGCAAAACAATGGGAAGAAAAACAAGTTAGCCTGGGTGGCGCAATCATCACAGGCGTTATCACTTTAGTCGTTGGATTTTTTATTGGAAGTGGCTGGCACAAAATCTCACCCAGCATCCTACCATATCTTGGTATCAACTCACATTCCAGCATTAGCAACGATTGGTCAGCGCTAGACGAAGTCTATAATGCATTAGCAGCCAACTTTGAAGGCAACCTAGATAGGGCTGAGCTAATTGAAGGTGCCAAAAAAGGCTTAGTTGCAGCCGCTGGCGATAAATATACCGCCTATATGGACTCTGAAGAAGCCGAAGCCTACGAAGCCGAGCTGCATGGCGACATTGGCTCAGGCATTGGCGTGGAGATGGGGCTACGCGACGGTTACGTCCGGATTATCCGCACTCTTCCCGATAATCCCGCACTCAAAGCCGGGGTGCAAGCTGGCGACATTATTTATAAAATCGACGATGAAGAAGTTTATGCTGAATCTACCGACGCCATCGCCTCCAAACTCCGTGGCGCTAGTGGCACCAAAGTCAAACTTACTGTGGTACGTGATGGAAAAGAAAAAGAATTTACCCTCACCCGCGAACCTATCAACAATGTTTCAGTTTACGTTACCTATTCTGGAAACACTGCTATTGTAACTATCTCCCGCTTTGATATCGACACTGGAACTAAGCTACAAAAAATCGTCAATGATGAATTTAAGTCTAAAGATGTTAAGAAAGTCATTCTCGACCTTCGTGGCAACGGCGGGGGCTATGTCTCAGCCGCAGTTGACGTGCTCTCGCTCTGGATCGATGGTGACGTTGTGCTCAACCAATCTTCTAAAGGTAAAACTACACCTACTTATGCTAAGCGCAACCAAGCCATACTTGCCAATACCCCAACCGTGGTCTTAGTAAATGGCGGCACCGCCTCTGCCTCAGAAATCGTCGCCGGCGCACTCAAAGATTACGACAAAGCCACCATCGTCGGCGAAACCACCTACGGTAAAGGCGTCGTGCAAACCCTCATTAACCTTTCTGGTAATACTTTGCTCAAAGTTACCACGGCTAGCTGGCACACCCCCAAAGGCACCAGTATTAACCAAGAGGGAATTAAACCCGACAAAGAAGTCGAGCTGACTTATGACGACGCCAACAATAATCGTGATCCCCAACTTGATGCCGCCAAGAAGTTGTAATACAATATAACTATGATAAAAGTCTATACTACACCTACTTGCCCTTGGTGTCATGTCCTCATGGACTGGCTCGATAAGCAGGGCGTTGAATACCAAGAAATTGACGCGAGGGAGATGCCAGACATCAGCTCTGTACCAGTCACCGAAATCAACGGTGAGCGCATTGTGGGCTTCGATCGCCCTGCACTCAAAGCCGCTATTGCAAACTTAGGGTCGGATAGCAAAAAGGCCGCCTAGTATGGCCTCCACAAACGCTTCAATCTTACCGCCCAAATCTAAGCCTAGCATTGTACTAGTGCATGGGTTTCGTGGCTCACCACTTGGTCTAGAAGTAATCGCTCAAGATTTGCGCCAAGCCGGCTATCAAGTCTATCTGCCCCCTATTCCACCTTTTGCTGGCGCCGAAGAATTAGAACGTTATCGGCCCAAAGATTACGCCAATTATCTTGCAAGTTATATCCGCAAACGTAAGCTAGAGCGCCCTATCCTTGTGGGGCACTCCATGGGCTCGGTCATAGTAGCTGCCACCGCCAAGCTGCATCCAGAGCTAGTTAATCAAAAATTAGTCTTGCTCTCCCCAATTTCCGTCAAGACCGCCAAACCTTTCGCTGCCGTCTCGCCACTCGCCACCATCGTACCACGCCCAGTAGTAGACTATGTCACTACGCGTTTTCTCTTCATACCAAAAGACAAGCAACTCTTCCGCGACACTATAGCGCTCACCCACAAATGTAGTGAAGATCAACCTCCATCGCGCTCTGCTATCGCCGCTGCTACAAAGTTTTCTACCAGTTATTCCATTCAGGATTTCCTGCCCATACAAAAAACCTTGATTATTGCTGGAGCTAAAGATCGCCTTATCCCTCAAAAAAAGACTAGGGAATTAGCCCAGCAACTCCAAGCTAAACTCCAATTCATCCCAGGCTCTGGCCATCTGCATAATTACGAAAAACCTCACGAAACCGCTCAGCTCATCCTTGACTTTTTGAAAAGCTAATCCTCTTGTGTAAAATCAATCCACTTTCTCTTGCTTCAGTTTAATCGCTTCTTGGTAAATCTCCACAAACCGTCGCAAAGTACGGTTCAAATCGTGTTTTTTGGCTACTTCTAGACTTGCTTTACCATAGCGCTCACACACATCTGGGTTCTTAAGTAATTTCGTCATTGCATCCGTAATCTCCGTCACATCACCCGGATGACAGAGAATCCCATTCTTTTTATGCTGACACAGCTCGCGCACCGCACCCGCATCCACTGCCACCAATGGCAATCCCGTCGCTGCAGCCTCAATCAGCACAATGCCTTGCGTCTCCGTTTCGCTTGCCGTCACAAAAATTGTAGCCGCGCGATAAATCTCCATAATATCCGGCGGATAAATCCGTCCCGGAAAATGCACAGACTTTGCTATACCCAACGCCTCTGCCAAATCTTGCAAATGCCGCCGATCTGTACCGTCACCCACAATCACCAGCTGCGCCTCTTGCACCTTATCCAATACCCCCGCAAACGCCGACACCACATTACTAATACTTTTTTCTGGATCTACCCGCCCTACATACAGCACTAATGGTTTATCTTTCGGTAGATGGTATTTACGATAAATCTTGGCGGCTGGTTTCTTCGGCCCGAATTGCGCCAAATCTACCCCATTCGACAACGGCTCCACTGTCACCTGAAAATGTTTGCGCTTCTTAGGTACTAAGTCATCAATTGCCATTTCCGTCGGCATCGTGGCATATTCCGAATGTTTAAGAAAACTCGCCATATAAGTCCTGAGAATCGCATCGAGCGGCCGCTTGATTGGCTTCAATATCTTTAGCTGGCTTGTGATATTATCCGGATAAGCATGCCCTGTCGAAACCAGTGGTACATCATATTTTTTAGCATAGCGCCGTGTAGCAATCGCTATCATTTCTGCCGTCTGTAAATGAATCACATCTGGCCGGAACCGGTTGAGAATCTTCTTCATCGCCGGATACGGATCTACCGTAATCCACAACCCATGGCGATATGCCAGCCGCGGCAACGGCATTCCTAAAAACTCCTTACCCTCCGGCACCTCATTAATCTGGTCCGGATAAAATGGGAACCGAATCGAGCGCAAATAAAACGTTGTCACCCCATCGCGCTTCACCTTATACTGCCTACCCTTAAAACTCGGGCAAATCACTAGCACCTCATGCCCCTGCTTAGCTAAGCCTTTAGCTAAATTATGCGCAAACACCGCCACCCCATTCGTCATGGGGTAATATAAATCAGATGTGATTGCGATACGCATAGCTACAACATCTCCCGTTCAATTAGCTCCACCTGGCGCTCCAAAAAATCAATCCCTTGCTGTTTATCCTCTAACTCCTGCCATAACTGGCGCTTCTGCGTCTCGAGCATCGCTTTACGCTCTGCCAACGTCTCTTCACCTTGACGAAACAAACGTGTGTATTTTTTCAACTCTGTCTGCTTCAAGCCCGCCTGCTTCAACCCCAGCAAGGTTCGCGCATACTCAATTTGCCAATCTTCTAGCACTCTGAATCCCCGCTGATTGCGTCGCACATTCGGAATTAAACCAGAATTACATAGGCGACGTAAAGCGTAACCAGGAACACCAAGCTGTATACTTGCATCTTTAATCGTAAAAAAATTTGTTTCCATAATCAATAAGACTATTATACTATACCTTAACAATTTTTAAAATTTGTTAAGGTAATTTTTTCACTCCACTCCTGTTAACCATCGCTTAACACCTTAACAAAAATCAAAAAGCGCTAAGGTAAACCCCCCATCAAGAGCGCTTTTTCGCCTCACGATATTCAACAATAGTCATCACCACCCCAGCTATACTCATCAATATAATAAACCCAATCCCACCCCAAAATGCAATTCTCCAAATCCACGGGAACCACCAGCTTCCGCTACTGCCACCAATCCAAAACAGGAATATAATCAGTCCGACAAAGCACCACCCAAGCAAAGTTAATACAATTGAACCACCTACCATTGACCATAGCGCCGAAGACTCATCCGCTGGCGCAGCGCCGTTTAGCTCTCGTTTGATGCGATTGCGCTCCGCCTGTACGCCATCTTCATACCCATCGCGATACCACGAGTCCTTGCCGAACCAGTATCCATCATTATAATCATTGCTATTTGACATAATTTTACAAAATACCTTTGGTAAATTATATCACACGACACCATGCTAATCATGCTATAATAGAAATGCTAAACACAACATTGAATAATAAGACAATCTATTCAATAAGAAGATAAAATGCGGCCATGCTCGCAATTTGGATCTTCTTAGGTTTAGATTGTTGTGTTTAGCGACTATCAGCATGGTCGCATTTTTCGTTCCAATAGCGACCAAAGAGAACAATAAATATGTTTACGCAAGCAGAAAGTCATCATCAATATGTTTATCGCATCAAGAAATCTTAACCTAAAAGGAATCTTATTTACTCTAATTTTCGCTGGGTTATTCTTCTGGCTCGGATCAGAAGGCTATTGGATGATAATCGGGATTATTATTGCAATCTTCGCCATTACAATTTTGTTATCATGCTCGCAGAAACACCAAGTAACCATAAATAATTAAGGCATTATCATGGCAATACCAAGACACACCATCACAAAAGTATCCAATTATACAGAAAAAGACAATACTAAACTAGCTGTTGCAATATGCGCTATCGTACTACTGATATTTTTTGTTACATTCTTTCTAATTCTCAGGTCAATGGACGATAAACACAGTAGTGTATCCGAAAATAATGAGACCAACACAGCTACATCAACCACTGAGAAAACAATAACAAAAACCACGTCCGTAAGCTATACATCTACCACCATCCAAGACTCAAGCCTAGATGAAGGAAAAAGCAAAGTAATTACCGAAGGCGTAAACGGAACAAAAACTATAACTTATAGAGTAACTTTCAAAGATGGTAAAAAAATTTCAGAAGAAATCACCAAACAGCCAATAAATGAAGTCCGTGCAATAGGAACTAAACACGTTTACACTGGATATTGTAGCGTAGAAGGTAGATATCGCCACCGTTATGCTCAATGCTATGGTGATTATTCACCATAAGCTAAAATCAACGCCAAAAATAAAGCATATGAATGCAATGTCAACACTCGCGCAGTACAAGGTTGTTATAACACTTATAAATAAGAAAGGTAAAAAAATAATAAAAGGAGCTTCATAGGTCTATTAATCACTTTAGTCGTAGCATTGTTATTCAATCAACACGTTAAAAAACAAAATTCGAAATGAAGAGGAATTTAGCGGATTAGGGTGAGAGTTACTAAATGGCCTTCTCGGCGGAGGGGTTTTATGGATTGCAATCGTTTGCGCCTCAATTTCTAAAGAAATTGCATGCATAAAAGACGAAGGTTATAAAAACTACGCCAAATTCCAAATGCGAGATTTTTATACATCATATTTCATCTGTCTTAGTATTTGGGTAATAATTTTATGCATGTTATATTGGCCATACTAGTATAAAAAATAGACAATAATAAATTTCAATCGTACCTGTACTGAATCTTTTTACCATGCATGCTATAATATACTCATGAAGAAACCCAAGGCCCCAGCCTCTGTCACCGTCAATCGTCGCGCGCACTATGATTACCAGCTCGGCGAGGAATTGTCTTGTGGCATGCGCCTTAGCGGACCCGAAGTTCGCCTCATTCGCGATCATCACGTCCAGCTCAAAGGTTCCTTCGTTACTATCAAAAATGGGGAACTTTGGCTCAACAATCTCACCCTTGGCGCCGATACCGAGCGCAACATCAAGCTCCTTGTTACTAAAAAGCAACTTTCTGGCCTCGAGCGTGCCAAGCAGGGCGGTTTTCAGCTCGTGCCAGTCAAATTACTCGCTGGTGGGCGCCATATCAAACTCATCATCGCCACCGGCAAGAGCAAGAAAAAATATGACAAACGTGAAACTATCAAAAAACGGGACATCACCCGCGGGAGGTACTAAATGCGCATTTATTCTTGGAACGTCAACGGCATTCGCTCCGTCCTCAAAAAAGGCGCACTAGACGAGCTGCTTACTTCCGAGCAGCCTGATATTCTCTGTATCCAAGAAACCAAAGCCAAGCTCGGCCAAGCCGAAGTCGATTATCCCGCCTATCTCGAACTCTGGAATAGTGCTGAGCGCGCTGGCTATTCCGGCACCGCCACTTTCACGAAGGTTCAGCCTATCAACGTTTTTAGCAATTTCACCGAAGATATTCACGCCGGCTATTTGTGGGACGATGATAAGTATGGCAGTCCCCTCACTGAAGGCCGCGTGCAGACGGTCGAATTTCCACAATTTTATCTTGTCAATGTCTACACCCCAAACAGCAAACGCGATCTCTCCCGCCTCAAGCTCCGCGAAGATTTATGGGATCCGGCGTTTCTCAATTTCCTCAAAACACTTGAAGCCCACAAACCCGTAATCGTCTGTGGCGATTTCAACGCCGCCCATACCCCGCTCGACCTCGCCCGCCCGCAAGATAATGAACATAATGCCGGCTTCACGGAGGAGGAGCGCCAGGGAATCAAAAACCTCATCGGTGCCGGCTTTATCGACACTTTCCGTCATTTCTATCCCAGCCAACAAAAATACACTTGGTGGTCACACTGGTCACACTGCCGCGAACGCAACATCGGCTGGCGCATTGATTATTTCTTTATTTCGCCCCAACTTTTACCTTATCTCAAATCCGCCGAAATTCACGACCACATCATGGGCTCCGATCATTGCCCAGTTTCTATTGAGCTGGAGTTCCTAAGCTAATGGCTTTTGCAACCATCAGTTCCGACTTATCATATTGGCACAAACAGTCAAAACCACTTTTTGATAATCTCATCTGGAATATTCCCGAACAAAAAACCGGCCACGTCGCCGTTATCGGTGGCAATAGCCAAAATTTCTCTACAGTCGTGCGTATTTCCGAATTCATCAACCAAAATTTTCCTATCAAAACTCTTACCACCGTCTTGCCCGACGCCCTGCGCGGCAAATTACCACCTCTACCAAATCTCGATTTCCTTCCTTCCACCGAAAGCGGCTCTCTTGCCAAATCCCGCCAGCTCGAACTCGCTTTTTCCAACCCGAATGCTACCCTCGTCATTGGCGACCTCTCCCGCAACTCTGCCACCGCCGTCGCTCTCTCCGACGCTATCACTAAATCTGCGTCCGAGCCAAACTTATTAGTCCTTGCCCGTGATAGTGTCGACTTACTCTCCCCCGAATCCAGTAGTTGGCTTAATCGACCCAACACCACCATCATCGCTTCTATGGCGCAGTTGCAAAAACTCTTCCGTGCCGTATATTATCCGCGCATGATTTTATTATCCCAACCCCTCGTTCCCACCATCGAAACTTTACACAAATTCACTCTCACTTATCCCGTAACCTTACTTACTTTTCATCAAGATAATATCATCGTTGCCCAAAGCGGAGAAGTTTCCACCACCCATCTCGTTGACACAGGTTATTCACCAATTTCACTCTGGTCTGGACAACTCGCCGCTCGCATTACTGCGCTAGGTCTCTACAATCCCAAACAAAGCTTTGCCGCTACTACTGCCGCAATTCTTATGCACTAATCTACTTATTGTGGCCGCTTTTGCATCGCCAACCCATAAGCCTTCAACAAATCCCCAATCTGCGCTTCTTGTAAAACTTTCGTCCGATTTTTTAACATCTGCTTACTCATTTTAGCCACCTTAGCGCTATCAAAGTTTTCCAATGCAATTGCCATTGCCACCGGCTCTGGTCCGCCCGCGATAATATAACTTTCGCTCGGAACAATCTCTAGCATATTCGGGTCACAGAAAAACACTGGCAAACCTGTCGCTTCCGCCTCCAGCAAAGTCATCGGTTGATTATCAAAATTATATGACGCCAGGACACTTAAATGCGCTTCTGCCATCGAGCGCACAATTTTCTCACGCTTCTGCATTCCGTAAAACTTCACCTTCAGATCATTACGTTTAGCATATTTTTTGGCCGCTTTTAGCTGATTACCATCACCATACACATGCAATAAATATGGTCGTTTCAGCATTGCTACCGCCTGCAAAAACGGCAAAATCCGCTTCTCGCGTGACAAACGTGAGTTCCACACCAGCTTCAATACCGCACCGTCATCCAGCTCGCGCACCGCAAAGTCTTCCTGTACCAATTCCGCCGACACTCCATTCGACACTTGTACAAACGGCCGTGTCACACCATAATGCTCCAGCTTCCGTGCAAAGTGGTTCGACGGTACAATCATCACGTCAGCATATTCCGCCTGATTCACCATCAGCTCCCACATTTTCGCCCGCGCCCGCGTCGGTGCCTGAAACTTATCTCGCTTAATTTTTAATGTATGCGACAAATACTTCGCGTGCATATGGTTCATCATGCTCGCCGTGATATACTTCCACGGATGCGACACGTTAATCGCAATTGCCATATCTTCGCGACCATGCATAGTCTGTACCAACGGCAAGCCAAATCGCCGCGCCAGTCGCACACCAGCCAAACTACAGCTCGCTTCATAGTGCACATGCACCACGTCAAACTCCGCAAAATTCGGGAACTTTTCTAGTACAAACTTCTCCACCACCGTCGGACGCTTTGCCACTACCGACTTATTTATCCTCAACCAGCGATGACTGGGCACATTCACCACACTTTTTTCGCGCGCATCAAACCCCGGACAGAACACCACTACTTCATGACCCAACTTTTCCAGTTCCAGCTTCTGGGCCTTAATCGAAGAGGCGATTCCGCCCGAACCCCACGGAGCATAGATATCCGTAAAAATCGCGATTTTCATAAGTCAATTATATCATGCTATAATGAGGTTATGGAAAACTATTCAAACTATCGCACCGCTGAAAGCGTTTCGCCTAAGCACCCAGACAAACTTTGTGACCAAATTTCAGATGCCGTTCTCGACGCCTATCTCGCTCAAGATCCCAACGCACGCGTGGCGGTCGAAGTTTGTGGTGGTCACGGCCAAGTCTTCGTTACTGGCGAAGTCACTTCTTCTGCTACCAATATCGATATTAAAGACATCGTGCACCGTATTGCCGGCGACGAAATGAAAGTCATGTCCAACCTCGTCAAACAAAGCCCTGAAATCGCCCAAGGTGTCGACGTTGGTGGCGCTGGTGACCAGGGAATTATGATTGGCTACGCCACAGCCGAAACTCCCGAAATGCTCCCGCGCGAGGTTGTTCTTGCACGTCGGTTAAACCAATTTATCTACACCAAACATCCTTACGACGGCAAAACCCAAGTCACCTTACACGGTTCATATGTTAGCTCGATTGTGGCTAGCTTCCAAAACACCAGCCAGGCTGAGCTCGAAGCTCTCGTTCGCCAATTCATTACCGACCAAAGTTTTGAAGCTGAGCCAGAAGTCGGCAAAATCGAGCTTCACCTCAACCCTGCCGGTGACTGGCATCAAGGTGGTTTCGAAGCCGATACTGGACTTACCGGCCGCAAGCTCATCGTTGATAATTATGGCCCACGTATTCCAATTGGTGGTGGTGCTTTCTCCGGCAAAGATCCGTCCAAAGTTGATCGCTCAGCTGCTTATATGGCTCGTCGTATCGCCGTAGATTATCTGCGTCAGCATGGAGCTCAAGAAGTCTTTGTCCGTCTCGCTTATGCTATTGGCCATGCCGAGCCACTTGAACGCACTGTCGTTATCGATGGGAAGGCCGAAGAGATTACTGGCTACGATCTCACGCCACGGGGAATTATCCAATACCTTGACCTCAAACGGCCAATTTACGAACCCACCGCGCGTTATGGCCACTTTGGTGAAGGCTTTGATTGGGATAAATAGTCAAAAGTATTGACTTTTCCGGTACACTATGCTATAATTGAAAGATAGGGTGCGTACATTATCAGTTTTTGATAGTTTTACGCGCCAAATCTTTTATTATATGGAGGGCATCTATGTTTAATTGTTTTGATGTTGCTGACCTTACTTTTAATCGTGCCGGAAGTGGAGATGACCATCTTCGCATGGTAGCAAAGCTGATTTATGGCGTTGACGAGCACATTTATCCGGCTTGGAGACCTACGGCCGAAGAATTCGCGGACTTTATTGTTCCGTGGATGAACGTCAAAGGTTTTATCTTTCACCGCCACAATATCTATGTTGCCAGAAAGTACGGCCACAACAATCCTTTGGGTATGTTGATTTCATTGGACGCAAAAACTACCTGTCTAAGGTAGTCACCGAACGTCAGAGTATCCCGGATGATACCGCCATCATCATCGGCCTGTGTGTAGACCCATTGTCCAGAAGCAAAGTCATTGCATCGGAATTACTCAGTAATTATATTGAGCGTATGCGCAACAATGGCGTTACAACCATCCGGCTGGATTGTTTAGTTGACAACGCTAAAGCCCTGAGATTATATAAATCTATGGGCTTCGAAATCATCGGCAAAGGCTTCGGCTTTAACCGGCCCAGCGAACCTCCGGTAGAAATCTACACCCTGCAACAGGAAATTCTGTAGAATAAAAGCTGCCAGTAACTATCAACCATATCACCGGCTGCCACAGCAACATCGTGGCAGCTATTTTTTGTATTAAATCTTTCTAATACGATGACCCTCATAACCATACTTACCAGTCACTGGATCACGAAACAAAAAGTTATGCATCGGAAACCGTGTCAAAGATAAATACATTGCTAGCACTACCACGCTAATTACAATACTCACAATCTCACCAGACTCACTCATAGGCGCCAAATTCATCATCCATACAAACACTGCACTGCTAACAAAACTTGCGACAAAGAAAATTGCAATATCAATTGGCAAACATGATTTTACTTTTAAAATTGGTCGGTAACCATAGAACAATACTGGAATCACTAATATTGGCACCAAAAATGACATACTTTTAGCAAACCAGTAGTTCGGATTATCGCCCAACCACCACACATCCACCAATGTACAAATAAAAATTCCCGACAGTGCCAGTTTAATATGTTCCCAAGTACTTTCATTTACTGCCGAAAAAATCGCCACAAACTTATTTCTGCCACTCCAGGCATACGTAAAATGTAATATCGATCCCAAAATCGAAATTGCTAATCCTTCTAGTAAAATTATCCAAACGTCCATACTCACATTATATCACGTTTATGGTTATAAAGAATTGTTAACAAAGTGTTCTCCATACCATATCATTGTATTAAGGAAATAATACAATGATTGAATTCGATTTTGATAGTAACCGCCCCATCTATATTCAGCTCGTCGAACAACTTGAGCTCTACATCATTTCAGGCAAAATCCCGCCCGGCAGTCGTTTGCCGTCGGTGCGCGATTTCGCACTGCAGGCTAAAGTCAACCCTAATACTATGCAGCGAGCCCTAGCCGAAATCGAAGATTCCAAGCTTATCTATACAGAGCGTACCAATGGAAAATTCATCACAACAGACGCCACCCTACTAAACAAATATCGCGAGCGTTTTATCACAAATAGAATTCAAGATTTTCTCTCCGAAATGTCCACACTCGGCTTTGATCAAAAAATGATTATTAAATATTTAAAACTTCAAGGAGGTAACAAGTGAACAAAACCAAAGCTACGCCACTCGTAGAATGCCGCAATCTATGCAAGCAATATGATAACAAAATCATTCTAAATAATATTAACTTGAAAATTCCACGTGGAAAGATCATCGGCCTACTAGGACGCAATGGCGCTGGAAAATCCACCTTTATCAAAAGCCTAAACGGCCTTATTACGCCAGCCTCTGGAGAGGTTCTTATCGATGGACAACCAGTTGGTGTCAATAGTAAAAATCTTATTTCCTATCTTCCCGAACGTACTTATCTCGAAAAAACTATGACCGTCCAACAAGCCCTATACTATTTTGCCGAATTCTATCAAAACTTTAATCTCGAAAAAGCCACCGCGCTCGTGCAAGACCTTAGTCTTAATCTCGACACCAAGATTTCCAAGATGAGCAAAGGCATGCAGGAAAAACTACAACTAATTTTAGTCATGAGTCGTAAAGCTGAGCTCTACATTCTGGATGAGCCCCTCGGTGGCATCGACCCAGCTACACGCGATTACATTCTTGACACCATTCTCTCTAATTTCAACGCTGGCGCTAGCGTACTCATCTCCACCCATCTTATTTCTGACATTGAACGCATTTTGGACGAAGTGATTTTTATCGAAAACGGCAAAATTATCTTAACCGCTGAGACTGATCAACTCCGCACCAAACATCATGCATCGATTGACGAAATCTTCCGTCAAACTTTCAAAGCTAAAACTAATAGGAGGTATCATATGCTACACAAACTTCTCAAATACGATCTACGCGCCATTTATCGTCAACTTGTGGTATTTTATATTATCGCATTCAGTTGCGCCATTATCGGACGTGTTTTCAGTAATTACGATAACAATCTACTTTTTAAGATTATTCATGAGTTCTTCTCTGGAGTCGCGCTTGGTCTTTGCTTCGGCATCGTAGTCAATAATGCCACTCGCATCTGGGAGTATACTAAACGTGATTTTTATGGCGACCAATCTTATCTCACTCACACTTTGCCTGTTCCACGTTCCAATCTCTATCTCGCTAAGTTCCTCACCATCCTCATTACTACTATTACGTCATTAACCGTTATCATTGCCATCGTTTTCATGAACTATGCTTCACCAGAAACCTTTGAGCTCATCCATGAATCAATCCGCAGTGTAGGTTCAAAAGCGGAATTTGTTAAATTCGCTATACTCCTGCTTAATGTCATCTTTCTGGAAACCGTTTTTATCATCCAGGCTGGCATCACCGGAATCATCCTTGGACATAAAGCCAATAATCGCAAAACCGCCATGTCATTTGTCTATGGCTTCACAATTTTCATCTTGGCTAATATTACCACTGTCACTCTTGCTAGTATCTGGGGAATATTTGATCCAGAAATCCATAGAGCTATGCAAGGAAGTATTTCCAATTCCATCATGACTAAGTTGCTTTGCGGCGCAATTTTTATTTATCTTGCCCATATTGCAACCGAATTCTACATCGGGTGTCGTTCATTCCAAAAAGGCATTGACGTAGAATAATAGTCTTGTAAAAACGCCCCCCCCCCCATGATATGATATAATAAGGAGCATGAGAATAAGTATGCTAGCATACTTATTCGAACCGACACAATTATTTCTGACAAGTCAGAAATAATTAGAGAAATATAAGAAAGGAATTTATGTCAGGATTAGTTCTCAAAGACGTTTCCAAAACCTTCGCTGGCAAACTCGTGGTGGATAAAATCTCCTTCACGCTCGACCAACCTGGAGTCTATGGATTGCTTGGCACCAACGGCGCCGGAAAAACTACAACCATTCGCATGTTACTTGGCATTATCACTAAAGATAGCGGAGAAATTACTTGGAATAGTGCACCAGTTGACCGCAAAACCGTCAACTTTGGTTATTTACCTGAAGAACGTGGAGTTTACCCT
Organism: uncultured Candidatus Saccharibacteria bacterium; assembly: GCA_948477625.1. Lineage (GTDB taxonomy): Bacteria > Patescibacteriota > Saccharimonadia > Saccharimonadales > Saccharimonadaceae > Nanosyncoccus. The sequence continues at coordinate 56,053 of CAOLNK010000002.1, read as the reverse complement.
AAAGTCAAAATCTTTGATCAACTAATGTATTTTGCCGAACTCAAGGGCATGGGCAAAACAGCTGCCTCTACCGCCATTCAAAAATGGGCTAAGCGCCTCAAGGTTGAAGAGTATCTCAACATGCCAGCCGAAAAACTTTCCAAGGGGAATCAACAAAAGATTCAATTTATGACCGCTGTCATTCACAATCCAGATCTAGTTGTGCTCGACGAACCATTCAGCGGTCTCGACCCCGTAAATACTGATATCATCAAAAATATCATCATTGATCTCGTTCGACATGATAAGTTCATTATCATGTCTGCCCACCAAATGGCCACCATCGAAGAGTTCTGTACGAATATCCTTATCCTCAATCGCGGGAAAACCGTATTGCAGGGGAATCTCAAAGACATCAAAGCTACTTACCCTGCCAATCGGTTACAACTTGACACCGACCAAAACATTGATCAATATTTGCAGAGTTTTGAAATCGAAAATTCCAAAAACAATCAATATACCCTAAAAATTAATAATGAAAAATCCGCGCATGATTTATTGCAAAAATTAGTCAGCGATAATATTCAAATCAATAAATTTGAGATTATGAAACCCACCCTTAATGATATCTTCATCGAAAAAGTAGGAGCTCAAAATGAAATCAAATAATTTTCGCGACCTTTTAACTGTTACTAAATTCACCATGCGCGATATGCTTGGTCGCAAATCATTCCGCATTTCCACTATTATTATAGTTGTACTCATTGTTTTAGGTTTTAATGTCCCAAACTTTATCAACAGCATCAATGGTGGTGATTTTAGTGATACTATGATTTTGTCCGACCCAGAAAATCTCTACAATGGAGCACTCGACTCTCTAAACCAAGCTGAAGATAGCTTAGGCTACAAATTTGATATTTCTAGCCTCAATGCCGACGAAATCAAAGCCAAAGTCAACGACGGCGAAGTTTCTTCCGCCATCATTATCAACCGCGGAACAGAAAACAACATCAATCTAAACTATATCGTCAAAAACTCTGCAACCGCAATTCCACCAACTGCCGTTTTGGATACCCTCAACAGCCTCTACGTTAATCTTCAAATCCAAAAACTCAATTTATCAGCCGAACAACTTGCCAAAATTTCTCCCGAGTTCCAAGTTAATATCGAACAAACCGAAGATCAAGAAGTCGGCGGCAACATCTTTGTCATGATGCTATTATCATGCGTACTCTTCTTTGCTATTTATTTCTGTGCCTATCAAGTTTCCAGCTCCATCACTATCGAAAAAACTTCCAAAATCATGGAAACGCTTGTCACCTCCACCAACCCACGCACTATCGTTCTTGGCAAAACCATCGGTATCGGTCTGGTTGGACTCATGCAAATTGTGTTATTTGCTATCGTTGCTATTATTAGTGCCTACTCTTTCCTCAACGCTGAGCTACTAGAAAATCTGTTTGACATGTCTAGCTTCACGCCCTACCTTGCAATCATCATGATTATCTACTTTATTCTCGGATATTTTGCTTACGCGCTAATGTATGCCCTGACTGGCTCCACTGTCAGTAAGCCAGAAGATATCCAATCTGCCAATACACCAATCGCGATTATCACCATGATTGGCTTTTATCTCGCCTATTTCACCCTTACCGACCCCACTGGCAATCTCAACCTTTTTGCTGCACTTCTACCGATATCATCACCATTCTGCATGCCGCTTCGCGTCATGATGGGTATTGCTAGTGGCTGGGAAGTTGCGTTTTCTATCATCATTCTTGTTGCTGCCTGCGCCATAATCGCCCATATTGCTATAAAAATCTACAGCAATGCAATCCTAAATTATGGCACCAAAATGAGCCTTAAAGATATAATTAGAACGTACAAGGAGAAATAGTGAATCAGCTTAAAATTAACGGTATTTATCGCCACTACAAAGGCGATAAATACATCGTACTAGATGTAGCAACCCACAGTGAAACCAAAGAGGAACTAGTTATCTATCGCGCACTCTATGGCGACAACAAACTCTACGCCCGTCCAAAAAGACATGTTCCTTAGCAAAATCGCTCCTGAGAAGCTCCGCCCAGGCTTAGAACAAAAATACCGTTTTGAATTACAGAATATAGAAAGTATAGCACACTAAATATGAAACCAATTTTTATCGACGTTGACGGTACATTGCGAAATAATCAAAAGGAAATTACGGCAATTACTAAGAAGGCACTGTGTTTAGCCACACAAAAAGGTTACGAACCAATTATTTGCACTGGTCGACCTTGTGACTATGCGTTAAATCTTTGCGAGCAATTACATAGTAAATATCTAATTTGCAATAGTGGTGCACTCGTTTACGACTGTCAAGTTAAAAGAGCTATCTATGAGAACAGCATGGATAAAAATAGCATCATAGAATTATATCATCTGCTAAAAGACAATAATGTAAAACTTATTTTAGAATATAACAAAACCAGTAGACGCTATAGCCTCGGCAATCTCGCTCAATACGAATTTCTCAAATTAGAAAACTTGCAAGATATCTTAAACAAATATAGCGTTCAGCAAGTTGTTGTTGATGGATTTGATTTTGAGTCTATGCGCACATTACGCGAAAAAATCAATCAAATCCCCAACATCAAAACTTCCAACCAGTCGAAGTGCTTAGTTGATCCTAGTATGCCACATACATCATCAACTTTTTACTACGACATAGTTAGCACAGAGACCTCAAAAGGTAACGGAATCAGGCAATTCTGCAAATTTATGCATATTTCACCAACTAATTGTATCGCTATCGGCGACGATGAAAACGATATTTCAATGTTCGAAACCTGTGGTTACAGCGTCGCCATGGGTAATGCATTACCCAATGTAAAATCAATTGCCGACTACGTCACCTTAGACAATGAACATGACGGTGTAGCACATTTCATTCAAGAAAAACTTTTACGCTAATCCCGCGATTCCACATTCAACGTTTCGTATTCTTGGCTTGGCAACTCCGTAAAATATTCTTTTTCGTGCGCCACTTTCAAAGCATATTTCAATACTTCGCTACCAATCTTGCCAAAACTTTTTATAAGTTCTTGCTGCGCAATTTCGTATGGAGCTAACACACGTCCATAGACCCAATTTCCAAGACGATCTGGGTCTGGCAAAGCTGGACCAATTTTATTAATACGAGCCACCATCCTCACTTGCGCATATGGCTCACCATCACCAGATACTTTTTGATAACCAATGTAATCAGTTTTATCAATTTCGCAGTTGGCCTCTTCTAAAGCCTCACGTCGTAAAGTATCTTCCCAGTCGACATCATTACTTTCTGGACGACCACCAACGAGTCTTGCCTCGCCATTTTTATAACGTAGCAACACCCTACCATCATATGTTAACAAAACCGCATGCACCTGCTTGACTTCCAAATTGCCTGTCATCTTTTCTGCGTAAAAATCATATCTTATCATACATACATTATATAATATATGTAATATGAAACGAGTTTTTGCCGCCATTGACCTAAAATCTTTCTACGCGTCCGTCGAATGCAACGAGCGCGGTCTAGACCCACTCACCACCAATCTCGTAGTTGCAGATAGTACTCGCACTGACAAAACCATTTGCCTAGCCATCTCACCTTCGCTCAAATCTTACGGTTTGCCCGGGCGTGCCCGCCTTTTTCAGGTCAACCAGAAAATTCGCGAAATCAATGCTAAGCGCAAAACCAAAACGCCACTCGGAATCTTCCTCAACAAGTCCTACGATAATTCCGAGTTATTACAAAATCCCAACCTCGAGCTCGATTTTATCATCGCGCCACCCCGTATGAAATACTACTTGGAATACAGTTCCAAAATCTACAATACTTATCTCCGCCACGTTGCACCCGAAGATATTTTCGCTTATTCTATCGACGAAATTTTCTGCGACATCACTAGTTATCTCAAAATGAACCATTGCACTGCCGAAGAGTTCGTTACTACTATGATTGCCGACGTTTATCAAACCACCGGCATCACCGCCACTGCTGGCATTGGTACCAATATGTTTCTTGCCAAAGTTGCCATGGATGTCATGGCCAAGCACGCCAAACCAAATTCTGCCGGCGTGCGCATTGCTAAATTAGATGAACAAACTTTTCGCGAACAACTTTGGGCGCACACCCCCATTACCGACATTTGGCGTATCGGTCGTGGTTATGCTAAGCGCCTCGCAAACCACAATTTATATACCATGGGCGACGTCGCTCGTTGTTCCTTACAAAACGAAAAATTGCTCTACGACCTTTTTGGCGTCAACGCTGAGCTACTCATCGACCACGCCTGGGGTTATGAATGTGCCACTATTCCCGATGTCAAACAACACTCACCAAAGACCAAAAGTCTCAGCTCGGGACAAGTTTTATCTTACCCTTACGATTTTACTAAGGCCCGCACCATCGTCAAAGAAATGTCCGAAAATCTCGCGCTCGAACTTGTCCAAAAAGGATACATCACCAACCATCTCGGACTCTATATAAACTACGACCGTGAAAATCCTACGACCCAAACTAGTATCACTGACCATTATGGCCGCCGTGTTCCCAAACCTATGCAGGGAACTACTCATCTTTCTATCTTCACCTCCTCCGCTAGAATAATTATCAATAGTCTTTTACAAATCTACGACCAAAATATTAACCCCAAATATACCATCCGCAAAATCACCGTCGTCGCTAACGACCTCATTTCATCCAACAAAGCTCTTTTAGAAACCAACACTAGACCCACCCAAGCCGATTTCTTTACCAATTATGCCGAACTCGAACACCAAAAACAGCTTGAACGCAAAAATCTCGCTAAAGAGCATCGCGTGCAGAAAGCCGTTTTGGATATCCGCAAACGCTACGGCAAAAATTCTATTTTGCGTGGTTTTAATTTTGAGGATGGTGCTACTGGACGTTCACGCCACCAACAAATCGGAGGTCACCGCGCATGAGTACCAACACCGCCGATATGACCAACTACCATCCGCATACTCCCATGCGCAAACTCGAAGATTACACCGACATCATCCATTGCAAACGCCCGCGTGCCCCAAACCCTATGGATACCGAAGCTCGTGCTGCACAGTTTGCGCCCTACGCTGCGCTCGTCGGCCACAAAGACATCGTCAAAAATGATGAAATCATCGCCAGCAGTAAAACCAACATTGACCATGACATCATAGTTGAATATGAAGAATAAATATATTACAATATACTTATGAAAGCCAAACTATCTTACAAACTCTTTGCATTATTCACCTTTATCACTAGCGCATTTTGTTTTTGCCTGCCCGTCAGCGCCGCTTCTTTCAGTATGACAGCCTCAGCCACACAAATTGCACCTGGCGCCAAATTTACAGTTTCTGTCGGTGGTGATTGTATCGGACGCGTTAATCTCAAAGCCACTGGCGGCACACTTTCTCAATCTGCAATTTGGGTGGAAGAAAATCGCCAAACTATTACCGTCACCGCCGGGAATAGTGGCACAATCACAGTTACAGCCACGCCAGAACCAGGCTTCTCTAATTCTGATGGCGATGAATACAAACCCGGTTCCCGAACCGTTTCAATTAAAATTGTTGCACCCGCTCAGACCACAACGCCACAGCCATCCACTGGCGCAAACACCAGCAATCCAACAAAGCCTCAAACTCCAAATAAACCACAGGGCACCACTACCACGACAAAACCTTCCACCTCAAACAATCAAGACAAAAAGCCCGAAGAAACTCCAGAGCCAGAAGAAAATGCCCCGGAAGAACCTATCAAAAACGAGGAAGACTCCGACGATAAAGATCAAGAAGCCATCACGGAAGAAGATGTCGAAACCAACATTACATCCTGTAAAGATAGTAATTGTAGTTTCCCGTGGATATTAGTTGGAATTCTCACGGCATGTCTCTGCGGAGTTACAACTGCACTAGTTTGTGTGCTTGTTGCACGAAAAACGCCACCGCAACAAACTAAAGGCAAAAAGGGCGCGAAACATGAAAAAGCACGTTAAATTTCTTATTATCCCACTTCTTATCGGTGCAGTATTCTGTATATTTCATGGTGCGTCAGCCATCACTAAACGCGAAATCATCAATATCGGAATTCTCGTCAAGTTCGCCGACAGTGAAAACATCGCACCAAAACGCGCGGACGGCACACCGCTCCATATCGATGATACTGACAGCCTCACCAATGCTGAATTATTACTCAATAGCGACAATCCCATCACCATGCAAACTTCCTTAGGGGCAATTTCCGTTCCATCCATTAAAAAATATTACGAAACACAAAGTTACGGCAAACTTTCAATCACTACAAAGTTCTTCATATATCAAGACCAGCACCCAATGAGCTATTACTCATCAAGCAGTGATAGCCAACAGTTAGCTCGCGAAAACGAACTCGTCAATAATGCGATCAATTCTATTAGCGAACAAGTTATTGCTAGTGGGATTACTTCATCAACACTGGACAGCGACAACGATGGCAAGATTGATATGCTCACACTTTTCATTGAAAATAGCAACGCGCCTGCTAGCGGAATTTTTCACTCACACGTCTACAATAGTTCCGGTAACATCACTGCAAAAATCGCCAATAAACCAATCGCTGCACACAGTATTATTTATCATTCTGGTAGCATAGATAAATATGGCACTTTCTCACTTGACACTGGTGGCTACGGCACCATCGCGCACGAATTAGGACATATTCTCGGCTTCATCGATTTGTATCGCTCCGACCACCAAGGGGAACCAGTTGGTATCTACGATTTAATGGGTAAAAATTCTAGCTCAAATCCGCAAAACATCCTAGCCTATCTAGTCAGCGAATATAACCCAAACACTAATTGGCACAATCCACTTCCAGTTATTAGCCAGACTACCAAGAATATCACAGTTTCACGACCGCAGTTCACCAATCCTAGCGAACAACGCGCCATCAAAGTCCAACGCAATGCCAACGACCAAGAGTATTTTATCGTTGAATACTATGAGCCACACGATGCACGCGATGGTTATGCAGCCAAAGAACGGGGAATTATTATCTACCGTATCAACAACCAAACTAATGCTACCGATCGAGTTTTTGTCTTTCGTCCCAATGAGCCATCACTTAATGCCGCAAGAGGCGATCTACTTCAAGCCCCCCTTAATCTTAACCGCCCCAGCTTAGGAAAAGGCCTCGGCACTTCTAAAGAATTCGACAACCAAACAATTTATTATTCCGACGGCACAAACTCTGGCATCACCATCACTGTCACAAAAATGGATGACAACTCAGTAACTTTTGACATTGTTTTTCCGGAAACCACTGGCGCTGGCACCCAACAATCTCCTTACCAAATCTCCGATACCACCACTTTTCTCTATCTCATGAGTGGAGATACCAAAGGCAAATACTATACTATTACCAAAGATTTAGATTTTAGTAGAATTGAGTATCCTCGCATTAACTTTTATGGTCACCTTGACGGACAAAACCACACACTAAGTAATATCACTTCCACCGGTGCCGGCATTTTTGATTATCTCGGCGACTACGATTCTCCTAGTAGCATTAAAAATCTCAAAATCACTAATTTAGCCGTCAAACCAAACAGCATCGGAGGTAGTCTAGGCGGACTAGCCTCAGCTATCAGCAGCTCTACTATCTCAAACGTACATCTGCTTTCTGGCGAAGTTAACAATATCAAAGGGCTAAATACTCTTTCCGCCACAGGTGGTTTTGCTGGAAATGTCGACAGCACAACTACTATAGATAGCTGCACTTCAGCCATCAGCGTTAAGGCCAACACCAATGTTGGTGGTTTTATCGGTCTTAATCAAAATGCCAAAATCAGTAATTCTAGCACCACAGGAAAAGTCACCGGCAATACTAATATCGGTAGTTTTATCGGCATCCAATATCTTACTGACGATGCATACAACATGCCACAAAACGTTACTTACGATAGCAAAGTCAATGGCACAATTCCAGTTGTAGGTACAACTTATGATGCAAACGCTAACAAATTCATCACTACACCTAGCAATATGTTACAGGGAATTACCGATATTAATTCTGACCAAACTACCGAGCCAGAGAAACCAACTCCTACTCCAAAACCAGAGCCAACACTAACTGAAGCAGAAGTTCTCCGTAAACTTAACCTTACTAAGAAACAAAATTATCTTTTTGGCTTTGCCATTAATACCAGCATTAGTGTTATTCGCCAATCGCTCAACAACATCAAGGGTCTAGAGATTATAAATATTCAAAGCAATGAACAAATCATTACTACCAATACCAAGCTCTCACTCCGCATCAACAATACAACATACGCTTACATCGTCGTACTTAAAGGTGACGTAAATGGTGACGGCAAAACCCAAGCCACTGACTATGTTAAGATTCGCAACCACATTATGGGTAAAACTAATTTAACCGATGCCAGCCTACAGGCTGCGGACATCAATCAAGATAGCAAAGTTCAAGCCACAGATTACGTCAAAGTCCGTAATCACATCATGAGTAAATCAACCATTAATCAAAAATAACGAAGGAATCATGGCTACCAGCAAAGAAGAAATGAATCAAATCCTAGAAAAACTTGAACCAATCGGAGATTTCACTGTGCACCCAATGATGGGAGAATTCTTGCTATACTATAATGGCATCCTGGTTGGTGGGGTTTATAACAAGCGTTTGCTAATCAAAAAGTCCGATAGTAACGAAAACTGCGGCTTATCAGAAGAGATTCCATACAACACCGCTAAGCGTACGATGTATCACATCGCCAATTTCGACAACTTGGAACAAATCCAAACCATCATCACTAACGCTTATAATGATTTGAAGAAGTAACTATACGGCAACTTTCCGATTAATAGTAATTTCACTTACTTCTATCTGCTTAGGGAGCGAAAGAATATAAAACATTATCTTCGCAATATCATCAGGAGTCATCCAATTCTCTGGATCTGAAACTTCGATACCAGTATCTTTTGCTTTAATTCTAGTATTCATTCCTCCAGGATTAAACTGGATTACTCGACAACCAGTAGCTTTCAGCTCAGCCTGCAAAGTATAACTCGTACCACGCAAACCCCACTTCGACGTAGTGTACGCCACTTCACCATGGTACCCCGCTTTGGTTCCACACGTTGAACCAACATTCAAAATGTCTGAATTGAATTGTTTGATGCAACCAAACAATTCTGATGTCAGAAAAATCGGTGCCAGAGTGTTTACCCTAAATAATTCATCTATTTTATCATAATTTATATTACCAGTATCTTGAACCTTTTGCACACCAGCACAATTTATTAAAGCATCGAATTCAGAAAACTCGTTAATAATCCTTTTACAACTGGCTTTCATCGACTCTTTACTAGTCAAATCTGTTGATAGAAAAACACATTCATAATCTGGTTGCTTACGGCACAGCGCAACCACATCTACGCCATTTTTAACACACTCCATTCCAAAGGCTCGTCCCAAACCATCGCTTGCTCCAGTCAAAACAACTCTTTTCATTTCTTAATTACTCCTTTCACAAATAAATACAAACGGTTCCATGTCAATCGCACAACTATTATCTGCGCCCTTTTGCATTTTGGCGAAGATTGGTTTAAGCTTCGCCTTTGCTAGCAAAGGCACAATGTCATCCATCTGCCACTTATGCCAAAAGATATAATTACCATCTTTCTCACCATCTAGTTGGTAACCAGTCTTTTCGTAACAAGTATTCGTAAATACTAGCAAAAACTTACCACCATCGACTAACAAATTATAGACATCGCCAAAAAATTTCTTCATCATAATTTTACTCAGATGTTGCACGAGATGAACCGAGATAATTCCATCAAACCTATCGTCTAACTTTTCTAGTTCAGTCGCACCCAACGTCAAAAACCTAGCCTTATTAGTCTTCTGCTGTGCAGTTTTTATCATCTCTTCAGACAAATCGCACGCTGTCACTTCATACTTATTATCTACCAACCATTTTGTTGCATCGCCAGCCCCACACCCCACATCCAGAACTTTTCTTCCACTCAAGCCACTAAGAAAATCTCTCCAAACGCCCATATTCAGCAAAGTTTCCAAATCACCTTTGCCATCAGTATACAACTCACCCAGATTATCGTAGCATTTGCGATTAGTATCAATAATAAATTGATCATTTACTTTAGGTTTCATACAACCTCACTTTAGTTTACTTGATTTATAATTTTTCCATCAGCCACTGCTGCCATTGAATCCACCCAAATCTCAAACATTCTGGCTAACGCTTCTTTTGAACAATGCGCGTTGTGCGGAGTGACAAAAATGTTCGTTTTATATTCACGATGCAAAATCTCTGGGTCATCACTTTCAAAAGCCACCCCGCCAAGTTCACCGACCTCACATTTTTCAACAAGTCTCTGCGCTACTTCCTCGAAACCATTCGAAACGATTATTACCTTCAGGTTCTTGTTAAACTTTGATAGATCATCAAACAATGCAATACTCTCCGGATTTTTAGAAACTGTCACAAACATAAATTCTGATTTTTCCAACATACCTTCAAAGGGCCAATAATGAAAATCTGGATCATTCTGATTGCGTGAATAATAACAAATTTCTTTATTACCGACCAGTCCCTCCAATCGTTTTGCCAAAGCATGGCCAATCTCACCAAAACCAATAATATCCGTTGGTTTATCCCACATTTCATCGCCAATAAATTCTGGAGCATAGCTCATTCCACCTTCACGCAAGTATAACGGAAATCGCTTCGCCAATGCCAAAGCCATAAATACACATTTCTCTGCCACTGACACAGAAGCGTAATGTGGCACATTCGTTACAGCAATACTACACTCACGACAATAATCACCATCCACCCATTCATAACCAGTCGTTTGCAAGCAAATTGCTTTAAGATTCGGAATCCGTGCAATAATTTCATTCGGTAAGCTCCAACCCGTAATATCAGGATCTAGTGCAAGTACCTTTGGTTCATTATCCTGCATTGCCAAATCATAATTTGCTTCAGTGATAAAATTTACATACGCAAACTTACTTTCAAGTAGCTCCTTCTGTGCCTGGCTGAAATCGGTTTCAAGACCATAAATATATAAGTTCATTCCGCCTCACTTTCCTCAATCAATATTAAATTCATAGTACGTTGCATGCTTAGCCGGAGCGTTTAATAATTCTTGTATAGTAATTTCGCCATTCAGCATACGTAATTGTTTAATCAAATGGCTACTAGTAACAATTAAAATTGTGTCGTCATCATGGTGATGTTCTCTTAAATAATCTAAGAATTTATGAACACGATTTGTCATATCACTAACAGACTCATACTTATCCATATAACGTGCAGTCGCAGGATCTGGCTGCACATCACGCCAACCTTTAGCTTCACTATACGGCCTACCTTCAAAACCATTCCTCGTATCATCCAATAATTCATTTATGACTAAGTCTAGCCCATGATAACGATTAATAATTTCTGCCGTTTGTTTAGTGCGCTTGAGCCGAGAAATATAGATTACATCAAAACTAAAATCTTTCAGCTGCTCAGCCAGTTTTTCTGCTTGCTTTACACCATTTTCCGTCAAATGAACATCCACATTCGGGTCATAATTCACCAAATCTTTAACGTTATAATTTGTTTCGGCGTGTCTAGTTGCAATTAATCTCATATCTCCACACTTTCTCCAACTTCAAGTGGCGCCAGTTCAGCTCCGACTTCTTCACACGCCATTCTCAGCCAATTATCATTAAATCCATTACCAAGATTTGAAAGCACCGCATTGTGCACTGGCACCGCGATTTTCGGTTTCACGGCTTTAATATATTCCATACCTTCTGACACTTTGCACCATGGTGCTGTGCTTGGCACTAGCAAAATTCCCGGCTGAGATATATCAAGCGAAAAATCAAATGAATCACCTGGGTCCATAATCTTACCATCAATCACCACACCAATATTTTGACAGGGAATTTTACCTGGCACAATTGATGCGTGATTTTCTCCAAAAAATTTCAACTCAAATCCACCAGCCATCACCACGTCACCATGTCTAACGATTTCAGAATTCGGAATTTCCGAAACCGCATCTTCAGTCGTAAAAATTCGCGCTTCTGGGTTCCTGTCCAATATCGCCAAAATCTTTTCCGGTTGCAAATGGTCGCCATGTTTATGTGTAATCACAATTGCAGCAACATTATCTAGTTCCGGTATAACCGCTTCAAACTCCACTGGGTCGCAAACTACCTTTAGCCCATCTTTTTCTACCACACAACCCGAATGTTCTAATTTTGTAAACTTCATTTCATCTCGCTTTCTTCAATATAATTTAATAATTCTGGGAACTCACGATACCCACTTTCTGAGTTCAGGTGTCCACCATCCGCAATCACAACTTGCTCCGTCGCTATCGCATCTGCAAACTCTTTCTCTACGTCATATTTTACATATGGGTCATTCTTCGTATAGAAACAAACAATCTCGTCACAATACTTTTTCACATCACCTAGATTCTCAAGATACATGCTACGGTTCACATTGTCGTAATCCTCGTTAATACCCAAAGAATTGTTAAACCCACAAACAAAAATCAGTTTCTTTACTTTAACTTTATTCTCGACCAAAAACTTACAAATAAAAACCGGTGCAATCGAATGCGCAAAGATAATTGTATTTTCCGTAATCAAACCCGCATCAAGATAAACTTTGAGCAACTTCGACCAATTCTCATAATTCTGAAATCCCACGCCCGTCGGAAAATCCGGAGTGTAAACTTCTTTACTCCGTTTGCGTAATTCTTTGTGTAGATATGGCAACCAATTTACGAACGGGCTACCAAAACTGCCATGAATCAAAAAGCAATTTTCTTTCATCTTTGCTCCATAATTTCTATTACTTTTTCATACAAAGGCATACGATTTACCATCTCACCAAATTCAATCATTTTTCTAAATTCAGTAATCGTACATAATTTTACTGATTGAACTTCACTACTCTGCAATTGCAAGGTATCAACATCGATATGTGTTTTTCTCATCACATAGCAATCAAAACGCTGCCTATCTACTAGGGGCTCACCGTTACATTCATAATGACTTTCTCGGCAGTAACTCAACAGGTACTGCAAATCATCTGCAACTATGCCAAGCTCTTCTTCAGCTTCACGTTTAGCAGTAGATAATGAATCTTCTCCGGCGTCCACATGACCAGCCGCCGCAATATCCCATTTCCCAGGATTAGTCTCTTTATTCGCGCTTCGCTGCTGCAACAAAATTCGCCCGCTATCATCCAAAACCACTACAACTGCGATCTGATGCCACAAACCCTCACGGTGCACCTCTTTGCGCGTCACGACGCGGCCAGTTTTAACACCATTCTCATCCAAAACATCAATCAATTCCGGCATTCTACACCCCCACACCTAGACCGGAACATTCTCTGACAGTGTCAGAGAATAAGAGTACTCTTATTCTAAAGCTCATAATTGCTCCTTACTTTTCTCTATTTTATCATATCGCATGCTACAATATCTACATGGAAGAAACTTTTGATGTCTTAAATAGCAACGGCGGTTTTACGGGTCAAACCGCCACTCGTTACGAGTGTCATAGCAAAGGCCTTTGGCACCGCGCCATCGTCGTCTTCATTGTTAGTTCCGATGGACAGAGAGTTCTCTTGCAAAAACGTAGCAAGACCAAAAAACTCTGGCCCAACATGTGGGACGTTGCCGTTGGCGGTCACGTCGATGCGGGCGAATTCAGCTATCAGGCTGCCTTGCGTGAGACTAAAGAAGAGCTCAACGTCGAACTCCAACCGCAAGATCTTATCCATATCGGTAGTTCCACTTCTGAAAACCTTGAAGGCGACATCATCAATCGTCACTTCAATGATTATTTTGTTACACATCTTGATTTGGACCCAACTAAAATCACCTTGCAGTCCGAAGAAGTCCAAGAAGTAAAATGGATTAATATCGACGAATTTGAAAATTTCCTCACCAACGATTCCAACAGTATCACTGACAAACCAATTTGCTGGGATTATTATCTTCACTACTTGAAATATTTGCACTAGTTCGCTATACTGGGTTTAGAAGTTTTTCAGTCACCGTCAGTTACAATGATTCTATGAGCCTTTCCTACAAAATTTGATAATCTTATTTCCTAATTTACGGAAAGGTTTTTATGCCCAAAATCAAATCACAATACAAGATTCTTTTAGCATTTTTGCTGAATCTCGGCTTCTCCATCTATGAGTTCATCGGTGGAGCCTTCACCAATAGTACCGCCATCATGTCTGACGCCATTCATGATTTTGGAGACGCGCTCAGCATCGGCATCTCCTACTTTCTAGAAAAGAAAAGTACCAAACATCCCGACACCAACTACACCTACGGTTACATTCGCTACTCACTTGTGGGTGGTATGATTACCACGCTTATTTTGCTATTTGGTTCGGTTTTTGTAATTTACAATGCCATCCTCCGCTTATTTAATCCTGCTGAAATCAATTACGACGGCATGATTATTCTTGCTATCATCGGCGTAGTTATTAACTTTGCTGCAGCCTACATCACCCGTGACAAAAGCTCGCTCAACCAAAAATCTGTCAATCTTCACATGCTTGAAGACGTCCTCGGCTGGGCAATAGTTCTGGTGGGTGCTATCATCATGCGTTTCACCGACATCACTTATCTCGACCCCATCCTTTCCATTCTTGTAGCATTATTTATTCTCAAACAAGCTCTCACCAACTTCATCTCCATTCTCAATGTTTTTCTAGAAAAAACTCCCGCCGGTATTTCACTCATCGAAATCAAAAATCACCTACTCGAGCTCCCCGAAATCAAAGATGTACATCATCTCCATGTTTGGAGTCTAGATGGATTCCATAATTACGCTACTCTGCATGCCGTCACCAACCATCCTACTGCTGAGCTCAAACAACTCATCAAATCCGAACTCGCCGAGCACCAAATTTCTCACACCACTATTGAAATGGAAACACCCAAAGAAACCTGTTCCGAACAAAATTGTGAGATTCACACCGAGACAATATCACATAGTCACGCGCATCATCACTCCCACAATTCCAAATAATTTGCTATAATAAACTAAACATAAGTTAACCAAAAGGAGTTTATCGTGGCAGAAGCACGCAAAGCTAACGATGCAAAGGCCAAGCCAGCCTCAGCAACTGCAAAATCAACCAACAATTTCCCTTGGAAAATCATCATCGGCATCATCGTGGCCGCTGTGATTATCGCAGGTGCCATCTTTTGTATCATCCAGCTCACCAACAAAAAAGATGAAGGCAATAAAGTCGAAGACGATAAGACCGAAACCGCCCAAACCCTTGAAAATGGTAAAGGTAGCAAGCTAGAAGCTAAATATATCTCACTTGATGGCTACAATTATAAGATATTAGCTCCGTCCGACTTCACAGAAATGAGCGCCGACCAAATTGCTGAAGATTATGGCACTAGCGAAGCCCCAGACCTAGTAATGACCAACAAAGATAATACTGTCAATCTTGCCCTCAGCAAGCCAGAAAACGCTCTCAGCGATAGCCAGATTTCTGACTATCTCGATGCTATCGAAGAAGTCTTTGACACTGCTGGTGCTAAAGAAATCAAAACCAACCTCACCGAAATCAACGGCCACAAAGTTGGCGAAATCAAAATGGTCACCGACTACACCGATGAAGACATCTTCAATCACATGGTCTTCTTCTCCTACGACGGTAAGCTTGCAGTCATCTCCTTCAACTGCCTTGATGACATGCGTAGCGAATGGGGTAAAGTTGGCGAAGAAATGATGAAATCCCTTGTCATCAATCAATAGCCTACTTTAGCAAAAAATAAGCCCCATTGAAGGGCTTATTTTTTATATCATACTTTTGACAAATCTTCAATATCATGGTGGGCGGGGAGGGAATCGAACCCTCACTCCCTTGCGAGAACCAGATTTTGAGTCTAGCGCGTCTACCAATTCCGCCACTCGCCCGTATTTCTATTATATCATACATTTCTATGCTATAATAAAAATTATATGGATTCAGAAAACGGTGGGCTATCTTCTTCTGACCGGCAGCGCCAAACCGCAGCCGAAATTGCCCGCAAGAAAGTACTTGCGGTCTATTCTTCAACCGTCGAAAACCTCCGCAACCTCCCCGCCAGCTCCCGTGAGCGTCTCATCAGAAGTCAACAGCGTCACAACAACCGCTTTTCTAACAATACTGCCGAACCACCCACAGAAACTAACTGGACCAACAACAATATCAACTACCCCACCGCCGAATACCAACGCACACCTATCTACAGCTCTTCAGCTGAAACCCCTACCTACCAGCCCAACACTTATCAGCAACCAGTCTATAGTGATAATAATGTCCCAGCGTCAAGCGAACCAGCCGCTAGCACTGGCTACGTTTCTGAGACCCCTACTACGCTCAAGGACACACCTGTCAATCAGGCCGCCGTATCAGATGAGTGGCAAAAATATCACTCCGCATGGCAAGATTATTACAAAAATTATTACAGCGAATACTATGCCAAAGCTGCCCAGACCTATCTCGCCACCGAAAAGATGAAAAACGAGCGCATTGCTACCGGTACTACCGAACGCAAACGTAATCTACGTCACCTCACACCAATTATCGCCTTTACAATAATTGTACTCATTGCTCTCTTTTTGCAATATAACCGCCGCATCTTCGCGCCCATCATGGCCTACATTTCACCGGACACTGGTAACGTCAATACCAGTCTCAACGCTGTTGACCCCAATATCACCCAAACCGTTTCACCCGAGCCTCGCCTTATTATTCCTAAACTCAATATTGATGTTCCGGTTGCCTTTGGTATCAGTACTAGTGAAGTTGATGCCGCCATGAACCAGGGTGTCGCCCAATTTTCTATCCCCGGTGCCAATGCCATGCCTGGCCAAATCGGCAATCTCGCCATCTCTGGACACTCTGCTGGCGATATTTATAGTAGCAATCCATATAAGTTTATTTTCTCCGGTCTCGAGCGTCTCGAAGTTGGTGATCTCATCTACATTAATTACGAATCTGTCCGCTACACTTATCAAATGACCGGGAGTGAAGTAGTCGAGCCTACTAACGTTGCGGCCCTTGTTTACGAAACTAACAAACCTATGCTCACACTTATCACTTGTACTCCGCTCGGAACTTCACGCTATCGTCTACTCATTAGCGCAGAACAAATCAGTCCAACCTACGATACTAACAATATCGCAGATCCTACCATTCCAGAAGAGACTCCTACCACCAACGACGAGTCGATGCCTGCCAACGAGCCATCATTCTTCGAAAACCTCTGGAACGGTCTGTTTGGTAACTAAACTTTTCTTAGTCGCGAATTCGTTCGCGCATCAGTACTAATCCAGATTTTGTTTCAGTTAAATAATACAACCAACGATTATTCTCCGCAATTACCGCTGAGTAATTCGCCAACTTTGTCTTCGAAATCGTCGTAATCGGTTCAATATCTGTCGTCTTTTCTTCAATCTGAGCCTCGTCAATATATTGCACCAACTTACGCTGGTTAATATAGTCAAAATCCCACACCCACAGAGAATCATCAACCACGGCCGTCATCATCGCTTCATCCAGCCACGACAAAGTTGATGTCATAGCCTCATATTCAATCAACTCGCCCATTTCCAAATCCACCACCGTAAACTGCTGACCGCGTGATGCCACAATATATTCACCTTCGAGACTTAAAGCAAAACTACTCGGCGCCGTCTTGAGTTTCTGTTTGTCAATCAAGGTCTTCAACCCCGAAAAGTCCGTATTCTGCGCATCGTCACGATAATTCGGCAACGCACCATAATAAACATTCAACTCATTTTCCACCGCGTATGCTACATAGTCTTCATCATAATAACGCGTCAATGCCACTGCTACCGCTTTATCATTTGCCACCGTTGCCAAAGTCGTACCGCCTTTTTCACCGTCACGATACACTCCAATCGTTTTGACTTTTTCAGTTTTGTCCTCCACAGTCTGCACCATCACATAAATCACATTCGACTTACTATTTGCAAAACTCACTACATTATTCAAAAGCACTCGCGAAATCGACTGATCACCAGTATTAATCCGTCTAAGTTGCTGATTTTCCAGCGCAAACAACTGCGTCGCACTATCATCAATCATCTCCACTTGCGTAAAGTCCAAACCAAAAGTTTGCGTCAAATTCAAGCTCTTCTTTGTATCCTTCAAATCAATCAAAATCCACTCAGACTTTTGTTCATAGGTCACTTTTGCCAGTACATTATCACTATTGTTACTCCATCGTAAACTATCGATCTCACCCAGAAACTTGTCTTCCACTACTCCAGGCAAAATCGTACTTAAGTCTAGTTGTGTCACCTTTGGATCATCGTCACGAATATTTATCAAATTCCACTTAAAGCTATCCGCTGGCGCATATAATATATAGGCCTGGTCATTTGACGGCAAATAGAACTCTAATCCTTTCTCCAACCGCAAAGCCACCTCCGGCTTACGTTCCAGTAAGAACAGCCGTGGGTAATATAACCTCAGCAACATTCCTGAGGACATTTTTATCGTCTTTTGCCAAGAATCATAGCCATCGCGCGAAAGCTTCAGACTGTGTTCGCCTGGGGTCAAACTTCGACTCAGATTAGTACGCGAAAACACTGTGTTTCCATCTATCTCCACCGTTGCTCCAGTTGGCATCGAGTGAATCTGTATCAAGCCCGACTGTTCAATCTTACCGTTGCCAGTCACAAAAAAACCCATCGCCGCCAAAGTTGCCACTACTGCAATCGCAATCACCGAAATCGTCATACCAATCTCAGCAATAATTACTTTAATCATCTGACGCCGTCGCTGTTTTTCACGTTCTTCAAAATCCATATCTCCATATATTATAGCACATTCCGCTAGGAATTTTGCTCTTGCTTTTTTATCCCGCTTGCAGTTATAATAGATATAAGCAAAAGTACGATGAGGAGTTATTAATGAGTAAAATTCAAGTTGAGACTGGCCGGTCTAGTGCGGCTACTCATCGTATTACTCAGTCTTCTACTACACTCAACCGTCGCTACGTGCGTCGCCCCGTGAATGCTGCCGTCGAAGAGGCTGCCCGAAGCGCTAAGTCACGCCAAGACAATACCGCTCCTACACCGTCAAGATTAGTAAATATGCGCGTTCATGCAGCCGAGTTTGAGGCTGCCCGCGCCGCCGAAGCTGAGCGCCAGGCTCAAGAAGAAGCTGAAGCCGCCCGTATTCTCGCCGAGACGAATCAAGTCGCACTCTATCCTAATGTCGTTGAATTCGGCATGAACGCAACAGATAACAATGCTCAACCTATGACTTCGCCATCCATGCGCGAAGCCGAACAGCTGTCTGCCACCCTCAATACATCAGAAGCTTACAATCCTACCGCTTTCAACCCATTCTCGTCCGCGCCATCAATTTACAGTCAAACTAATGTGATGTCTGGAGCGCCTACCAATATAGAGCCTGCTGCACCTGTAGATATGAATGCTCTCGCTATGAATATCGCCGCCGACTACGCGGCCGCCAGTTTAGGCGCTTCGGTCAAGGAATACGGCGACAATTATTCTAGTTACGCCATTACAAACGATAATACTAGCGGACTTAGCTCAGCCGAGACCGAAGCGCCTGCGGTCGCGACGCTCGACGCTTCCGCTAGCACATCTGTCGACACCATCGCTACTGCCGCCTCCGAAGCCATCGCCTCTATTCGCGTCGCGACCGACCCAGCCCAAGTCTCCGAGCAAGTCGCCTCGCTCAAGGCCTTTGCCGAGAACATCAAGGCCAACCACAACACACCCGAAATGAAAGAGCTTGGTGATACAATTGAAAAATTCGTCGGTATCGCCATGAAGTCCACCAAAGTCCAAGAAGAGAATGCCAACAAAGCCAATTCTTCCGTCAAGATTACTTTACCTGCCAAAGCAAACCGTGCCGCCGCCAAAGTTACCAAATCTTCTGCCAAAGTCATGGCCGCCAGTCGCAAAAAAGCCAGTGCTCCGGCCGTATCTCGCAATCCTAAAGTAGTCAGCCGCACCACCAGTGCCATGCGCAACAACAATAGCATGATGCGCCGTAGCACTTCTACACGTGGCACCAGCCCCGAAGAACTCAAAAATCGCGCTATTGAACAAGCCCTACATTCCGTTGCTACTATGGACGAAGAGCAAAATCGCAAGACCAAAGCTCACGCCAATCTCATGCCGCGCAAAAAATTCCGCGCCAAGCACTTCGCCATCGCCTTCACCTGTGCTGCCGCTTGTGTCGCGGCCATCATCTATGTCGTCGGCTCCAATATCCCCGATATTTCCGTCCGTGTCGCCGCCATGCAAACTGGTATCCAAGCGTCTTACCCGTCTTATATTCCTCGCGATTATTCACTTGGTGATATCGTATCAGAAAACGGCAAGATTACCCTCAAATTTGACGGCCCCGATGGTGCCTCATTCACCCTCGTCGAAGAAAAATCATCTTGGGATAGCGCCGCATTGCTCCGCAACTATGTCGAACCGACTTGGGACGATAATTACACCACCACCCACGAACAGGGAATTACTATCTATATTTCCGATGCTAATTCTAATGCAGCCTGGGTCAACGGCGGTGTACTCTATAAAATCACTTCCAATAGCTCCGTACTAACCAAAAAACAAGTTCGCAGTATCGTTACTTCTCTCTAAAAGTGTTATAATGGAAAACATGAAAACACGTTTTGCTCCTAGCCCCACGGGCTATATTCATATTGGTAATGTCCGCAGTGCAATTTATCCTTATCTATTAGCACGTCAGGCGGGCGGAAATTTTATTCTCCGTATCGAAGATACAGACCGCTCCCGCTACGTCGAAGGTGCCACCGAGCTTGTCGAAGATACCCTCAAATGGCTCGGCCTCGATTGGGACGAAGGTCCCAATGTTGGCGGCCCCTCCACACCATATTTCCAGAGCGAACGCAAAACTATTTATCATGAATGGGCTCAGAAACTCATCGCTATAGGTCGTGCTTATGCTGATGATACTAGCGGCGAACAAATCCAGGCCTATCGCGACGAATGCACTGCTAAGAAAGTCCCATACCTTTATCGCAACTTCCGTCCCGAAAATCCTCCCGAATGGCACGAAGGCCTACCTCTGCGTTTCAAATCCGATCCTAAGCTGCGCACCTGGCACGACGAAGTTATGGGCGACATGACTGCCGGCCCCGAAGTTCAAGACGATATTATACTCATCAAGGCTGACGGTTTGCCCACTTACAACTTTGCTCACATCGTCGACGATGCCACCATGGGCGTTACTCACATCTGCCGTGGCGTAGAATATCTCTCCAGCACACCAAACTATCTTGCGCTCTACGAAGCTCTTGGTCTAGAAGTCCCCAAATTAATTTCTCTCCCTCACATTCTCGCACCCACCGGCAATAAAAAACTCGGCAAACGCGACGGTGCCAAGTCCGTCACCGAATATCGCGACGACGGCATTTTGCCCGAAGCCTTACTTAATTATCTCGCCTGTCTCGGCTGGAACGATGGCACCGAAGAAGAAATCTATACCAAAGACCAACTCATCCAAGCCTTCTCCGTCGATCGTATCCAGACTTCTGGCGCCCGTTTTGACGAAACCAAAATTCTCTGGATGAACGGCCAATGGATTCGCAAACTCATCGACGAAGAGGGAGTCAACGCCTTCTACCCCCGCACTACGGACTACTGGCCCGAAGCCGCCGCGTCTTATAGCGATGATTACAAGAAGCACGTCCTCAGTATTATCTACGACCGCCTCAAGACATTGTCCGACCTTCGCGACATGACCGCTTATTTCTTCGCTGACCCCGAGATTGACCTAGCCATGATTACTGGCAACAAATTCCTCAAGAAATTCTCCGAAGAAGAATTGAGTGAGCTCTTGCAGACCGTCGCCACCAAGCTCGAAACCACACCTTGGGATGCCGACAGCTTGCAAGCTGCCCTCAACCAACTACTAGAAGACACCGGTCGTAAACCTGCCGAACTTTTCTCACTTGTGCGCATTGCGCTATCATATGCACCATTCAGCCCCGCCCTACATCTCACACTCGAAGTTCTCGGCAAAAATACTAGCCTCGCCCGTCTACACGATACCGTTACTGCCATCGAAAACACCTAAAATCCCAAAAATAAGTATAAAAGTATTGACTTTTTACGTAATCCGTGCTATAATGAAATTATAGTGTCTTTTTGTCGTGCCAAAATACCAAAAAATGGCACATCTTCAGGCAAAATGACTAAATTTCGGAGGTAGCCAAGCCTTCATGGACGAAAAGGAGCACATTTCATTATGGAAAGAAAATTTTCACTCGAGGAGATTCAGGGATTTTACCCCAAACACAGGGTTATCAACACTGACCACCACTTTCTAATCAAAGACTACTTCAATTTTGGCGATTTTAAACTTTCCGCCCAAATTCGTCAGACTCAGCCTTTGTTCAAAAACGGTCGGCCATTATTACCCACCCAGCCATTCTCCATCCACGAAACCGACTTCTCGGCTGCAATCGGCACTAGTGCCGATTGCTTGCACGTGCAAGCATGGTTTGGGACCCTGTACGCAGCTAGCGCCATACACTCGGAAGAAATTCTCGCCTTTGGTGATGTTACCAATGTCGATACCTTCCTAGCTATTGCCAGCTACGACCACACTCAGGACTGGTTCCGCACTGGACTGCCAGATGACATTGCGATTACGAGGAATGCAATCAAATTCATCAAGCAGTACAACCCCACCACTGGGGCCGGGCGCGATATCTGGCTTCTATCTCTCTCAACCGCTTATATCCGCCCTCTCTGGCAACAGTGCATGTACCAGCGGCAAATCATCATTGACAAGTCAGACCAAATCCTTAAAACCACTTCTTTCCCCACATCTAAAACTGTCGCGAATGCGTCCGACATTCCGGCCTAATCTAAGCCCCAACCCTACCGGGTTGGGTATCTTTTTTATAATCTTTATGCTAAAATAGAAAGAATTAAGAGGAGTTATTTTTATGAGCCCAAAAAATCCAAAGACACCGCGGCCCAAGGCAGCCGCTCCCGAGCCCAAGGCCCAAGCAGAGGTTAACGAACATAATGTCCAGCAAACCACATCTAAAACTAAAGCCAAAAAGGAACGTAAACCCCGCACCACCGGACAAAAGGTTTTTCTTTGGATTCTTATTCTTGTATTGATTTTCGGCGCTGCCGGTGTTGGCGTATTCATCTATTTTGCCTGCTTCCACAACAATACCAATAATTCTGTCAGTAGCCCCTCACCCGACTTCCCTGAACCAATCTATAGCTCACTCACCGGCGAAGAAATTTCCGACGCCAGCCTCAACAATAGCCCTACTTATTGTGTACAGATTCCTAACGGCACTGATGGTGGTCGCCCACAAGCCGGCCTTGGCCAGGCTGCAGTCATATTTGAGGCTATCGCTGAGCGGGGAATTACGCGCTTTGCCGCCGTCTTCCAAAATCCCACTGTCGGTGTAATTGGCCCAATCCGTTCGCTCCGCTCATATTACCTCGACTGGGATACTCCGTTTGATTGCACGGTCGTGCATGCCGGCGGTTCTGACGAAGCCCTAGCTGACATTAATCGTGGCGGTCAACGTAACCTCGACGAAAGCAACGTTTATATGTGGCGCGAGAACAATAGCGGCCGCGCGTGGAACAACCTCTTCATCTCTCCCGCCAACCTAGCACAATTCAACGAAACTCAGGGCTATACCACATCCAGCCCCAAAACCTTCCCCCGCCTCACCCCCGACGAGGCGAACGACATTGTCGCCGAACGTAACGCTTGCGCCGAAAGCGAGGACTGTATTGTCGAAGTTGTCGACACCATCAACCTACAGTTTGGCGCCTCTCAGACTTTCAATACTGTTTATAGTTACGATAGTGTCACTAATACTTATCTTCGCTTCTACGCCACCGGCGAGCCTCACACTTCCTATGAGTGTCCTGCCAATCTGCCCGAACCCAACACCAAAACCCAGTGCGGCGAACCCGTTCAACTCGCGCCAAGCGTAGTCGTTGCCATGGTAGTATCCGAGCGTGTTGATAGTGATGGCTATCATGAATCTATCACTACTATCGGCACTGGTCCTGCTACCATTTTCCAAAATGGCCAAGCCATCGAGGGCACCTGGACTAAATCCTCTCAATCCAGCCAAATCGTCTTCCGCGACGCCAACGGTGACAATATTCAGTTCACCCCCGGCCAAGTCTGGATCGCCGCCATCCCCCAATACGGTCGCATTGAGTACTAACCAAAAACCAGGCCACTTTACCCTTGACAAAACAAAGATAAAATGGCCTGGTGATTCCGGCGGGAGTCGAACCCGCGATTTTCTGGATGAGAACCAGACGTCCTAGACCACTAGACGACGGAACCAACACTACTATTATAACACAAAATTTCCGAAAAAATAAAAATCTCTGTTATTTTTGCCGACACCAATAGTGATAGTAACACCACCGCAAACCCAGCACCAGCAACATCCCCAAGCACACTCCCAACGTATCGATTAACACGTCGCGCATACTTGGCCCTCTACCCGGCACAAAACGCTGGTGGAACTCGTCCATCATCGCCAGCGCCATACCTGTTAGTGGTACAGTCCAAGCGATCAACTTAGTCTTTTGTGCAATAGCCACACCAGTCAAACCCACACCCAAAATTAAATAAATCGTCCCATGCGCAAATTTTCGCACAATATGATCCAAAGCTTCAAAGCTCATCACTCGCTCTAACCACGGCAATTCTGCCACAATCTGCGTCAACTTGCCACTCAGGGCGCTTGATTCGCTCGCATCTTGTGCCGAAAACCGCCAAATCGCCACTAGCGTCAGAACTACCAGCACCGCCGAGCCCACCATCACAATCCGCTTTTTCGACATCTTATTTGTCTTTTTCAGTCCGCTTCACAATATAAATCGGGCGATGTTTAGTCTCGAGGTAAGTTTTTGCCAGGTATTCACCGATAATTCCTAAGGCTAACAATTGTAAACCACCCATCATCAAAATCATGCAAATCGTACTCGGCCAGCCACTCACTGGATCACCATAGAGCAAAGTTTTTATCACAATCGTCACAATCAGCACAAATGCCACCAAGCAGAAAATTAACCCCAATACCGCCGCTATCACTAGCGGTACTGTTGAAAACGCACAAATCCCGTCAATTGCATAGACAAACAACTTCCAAAAAGACCAGTGTGTTTCACCCGCCACACGCTGCACATTTTTATATTCAATCCACTTCGTCTTGAACCCCACAAAACTAAATAGCCCCTTGGAATAACGGTTATACTCCCGCATAGAGATAATTGCATCCACCATCTGACGCGTCATCAAACGATAATCACGCGCCCCATCCACCATCTCAATCTTTGACATCTTATTAATCAATCGATAGAACATCCGCGCAAAGAAACTCCGAATCGGTGGCTCACCTTCACGGCTCACCCGTCGCGTAGCTACGCAGTCATAATCACCAGTCTTCACCACATCATACATCGCTGGCAAGAGAGCTGGTGGGTCCTGCAAATCCGCATCCATCGTCGCAATATAATCGCCCTGCGCATAATCCAATCCAGCCAAAAGTGCTGCCTCTTTGCCGAAGTTTCGCGAAAAACTCACAAATTTCACTCGTTCATCATTCGCTCGCAACTTCTCAATTTCACGCATCGTACCATCACGGCTACCATCATCCACAAACACAAATTCAAAATCCACGTTTGACATCTCGTGGCTAACTTTGTTTACTTCTTCATAAAACGGCTTCAGTGCCGGCTCTTCGTTATAACAAGGAACTATAATTGATATCAACTTTTTCATTAGTCCTCCATTTCATCGCTTTTTACCATACGCACTCGCGTTGTGGTCGTCCGCCGCGGCGTCTCACCCTTGGTACTAGTTTTTGCAGACCTAGTAGTAGCACGTTTAGTTGTCTTTTCCTTGGCAGCCTTCACACTACTTGTTCGCTTAGAAGTAGCTGCGCTACGTGCACTCGCTGTCTTGGCTTTTGTAGTTTTTGCCACCCGCGTGCGTTTAGGCTTCGCTGCTACTTCTTCACTAGCCACAGGTTCACTCATTACTACCGGTTGCGGAATTGGCAAATCTGGCGGCGTCACCGTTGGCATCGCTGGCGCATCTGGTGTACCCAAACTCGCCAAAATCGCCTCTTTATCCACTTCCCGATTAAACTCTGCTTCCAAAATATCATCTTCCACCACCTCACGCACCGAATCCATCAACCTTGATACTTCCGCCTGCTTTTTGCGTTTATTGCGGTCAATTACTCCCGAAATCAACACCCATAACACACTCAGGCCCGCCGTGCTCGCCGAAATCAATCCACCGATTTGTGTAGCCAAACTCAAGCCATACCTCACCCTGATTTCGCCTTCCGCCTCAGCTGGCACCGTCACCGCCACCAAACCATAATCATGTGATGGCCCCACTTGCAAACTCATCCCATCTAGCTCAGCTTGATAGCCAGGATAATAAATCAATGGTAGTTCCACCACCGCATCTTCGTCATCTGCATTAATCAACGCCATATTTACATTCAAGCCATTTTTACTTGCCTGTTGCAACATCACATCACCCGAAACCACCCGAATTTCTTCACCTCGCTCTTCCAATAACTCACGAATTCGGCTCAAACTACAAGCATACCCCTGCGCCACGTCTTCTTCTACTTCTGGCGAGCATAACAGCTGCATTGGCGCATATTCACCTTCCCAGCCAATCACCACCGGGTCCTCGGCCACCTCGCCCAAGTCAATATGCCGATCCGCTCGCGGCAAAATTAGCGGCATCACCAAATATACTGCCAGCACACTGGCTACCACCATACTTACACGCTGTTTTTCGTCCGAAAGCCCGCGCACTAAACCATACACCGTATACCCAGCCACCACCGCCAAGCAAATCGCCGTAATCATCAACGAACGCCAGGGGAACTGCATCTGCCACATAATCCCCGGCATATAATACCAATTCACAATCGGCAGCGCTAGCAAGATCGCAAGCACTGCTATAATATATAGCGATGTTACAAAACAGCGCTGATTTTCATCTTCAATTCGCCCACGCACAAACCAAAAACCAATCAACCCGACTAGCGCAACCATTCCCAGAGTCACCCCAAACTCTCCACCCAAACCCTCAGTATTCACCTTGCCAGTATAATCCATTGCTACTAGCTGTTGTGGCCAAATCCGATGGTCATTCATACTTCGCGCATTCGCGCCAAAATAAATATCCGCATATCCAGCGTCAAACACCCCGTAGGAATCTGTCATCTTTGCCTCCAAAAGTGGCAACGTAAAGAACGCCGTCAGCCCCAACGCCGTCAATACCCCCAGTGCCATACGCCAGATATTCTCCCAGTTTATCACCTTACGCAAATTCAACACTACATAAATCGCCGCCATCAACGCAAACAACATCGCCGACAAACTATGCGACAAAACTAACATTGCCGCCGAGAGCGCAATGCTCCGCGCCGCATGTTTTTCGCCTACAGTTAGCTGATATAGCCCCAATAGCAAAATCGGCGCCGCTACCGCTGCGGCCACCTCACCAAGCGCCATCCGTGCATAAAGATTATTTAACACATACGGCATCGACATATAAAACACCGATACCAGCACCGCCAGCACCTGATTTTTGCTAATCTTGATCATCGCATAACACATCGTGAGACCCGAGCCAATCAGACATAATACCAATACCAAGTTAATCACAATCGGCCAAAAACCAATCAGCGCTTGCAATCCCGCCGCCACATAACCCAAAAGTGGCCCATAGAATAAGTTGTAAGCATAGCCAAACCCGCTCAGAGTATCGGGGTCTACCTGCGGAATAATCTGTCCATTCGCCCAACCCTTAGACACGCTCATCAAACGCGTTACATGAAAAGCATAATCATCGCCAGTCATAATCTGCGTTGCCATCGCCCACACGCCCACACTCAAGATAGCGCCAAAAATCAACACCACCAAAAACTGCCAGTTTTTCGCAAAAATTTTGTTAAAATCAATAATAATTTCGCGTTTTTTACGTTTCTGACCTGTCATGTCATAATTATACCATATTTTCGTGACATTTTTGTCATTTTTCTCAAAAAATCTTGACTTTTTGACTAATCTGTGCTATAATGGAATGATAGGATATATTTTATGAAAAAACTTCCCATTGTAGCGCTTATCGGTCAAACCAATGCTGGTAAATCCAGCCTATTGAATCGTTTTGCACACAAAAATATCGCTATTGTCGCCCGCGAAGAAGGTACTACGCGTGATAATGTCATGGTGCGCATCGATGACCGCTTTTTACTAGTCGATACTGCTGGTCTCAAAGACCCAAACGACGATTTTGAAGCCGGCATCCAAGACCAAATTACCGACGCTATCGAAAGTGCGGATTTGATTTTACTCGCATTGGATAGCTCAAAATATCCTAACGACAAAGACAAGCAAATTGCCAAAAATGCGCTCAAATCTCGCAAGCCAGTGTTTTTGCTTTTGAATAAATCCGACCTCGGCGAAAGTCTACCAGATGAGGAATTTTTGCGCCTTGGCATCAAGCCAACAGAGACTTTCCGTATTTCTGCCACTACCGGCCAGGGAGTCAAAGATCTCAAAGGTGCGATTTTGAGAGAATTAAAAGACGGCAAGTCCTCTACTTGGGAATCTCCGGAGGCTACGGCCGAGGACGAAGATGCGCGACACCCGCAACGGCGGGCTGGCGCGACATCGTGTCCCAAGGAGAGCGGCTTGTCGGCTACTAATCCCCTCAAAATTGCTCTCATCGGTCGCCCAAATGTCGGCAAATCTAGCCTCTTCAACTCTCTCGGACAAAAACAGCAAGCTATCGTCAGCTCACGCCAGGGAACTACCCGCGACGTTAATCGCGTTGAAGTGCGCTATCACGGCCGCACTCTCGAAATCCTCGACACTGCCGGTCTGCGTAAGCCCGGCAAACGCGAGGTCGGTATCGAAAAATTTTCCGCTCTACGTACCCTTGCCGCCATCGAAGAAGCTGATATCTGTGCTTTACTCGTAGACGCCACCGAACCCCATTCTAAGCTCGACCAGGCTCTCGCTGGACAAATTATTGAAGCCGGCAAGGGAATTATTGTCGTGCTCACCAAAGCCGATTTAGTTGAAAACACCGACGAAATCCTTGATAAACTCGGATATGATTTCAACTTTTTGCCTTACGCACCAGTTCTCATCACTAGTAGCGAAACCGGCCAAAATGTCACCAAACTTTTTGAACTCGCTACCGAAATCGACGCCACGCGTCATCTCGAAATTAAAACCTCTGAGCTCAACAAAATCCTTAGCGAAGCTGTTATCGAGCACCCACCTGCCGGTCTCAAAAATACTCGCCCCAAACTCAAGTACATCGTACAAACTGATACTTGCCCACCCTGGTTTGTAGTGCACGGTCGCGACCTGGGACTTTTACACTGGTCTTACAAACGCTTCCTTGAGCGTAAAATTCGCGAAAAATATCCCTTCGTCGGTACGCCAATTATGTTCAGCTACCGCAACGACCAGCCACAAGCTGACCGTGATGAAAAATAGGCTCAAATTATAAGAGCCTATTTTTATTAATTTTATTTGCTATAGAATGGAAACCATGTTCATTCAGTAACTCGACAATCTGTTCGAACCGATCCTCATTATGGTCACAAATTCTTCCAATTCTCACCTCACTACATCTCGCGAGATCATAAACCGTATCAACTCCGAATTTCTTCATTCTATTGCAGATTCTTACCGAAAACCCAACATCTACAACACTAGTCTGCATCATCTTAACTCTGTCCATTACTTTGCGCACAGCGGCAAAATCAGACTGAATAGTTTCTTCTGGCAAAGTCAAGCCATACTTGTCTAAGGCTATAATTAAATCACAGGCACTAGTCTCACCAAACTTGTATAAATCCATGTACTCAGAAAGACGATGTTGGATTATCTCCTTAACAGACACATCTAGTCCAAGAAAACGGGAAATGGCACAGTATGTATTCATTGCTAAACCCAAATCATTTATTGTCATTGTGCCTAACACATTATTTTTCTCATAGATTATCTATTTTGTCAATAGTTTTAGTGCTTTTTGCTCAGTTTTGACAAGAATTTAGTGTTCATCTCCACTCTACATGTCTAATACAGTACTAAGGCAGCGGAGGGGGAAACCGTAGTGACGAGTAAAAGGTCCGCCGGATGGGCTTACTAAGGTAATAAAATATAGACTGTAAGCACTAGGAGTACTATTGCCAGCGGTATCAGTAGACGAAGCTTGCGATGACCAGGTAAATCCCCATTGTCCAGCATTTCTAAAAGTACCGCCACTAATACCGGGCAAATTAACATGTCCGCTGCGCACGAAGTAAGTTTACCTTAACAAAAAATAAAATTTATTAAGGTAGGTTCTAATGAATAACAGGGGTAAGTGGTATATAAAAGTTGATAGTAACTATCAACTTTTATCCCGAACAGAACTCGTTTCT
>CAOLNK010000002.1:0-25444 GCA_948477625.1 uncultured Candidatus Saccharibacteria bacterium | reverse complement strand
GGTATATAAAAGTTGATAGTAACTATCAACTTTTATCCCGAACAGAACTCGTTTCTTTACTTCGTGCGCAGCGGGTGGATCGATTTGGCGGTATCTGCTGGTACTTTTAGGTACGCTAGCGTCGTCGGCTACGATTGGTCGTCGCGGGGTTCGTCTATTCACGCTGATGGCGCCGCTATCCCTAGCGCTTACTACCTCCGCTTTGGGCCCTCTGACGTCAACCCGTCGGGTGGCCCGAACGTGCGCTGGCACGCTTTCCCCCTCCGCTGCCTTAGTACTGTATTAGACATGTAGAGGGGGAGATGATGATAGACCGCCTCAAGCCCTACGCAGAATTTCCCGCACCTCTTGTGTATTTTTAGTTTTCATCAGCTTCGCCCGCAACTCACTCGCTCCAGCAAAACTATGGATATAAATCTTGAAAAACCTTTTCAGCGGTTCAAACGCCAAACCTTTCACCTCAACATCCAGCCCATCACTCAAGGCCTGTGCTCGTTGTAACTTCAACTCTGCATCCTTCGCATCAAACAAATCCAAGTGATAATTTAATAGTTCCATTAGCTCTGTCTGCGTCGCCTGACGATTCGTAAAACAATACGGATTCTCAAACACACCCCGCCCAATCATCCAACCATCCACTTGAGGATATTTCGCACTTAGTTCCTGCACCTGTGCTAAATCCTTGATATCGCCATTTATCACTAACTTTGTTTCTGGCGAAAACGCTCGACATAACCCAGCAATTTCCGGAATCAACTCAAAATGCGCTGGCACTTTAGACATCTCCTTACGCGTCCTGAGGTGCACCGTCAGCGCTGCTGGTTTTTCTTTGAGCAAAGTCGGCAACCACTCCCGATATTCATCTACAAAAGTATAGCCTAACCGCGTTTTTACGGAAACCGGCAAATTCGTGGCTCTTCGTGCTTGATTTAAGCACTCCACTGCCAAATCTGGCGTACGAATCATCGCCGCTCCACCACCGGCGGCGTTTACATGCCGATCTGGACAACCCATATTAATGTCTAGCCCAGCAAAACCTAAACCTTCTAACGCTCCCGCCAATTCAGCAAAATGTTCCGGATTCTTCCCCCAAATTTGCGCAATAATCGGCATGTCTGTCGACACCACCTCTA
Organism: uncultured Candidatus Saccharibacteria bacterium; assembly: GCA_948477625.1. Lineage (GTDB taxonomy): Bacteria > Patescibacteriota > Saccharimonadia > Saccharimonadales > Saccharimonadaceae > Nanosyncoccus. The sequence goes on along the minus strand of CAOLNK010000002.1, from coordinate 24,311 downwards.
GCCGCTCCAGCGCATTTGCCCGCCCTTTTTCCGAAGCAAAACTCGAAACATTTGTAAATTCTGTAAAAAACAAATTTGGCCGCCCCGCTTTTGCCACCACCTGCCGAAAAATCACATCCGTCACGCCTTCCATCGGTGCTAGAATCGTAAAACCATGCGGTAAATCATTCCAGATATTATTCATTTCATAATTATAACATATTTTCTTAGAGTCCCCCATCTCCACTCTACATGTCTAATACAGTACTAAGGCAGCGGAGGGGGAAACCGGCGTAGCGGGTATGCGGGCCAGCCGACGGGCCCACGCCAGTAGTAGTAAAGTAGAGGACGTAAGCGCTAGGAATAGCGGAGCCATCAGTGCGCGTAGATGAGCCTCGCGACGACCACCAGTCGCCGTAGATGCCAGCGTCCAAGAAAGTGCCACCATTACGACTAGGCAAGTTAATAAACCCGCCGCGCACGAAGTAAAGCGCATCAATTTACCAGAGTTTTATTCTCCCCCTCTACCGGGATCGCTATACTAGACGTATAATACAAAAAGACCATCAAACCTATACACAAACACATTCTTACTCCCTCCTACAACTTTTTATCCCCTACTCAAAGGCAGGGGATATTTGCCGGCAAATACTTCACTTTTATCCGCATTAACACCGAAAATACTTACTGGAGAACTTCAGCTTTGACTCATCGCCAGAAATAATCGCATAGCTCAGAGCAGGGAAAAACCCATCCAGCTTCCATAGCCAACTTTCTGGTGGCATATGTATGCAAGAATTCAACGTCAGCCATGGTCGTTTCTCATTTGGGCGATACCTCGCACCAACGCCAAACGGCACATAACTCATCTTCCGCCCTTTACGATTATAGTACCCTGGCGCCACCACCCCTCGACTCGTAAACCGCATCAGTTCATCCACCACCGGCGGCACCAAACCATTATGCATATGGCCCGCCAATACTGCAACGCGCTTATCCAATTTCACATGCGCCAAAAATTGCGGATTATGCAACAATAGATAATACTCCCGCCCTGGCACTTTGATCAACTCCGGTAGCACTTTCTCAGCATATTCCCGAAAAGCCTCCGCCGAACCACGGCCATTGCTCACTGTCGTCGGATAACACATCTCCGGCAAGCTCATACCCAGTACCCGCATTACACCATCATCAAATACCGCATGACTTTTCCCAAACCTTACATCCAGTACATGAATCCGTTCATTCTGCATCAACACTCGCGCCCACCGATACCACTGTTCTGGGACCATCCGTCCCTTAGTCGCACCAGCCGTATAGTAACTCACATCATGATTGCCAGTCACCATAATCACCGGAGCCACCGCGGCCAGTTCATCCAAAAACAGTTTCAACTCCATTCGCAGCATGGTATCACTCAGTACATCCAACGAATTAATCAAATCTCCCAAAAAGAAAATATAATCAATTTTCTCCTCTTGGCAAATCCGCTCCAAAGTCGTCAGTATCAGCTCGGCTCTTCGCCCTACTACTTTGTCACAAAAGTGCAAATCCGAAAATGCCAAAATCCGACGTGTTCTTCCGGGCAAGTTCCACCGCATTTCCTGTCTGTACATGCATCCAACACCTCCTTTCTCTAAAGTACAATTTACAAAATTATACTAAAACAAGCGAATCTGGTCAAACGGATAAATCCGCACTGCTGCCGGACCAATAATCCGGCAAAACGGCACTGTACCTAAACCCGAGCGCGAGTCAAATGAATGCGATCCTTCACGGTTATCGCCCGCCACAAACAACTCACCTTCTGGCACAACCATATCCACCTCACCTGAAGAATACGCCTTCGGGCCATTATTTTCGTCTACCCGCGTATCGTCGTCCGGTGAAAATCCTTCTGGATGCTCTTCATTATAGACCGTCAGCACACCATCCTTCACCGTTACACGCTCACCTGGAAAAGCAATCACCCGCTTAATAATATATTGGTCCACCTTACCATCTGGTACACCACAAGTCAAAGGCCCGTCCGCCGCCCCATTCGCAAACACAATTACATCACCTCGCTCCGGCACATACTCCTGCCCCAAGAAATGCGCCCAAGTCACCGGCAACCGATTCACAATAATCCTATCATCATTATGTAAAGTATTCTCCATACTCTGCCCTACCACGTTATATGAGCGAAAGACAAATGCGTTCAACAAAACTGTACCACCAATCACACACGCCACAAATAGTACTAGACTTAAGATATCTTTTAGTAACGGATGTTTTTGAAAAAATTTTGGTTTTGGTTCCATTTCTACATTATAGCACAATTATTTTACCATGCGCAAAAGTTTTGCTATAATTATCTACATATGGCTGATTACATTTTTATCCGCAAAAGCCGCAATATCGTAAGCTCGTTCTTACACGTTGTGCTCAATATCTTGCTAGCGGTTGCCTCAATTGGCGCTACACTGATTACTGGTAACTGCATCATTGGTTTAGTACTTGTAGTAATTTCCAAATGGCGCATTTTCGCCGTTAACCACCGCTATTGGCTACTCAATATTCGTTCCAGCCTGGTCGATTTTATCGTCGGCATCAGCTTTGTACTCCTAGCCTATGCAGCTGGCACCACAATGTTGCCTGTGCATATTGCCCTAATAATTACCTATGCCGTGTGGCTAATTTTCATCAAACCCCGATCTTCACTGAACTCCAACATCCTACAATCAATCATTGCTGTCCTACTCGGTACTACTGTCGCCAGCATCTTTGCCGCCATCACCGATTCTGCTGTGCTCGTGGTGGCTAGTTTTCTAATCGGTTTTGCTGCCTCCAACCACGTTTTAGTACAAAATGGCGACCACGACGCTACCTTCATTTCGCTAGTCTGTGGTCTAGTTTTTGCCGAAATCGCCTGGATTTCGTATTCATGGCTCATCATTTATACTATAGGTAGCACCGGAATCTGTATATCACAGCTTAGCCTCATTCTTTCCGTACTTACCTATGCTTATTTACAGATCCATGTTGAGCTCGACAAACACGGCAACAAGCTCAAATTCGCCAATGTTGCCCTACCAGTCTTGTTTAGTATTCTAGTAATTATCGTGCTGATTATCAGCTTTAGCCAGCCGCGTTTCAATATTCACTAACTGCTGCAGTCTACGCCCTGTTTGATGGCGCTGACGACGCTCAAACACCAAACCAAAACCTTGCGTCTTCAGCACTATCAAACCTTGACGCTCAGCAATTTGTGCCAACGCCGCATGCTGACATGGATCTACCTCTACTACTATGTAGTCTACACCAAAACCACCTCGACCTTGGCGCAGACGTAATTCCTTAAATAACCTGTGATATAGCGCCAACCCACCGTCTTGCTTCACATACAGTGCTCGACTCGGCTCATGACTCAAGCTATTTTGATCTAGCCAGTCCCAAGTTGGATCCACGTAAGGTAAATTTGCTACCAAGACATCAAAATGCCCCTCATCCGGTTGCACTTCGCGCAACAAATTTGACTGAATAAACTCTACCCGCCCTTCGTGAATGATATCATTCCGATAAGCCACATCTAAAGCCTTCACACTTACATCAGTCGCCAAAACGTATGCTTGTGGATACTCCAACGCCAACGTCACAGCAATGCAACCACTACCCGTACCAATCTCCAAGAAACTCGGCTGTTTTGACAAAGGAAGTTCTCGAATCAAATCAATCAAAATCTCCGTCTCTGGGCGGGGAATCAAAACATCAGAATTCACCTCAAATTTCCGACCGTAGAACTCCTTTTCGCCCAAAATATACGCCAATGGCACTCCAGTTATGCGTTTTTGCACCATTTCATCGGCTTTTTGCTGTCTTTTTGTTGTAATTTTTACAACATCATGCGTAACTAACCAACTTCTATCCACCCCTGGTGGCGCAAAACATTTCAAAGCAATTAATTCCGCATCTAGCGAACTAATCTGTTTTTTTGCTTCTTTCAACCACTGTTGTATTATCATGAATCAACTAATTATATCATGTCTCGATGAATTATGATATAATACCTCTAATAATGTCAACTCGCAACCATCTACTTTCTCAGCATTTTTTAGAATCACCTCGCCTTGCACTCAAGCTCATCGGACATAGTAATCTCAAAAAACGTGACCTTGTGCTCGATATCGGTGCTGGCTCCGGCGTAATTACAATTGCCTTGGCAAAACGCGTTCGCGAGGTCTGGGCTATTGAACCCGACCATCAGACCGCCGAAAAACTCCGCCGAAATCTTCAAAAGTATCACATCGAAAACGTCCGCGTTATTGAGCAGAATTTTTTGCAACTCGAATTACCCACTAAGCCATACAAAGTTTTTGCCAACCCGCCTTTCCATCTCTCCGCCGAAATCCTCTATAAGTTACTCGATCTAGAAAATCAAAATGGCAAAATAATCTCCCGAACCACTCCCAACCATCTTGATCCCACCGCAATATACCTCATCCTCCAAAAACAGCTTGCTTTGAAGCTAATACCCACCGATCGCCACTACACTTCTCAGCTTGGTCAACAAATCATCCGCGATTATGACGCTCGCATCCGTCTTCCACTCCGCCCCACCGATTTTACTCCACCTCCCGCCGTCCCCACGGTGTTTTACGAGGCTAAAAAACGCCCCACAGAAGCGGGGCAGAAGAGTTAGCATTTTGCTAAGACATACCTATTCTTTTGAAGCTGCTTCGCGCTCGGCCAAAGTCAGCTCCTTAATCAAATCTTCGATGTCTCCGTCCATCGCCGCACCCACATTTGAGCGCGAATAATGCACTCGATGATCCGTAATCCGGTCTTGCGGGAAGTTATAGGTCCGGATTTTCTCGCTCCGATCGCCCGAACCAATCAGGCTCTTGCGCGCGTCACTCGCTGCCGCCATTTCTTCCTGTTTCTTCTTTTCCATCAACCGCGAACGAAGCACCGCCATCGCTTTCACACGGTTCTGCTGTTGGCTACGCTCATCTTGCATCGCCACCATAATCCCTGTTGGCAAGTGCGTGATTCGCACTGCAGAGTCGGTCGTATTTACGCCCTGCCCACCATGACCACCTGAACGATAAATATCAATCCGCAAATCGTCTGGTTTAATCTCAATATCACTCTCAGCCGCTTCCGGCAACACTACCACACTCGCGGTCGAAGTGTGAATCCGCCCCTGACTCTCCGTCACTGGCACGCGCTGTACCCGATGCACGCCACCTTCAAACTTCAGTTGTCCATAGGGCTTCTCACCACTCACGCGAATCACTACCTCTTTCATACCGCCAGCTTCGTTTTCATTCTGGCTCAAAAGTTCCACCTTCAAACCATGACGCTCAGCATAGTGCACATACATGCGATACAACTCACCCGCAAATAAGCTCGCCTCATCGCCACCCGCCCCTGCGCGAATTTCCATAATCGCTGGCTTATCATCCGCCGGATCATGCGGCAATAGTTTTTCTTCCAATTCTGCCTGCAAACTCTCTAACTTCTGCGTCAACACTTCCACATCGCTACTCGCCAACTCGCCCAATTCCGGATCACTCACCAGCTCTTTCGCTTCCATCAGATTCTGTTCAGTCTGCTCTAGCGCCCACACTAAGCTCAAAATCTCATTAATCTCCGAAAGCCGTCGCGACTTCTCCGCAAAATCTGGGCTCGCATACGCCTCTGGTAAAGCCAAAAAATTCTCAATTTCAGCTTTTTCGGTCTCAAATTTCTGGAAATCTATCTTCATCTATGCTATTATATCATACATAGACCTTAATAATCAGATTGTCTTTGGTTCTTTAGCTCAGTTGGCTAGAGCGCACGATTCACATTCGTGAGGTCACTGGTTCGAGCCCAGTAAGAACCACCATAATCTGATTACTAAGGTTTTTTATGTGACTGCCAACCCTAACAAGAGGAGTAACTGTGAGCAAAACACCGAAGATTTCTGTACTCGTCCCAATCTACAATGTTGAAAATTATCTCAACCAATGTTTAGAAAGCCTTGTTAACCAAACTCTCGCCGATATTGAAATCATTTGCATTAACGACGGATCTACTGACAGTTCTGCCGCAATTATCCAAGAGTTTCAAAAATCCGATAGTCGTATCAAAGTCATCGAAAAACCCAACACGGGCTATGGTGACAGTATGAATCGTGGCCTCAAAAAAGCCGCCGGCAAATACATCGCCATTGTCGAACCTGATGATTATATCGATCTCAATGCTTTTGAAAAACTATATGATTACGCTAGTACTTATGATGCCGAAGTCGTTCGTGCTAATTACTATATCAACAAGGGGAACAAAGATACTAAACTAGCTTATGTCGACCTACTTGATGCTGGCCGCATCATCAATCCGCGTCGCCATAGCTGGATTTTCTTTCAAGCTCCAGCCGTTTGGTCCGCCATTTACAAACGCGAGTTTTTGTCCAAGCACGACATCAAATTTCTAACCACTCCTGGCGCATCTTACCAAGATACTGGTTTCAATTTTAAAGTCTGGGCCAATGCTACACGCGCCTATTTTACCACCGAAGCCTTTTTGCACTACCGCACCGACAATGAATCTTCTTCCGTCAACAATCCTGGCAAAGTCATGAATGTCTGTTATGAATATGAGGAAATTGAAAAATATCTCAAAAAACATCATCTTTTCGAAGAAATCGGACCTCTAGTTGAAGCTGCTAAATTTGGCGCTTATTACTGGAACATCTGCCGGCTTTCACGCAAACTTTTGCCGGAGTTTATCGCCAAGGTCAAAGAAGAATACCAAAGAGTTAATCAAGATGGATTACTAATTCGTAGCTATTTTCCAATTGCCACACAGTGGAACTTATTGCAATTCATGCTCAAACATTCCGTACGTCGCACTATACACAAGGTTCAACGCCAACGCTTCATGGCAAAATCTCGCGAAGTCATCAAGGGTATCTGGATCAAAACTCACCCGAATTACCGCAAACAACGCCTAATTTCCGAGCTGATTTCCGAAATTTACGCCGAAACCGACCTAATCGAAACCAAACTCAATCAACTTCAAGCCCAGGAGGTTAGCTATGAGTAATCCAAAAGTCAGTATCATTGTTACATCTTACAACGACGCCAAGTTACTTCCAAAATGCCTTGATGCTTTACTAAGCCAGACTCTCAAAGAAATCGAAATTATCGGCGTCAACGATGCCTCCTCTGACGATACGCTTGAAGTACTCAAGCGTTACGCTAAACAGGATTCGCGAGTCAAATATATCGACAATCCAAAGAACATCGGCCTAGCCGCCTCTCGCAACTGCGGGATCGACAAAGCTACCGCTTCATTTTTGATGTTCTGTGATGCTGATGACTATTACGAACCTACCACATGCCAAAACATGTACCAAGCCATCACCCAGAGCAAGGCCGACCTCGCCATTAGCGAAATCCGTGTTATCTATCATGCACACGCCGACATGAAAATGAGCGACGATAATTATTATTCGCTCAAATACCACGGCTTGCAACAAATCAATCGCAACATTATCTTTAATACCGATTTATCCTCGACCAACAAAATCTTCCGCAAAGCCACTTTAGACAAATATCATCTCAAGTTTCCCGAGGGCAAGCGTTTTGAGGATGCTTACTTCTGCGTCGCGTATTTCTGCGTTAGCCAAACCGCCTTCTTCCTCAACCAACAACTCTACAACTATGTTCGTCATGCTGGTAGCATTATGTCGCAAACTTGGTCAAAAGACGTCGCCGATGATCACGCCATCGATCATCTCCATATTGTCTTTATGCTCTACGATTTTCTCGAGCAAAACGAGCTAATCGATAAATATAACGAGCTCTTTTGGCAATATTTCGAAGCTTTCGAAAATTTTGCTCTACGCAATAGCAAGTCCAAAGAGCGCATTCGCCAAGTCAAGGCCGAAGCTCGCGATTTTGTTGCAAACCATAACACAAGTTTTAGTCAAGCCAACATCAATAATCAAGAAAACATCCGAAGACTCAATTCTGGCAAATTCTACTTTAGTACCACTCGGCTCAAGCGTTTTCTGATAAAACTAATGCCTACTTACCGCCTTGCCACTGAAAACATTCAACGTCTTCGCAATCTCAATGCCAAACAACAGCAACTTGTTGAGAAACTCGATCAGTTACGTAATCAAAGGTAACTATGCAGCTAGTCGTTGGCCTCGGCAACCCCGAAAATAAGTACAACTTCACCCGTCATAATTTTGGTTTCCTAGCGCTCGATTTTTATGCCAAAGTTCATGGATACACCTGGCAAAAACTCAAAATGGACGCACTTTGGTTTAAAGACGGCGACCGCATTTTTATCAAGCCACAAGATTATTACAACAATTCTGGCCAAGCCGTCCAAGCCTTCATGCATTTCTACAAAATCTCCCCTACCGATATTCTGGTAATCTGTGACGACTTTGATTTACCCTTCGGCACTCTGCGTTATCGTGCCCATGGGTCAAGTGGAGGGAATAACGGTCTCAAATCCATCAGCGAACACCTCAACACTACCGATTTTCCACGTCTACGAATTGGCAGCAATAACCCCGATATTCGCCAAAAAGTCGGCGACATAGACTTTGTCCTCGGTAAATTCACCCCCGAAGAAAAAGCCAATCTATCACAAATCTTATCCGAAATCATGGCCAAAATCGATAATTTAGCATAAAAATATTGACAAATTGCATACTCTGTGATACAATAAAGGTATGGGATGCATTTTATCCCATAATTTCACAGAATAAGGGCACCCCTTATGGGTGCTTTCTTATTTGAGTACGTTCAGAAGGGAGGAGAAACCGATGAATATTTCGCAAACCTTGGCGCCTAATGATCGGGTAAATGCTACCGGTGGACAGATTTTTTTAAAAATCATAGAAGGTCCAGAACGAGAGAATATGCTTAGAGCCACCAGCATACTCAATCGTGCAGAGCGCCAAATCAACATTTTCACCGTCAAATTTAAGAATATCCCCATCAGAATAGGTATATCATTCGATGGTTGTAGATATGATCGCTACAGCAACGAGCATATCATCGTCAACGGAGAAATTGTTGAATTTCAAATTCTCGTAGGCACTAATAAGAAAGTCCGCAAAATGCTTCAGCGAGCAAAAGATTTTTGCTCGCAAGTGCAATTACGTTATAATTATTGCACTTGCGATTCTGGCAAAATCTACTTGCGACAACAGATTGCAGCCTAATCCAATTTAGAGAGGGGGAAGAAGATGGGCAATATCGCAACAACACCAACCAGCAATACGCTGGACGATAAACGCGAGTCCGACTTGCGACTTATTAAAGAATTAGTGCAGGAAGATGTATACTTTCGTATCTTCTGCGCTATCGAATCGGCCACCACTACTTACAGTCACCGTAATAATTAAGCGGTGAGGAACGCCCCAAACCATATTTCTATATGGCAAGGGGCGTATTTTATTTCAACATCCACCGATTAGCCCCTAGCGCTACCACCCGATTTTTGATTTCTAATAAAGTCATTACCTGATTAAACTCCGCCACCGAAATGGAACTTTGTTGAACAAGCTGTTCACCATCTTGCAACCCCGCAGCCAAAAGCTGCAAAATCCGCGTTTCCGCCTCAGTATCACCCATAATCAATGTGGCTTGCGTCAATTTGCGACGTTTAGGAGGGAACAATACGTCCAAAACATCGTTTATTCCCAGCATTGGCGTTGCTCCTTGGCAAATTAACCGATTGCACCCCTGCGACAACGGTCGCGTAATGTCACCTGGCACTGCAAAAATCTCCTTACCCTGCTCCAAAGCATGCGCTGCTGTATTAAGCGAACCGCTCCGTTCAGCTGCCTCCGGAATCACCACCACGTCCGACAATCCTGCGATTACCCGGTTTCGTTGTAAGAAACAGGTTTTTGGATGATATTTTATGTTCACCAAACGCTCATCATCCAAGGAGCCTTGTCTTAGTACGCCCGACTCATTATCACTATATTGATTCGTCAAATATCCACCTCCTACCTGCTCTCGCACCATATATTCATCACCGATTTTAGCCCCTGGCGGCAGTTCGCTCATGACTAAGCCGCCTTTTTCGATGATTTCTGCCGCCAGGGGCCGATGCGGGCGGGGATAAATTTGATCTATCGGTGTCCCGAGCACCGCCACAGTCACCCCGCCCGCATCCAGCGCGGCGCGGTGCGCCACCGAATCAATCCCATATGCCAATCCCGACACCACTACCGCCCCGCGCCGCGCCGCTTCATACGCCAATTTATAAGCAATACTTTCGCCATATTTTGTTGGTTTGCGCGACCCCACAATCGCAATCGTTTTCGGTCTCTCAGTCGCTCGTTTACAGCCCGATTTTAACCGATTTTCGGGCATTTTTCCATAAAAATATAACATTTTTGGCTTAACCGCAATCGACTCTAACACCTCTGTAAAATTGGCTTCTTGGGGTCGAATTTCATTGTTTTTTGCAAAAAAGTGTGAAAAAAGTGTTGACATTTATTTCCTCGTGTGCTATAATGCTTATTAGTTAGGGTTATTAACTCCAACTGTACCTAAATAAATCATAATTTCAGTTAGCCAAGAGCTTGCTCGAAGCTGACAGAAGTTGCGTGCTTTTGAAATCCCTAGGGCTGATAATTTCTTCTAAGGTTATCAGCTGTAAGTATTACCTCCACTTTTAGGGCAAGTTCGAAGGCATAGCAATCCCTATAACCGGCGGGCCCCGTGTTTGTGTGAGGTGGGTCGCGCTTCCGGGAAACCCTTCCGGAGTCTACCAGAGATGCGTTATAGGGCCAAATAGCCCCAGACTGTCAGGGAAACCTGATGCCCGTAGGTGATGCCCACCCTTACCTACTTGTCTGGGGCTTTTTGGTGTCTAACCCACAAGCCCACTTGATGATTTATAAAAATACCGTTAGGAGCAGCGAGCAAAAGTCTTGCCATAATCGTTATGAGTAGGGTATAATTAGATTGTAAAGTTTGGTTACCCTTTGTGATTGACGATAATTACATCACCAATGACAAGGGTAATTTTTTGTTGCTTGGATTCTGAACGATTGCAGAACTTACGCAGCAAATCTAGAATTAGCCGCACCATATTGGTTACCTCCTTGATGTCTATGTTTGATTTTATTCACCAAAAAGTCTAACTCTCTACACTCCTCAAAATAACTCCCAACCCTACCCACACTCAAATGACTAGCCGCCCACTGCTCTGACCCCAGCCTAGCACACTTTAAGTAAAAATTACAACACTCAACCTAGATAAGCCTCGAAAACATGTTATACTTTAATCTTTTCTCTGGCTTCGGGACTATTTTCCTAGCAAAACTTGACGACTATGCTATCATATATAATATATGCCAAAAAACTTAGTTATCGTCGAGTCTCCGGCCAAAGCCCATACTATCGAGAAATACCTCGGTAAGGACTTTCATGTCTTGGCTTCGGTAGGTCACATCCGCAAGGACACCAAGGTTGATAAAGAAACTTTTGATGTTACTTACGAAATTGACCCAGACCACACCAAAATCATCAACGAGCTCAAAAAAGCCGCCGCCCAGGCCGATACTATTTGGCTCGCAACTGATGAAGACCGCGAAGGAGAAGCGATTTCTTGGCACTTGATGGAAGTACTCAAGCTTCCTAAGAATACCAACCGTATCACCTTTCATGAAATCACCAAACCTGCACTTGAAAATGCCATCCAGCACCCACGCAAGGTTGACATGGATATGGTACACTCCCAGCAAGCCCGTCAAACCCTTGATATGCTAGTGGGTTACGACCTTTCTGGTGTGGTACGACGCAAAGTCCCGGGTGCAATTTCAGCCGGACGCGTGCAATCACCTGCTCTTCGTCTCGTGGTGGAAAGGGAACAAGAGATTGAGAAATTCGCCACTAATGCCAAATTTAAGGTCACGGCCAACTTCCTCACCAAAGCCAAGGATGAGCTCCCCGCCACCCTCGACCACACTTTTGATACCGAAAAAACCGCTCAAAATTATCTGGAAAAAGTTGCCAAAGCTGATTTCAAAATAGCTGATATCGTCACCAGCCCCAGCGTTCGCCGCCCGGCACCACCGTTTACCACCGCTTCAATGCAAATTGAGGCCAACTCGCGCCTTGGTTTTTCTACCCGCACCACAATGACCGCCGCTCAAGCTCTCTACCAAGCCGGCTTGATTACTTATCACCGCACCGACAGTCTCAACCTCTCCAAGCAAGCCATTGCTATGACTGCAAGTTACATTGAAGAAAAGTACGGCAAAGAATATTTACAGGTGCGTAATTTTAAAACTAAATCCGCCGGTGCTCAAGAAGCCCACGAAGCCATCCGCCCCACTCATATTGAACAAGAAGTGGCTGGCAAAAACGATTACGAACGCAAGCTATACCGTCTAATTCGCAACCGCACTCTCGCTACTCAGATGACCGAAGCTAAAACTGAGAAAACTGTTGTAAAAATTACAACAATTATAGAGAAAAAGTACTTCTTTGAAGCCAAAGGTGAAGTTATTATCTTTGACGGCTTCCTTAAAGTTACTGGCCGTACCAAGGAAGACGAATTGCCCAATCTAGCCGTCGATGACCCCCTCAATACTACCAAAATCACCGCTCGTCAGAGTTTTGCCAAACCACCCGCCAGGTACACCGAAGGTTCACTCGTGAAGAAACTCGAGGAGCTCGGCATCGGCCGCCCATCTACTTACGCCAGCATTATGCAAGCGATTCAATCCCGCGGCTATGTGGTTAAAGGAGAATCCGAAGGTGAACCTCGCGACGTCATCCAGCTTACCCTCGAAAAGGACAAAGTTGCACGCGAAATCGTTACCGAAAAAACCGGTTCCACCAAAGGAAAACTCATTCCTACTCCCATTGGCGAACTTTTGGCCGGATTTTTGACCGATAATTTTAATAATATCGTCGATTATCAGTTTACCGCTAATATTGAGGAGGATCTAGACAAAATCGCTGAGCATCAGCTAGAACGTGTGCAGATGTTACGCGATTTCTACGAGCCATTCCAAAAAGAGGTCCTCAAATCCGACGATGCTGCTCGCTACAATAATGCCAGGGAATTAGGAAAACACCCCAAAACCGGCCAGCCTATTTACGCCAAAATTGGGCGTAACGGCGGTTTCATTCAACTAGGAGATAACGAAAAGTCTAGCGGCGAAAAACCCCGCTTTGCTCCACTCCCCAAGGGAATGACCGAAAAAACTGTCACCCTAGAGGCCGCGCTCAAGCAACTTGACCTACCTCAGCTCCCACGCGAACTTGGTACTACTAAGGATGGCGCTGTGATTATTGCCTCTAGTGGCCCCTTCGGTCCTTATCTCAAAGCCGGCAAATATAATATTCAACTCAAAGATCACGATCCCTATCTAATTGATTTTAAGACTGCTGAAAAGCTCTATCATGAGAAAATCAGCTCTATTATTGCTGATTGGGGTGATATTATGATTATTAACGGAGCTTATGGACCATACGTCAAGGGCCCAGGACGCTTTAATAATGTCAAAATTCCCAAAGAACAAGACCCTAAAAAGATTACTCTCGAAATGGCTAAGAAAATGTTGGACGAAAAGCCCGCGGGACGTAGCCGATTTGCTCGCAAAGCCTCCAACGCCACTAAAAAGGCCTCTAGTAGCGCCAAGAAGACCGCCAAAAAATCAACCAGCCGCACCACCAAGGTTAAGAGCAAAACTACCAAGAAGACCTCGAGAAGCACCGAAAAAGCCTAATTTTTCGCATAATTTTTCTCTCATTTAGGCAAAAAAGTGATATAATAGCTCTAGAAAGTCAGCAAAAAGTAAAAAATACCTGTTGACGCCAATACGAAAATATGCTATCATAAAATTAAATGAATTAATATTAACTATTACATAGGGTGAAGGGGAACGAAGGGAATCGGATGGATCAGCACACCAGCACTATCGAAAACGCCATTAAGGGTAGTCTAGACATTATTGAGCAGGATCGCGAACGCGAAATTATCTCACGCCGTTTTGGCTTGTCAGGGCAAAAAGAAACACTTGAGCAAATTGGCGAACTATTAAATATTACACGCGAGCGCGTACGTCAGCTTGAGAAAGCTATTTTGGTGCGCCTCCGCATTGGCGCTGAAGAGGGTCAAATTCAAGACCTTGCTGCCGCCGAGAAACTCATCATCCGCAATCTGACCGAACTTGGGCGCGTGGCTCGCACCACCGACCTTGCCGAGCGTCTTTATGGGCGCAAAGCCACTCCAGCCGAGCGCGCCAAACTCACCTTTATTGCTGCTATTTCCAGCAACCTTACCGCTCTGGACGAAAACGATCTTTATTACGCCGCAATTGGTATTGCCGAATATGGTGACGCCAAGACCGTGCACGCCCGCGTTGACGAAGTAGTAGATGTCATTAAGAAACACAAAGAGCCAATGACTATTGACCAGCTTGATGAGGCTCTGGACTATGAGCACCCAGATCACATTCGTGCTGTGGCTTCAATTTCCAAACTCTTAGCTTCTTTGAATGGGCTTTGGGGCTTAGCAAAATGGCCAACTGTAAATCCCCGCAATATTCGCGACAAAATCTTTGTCGTACTTGAAACCAAAAAAAAGCCGATGCACTTCTCTGATATTGCTGATGCAATTTCTAAATCTGAGTTCCGTCGCAAAAATGTTACAATTCAGGCTATTCACAACGAATTGATTAAAGATTCTCGCTTTATTCTGATTGGCCGTGGCATTTACGCACTCAGCTCTTGGGGTTACACTCGGGGAACTGTCGCTGATATTATCACTAACATTCTTAAAGAAGCTGGTGAGCCACTTACCCGAGAGGAAATCGTCAAACGCGTATTACGCGCGCGCAAAGTCAAAGAAACTACTGTACTCTTGAACTTACAAAACAAGCAACTCTTCTCCAAGGTTGATAAAGATTCTTATACCCTCGCCCCAGAAGAATAAACATCTGCTTATTTAAACTAAACGGTTATACAATAACTTTATCAAAGGCTCCGTCACGACCAACGGGGAGCGCCGAAGTGCAGTCTCACCCGTAACGACAGGCTGAGACAAACGTGCCTGGATGAAGTTATTGGATAGCCGACTCGTTTATGGTAAAATAGAACCATATGTTTGCGCAAATTATTCAATTTATCATCATGCCTGTAGTCTGGATTCCCATTGTTGCCATTCTCGGCTTTTTGGGATACCGCAACTACAAGAAACTTAATCGTCTCAAGGTACTCAACGTCGATTCTGTACTCCTAATGCTTGAGATTCCGCGTACCAATGATAAAAAGGAATTAGCCGCCGAACAGCTTTTTGCTAGTCTGCATGGCATTTTACGCGACAAGGCTGAACTCAAAAACTCTAACGGCGTACAAGAGCACCTCAGTTTTGAAATCGTTTCTACAGGCGGACAAATCCGTTTCTATGTTTGGGTGCCAAAAATTCTCCAAAACTTCGTCGAAGGCCAGATTTATGCTCAATACCCAACCGTCCAAATCTACAAAATGCCCGATGATTATGTTGACGACCGCGCTAAATATCCTGTAGTCTATTCTGCCGAACTCACTCTAACCGAAAACGAAGCACTCCCAATCAAAACCTTTGAAAACTTCGAGGTCGACCCGCTAGCCGGTATCACTGGTACTCTCGCAAAACTCAACCCTGACAATTCCGAAGAACTTTGGATCCAAATCCTCACCCGCCCAGTCGCTGACGACTGGCGCAAAAAGACTACTGATAAATGGATTCGTAAGATTAAATCTGGACACAAACTCTTTGGTGGTAATAGTAGCTCAGGCATCGACTGGACCTGGATTATCGAAATCCTGGGAGCCTTTTTCCGCCCACCTACCGGGGGAACTAACGGCGACAAAGCTCCTGAACTCTCCGAACGCGACAAAACCCGTATCACTAAAGCCGAAGAAAAGGCTACCAAACTTGGCTACGAAGTCAAAATCCGTCTGGCTTACCTTGGCAACGACCAAACCAACGCCAAGCTCAACATGCAAGCACTCGTGGGTACGTTCAAACAGTACAACTCCACCAACCTCAACGGTTTTCGCCTTACTGGCGGAAGTTTCAAAACCGAAGATCTCGACGCCTACAAGATGCGCCAATTCCAGGACCGTGGTTTTATCCTAAATGTCTCCGAGCTCGCTTCAGTTTACCACTTACCGCACACCTCAGTAGAAACCCCAAACATCGTCTGGGCTTCATCCAAAACCGCCGAACCACCCGCCAAGCTCCCACTCATCACCGGAGAGCCCGCTCATGACGAGAATATCTCTGCTTTTGGTCTCACCAACTTCCGCGGCATCAATCATCAGTTTGGTATGTATCGCCGCGACCGCTCACGTCACGTTTACATCATCGGTCAAACCGGCGCCGGTAAATCCGGCATGCTCGAGCTCTTCGCTCTATCCGACGTTTTTTATAACCAAGGTTATTGTATTATTGACCCGCACGGCGATTTTGCCATCAACAACCTTCGCTTTGTGCCCGAAAGTCGCATCAATGACGTGATTTATTTCAACCCGGCCGACACAGCTTATCCCGTAGCTTTCAACCCACTTGAAATCAGCGACCCTAGTCGCAAACCCAATGTCTGTTCTGAAGTCATTGGTGTGCTTAAGCGTATGTTTGGTGACTCCTGGGGCCCACGCTTGGAGCATATCTTGCGCCACACCATTCTCGCCTTGCTCGACCGCCCTGAAACTACTCTACTCGACATCTCACGACTTCTCACCGACAAAGACTTCCGCAAAGAAACCCTCGATTATTGTACCGATGTTACGGTTTTGCAATTCTGGAAACATGAATTCGGACAATGGAATGAAAAACAAGTCAATGAGAGTATCGCACCAGTACTCAACAAGGTTGGCGCTTTCACGGCCAACCCGATTATTCGCAATATCATCGGTCAACCCAAGTCTAGCTTTGACGTACGTAAGATTATGGATGAAGGCAAAATCCTCGTCGTCAATCTTTCTAAAGGCCTAATCGGCGAAGACAACGCCGGTATCCTTGGGGCCTTCCTCGTCACCAAAGTTCAGCTTGCCGCCATGAGTCGCTCCGACATTCCCGATGTCGCCGACCGTCGTCCTTTCTATCTCTATGTCGACGAGTTCCAAAACTTCGCCACCGATTCCTTTGCTGTCATCCTCTCCGAAGCACGTAAATATGGCCTCAACCTTACCGTCGCCAACCAATACACTTCCCAGATGACTGATTCTGTACGTGACGCTGTCTTTGGCAACGTTGGTACCACCATTAGTTTTCGTGTTTCGGCCGACGATGCTCCAATTCTCGCCAAGCAGTTCGAGCCCACCTTCGAAGCCACTGATCTCCTTCAGCTCAACAATCGCCACTTCGTCATTTCAATGATTATTAATGGTGAAAAAGTCCCAGCCTTCTCCGCTACTACTCTCGCATTACCCACCACTCCACAAGATAATTTCGACAAAATCGTTGAAATTTCGCGCCAGGGCTATGCCCGTCGTCGCGAAGACGTAGAAAACGAAATCCGCGCCACCATCGAGCAATCCGAAAAGTACAAAAAAGAGCTTTCCGACAGCGGCCGTGCCGCCGGTAGTGCTGGGTCAGTTGAGAATCACATCAGTAATAGCTATACTGTGCGACCCAGTAATTTTGCCGTCCAATCAGCGGGGAATTACGGCGGGAATCGCATAAAATACGAACAAAAACCGAACTTTCAATATGTCCCCACCCCTCAAAGCGACTTCCGCAAGCTCAAAATGTCCCCTAATGCCGCTGAAGGCAAAGAACGCATGGGGCTCAAAGATTTAGGCCAACTCGTCCAACAAAGCGCACAGAGTGCCCCAGAAAAGCCCCGAACAGCCGAAAAACCGCAAATTATCCTACCGAAACCAGGGAACCAAGACACCGAAAAAACCAAAAAGCCCGGATTTAACTCTAAAAGTACCAAGAAGCCCAGTTTCAACAAAAACCGCAATCATACCAAGCCAAACACCAAGAACGCCTCAAATGAGCCTTCTAGTGCCGCTCACAGCAATACCGACTCTGAAATCAGCATTCAACATTAATAAAAAGAGCCGCAGGGAATTAAGCACCCCGGATATCGGGGTGCTTTTTGTTTATCCTATCGTTCCCCTGTAATTCCCCTAACTTCACCGCTACACCCGCCACCGCCTTTTGAGCCCCTCTCCTTCCCTCGTTATTCGTCATTTCGCCCAGGAAGCGCACGCGAATGACCCCACCACCCAGAAATATATACAACCATAAACAAAATACCAGCAACAATAGAACATAACACCACGTTACTAGTCTAGCATTATCAGCTGGGGAATTACAAGCAGAATTATTGGCCCAAACCCCGGCAGAATCAGACAAAACTACGACACAAAGACGCATGAACACTCGTCTTTTTAACATAAACGTAATGTCGCACAATACATGTTTTACGACAACCATAAGCAATTTAACCTATAATATGAGTGTCTATAAAACCCACCCCTATAAATCGCCTCCGCCCGCCCGTGCGCCGCCGACTTTTCATTTTTTTCTAAATTCCCTTGTTTTTGTAACAAAAAAACGCCTTTCAATACTCACATAGCCCACACCCAAAATACATACTCCAAGCCGAACTTTTTCTCATTTTCAAAACTAGAACAAAACCCGAACAAAAGCAGAGAACTACTCCATGAAAAAATGCCCTAAACTGCAGGGCATTTTTTACAGGTTTTATTATTCGCTGACATCTTCATTCTCAACACAGATCAAATCTGTGCCTATTACTACATAAAATCTATTACTGGCAGGTAATCGTTCTATTATTTCCCCACCCAATACCTGTGTCACGCATTGCCGGCCCATCCTCGGTTCCTCTACCACCTCTGTCGGCATCTCTATTAGAGCTAAGTTTTCAAGCGCAAAAACTTCGTTTTCCTTCTTAGCCCAAACCGACAGTGGCGTCACCGGATAAGGCGTCAGGGCACCAACAGTATCTTTTGCCTCCTCGATCATTATCGGCGTCAAACGCAGATTTTCAAAACTTGCCTCCACGTGCCCCAGATTATCAGGGAATATCGGCAGACTCGCCCCAATTCCACACCCCGGAGCGTCCAGATAATTGTACCAAGTTACCACCAAGCCATACTGTTCAGCATATTCCCTAGCCCAATCCGGCAAGAAAACCTCGACCGCGATATAAATCGCGCCTTCACATAAGAACGTTTCCTCCACGAAGTAGTTATCCCGCAAACAATCGTTCAATGCCAACAGAGCCGAACTTTTATCTCTGGAATCTGAATATTGGTGTGAAATTCCCTCCAACCGGATGCTCATCGACTCTGCCACTTGCATCAGCACTTCATCCTGTTGTGTATCCAAAATCTCAGTACGCACATGATAGCTCAAGATATACTCATACACCCCCAATTGCCGATCCATCTTCGTCAGATAGTCCAGTGACTGCTTTTGATGGTTAGCGTCTTCATTCCAGAGCACATCACCAGCCTCTAACTCCAACTTCACGTTATTTCGGACAACTATATAAGTTTCCGGTACATATTCCAAACGCAAATCATGCGCTGGTGCTGTCACTGCAAACTCATTTCTAATTACCGCCGCCCCATTTGCAAAGACCGCTACAACAAGTTCGGATTTTTTGCCTTTCTCTACCACCGTAGGTAATTCCAGCAAAAAATCCAGTTCTTGACCAAGAACTGCTTCTGCATCAGTAGCCAACAATACTCGTGCTGTAATTTCGTACTCTTTCCCTGCGCTCAGCCGGGAAGTCACAGTTTTTCGTTCCCCTTCAGCGCCATCAGAAATCTCATAAATTCCTAAGATGTCCGCCTCCAGTTCTACCTCCGGGAATTCAGTCTGTTTTTCCTCCAGCTGTTCCTCCGAAACTGTTCTAGTCATGTTAGAAGAGCCCACCATCGCGTCTTGTAATCCCCAAGGTTCAACACCCTCGTCGCGCGTCGCCACGAACTTTATTTGTTCATCTTCCAGCGCACAACCACTCAACAAAACCACAGTCAAACATGTTACTATTAATATTCCTCGCCATCTCTTCATCGTAATTCCCTCCTATTTTATGATATCAGCGATTTTTACCTGTTAAGTTGCAAAAATGGGGACATCAAAATCAGCCCCTCTCCACCATTATAGCACACATCACTCAAAAAGTCAATAGAATAAGCTATTTATAGTAAGCTTTTCCTTCAACCCGTACATCTACATATCCCGGATGCAGGCCTCGTTCCTTCAAATAACGCGTCATCCTCTCAATGTCTTCCGCCGTCACCGCTGCCCCCCGGTCAATATCTACCTTATAATAGGCTTCCTGCCCATCAATATCTACATAGAGTTCCCGACTCGTACCAGTCGGGAGAGTTACTTTTGTCACTCTTAACCCCAAATCCTGCAAATCCTGCTCTAAATCCGCAATGTACATTCGCACCCGGCTAGAAATCTGTCCTCGATGATCTTCGTCCACAATTTCCGCTTTTATCTGGTACATGTTTTCAGCAACATCAATCTCTGGCGTAATTGCTAATTCCTTCATGCCAAGATAGAAGGCTAACCCCAAAATCAACAACATCAAAGTCACAATCAAAATCGAAGTAGTCTGACGCCGATGGGCTTTTTTGCGCGCCTGCATCCGCTCGGATTCAGATTCAACATGTTCACGCTCGGCCACAATTGTCTGACCCAAGCGCATCTGCGCACGTTGTTTATTCCGGCTTCTCATCCTCACCCACCTGCTCAATTTTAGCTGGAACCCCTTCCTCGCCAATTTGCAAAATCATTTTCGCCAAACTCTTCGCCGCATCTGGCTTAGCTTCGGCATGCAGCTTCTCCGCCAAAACCGCCCGCTCCTTAGGCGAACGCATCAAATGTCGCATTTCTTCTAACAAAATCCCTGGTTGCTGTTGCATCCGCTCATCTGTCACCATCACCACTGCGCCTTTGTCCTGCAGCCTCTCAGCATTCTTCACCTGGTGACCACCTGGCAACCGTTCAAACGGCACCAGCACTACCGCCTTTCCTAGCGCCGCTAACTCCGCAATCGTAGTCGCGCCCGCTCTACTCACCACCACATCAGCCGCCCCCATCAGCTCATGCATCGCCGAATTAAACTCCCACATCCGGAAATTCGACTGCAATTTCGCCTTATCCCATTCCTCGTACTTCTTCAACTCCACCATATCTTCGTAATGTTTACGCCCAGCCACCAAACCTACACTAGTAAACTTTAGCATCTCCGGTAAGATTTCTTTTATCGCATTATCAATATTTAGCGAACCCTGGCTCCCGCCTGTCACCACCACTAACGGCCGTTCTGGGTCAAACCCAAACACCTTTTTCAAAGTCTTTTGCTGCATCACACTTACCTGCTTGAATTCTGGCGCCACCGGAATCCCTACTTGTACATAATCCGTCACCCCTCTCAGCTCACTCCAACCTGCCGTAATTACCGCAGCATGTTTCATTAATAACCGGTTCGCCAAACCCGGCACCGCATCCGACTCGTGCACAATATACGGGATCTTAAACAACTGTGCTACCAACCCCACTGGCAACCCCACAAAGCCACCTTTCAAGAAGATTACATCTGGACGTTTCCCTGGCAATAATAACCGCCCAAAGCTTTGCACTAATCCTGCCACAAAGCCCACAAACCCCGTAATATTACCCCACACCAAATCCTTTAATGTCGTGCCAAAATTAATAAAATAATCTTTCCAAGTCCAGCCCGCATAGCGATGAAACTTCCCCGCCCATATCTTGCGCACTCGAATATACGGATTACGTTTGCTAGTCTCTTGTACACTTGAGCCCCAACTTACACCAATTTCCGTTGTAATCTTTACAACATTCTTGTAGTATTTACGATCCGTCCAAAACTCCACCCGTGTCCGTGGCTTCAATTCCATTAATTCCCGTATCACCGCCACTGCCGGTGTAATATGCCCACCAGACCCCCCACCTACTACCAATACTTTCATTAGTCCAATCTCCTATTCAAGCTTCCCTGTCTCCGGCTCACCGTTTCCACACGCTTCACCGATTTTTCTGTTCTTGGTTCTCTACTAGTATAACATGAAAGTTGCAAAGCCAAACCCAACGCCACCGCTGTAAACATCATACTTGTGCCACCGTAGCTCAAAAGCGGCAAGGTAATCCCGGTGAGTGGCAACAAGCCAGTCATTGCCGCGATATTCACCACCACATGCGCCGTCACCCAAGCAAAAATTCCCACTACCACTAGCTCTTGCTCATCATCACGTAAGTAATTCGCCGTCCTCAGTAACCGCAAAAGCAAAGTCGTAAAACAAACCACAATCGCTAACAACCCTACGAACCCAAAAGTTTCACCAATCACTGCGAACACCGAGTCATTAATTGATTCTGGCAAATACCCTGTTGCCTGCACACTGTTCCCTGGCCCCACGCCCATCAAACCACCACTACCAATTGCAATCATTGCATTCTCGATATGATAAGAATCACTTGATTCATCACTGCTAAACGTCAGGAGCCGCTCAACTCGATGTGGCGACGTTACAATTGCTAACACTCCAGCAACCAAAATCACACCCAACACTAGCGCAAAATATCTCAATTTCACTCCACTCATAAAAAGCATCCCGAGGATAATCGCCATCAATGTTACACCAGTACCCAAGTCCCGCTGAATCACCACTACAAACCCTAGTGTTAATCCGCACACAATCGCAAACGGCAACCAAAAATCCGGCCAGCTCTCGAGCTTTCCCTCCTTCTTTCGCTCTGCCATTAAGCCCGCCAAATATAAAATTAATCCCAATTTCAGCACTTCAGCTGGCTGAAAACTCAGCAAACTTCCTAGATTAAACCACCGGCACGCTCCCAATTCGCACTTCGCTAGCCCACTCCCCACCAACGCCAGCATCGCCAACATGCCACACATCACCAAACCTAAAATCAAAATCGCCTTACCAAATTTGCGTACAAAACTATATGGCAACTTAAACGCCAAAATCAGCGCCAATAATGACACTAATACACAAGCCACTTGATGGAAGAAAAACGAATTTTCACCCACATCAGTGCCATAAGCTGCATTCACTACATTTGCCCGCATCGGGCCAATCGCATAAATCATAATTAAACCCACCCCTAAAAGCACCATTGTTAGCGCTCCAATAATCCTATCACTTTTGTGTTTACGCATCGCCTCGGCCCACCTAGATAATTCCCCCTTGCACTGCCAAAAATACTCCAATCAAAGCAAATACCCCCGCAATCACCCAAAATCGCATCACAATCTTCGCCTCGCCCCATCCCCGCGCCTCTAAATGATGATGAATCGGTGCTGAAATAAACAACTTCTTATGAAACACCTTTTTCCAAAAAATCTGAATCAAGCTCGACCCAGCTTCCACCACAAACAAAAACCCGATAATCGGCAACAGGAAAAACGCATTCGTCATCATTGCTACAACACCTAAGCCAGCACCAATTGCGAACGACCCCACATCCCCCATCATAAACCGTGCCGGTGGCACATTAAACCAAATATACGATAGTAGCCACCCCACCACCGTCAAACAAAATCCAGTTAACATCCATTGCCCTTGGAAGAGCGCAATTACTGCATATGCACCATACGCCAACATTGCTAGACCTCCCGCCAAACCATCCAAGCCGTCCGAAATATTTGCCGCATTCGACGTCGCCACTACTGCAAAAGTAAAAATCAAAATCATTCCAATCGTCCCTACCTGCCAATCTCCCACAAACGGGATCTCAATGCTTGTCCAGCCTAATTTCACTGCAAACCACCAACCTAGCGCTGTGCCAATCGCTGTAATCATCGCAAACTTCACTGGCGCCCTAAGCCCAGCTGCTCCTCTACCGCTGCCGAATACATTAATCAAATCGTCAATCAACCCCACAACACTCCCCCCCACAAACCCTACTAACGGTAGCCAAGTTTGTTCACGGTTCAAATTGCAAATCCAAGTCACAATCAACACCGTCACCACGCCAATAATCCCCGCCATCGTCGGAAAATGTCGTGTAAACTTCTTTGCATGCAACTTCGTCATCACTGGCAACGCCTCACCCGTCACGGTCGTCTTCTTCTGCTTTTTCCAAAACTTATATTTATACGCAAAATAAGTATAAATTGGCGTCAAAAAAGTCGCCAAGAAAAACGCCGCCAATGCCAAAATCAGCCCATAAAATGCTTCATTATTCAGCGTATCAGCCATACTACCATTATATCATATTAGTCTCTCCCCTCTACATGTCTAATACAGTACTAAGGCAGCGGAGGGGGAAACCGGCGTAGC
>CAOLNK010000001.1 GCA_948477625.1 uncultured Candidatus Saccharibacteria bacterium | reverse complement strand
CCCGCTACGCCGGTTTCCCCCTCCGCTGCCTTAGTACTGTATTAGACATGTAGAGGGGGAGATGAACTTATTCATTCAAAAGTGAAATAATCTGGGCGCCATACTTCTCAAAATCAGCCTTGACGTCGGGACGGTTCAGCCAATCAAAATCCGTAGTATGCGCTACATAACCAACCTTTTTGCGGATAGAACGGTGGGGTGGCGACCTTCTGTAGTCGCCTGGCCTAGGTCATATGCGTACTCATCCAAGACCAAAATGTCACCCGGCTCACATTCAAAATCATTCACTCGGTATTCAAAAGTCTTCTCTCTGGATAAAACTTTTTCAAAATACTCTGGGCTTATCTTTTTATGAATTTCTCGACTCATTTATTTTTTCTTCCCTTTCCTACCACTGGTTTCTTCGATTTCTTGAATTTGATCACGAATCAAAGCAGCTTTCTCAAAATCAAGATTCGCCGCGGCGAGCTGCATTTGCGAACGCAACTCCTTAATCAGGCTTGGCAATTCCTCTGATGGGATGCGCTTAATATCAAGTTTAGAAGCTTGCTCTTTTTCCGGAATAATTGCGCGGAGACCCACAGAGATATCTTTCTTCACCGAATGCGGCGTAATATCATGCTCAATATTGTATTGCTGCTGAATTTCACGACGACGATTAGTTTCGGAAATCGCCTTTTCCATGCTTTCGGTGATATTATCAGCATACATGATTACATGCCCATCCACGTGACGAGCGGCGCGGCCAATCGTCTGGATCAAAGCACTCTCCGAGCGCAAAAAGCCCTCTTTGTCAGCGTCCAAAATCGCCACCAGTGAAACTTCCGGCAGATCCAATCCCTCGCGCAAAAGGTTGATGCCCACCAGTACATCATAGACCCCAGCGCGTAAATCGCGTAAAATGTCACCGCGCTCCAAAGTGTCAATGTCAGAGTGAATATAGGCCACCTTAACATCACGTTCTTTGAGATAATCCGTCAAATCCTCTGCCATGCGCTTAGTCAAAGTCGTGACAAGGGTGCGCTGATTCTTAGCAATGCGCCGGTCGATTTCTTCCATCAAATTATCAATCTGCCCCTCCGATGGGCGCACTTCGATTTCTGGGTCAAGTAGGCCAGTGGGGCGAATCACCTGTTCAGCAGGCTTGGGTGAATTCTCAAGTTCGTATGGCCCCGGTGTAGCTGAAACATATACCGCTTGACTGATATGTTTTTGAAACTCCGGAAAAGTTAGCGGGCGGTTATCCAAAGCGCTCGGCAAACGAAAACCATATTCTACCAAAGTCATCTTGCGCGCGTGGTCACCATTATACATCCCCCGCACTTGCGGAATGGTCATGTGGCTTTCGTCTACCAGGAGGAGAAAATCTTTGGGGAAGAAATCAATCAGGGTAGCGGGTGGCTGCCCAGGTCTACGTCCATCCAGATGTCGCGAATAATTTTCGATTCCCTTCACAAAGCCGGTTTCTTTGAGCATCTCGATGTCGTACTTGGTGCGCTGGCTGAGGCGCTGAGCCTCCAAGAATTTTTCGTGCTTCTCGAAATACTTAAGACGCTGGTCAAATTCTGCTTGAATGCCATCTAGAGCGCGATCGAGCTGATCCTTTGGTGTGGCATAGTGGGTATTTGGGAAGATATGAATACGGTCGGGCTTTTCACGAGTTTCTGCGGTGAGCGGATCGATAATGCGTACGGTTTCAAGCGTATCAAAGCCAAACTCAAATCGAAATGCCCACTCTCCACTTGCTGGAAAAAGGTCTATAGTATCACCCATTACGCGAAAATTTCCACGCTCAAAGGCTAAATCATTACGATGATACTGCATAGCAACGAGATATTTGATGAAGTTTTGCTGCGAAAGCGTAGATGCATCTTGAGTGGTGAAATCCACCAACGAAGGCAGCGCCTGTTTCTCACGGAGTAAAATCTCGTCTTGGTGCTCTAGGCTTGCTTCAGCTTCTGCAAGAGCAAGCGAACCCTCATCGCTTGTCCACCAGTTGCTAGCGCCCGAAACGCGCCACTGTCCATCAATTTTGACTAAGGCTAGTGACATCTCTGTATAGTGATCGGGCGACCCAATACCATAAATACAAGAGACCGAGGCCACAACAATCGTATCCGGACGGGTCAGTAAAGCTACCGTAGCGGCGTGGCGCAGACGGTCAATTTCATCATTAATAGCCGAATCTTTTTCAATATAAGTATCGGTACTAGCAATATAGGCTTCTGGTTGATAATAATCAAAGTATGAGACAAAATAATGCACCTCATTCTTGGGGAAAAACTCCCGAAATTCAGAATAGAGCTGTGCGGCTAAAGTCTTGTTATGTGCCAAAATCAAAGTTGGCTTTTGTACGTTCTGGATTAGGTTCGCCATCGTAAAAGTCTTACCCGAACCTGTAACCCCTAGTAGGGTTTGCTCACGCACGCCAGCCTTGAGGCCATCCGTCAATTGCTTAATCGCAAACGGTTGGTCGCCTGTAGGCTGATATTTTGAAACTAACTCAAACTTAGGCATAATATATATTATATACCAATCAATTGCAAAAATTCAGCTTCGCTAAGCGCAGGAATCCCTAGACTGGCCGCCTTATCAGTCTTGCTTTTGCCCGGCTTGGCACCAGTAATGAGCGCTGTGGTGTTTTTGGTGACACTGCTTGTGACCGTAGCACCAAGCGCGCGCAACTTATCTTCAGCTTCTTCCCGGCCCATACTTTCTAGCGTGCCAGTGACAATATAACTCTTGCCCGACAATGGCAAATGGCTCTGATCTTGATAAACTGGTTCCACGCCCAATTCTTTCAGCTCGGCCAGTAGCTCGAGGTTATCTTCATCGGCGAACCATGCTAAAATAGATTCCGCCACAATTTGACCGACATCTGGCAACTGATGTAATTCTTCCTCGGTGGCCTGAGCGAGCTTCTCTATCGAGCCAAAACCTTTAGCCAAGGTATTAGCCGTCTGCGCGCCTACATGGCGAATGCCAAGCGCCGTAATAAACTTATTGAGCGGCGGAGTTTTGGAGGCTTGGATTGAATTGATGAGGTTTTTGGCTGAAAGCCGCGCAAAACGTCCTAATTTTGCTACGTCTTTTACTTCCAAACGGTACAAGTCAGCGATACTCTTGACCATGTTTGCGTTCACAAGTGCTTCGACATTTTTTTCGCCTAGTCCGTCAATATTGAGTGCAGGTTTGGAAGCATAATATTCCAAGGCGCGCTTAAGGATAAAATCCGAGCTCTCACCTTTGACGCGGTAAACCACCTCGCCTTCAGGGCGTTCAAACTCCAGCTCAGGATATTGCTTCTTTAGCGCAGCGGCGTAGTCAAAAGGCTCAGCACCAATTGGGCGGAGCGGTGTAAGGACTTCTTTAACTTGTGGAATGATATCGCCAGCCTTATAAATGATCACCGTATCGCCAATGCGCACATCAAGACGAGCGATCTCATCTGCATTGTGTAGGCTGGCGTGGCGCACCGTGCTGCCGGCAACCACCACCGGCTCGAGAATGGCTACCGGAGTGGCAGCACCGGTGCGCCCAATCGAAATCACAATATCCTTGACTCGCGTGGTGCTTTCTTCAGCTGGAAACTTGAAGGCCACGGCGCCACGTGGCGTTTTGCCCACAATACCAAGTTTTTGATACACCACGCGGTCATTAATTTTGACCACCATACCATCGGTATTGAAGGGCAAAGTTTGCCGATAATCCTCTAGGCGTTTAATTTCTTGCAAAACTTCGTCAATACTCCGAAAAACTTTATCTTCTCCACTAGTACGAAAACCCGTTTCGCGTAACTTAGCATACGCTTCGCCGTGTGTGGGCAGGTTTGGTTCCACCAAATCATATGCGATAAATTTCAATTGGCGCTTGGCCGCAATCCGCGGGTCCAGCTGGCGAATACTGCCTGCTGCCAAATTACGCGGATTAGCAAACGGTTTCTCGCCTGCCTTTACCTGCTTAGCGTTCAGTTCTTCAAAATCTTTCTTGAAAATCACGATTTCGCCACGCACTTCCACGTGTCCTGGTTCATCAATCCTTAGCGGCACATTTTCAATTGTGCGCACATTCATGGTGACATCTTCGCCTACTAGGCCGTCACCGCGCGTTACTGCCTGTATAAAAAGTCCATCTTCATAGTGCAAAGCGCAAGCCAAGCCGTCCATCTTGATATCTGTGAAGTATGATTGAATTGGCCCAACCATTTTCTCATTGGCCTGCACCCAACCACGCACTTCATCCGCCGAGAAAACATCTGCCAGCGAAATCATACGGTCGCGGTGTGTCACTTTGGTAAACTTATCCAATGGCTTCCCTGCCACCCGCTGCGTAGGCGAGTCTGGCGTAACCAGCTCAGGAAATTCTTTTTCTAGTAAAACAAGCTCGTGTTTGAGCGAATCTGCCGCTGCCTCCGACATGATAGATTCATCCAAAACATGATAATGATAGCGATAATCGTTGATTAATTCGCGTAACTTCAGAATGCGCGCTTCCGCTTCTGCCTTGTTCATTTTACCTCCACAGTTACTACTATTATAGCAAACTTATTTTTCCTTGTAATCGAGTAGCCAGCGATAATAAAGATGAAGGTAAGTTGTAGCATACATGAAGACAAAGCAAGTTATCGCTAGCAAGAAGAACGGCACAATTGGCCAACCGCTAATCCAGCTCCACATACTCTTAAACCACAAATCTAGCAAGATAATCGGCATCATCGTAATAATATAAATCAGTGCAATCACAAAAATCAGATAAATCAACCGCAAAATCATTTTGAGCCGGCGACTTGCCATCAAATCTGAAGCCGCGAACAGTGCCGTCATAGGATAAACCCCGGGTGCGGTTACTGCCACTAGAGCCATCAGTGAGCTTGACAACAAATATCCACTTAACAGCAACATCAATGCCGCGAAGATAAAGTAGAGCAAAGCATAGAAGGGTGTAGCGAGAAAGTTAGTCATCACGGCCGCCGAGTAAGTAATAATCACTAGCATCAACGGAATCGCTTGGATGAAAATCACTACAAAAACTACCAGTGTAGACAAAAGTGGCGACAAGGCATTATATAAGCCATCGCGGAGGCGTGGATGTTCCCCAGCCAAGAAATGACGCAAAAGGAAAATTGTCACAAGCCACATAATCAAGAACAGTAACAACATAAAGACTGTTTGCGATTCACCCATACCAGCGTCCAAGCCACCACTGGTCACCGTGGAGATCAGCAGAATTCCGGCGCGGGCAAAGTTGCCAATCTTGCCAGTAGAGAGCTCGGCACTGGTAGCATCAATCGAATCCTGGAATTGTTTATAAAAATCTTCGCTCATTAAGCCGACCGCCAAGATATACAGCGCCACCATTAGAGCTACAAACGGCAAAAATGTACGCCAATTACGAAAAATTGTTTTGAAGGTAATCATGGCATGGCTAAGCAAACCGGGCGTAGAGGTCTGGCGCAAATAATCTTCGCGATAAGACCGACGAAAAGATTTATGCAAATGCGCATGTTTAGCCCGTTCAGCCCGGATTTTTTGTCTCCAAATGGTAATTTTCTTATGAAAAGTTGACTTTTGGTCAGTTTTTTTAGCAGAAAAATGACTTTTGGTCAGTTTTTTCTGGGGCTTAGCTGATTTAGAACTGGTTCTTGCCATGCTCTAGCCTTTCGATACGTTTTTCGATGGAAGGATGCGTACTAAAGAGATTATTGATAAAACCACGCTTGAGCGGATTATTGATAAACAATGCCTCGGTGGCAGGATTTTGATGTTTCATTGGCTGTGCATGAGTATCTAATTTCTTGAGTGCAGAAATCATACCTTCGGGATAATGTGTCATGTGCGCAGATGAAGCATCAGCCAGATATTCTCGCTCACGCGAAACTGCCATCTGCGCCACAGAGGCCACAATTGGAGCTAAAATCGAAGTAAGCAAAATCACAATTAGGCCAATCGGGCTATTATCTTCATCGTCATGGGCGTTGGTGAGCCACACCATGCGCACTCCAAGGTCGGAAATAAACCCAACCACACAAACCAAACCAAAGGTAATCATTGATACACGAATGTCGTAATTTTTTACGTGCGACAGCTCATGTGCCATGACTGCAGTGAGTTCTTTATTGTCCATGATATCGAGCAAGCCAGTAGTGGCAGCTACCACAGCATGATCGGGATCACGCCCAGTAGCAAAAGCATTTGGCGCAGAATCTTCAATAATATAAACCTTGGGCATGGGCATGCCGGCCGAAATCGCCAAGTTTTCCACGGTGTTATATAATCGCGGGTTATCACGCTTTTGGATTTCTTTAGCGCCAGTCATCGCGATAGCTAAAGAGCTGGAGGCATAATACTGAATGACCGCATAGACCAAAGCAATCACTAACACCCAGACTGTAATCCACCAGTCGTCAAAAAAGTAAGCAAAAGCCGCCCCAATCGCAGTAATAAACAGTACAAAACCAATCATGATAAAGATTGTGTTGCGTTTGTTAGCGGCAATTTGCTTATACATTGGCGTGATTAATTGTCAAACTTGACTTCTGGAGCCTTCTCAATCGTAGCTTTTTCAGCTTCGGGAACTTCGAAATACTCGCGTTCGGTGAAGTGACCAACCAGTTCGTTAATCAAGTTAGTTGGAAAAAGCTTAAGTTTAGTATTTATAGCCTTGGCGCCGGCATTATAGAAGCGACGAGCAGCCTGGATTTTGTCTTCCACGTCTTGCAACTGCAGTTGTAGTTGCTGGAAGTTAGTATTAGACTTGAGCTCAGGATAAGCCTCAGCTACGGCGAAGAGATGCCCCAGGGCACTCTGCATAGAGCGCTCGGCCTCGGCCGCGCCATTTACGCTCTTAGCCCCCATACTAGCGGTACGCGCCTTGGTAACTTCCTCAAACACGCCTTTTTCGTGCTTGGCGTAGCCCTTGACGGTCTCGACCAAGTTAGGAATGAGATCAGCACGATACTTGAGTTGAACTGTAATGTCTGACCAAGCTTCGTTGACACGTTCGTTAGTTTTGACTAAACCGTTGTATGTTGCCCAGACCACAACAATCAAAAGCAAGATAACAGCGGCGATGATAATTAGTGCAATTTGCATAAAATCTCCTAGTTATACTATATATTATATAGCAAATCTTAGATTTGGCTACATTTTTATACCGCTAAAAACGCTAGCCAAGAGCCCAGTAAAGCAACTGACGAGGAGTAGGATAATCCAGATGATGAGTAGGCAGAATTGTGAGCGAGCAAAGTTGCGCAAGTTCCGGTTGCTAGCAGAGAGCGCAAAAATAATCACAAAAATCCAGCCGATAATCGGAACTGAGAACAAGATTGAGTAGCCAAAGTAGCCCCACATCGAAATCGGGGTGTACTCCGCTGGGATTCTTGGAGTTTTAGTAGTATTTGCCATAAGTTTTTTCCTTTTTGGATAGTTGATAATTTAATAAAAGTATAAGCGGTTTATGAAAATAATGCAAGTATGGCAACAAATAAGTCCTGCACGTGTTGATAAATTGTGCAGGACTTATCGCTCAATCAGAGGGAGCGATGGTGAGGTGGACTATCTGAGGTTCAAGATTCCACATGACAGTGATCGTTCTAACTGTCTCATCATCAATCGCCCATTCGGAGCAAGTTGAGACGATGATTACCTCCCCTATATCGCTGCGTTCGTGCAGGTCAATAACTCCGTTCTGATAAGTGTCGGTCACGATTATGGCCGTATCATATGCGCCAGATAAAGCGTTCATGGCTGCATAGATTTCAGTTAATCCACCGACATCTTCCGACGCTTCCAAATAATCTTCGGCCACTATTTCCGCATAGTCTGTAGCGAAAACCAAAACTGTATCGGCTTTGTTAACCTGATTAGCGTATGTAGCGATCTCCGCTGAATACGCGTCAACCGAGCCGGAAGCATCCAAGAGCAGCGCAACTTTTTTGCCAGAATCATGAGATTCTTCAATCGCGTTGGCTACATCTTCAGGGTTAATGGGGTCGTCCGTAGGAAGTATGGTCTCATTGTTGTTGGAAATTCCAACGCGAATCTCTGACGGATTAGGGAGGATATCATCAATATGCATCCAACCGATGCTTCCCGTCGTAAAACCGTCAACATACAACGCAACCCAGATGTCTTCATTCGGGTCAAAACCACACTTTTTGCCTTCTGGCACCGACTCGCGCCAATAGCATTCCGATTCCAAGATATTTCCATCCTGATCCAGCCGCGCGTAGCCGGCAATGTAAGCCATGCCGTTAGTGTAGATGTTGCAACCGTAGAAGCCGTGTTTCCCTGACCCGTTCTGATCAGCAGATTCGTAATACGGTGCCCCCTGCCACGAACTGACCACCTGCCCAAACTCAAGGTTGGCACGCCAGTCTGGCGGTTCATCGTTTTCGGCGGCCATTACCGGCAGATTACAAAGTAAAACCCCCATAAACACCGTCAGCAACGAAAGCAACATCTCTTTTAAAACCTTTTTCATGATACAAGTACCACCTTTCTGTCAAGCTCAGAGCTATGCTCTGGCACCAGGATAAATCCTCTGCCGTCATTGTACCACTCATATTTAGTTTTGTCAATAGTTATAACATGTTAAACAGTGATATAATGGGATTTATGCAAGACAAAACTTCAGTTTATTACCGAATTCTCGAAGAAATCTGTCAAGAAGACGGAATTAATCTGACATGGCTGTCGTCGGACTGGCTAGCACAATTGGATAAAGCTGGCGTGCGTCGGCGGATTTTGGGTTACAAAGCTGACCTTAATCCAGCTGCTTCGACTCTAGTAGCTGATGATAAATATGCAACCTATGAGGTCTTACGCAATGAAGAAGTGCCAGTAATTGAGCATGTCATGCTATACGAAGCAGGTAACTGTAACACCTATGTCGAGGGACGTAATACGCCAGAATATATTGCTGAGTATTTTACAAAAAATAATAATCATATTGTAATCAAGCCAAATGCTGGGCAATGCGGCAGAGGAATTTCTCAGATTACGTCTTTAACACAAATCCCAACGGTGCTGGAAGAAGTTTTCAAACAAAGCTTTTCGGCTAGCATGTGCCCATTTTATAAAATTGAACACGAATATCGTGTAGTAATGTTAGATGGTGAGGCAAGGCTGGCTTATCAAAAAAATCGAGGTAACGATTGGCGCTTTAACCTCAGCCAAGGGGCAACTGCAAGCCAGGTTACAAATACAGAATTATTAAATCGACTTATAGAGTTGGCAAAAAGAGCAGTTGTGGCAATGGGCTTGAGATTTTGTAGCGTAGACATTGTCGAAGTTGCTGGCGATTTAATGATTATCGAAATAAATAGCGGCGTAACTATCATGCACTATCTAGAGCAATTCCCAGATGACTACGAGAAAGTAAAAGCGATTTATCGTGATGTCGTTCAAAAAATGTTTGCGGAATAGTGTTCACGCATGACAAACTTACCCTTCGCGGGGTTTATATTTCCATTGTAGCATACTTTTTAATTTTGTCAATACTACTAGTGCTTTTTCTCGCTGTGGTCTTCGAGAAAAATTTTGCGCGTGATGAAATTGAATACCATGCCACAGGCGGTAGTAGCAATCTTGGCGAGCATTGGTTGCCAGCCTAACGACACTAACCAGGCAAGCATAGCTTCATCGAAGACAAGGAAGGCGATACCCGTCATAACCGCAAACTCGATGAATAAGCGTTTGCGGGATTTTTTGTTGGTGGTTTCGAACACCCAAGTAGTACTAGCCCAGAAGTTGAAGACAGTTGCAAGCGCAAAGGCGATGGCACTAGCCACAACCGATTTGGCAACTTCGTCTGCAATCGGCAAAAAATGCAGAGCTATAGCAAAAATTGTCCAGTTGATGGCGGTGTTAGTTACACCGACGATGAAAAATTTAGCCAGTTGCTGAAACGTCGCGGTGTGTTTATCAAGATGAACCAGTTTACACCCCCAAGCCACGATTTTGTCGATGATATCTTCTTTTTTGCGCTTTACCATAATGATTATTATAGCAGAAATTGTATATAAAATACCAAAAACATTCTACCCCAGTTTGCTATTGTATTTATGCGCATTTTGTGATATAATTATAAGCAGAATGATTAGTGAGATTTGGGACTATCTGATGCGGCGTAAACCTCTGTTGGGGTTGCTTGCGGTGTTGTTAGCGCTGGGTGGAGTAATTGGCGCCAAGGTGATGATGGAGCATCAACCCGTGGTAAGCCAAGCGCAAGAAATTGGCGTGGGGTCAAAACCGGTTTATAATAATTCTCTGACTTTTCAAGTGCTAGGTAAATCTTCCCGGCCAGCTTATGAGTTAGTACTGGCAAGTGACTTTCGTTCGGCCAAAATTACCGTAACGGAGGAGGCGCTGGACGCGGAGGCTTATGTGCGAATCTTGAACCCGAGTGGCCAAGTGTCAACGAGCGAGCAAACTACGTCTGAGAATGGCGAGATTAAGTTTGCCAGCGCTCCTAGAACTTATTCGGTGCAACTAGGTCGTGGTTATGCGATTGAAGTACACGGCGCGGATATACAAGTCCTAAGCAACTTAACGCATTCCCCCGCAACGTCCTTTATGTCCAGTAGCACGACTGAGCGCTACGTGCTAACATTGGATGGTATTCGCAAATCTACCTGGAGTGATGCTGATGGGAAAACTGCGCTGTATAATATCCTCAAAAATTACGTCGTGGGTCAAATTGAGGCTTATAGAGCCCAGCTGTCGGATGAGGTTTTGAATAATCGCCACCTAGATGTGAGCGCCAAAACACAGATTGTACTAGCCTATTATAATTTGCGCGGTGTTGATCAAAAGCCATATCGCGAATTTATCAATAATCTACGCTACGGTGGCGTACCAAAGATTACTTATAGTGGCAAGCATGAATACGCAGTGGGTGAAAGCGTTGACTTTGCTCAGTTGGTCAGTGCGCGCGACGGCGAAGACGGCGAATACGATCTTAGCCAAATTGCCATCCAGTCAGATGTGGACTTTAGCCAAGCGGGCAAATATACGTTAGCTTATAAAGTTAGTGATAGTGATCAAAACACAGTGACGCTAAAAATCCCGATTACGGTAGCCGAGGCCAAGGTTGATGAGGCACCTAAACCGGTTGAAAATCCAGCAAGTGATGCTACGAATAGCGAAACACCAAGCACAGCTAATGGCCAGGTACCAACTGTGGGTGGTGGAGTTAACGTAGAGCAAGAACTGACAAAAACAGATCTCAATAATGGTACGGTATGGAATGAACATGGTGACGAAATTGAAGAAATGCTAGATATTGGTAATACTGATACACAATTAACTGAGGTACAGTCGCCTAGCACTATACAGGCGAATGAGAGTAAAGAGCAGGAAGCTGAGGCGCATGGGATTAGCGCTTCGCAGATTGTATTACTGATTTTGGGGATTGTGGCTTTGTTTGGCTTGGTGCGGTTCATCTTTGACCACTATGTGCGCTAAGCGCTACATTGTGCTATAATATATCTATTATGAAAAAATTCAATACTTCTCCCATCAGTGGCATGCAAGAACTAACTCCAGCAATGCAGGCCGAGTTTAACCGCCTAAAGTCCGGCATTGCCGCGGCATATGCGCAGCATGGGTTTCAGAGTATTGAAACTCCTATGATTGATCGTGCAGAAATTTTGCTAGCCAAGGCCGGAGGTGACACTGAAAAACAAGTCTATAAAGTGGTAAAAACCGCCGAAACAGCTGATGATGCCGACCAAGCCCTTAGGTTTGATCACACCGTGCCACTGGCGCGCTATACCGTGGAGCACATGAATGATTTGACTTTTCCGTTCAAAGTAACACAGATTGGACGCAATTTTCGCGGTGAACGGGCACAAAAAGGACGTTTTCGCGAGTTTTATCAGTGCGATGTGGATGTGATTGGCTGGAATAGCCTGTCAGTGGCATACGACGCCGAAGTGATTGCGACTTTGGTAGATGCGCTGAGGGTTTTGCCGTTGCCAAGTTTTGTAGTGCGCGTGAGTAACCGCAAACTATTGAACGGTTTATTGCAAGCGCTAAATCTCAACCATCTAGCGGCAGAGATTTTTAATATTGTAGACCACGCAGAAAAAGTACCACCCGAAAAGACTGTAGAGGCCTTGCAAAATTTGGGCCTAGGCACAGAAAATGTTGTAAAAATCACAACGTTTATCCAAATCCATGGCCGATACGATGAGGTCGTGTCAAAGCTGCAAAGTTTGGGATGTAGTGATACTACCTTCTTGGAAGGCGTGGGAGAATTGGGCGAAGTGCTCAAAACCGTACAGGAGTTGTCGGGCGCCACCGAAGTGATAGCTGATATGATTATTATACGTGGGTTAGATTATTATA
Organism: uncultured Candidatus Saccharibacteria bacterium; assembly: GCA_948477625.1. GTDB lineage: Bacteria > Patescibacteriota > Saccharimonadia > Saccharimonadales > Saccharimonadaceae > Nanosyncoccus. The sequence continues at coordinate 159,035 of CAOLNK010000001.1, read as the reverse complement.
CTGGTACGGTGTTCGAGACGATTGCACCGGATTATCGTGAATTTGGTTCGATTTGCTCAGGCGGGCGTTATGAGAATTTGGCGAATTATTACACCGACCAGGCCTTACCTGGCGTGGGCGGTTCGATTGGTTTAACGCGGTTGTTTGCGGCGTTTGTGGATGCTGGACTAGTGAAGGTAAGTGAGAGTAAACCGGTGAATGTATGTTTGATCCCGATTTCCAGTAATGAGTATAATGCTTGCGCTAAGTTTGCGCAGGATTTGCGCGCGCAAGGTAAAACCGTAGACCTCGTGCTAACCCAGAAAAAACTGGGTGACAAGCTGAAATATGCCAGTAAGGTGGCTGGGTTTGCCGCCGTGATTGGCGAAACTGAGGCTGCTTCCGGCCACTACAAACTGCGTAATCTTGAGACTGGCGAAGAAATCGAACAGTAAAGTGCTTCGTGCGCAGCGGGGTTGTCAACTTACCTAATACTGCTGGTACCTTATGGTCTAATGGCGCGAGTGGCCACTATTGGTCTTCACGTGAGGCTGATAACGTATGGAGTTCTGTTGGTGCTGGTGGCTATGACCTTCTCTTCGGTGCCACAGAAGTTCGCCCATCATGGGGTCCAGACGCTCGCTGGCACGGTTTCCCCCTCCGCTGCCTTAGTACTGTATTAGACATGTAGAGGGGGAGAAGTGTTTGTTAAAATGTGATATAATGAGAGTGCATCTATTTCACATCTAGCGTATGTAAAAGTTTTCATAGTAACGCTATGTAATTGTAAAAACAATCATAGCAAGGGCGCCGTTGAGGCTTTCCCTCGTTGATTGTTTTTAGGTAACTAGGAGCATACGCGTGAGATAGATGCACCTCGCGGTGCCCTTTTTGTTTGGACCTCCATGTTCTAGAGCAAAGATATCAGCTGAGTGGAGCGCTAACAAAAGGGTGTCGCTTATACGCACAAAAAACGAGCAATGGTAGGGATTGACACAGCCCTTTGTTTGTGCGAGAATGGGGCTATGTCTATGTGTTATCGACCGGTTTTACGGCCGATAACTTTTTTGTTTCTTGAAGACGAAGCGCAAGCGAATCGTAGGATTCAACTTGGCTTCGAGACATAAACACAAAAGTTGTACTACTATAGAATAGCCCTCCTTTCTCCAGATGCCCTAGTTGTAAATGTGTCAATTTACTATTGCCCGTGAAGTAAGCCTACCACAAATCGAAGAAAATTAGCAAGCATAGCCATGATATTATATCGATTTCATCTCCCCCTCTACATATCTAATACAGTACTAAGGCAGCGGAGAGGGAAACCGTAGAGGCGTTCGTACGGACCGCCTGACGGGTTGACATCAGAGGGCCCAAAGGCGAGGTTGTAAGCGCTAGGGATAGCGGCGCCATCAGAGCGCGTAGATGAGGCGCGTGACGACCAACCGTAGCCGTCGAGGCCAGCGTTCCTTAAAGTAGCACCACTAACACCAGGTAGATTTACGTACCCGCTGCGCACGAAAAAGAGGTGTCAATTTTATATTTTTGACACCTCTTGCACCCCTTTTAGCCTAATCACTTATTTTTCAGTCCGGCGTCAAGATACATTTTGACGTAATCCCACCCCCAGCTATTGTCAAAACCGGCCGTAGAGAATTGGTTGAATTTGAATGACGGCATCCCCTCGGCTACTTGCATAGCGCGACTGGTGTTATTTTTAATGTCGGCTACTGCCTCGTGCCCAGACACACACTGATCGAACTGCTCACCCAGGCCTACACTGTGACCAATTTTGAGCCAATAATCCTCCGGCATATTTTTGATAGCGGGTGAGGTTTTGCTGTCACCGACACCTTTGGAATGATAATCATCCCAAAGCGACTTTATGGCGGCGTGATAAAAATCCCAAAACTTATCTTCTCTAGCCGCACAATACGCACCCTCGGCTGCGTCGCGCGAATACTGGCTGCCACTTCCCTCGTACAATGCATCGGTCAAGCGAATCTCGAATAAAATCTTATTCTCAGCTAGATAATCGGTAAACTCATCCCAGTGCTCCATCACGGCGCGCGAAAAGACGTCACAATACGGACACATCAAATCTGTGTACATAATGTAATAGTTGGGCGAATCTAGCTCACCAACCGTAGTTGCTTCATCCCAGACTTGGTCTTTTGGTGATTGACGCGTGGACGAGCCCATAATCAATAGCCCGAATAATAGGACAATCACGGCGATAATTGCAATAGTGCGCAGGTGTTTCATAGATTGGTTTCCTCCTTGACTTGATGCTTTTTCTGATAGCGTTCACTAACAATGAGCGAGTAGGCGTCGTTCCCAATGCGCTTGAGCGCGAGCAGGGCAATAATAACGGCGGCGGCAGTCAAAATTCCGGAAATCGCACTGGCTAGAGCGTAACTGCTAGTGCTGAATAACGTACCAATCAGAGGCGCAATCAACGTTGTGCCACAAGTAGGGCAACCAGTGCCTAGCACGGCAAGGCCTGCCGCCAGACCAGCGTTTTGTACGTTGTCAGAGTTGGTAGCAGTAGCCACAACTTGGGCTTTTTTGCTCCGTTGACGGTGGCGCCAGACCATCACTACTAGTCCAATCAGAATACTCTGTAGAAGTGTAACAAAGAAGGTCAATATCCAATCCCAGAAATTTCGATTCATGCCAAATAGCCCCAGGAAGCCATCGCCGATAATGCGTAGCTTTCCCCATAAATCTGCTGTGCCAAACAGGCTGAAAGCGGCCGTACTGCCAGCTAATAAAGTCATCAGCGTGCCAAAAATCACAAACGTCAGCCCAAAAGTCACTAAAAACCGTGCATCGCGCGTTGCTAAAATAATGCCCGAAAAGGCAATCTTCCACTCATCCAGCCAGCGCTCTAGACGCCGAATCCAACTCTTTCCTTCACTTGTCATGTATTTAGTATAGCACAACAACTTAGCACCGCCACAGTTTTATTTGTGGTTATAATTCTATTGTAGCACAGATTGTGCAAAAAGTCAATGCTTGTTTGTTCGGTTTTTGCATGTTACCCCTGTTGTTTCTGTGGAAAACTTTTTGAAGTTAATGCAGGTTTTTTATCAAAATCAAGGTTGACGCGCTTTTTGGTTGTGGTAAAATGTAATTAGGAACTCGGACGAATCTGACGTTGAGAGCCGCCTGGAGTTCTTAAAAATAGCAAGGGTGTTCAATGGCGAGCTATATCTTATAAAAGGATTCGCGGTGCGGGTCCTTTTTTTGTGGTATAATGGAGATGCAGTGATGGCGCCCGAATGGCGGAATTGGTATACGCGTTCGACTTAAAATCGAATGGAGAAATCCATATGGGTTCAAGTCCCATTTCGGGCACCACTGTAGTAATCCCAGGAACGCAAATCGTATGGGAAGCGGCCTTTGCCGCCGCTTCGCTACAAGTCTCATTTCGGGCATCACTGCGCGGCGTTAAAATGTTCTATCTTGGCATTTTTCTTTCCTCGCTCGTCATAAGACGCGCTTCAAAAAGAGAAAATACCAATCTAGAACATTTTAATCGTTGCTATCACTAAGAGGAGGAAAATGAAGAATTCGAAAATTACCCGTAAAATCACGCAAGGCGTATACGTCTTGACCACCAAAGGTGGTGGTTGCATCGTGGATGCAGTGTCACGCGCCAGTGCCGGCGAACAACCACTTATTACAGTAGCCGTGGCTAAGACCAACCATTCGCATAAGTTGTTATCTGAGAATGATAGATTTGCGTTGTCAGTGCTAGGCAAAGATGTGGACCCAGAAATTATTGAAACGTTTGGCTTTAAATCATCCAAAGATATTGATAAATGTACTGAATGCGAAACAACAGAGATAGAGGGTGTTCCGGTCGTCAAAAATTCCCTCGGCTACATGGTATGCGAAAAAGTAGACGCAATTGATGCCGAAACCCATACGATTTATATTGGTCGTATGGTTGAAGCGGATGTCCTAGAAGACAAGGCTCCGATGACTTATGCATGGTATCAGGAGCACAAAGGCGATTTAGTGAAGGTGAAGACCGAAGAAAATAAAACTGCTTGGGTCTGTATGGCTTGTGGCTATGTGTATTATGGTGACGAAGTGCCAGACGATTATAAGTGTCCCCTCTGCGGTCTAGGTAAAGATTATTTCAAGAAAAAGGATTAAACCAGTCGAGGGGGCTTACATTCTGCGCGAGATGTGCTATAATGTAGGTATGGTTCTGTAGCTCAGTTGGTAGAGCAGAGGCCTGAAGAGCCTTGTGTCGACGGTTCAAGTCCGCCCGGAACCACCACGGTTTGAATTATTTCAAAAATTATGTTATAAAATAGCCTCGGGAGGGGCTATTTTGGATATGTTACAATAATTCCGTGGACGTAGTCCGTGGGGGCCGACGGTGGCAACGAGGTCAAGCTCCGCCAATTTGAGGCCCTCTCCTCGAAAGATTGTGAAGTTTCCCTTCTTAGCTCAAAAAAGAGACGCGCGAAGGTTTGCAATACGTCGGATTATGGTCAGGCGTAATAAAAGTAAACTTCTAAACCGTTTAACGACTGGTTATTCGTCCGTTTTTATTTTTGCGGTACTCTTGTGCGCAGCGGGTTCGTAAATCTACCTGGTGTTAGTGGTGGTACTTTCAGGAACACTGGCAACGAAGGCCAATGGTGGTCGTCGCGGGCGGCTCCTACGACTACAAACGCGTACGACTTCAACTTTAATACAACGGTCAACCCGTCGAATGAAGGTAATCGCTACGTCGGTCGCTCCCTCCGCTGCCTTTGATACGTCGCGGTTCGGTGCCGATCTTTCGCTAGTTTTGTTTGCCGTAGAGCGAGACGGCAGCGAGCGCAGCCGCATCCACGACAATAACTAACAATCCGGCAAGCTCGCTGCCGGCGAGCAAAAGGGCGGCGCCGAGCGCGCCTGTGCCGAGCGCCAAGAAGAACGTAATCACTTGGCACACCAGCTTGAGCTTGGCGCTCGTTTCGAGCTGGCGGTTTTCTAGTTCTTGAGCGTGCGAAGCCTGTTGTTCCGCCAGCTCGAGAATCCGCTCGGCGCCGCCCGGAATAATCTTCTCGTACTTAGCCAGCTCTTCCGCACTCATCAGTGCAATGCTGGGTTGGTTATTGGTGATTTTTTTAGTAGTGGGCATAAATTCTCCTTTATTATATAAAAACATTCTTACGCCCACACTTTTTGCTAAACTAATTTTCGGCTGGAATCCCTGGAATTGGGAACTCAAGCGCCAAAGCTCGGACTTCATCACGCACTGCCTTCAGCTCGGCTTCGTGGCCGCCTAAGCCATCTTCGCTACCGGCTTCAATGCAAATATCCAGGACGCGTTTCATCCAGCCAGCTACTTTAATCATTTCTGGCACACCTAGACCACGAGTGGTCATGGCGGGAGTACCAAGGCGCACGCCAGACGGGCGGAAGGCCGCGCCCTTATCATTCGGCAAGGCATTGGCGTTCAAAGTCAGCCCAACCTTATCCAACGCGTATTCAAAGAATTTACCATCAATCCCAAAACTGTCTTTGACGTTCACTAAAACCAAGTGATTCTCAGTACCGCCGCCCTGCAAGACAAAACCAAGTCTAGCTAATTCAGCTGCCAAAGCCTTAGCATTCTCTACAATTTTCCGGGCATAATCTTGAAACTCAGGCTGCAAATCTTCACCAAAGGCCACCGCCTTGGCTGCAATCACATGCTCGAGTGGTCCACCTTGCGTACCAGGGAAAACGGCACGGTCAACCAAAGTCGGGATGTTCTCCAGCGTGTGCTCTACCTTGCGCAAAGGATTCCCCACTGTACCCATGCTCACAATTAAACCGCCACGCGGACCACGCAAGGTTTTGTGTGTGGTACTAGTCATCACCTGGAAGCCGTGCTCGAGCGGGTTGGGATGTACGCCACCCGCAATCAAACCCGCCACGTGCGCCATGTCGGCCATCAAGAGGATTTCTTGGCTACTCTCGGCACTGACTTCAGCCGCAATTTTGGCGACGCGATCAAAATCTGGGATCTTCATAAAGGCAGAATAACCGACCAAAATCAGCTTCGGCCGATGCTCGCGCGCGAGGCGTTCAAGCTCGTCGTAATCAATATTGCCATCTTCGGTTACGCCGTAACCCACAAAATTATAAATCTTGGCACTGCGCGTTACCGGAGAGCCGTGCGTGAGATGTCCGCCGGCCGGAAGCGCCATGGCAAGAATCGTATCACCCGGCTGACACCAGGCAAAGTAAACCGCCTCATTAGCATTGGCACCAGAGTGCGGCTGCACATTAGCGTGGTCGGCATGGAACAGCTCTTTGGCGCGCTCAATTGCCAAATTCTCGATTTGGTCGATGTTTTCGTTGCCACCGTAATAACGCTTCCCTGGATAGCCTTCAGAATACTTGTTTGTCAAAACTGAGCCCATGGCCTTGAGTACTTCGGCGGAAACGTAGTTCTCGCTCGGGATAAGCTCTAGCCCTTCGGACTGGCGCACTTGTTCTTGTTTGATAATTGCAAAAACTGGATCATTCTTCATAATATACCTCTCATGATTGGTTTCGGTTGCTGATGAATTATCAAACGAAGTTAAATCATGCCATTTACCTCTCTTATTTTCTCTATTGTAACACAGTTCTAGCGATGTGTGCTATAATGAATTTGCTGGGGTAGTAGCTCATCTGGTAGAGCGCAGCATTCGCATTGCTGAGGTGGTCGGTTCGAGTCCGATCTACTCCACCACCGAGTTTTTGAGCATAAAAAAGACCCACGATATAACGTTGTGGGTCTTTTCTTTTTAGCTAAGCAGTGAGCATGGCGGCGAGCACGTTGCCATGCACCCCATTCAAAAAGAGTGTTCCTGATACCCAAAAGCGTACATCTGTCCCAGATTGGGACGTGGTGGCTTCATATTGCCCAACCCAAGCGGTGTACTGAACGGCCTCGATGGCGATTGCAATTGCGCCAATGAAGATTAACCCTTCAAAAACAAAGCACATCCCCTTGAGAACACGAGTTTGCACTAAGCTAACTGACGGATTTTGAGCAACCCTAAACATCGCGAAACACGATAAAAAAAACTTGTTCACAAACCCGACGGTAAATCTCACGATAGGCACCAGCCTCATCACCCAGCCCCTGGCGGAAACGGTCTTTATCCAACTTCTTCCGGGTTTCGGCATCCCACAGCCGACAGGTGTCAGGCGAAATTTCATCGATTATGATTAAATCTCCCTGCGGTGTGCGCCCAACCTCGATTTTGAAGTCCACCAGAATAATGCCAATCTCATTGAAGAACTCTTTCAAGGTGTCATTCACTATCAGTGCCATACCTTCAATATCCGCATAATCCCGTTCACTGATTACACCAAGTGCAAGCGCTTCGCTGTGGTTAATCAGCGGGTCGCCCAAAGCATCATCCTTGTAATACAACTCGAAGATGGGATTAGTAAACTCCTGCCCATCATCGAACGGTAATCGTTCGATGATGCTACCGGTAGCGATATTGCGCACTACTATTTCCAGTTTAATAGGATTGGTTTTCTGAATCAGGGTTTCACAATCGCTCAGCTCCTGCACAAAATGTGTCGGTACTACTGCAGAATTATTCCGCAACACCCAGAACAGCTGGTTGGAGATTTTGTTATTATAAAATCCCTTATCTTCGATTGTGTCATGCTTGGCGCCGTTCCCCGCTGTGATGTCATCTTTGCGCTCGATAATGAGATACTCCGGGTGACCTTCAACCTCGTAGAGACGGTTGGCTTTGCCCTCATAAATGTGAGGTAAGACTTTTTTGTAATCCATGTTCATAGCTACTCCTCCTTTGGAATAGATAGGTCTTAGCCAAAAAATTAAGGTACATATGACCTCAACTTTGACTAATGGGGTTAAGTCCCTACTCCTGTAATCACAGTTTCGAGACAACTACAGATTAGACCTCGTTAGAGGCTTATATCTCTATTGTAGCACAGATTTGCGAAAAAGTCAATACTTTTATTATATCGGGGTGATGTGGTATAATATCTCTATTGCCGTCTTAGCTCAGTGGTAGAGCACTTCCATGGTAAGGAAGGGGTCTCGGGTTCAAATCCCGAAGACGGCTCCATTTTTATTTTAAGAATCATGTCAAGAATTTGCATAAAGAATCTAGAACGGGGGCTGCGCTTAGTATTGAAAGATAGTGATGCGCAGAATCCGTTGTTTTTTATTGGGTTAAATCCTAGTCTAGCAGATGATAAACGCGTTGATCCAACTTGGCATCGCATGCAAAAGATTGCTCAGAATAATGGTTTTGATGGAATTATTGCAATCAATCTGAGCCCGGAAATTACGCCCTATCTCAAAGAACTACACTTAGAACAGGAAATATTCTTTGAGCTTAATCTTCGGGCAATTCAACAAGAAATTGCGCTCTATCTAACAGACCATGCCTCTTTACTGCATGTATGGTGTGGTTGGGGTGCAAATGTTGGCGATAAACCTTACAAGAAGTTAGCCATGAGTGCGCAACAAATCCTTAGTCTGTTCCCTGAAGGTACGCATTTTTATGCTTTGCCTAAGTTAACTAAGAACGGTAATCCGCGCCACCCGCTTTATGCCAAAATTAACAGCAAGCTGGTCAAATTCAGCAACAGATAGTCTATTTTTTACATTCTAAAATTCTACGGATAAACCGCCTCTTCATGACTGCGTATTGATCATCATAGTAATCTTCAGAGTGCCTACGTAAGGCCTTTTTGAAATCTTCATAGTAAGAACTCTCGGCGTCGTTCTGATATTTGTGACTATCAAAGAATTTAACTAAATCACTATACTCAATTTTGGTATATTTTTCACTGTGCTTATATTTTTGCAAATCAATATGATGATAGTTTGGCATCAAGATAAAGTATTTTTTCTTACGGCTACCGGCATGATCTTCGACATAATTATAATAGTCCTCCAGCTGAGATTTGATGAGCTCTCCAGTGAAATCATGCCGCTCCTGAGTACCGTTAACCTCCGACTTAATCTTATTTTCTATCACAACCGCATTATTCTCGTCTTCAATATAGATGTCGATACGTGACCCCTTCGCAGACTTTTCACGTTCGATAGTTACCTCATCAGAGATATTATCAATCCCCAGCACCTCACGGCAAAAATCTTTCAACAGTTTTTTATCATTAGTAATGAAATAGGCTATTGAATTCGAGAAAACGTTTTCGTCGTCTTGCTTGCAAATAATATCGAGGTAATTAAAATTATCTCCATCTTTTAATATCTTGCCAACATTCTTGAGTTTTTCAGTCTTACGACTTTTGTCCCATAAACTTTCGTCGTTAATTAGTTGCGTGATTTTGTCGAAATCTTTAGGAAACTCGCTTCTGTTAATATATCGCCTCAATGATCGCTTTGGAAAAACAATCTCTTCCAGCTGATATTCAGATGGATCTTCGCTTTCACTATCCGATAAATAAACCTTCTTTTCTTCTTCACGAAATGGAAGCAACAATTCTTTGGCCTTGAAGGTGATAGTATGATTGTTCTCGTAATCCCCACGAAATTTATTTTTAGCAAACAACTCACTCTGCGAAACGCCACCGTAAGTAACATCATGTTCGGCAAGATATGCATCTACGATTGCATCTTGCTCGGCAATGCGCTCGGGCCTAGATATCTTCTTTGATTTGTAGGCTATTTGAGAGTTTTCGTCAACCTTGGCGATACCAAGTACCTCTAAACGATGTATAGAATTAGTTTTTCTGACTAAAATAACGCCTTTGACCTTGTCATTGAATTTTGGATCAATTATACCATCGGAATTTACGTAAATATAATTGTCACCATGGTCATCTGAGAAAAGGTTAATAATTTCGTGACCTATGTTTGTGCCACCGATATAGTCGCCAGCGTACATGCGGTTAATAATGTAGCAATCGTTATCCATGTTTGCATTATATCATATGCGCCCGCCAGCCCTTGACTATTTGGTAAGCATCATTATAATTATGAACAACTTATGGTAGTTCTAGTAATTACTACAAATTAAGGCAAAAGATACGAAGCCGAAGTGCGCGACCATCGTGATGCTAATCTGGAGCTGGTCCGCTTTAGCCGGCAATATCTTGCGAATCACCCAAGTGATAGGATTATAGATGCAAGTGTTATATCTAGAGGAAGCATTATCGCCAGATACCATAATGGCAGACTAGAGGATTTCTGATGGCTGAAACGGCGACAGAGAGTAGGGCTAATAGAGTGCGCGGCTCACTGATAGGCGGGGCAATTGGCGACGCGCTTGGATATCAAATTGAATTTAGCCATGGTGTGGCACCAAGAATGGTAACGCGCTTTGCAAATGATGTTGGCATTATTTCCGATGATACACAGATGACTTTGTTTACGGCATGCGGGTTGCTTTGGAGACAGACAAGATGGCATTTGCGCGGCATAGCGATGCTTCCACCCGAAGCAATTTATCTTGCTTATCTCGATTGGCTTGGAACACAGCAGAAAGTCGATGAACATATGTCAGTTTCTTGGATTAAGGATATTCCCGAACTAAATGTCTTACGTGATCCCGGTATGACTTGTATCGAGGCCTTATCTTCGAGTAAAGCTGGCACATTGAGTGAACCAATCAATGATAGCAAGGGCTGTGGTGGCGTCATGCGGATTGCACCTATTCCCTTGTGTATTAACGAAGATGCTATTGGTGAGTTCTCGGCAAGGTCTTGCGCTTTAACACATGGGCATCCCCTTGCGATTCTCTCGGCTTACGTACTTGGCTATATTATTTATTATGTTTTAGCTGATTATTCGGTAGAAGAAGCCACCAAAACCGCCATACAGAAAATGAATGATTGGTCCGCAAAGGACGCAGTAAGTAGCTATGCGGATGAAAAGATAGAGTTAGCAGAATTATGTAATCTGGCTATCAAACTCGCCCATTCTAAAATCGAAAATCAAGACGCCATTCGTCAACTTGGAGGGGGATGGGTGTCCGAAGAAGCCATAGCGATTGCAATTTATTGCTCAATTAAGTATCAAGATAATTTTGAAGATGCCATTGTTGCGGCAGCAAATCATGATGGAGATTCTGATTCAACCGCAGCAATTACGGGTAACATTATCGGTGCGCGGGTTGGATACGAAGGCATTCCAGATTATTACAAGAACAATATTGAGCTTAAAGATGTTATCTTGGAGCTAGCGAATGACTTGGCTAATGGCGTGCCAGAGGAAATGACTGATGAATGGTTGAAAAAATATCTTTATCTCACGCGAGATTAGTATAGTTCCCTAGACAATGATTTGCTCCGAGAGTCAAAAAGTAGTACAATATATATTATGACTAAGTTAGAGGATATTGTAAGTTTATGTAAGCGCCGTGGGTTTATCTTCCCGGGGTCGGATGTGTATGGCGGAATGGCCGGGACGTGGGATTTTGGCCCACTCGGCGTGATGCTGAAGCGCAATTTAATGAATACCTGGTGGAGTTTCTGGGTAGATAAGCGTGATGATATGTACGGCGTGGATGCCGCGATTATCATGAATCCCAAGACTTGGGAAGCTTCGGGTCATGTGGCGACGTTTGCTGATCCGTTAGTGGAGTGTAAGGAGTGTCATGGCCGGTTCCGCGCGGATAAGCTGGTGGACGGGGCAACTGAGAGTATTACGACGGAGGAATTCTTAGCGGTTAGTCCCAAGTGCCCAACTTGTGGCAAACAGGACTGGAGCGAGATTCGCAAGTTTAATATGATGTTCCAGACGCACGTAGGGCCGGTGGACGATGATTCTTCGATTGCGTACTTGAGGCCAGAGACTGCGCAAGGGATTTTTACGAACTACAAGAACGTGGTGGATACAATCTATCCTAACCTCCCCTTTGGGCTGGCGCAGCAAGGTAAGGCGTTTCGCAATGAGATTTCGCCACGCGACTTTATCTTGCGTGACCGCGAATGCAGCCAAATGGAGATTGAGTATTTTGTGCGGCCGGAGGAGTGGGAGCAGAATTTCGATGAATTATTGGCCGACTATCATGCTTTTCTGGAGGAGCAGATGGGACTACCGACAGATAAGATCCATGATTACGACGTGCCAGCGGAGGACCGCGCACATTATAGCAAGCATACGATTGACGTGATGTTTGACTATCCCAACGGCCAGGAAGAGTTGCTGGGTTTTGCCTACCGAACCGATTTCGACCTCAGCAATATTCAGAAAGCTTCCGGCAAGAGCATGGAATATCGCGACAAGGTGACGGGCGAGAGCTTTATCCCGCACGTGATTGAGCCTTCAATCGGAGTGGAGCGTTTGTTCCTTGCGGTGCTAAGTGCAGCGTATGTCGAGGAAGAAGATCGAGTCGTATTGAAGTTGCCCGAGAACCTAGCGCCATATAAATTCTGTGTGAGCCCGCTACTTAAGAATAAGCCGGAATTGGTCGAAAAAGCCAAGGAAGTGTTTGCAATTCTGAAGCAAAAATATACTTTTGTAACCTGGGATGATTCCGGCAACATCGGTAAACGTTACAAGAAGCAAGACGAGATTGGTACGCCAAAGTGCGTAGTGATTGACTTTGATACCCTGGAAGACGACACAGTGACGGTGCGTGACCGCGACACCACCGAGCAGGTGCGGGTGAAGGCGGAAGAGCTATAAAGGACTTTCGACGAGTGAAGAAAAGAAATTCCTGGTTCACTGAACCAGGAATTTTGTATATACAACTACCTATTTTTCGTCTGCAACATTTAGCTCAAGTTGAGCGGCGCCTTTTCGATTAGACGACGAATAATATGCTGTGAAATGCACGTCGTAATTGGTCTTTTTGTTACAGTAATAATCAAGATAACCTTCAATTAAGAACTTATCACCACTACCATCTTCGTAGCTGATACCGATAACCCTTGCTTTCAGCGGAGCACCATTTTTGCCAGCTATCTTGTACCACAGTCGCTCTTTCAAATTCTCATTTTCGTCTACAATGTGAAACGTTACAGAGAAATCATGTTCTTTGTTGAACGCATAGGCAAAAGCAGTGAGGAGGTCCATTTTGGAAGGACCATTGACAATAGTTGCATTAAATTTTTTCTTGTAAATCATACGATTTACCCCCTTTTCATGTACTCTGCCATCCGGCAGGCTATATATCGCATACACGATATACTTCCATTGTAGCACAGATTATCTAAAATGTCAATACTTTTATGCTTTTATTCCGAAGAATGTCAATAGAGGTTTTCACAGGTTCTATCCCTATAAATCACCCCCCCCCCCCCCAGCAAATTTGGTTCACAAAATGCTTGTATTCTGAGCACTGGTAGTATATAATTAGGCACATGACGAAGGTGAAGGACAAAGCAAAAACCAAAACTACAGGACGTACTCTGCATTATTATTGGCAAGAAGTCAAGAAATACAAGTGGTATTCAATAGGAATGATTGTTTCTACGCCGGTGGTAGTATTCATTCGAGCGATTCTGGCGCCGTTGATTTTTGCAGACCTGATTGAGAAGGCGTCCATGGGGCTGCCAGCGGATGAAATGTTACGCGTGGCCGCAGTGGAGATTATTGGGTTCTTTGCATTATATGTCTTAAACAAGGTGGTGTTGGAGGAGCTACGGTTATATTGGTGCTGGAAAATGGAAGTACTGGCAATGTATGACCTAGCGGTGAATTGTTTTACGGTGGTCAATGATCAGTCAATGCAATTCCACAACGACCGGTTTTCTGGTTCCCTGGTATCACAAACAAATAAGTTTGTCTGGGCGTTTGAGCGCTTGGTTGATACGATTATATGGGACTTGTGGCCGACGCTGGCGTATATTGGGATGGTGATTATCGTGCTAGCGCCGCAAGTGCCATGGTTTGCCGCAGGGATTGTGGGGTTTGTAGCACTGTATGCTTTGGTGTCAGGACTATCGTTCAAAAAGATTGCTTACCTTAGTGATAATGCCGCGGCGGCCGAAACCAAACAGACTGGGCAGCTGGCAGACTCGATTTCTAATATTATTTCAGTGAAATCCTACGCCCATGAGACGCACGAGCGGCATCGCTATGCCAATTTCTCACGTGCAACGTTAGACGCCAACTACAAGCAGATGCACGCCACAATTGGGCGCGATATTAAGTTTAACGGAGTGCAAATTGGGATTACGGCGATGATTCTAGTGTTCTTGGTGTTTGGCCGGGAGTGGCTAGGGATTTCGATTGCAACACTAGTGCTGATTGTAAACTATGCGCAAACGATTCAGGGCGAACTCTGGAATATTAATTCAATTTTCAAGAATATCAACCGCGTGTTTGGCGATGCGCACGAAATGACGCTGATTCTGGATATGGTGGATGATGTGGTAGATATGCCGGGCGCCGACAAACTGGTAATGACACAAGCAGAGGTGAATTTTGATCACATTAGCTTTAAGCACAAAGACGCCAAGGAACCGATATTTCAGGATTTCTCTCTCAAAGTGAAACCGGGTGAGCGGATTGGTTTGGTAGGCGTGTCGGGCTCAGGCAAGACCACTTTAACCAAGTTACTACTCCGTTTTGCTGATGTGGATGAGGGGCAGATTACGATTTCGGACCAGAATATTAAGGACGTGACGCAACGGTCTCTACGCGAGAATATCGCCTATGTACCACAGGAGACTTCGCTGTTCCATCGTTCGATTGCAGAGAACATCGCTTACGGCAAACTGGACGCCACGCCGGAAGAGATTCAGCATGCAGCCGAGCTAGCTAATGCGCACGAGTTTATCAAGGATTTGCCAGATGGTTATGATACCCTAGTAGGCGAGCGTGGTATTAAGCTATCAGGCGGTCAGCGACAGCGGATCGCGATTGCCCGGGCAATATTGAAGGATGCTCCAATATTGGTGCTAGATGAGGCAACTTCGGCGCTGGATTCAGAGAGTGAAGCCTTGATTCAGGACGCTTTGAATACTTTGATGCAGGGGCGCACAAGCATTGTGATTGCACACCGGCTCTCGACCGTGGCTAGCCTAGACCGGATTGTGGTGCTGGAAGACGGTAAAATCGTGGAGCAAGGCACCCATCATCAGTTGCTAGGCAAGTCGCACGGGGTGTACAATCATCTCTGGAGCCGACAGTCCGGCGCGTTTATGGAAGAGGGATAGGATTCGCTTCCCCGCATAAATACACTTTTCCTCGGATCGCTCCGGGCCGCTTAGGCCAAGTCTTTATGTCCTTCGGAAAAGGTATTTATGCGGAGGCAGGCCTTGTCCTCTTGACAAATTTACAAGTCTGTGATACAATGGTGATAAGCCTAGAAAAGGGTGTTTGTTTTAATGTAATAAAACTCAAGTTCTTTGCAATCTGCCACAGAAAGGGGGATGATAAATGTGGCAATGGTAAAATTTAACAATCAGTATTTCGATGCACGAGTATGGTGCTTATGGATGGCGCCGAACAATATAATCGCTCAGAGACGCCCGCAATTGTGGGACGAGTTCATTAACCAGCGTGATTATAATCGTTTGGTTTGCGTGAAGCGTGCGAATATTATGCCGCTTACGGGAGCGGGGACGATTTGCACGTTTCTGCCGTTTTTCCATGCGACAGCGCTATGCTTTTCCGGTGACGAGCTTCAGCGGGTGCTTTTGATAAGGCACACGGCTACATTAAACTGGCTAACGCGCGGACTCGTACTGACGAGGGCCTATATGGAGGAAATCGATGTTGGTAAACCACCACAGACTGAACCGCGGGAGTTTGACGGCACGCTGGATGCGATTTATTCCTTCAAGGATTTTCGGATAGATTCGAAGCCGTTTTGGGGATCAAGGCAGTTACAGGAGGAGGCGCGCGACTTCCAGCGCAGTATCCAGAGGCTGTCTGGTCCAGATGAGGACTTTTCCGGAATGATTACGTACAGGTTAAACGCACACGAAATACGATTAGAGATACCTTATGAGGCATATATGATTTATCAGGACTACCATGCAATTACGCTGGTGCAGAATGATAGAGTTGCCGGTATCTAAAGTAAAAAGCAGCCCGATGAGGACTGCTTTTTAAATTTCTGTAGTTTTTATTGCTCGTTCCAGCGAGTGATGGCGTCTTTGATGACGGCTTTGGCTTCGTCCACGCCAAAGAAGCCTTTAACCACGGTAGAGCCTGGCTTCTTGAGGTCTTTGTAGTGGTTGAAGTGGAACTCAATCTGCTTGATGAGTCGCCCCGGCAAATCCTCCAAAGTCTGGATGGCGTCGCCATTGTTGCGGTCGTCAGCTGGCACAGCAATGATTTTGTCGTCAACTTCATCATCATCGACAAATTTCATGACGCCGAGGATGCGGGCCTTCATAAAAGTGCCAGTGGTAAGCTGAAGTGGACTAATCACCATTACATCCAGCTCATCACCATCCTCGTCTAAGGTCTGAGGAATAAAGCCATAATTGGCTGGCTTAGCAAATAGATCTGGCTCGATGCGGTCAATCTCGAAAGCACCGCCTTCCATATTACGACGGTACTCGATTTTTTGGGTGCTACCAACTGGGATCTCAATCACGACGTTGATTTCGCCATTTTCGTAATCCCCTGGGGTCAAGACTTTGTTAAAATCTGCCATAAAAACTCCTTATTTACTTTTTAATTATAGCACACTCATCCCCTCCACTCTACATGTCTAATACAGTACTAAGGCAGCGGAGGGAGAAACCGAGGAAGCGATGGAACGGGCCGTTCGACGGTATAACAGCGTAAGGCTCCACCTGTAAGTAGTACGCCGTAGCTGAGGTAGACGAAGTATAGACTGCGGCCCGCGACGACCAGTAGATGCCGTAGCCGCCAGCGAGCCTGAAAGTACCAGTAGTAGGTAATTCCACATCACCGCTGCGCACGAAGTAAAGAGGGGCAGGTTTGTTCAGACTAAACTTGATAGCTACTATCAAGTTTATAAAATATATTGCCTCTGTAATAACATAATCAAAGGTACACAAGCTATACACCTTTTACCAGAACAAAGATCGTTCGCAATAGCAAAACATGCTCCTACCTTTCATTGTAGCATAGATATTATATTTTGTCAATAGCTTTATCAACTTTTGTAGGTTTTTGGCAATGCTATAGGCTATTTTTTGTTATGATTGTAATGACTAGGAACGCCAAAAATCTTCTCGTGCTGGACTTCTTCGGGAAGATAGCTCTTATCAAGATGGAAGCCCGCTTCCCACTTTTGACCCTCACCAAAGCCAAGGTCTTTCATTAATTTAGTAGGAGCATTGCGCAGCCAGTTAGGCACGGGGCAACCCATACTCTTAGCCGCTACAGCTTGCGCCCTAGCCCAGCCGTCATAAGTTTCGCGATTTTTCTTAGCCTTAGCTAAAACCACCGCCACATGGCTGAGGATAATCCCGCCCTCAGGCATACCCACGCGCTCAATTGCCTGAAAACAGCTCACGGCAAGATTGAGGGCACCATTCCCTGCCAAACCGATATCTTCAGAAGCAAAAATCACCATACGGCGAGCAATAAACTTAGGGTCTTCCCCACTTTGCACCATGCGCGCGAGATAATATAGCGTGGCATCCACATCCGAACCGCGCATTGACTTGATGAAGGCAGAGATATTGTCGTAATGATAGTCGCCAGATTTGTCGTAGAGGGGCATTTTTTTGCCAACAGCCGTTTCGACTACACTTTTATCGACTTTTTTGGCGAGGTTAAGCGAAAGCTCCAAATCGCCAAGGGCTGAACGGGCATCGCCACCGCTAAGCTCGGCGACATACTCTAGAGCCTCTTTAGTAACACGCTTTTCCGCCTTCTCGGCTTTGAGGGCGCGCTGCAGAACTGCCAAAATGTCGGCCTTTTTGAGGGCAGAAACCACCACCACGCGCGAACGCGATAGTAACGGAGAGATAACCTCAAAACTCGGGTTCTCAGTAGTAGCGCCAATCAAAATGATTAAACCCGACTCAACATGTGGCAAAAAGGCATCCTGCTGAGCCTTGTTGAAACGGTGAATTTCGTCCACAAAGAGCACGGTGCGAATCTTAAGATTCCAGTTGGTCTTGGCGCGTTCCACCACAGCTTCGATGTCTTTCTTGCCAGCAGTGACTGCTGAAAGTTCCACAAAATCAGCCTCATATTCGTGCGCAAGGATGCGCGCAAGTGTAGTCTTGCCGGTGCCAGGAGGACCCCAAAAAATTAAGTTGACAGGCTCGGCTTTTTTGACAATCTCGGTGAGAATCTTACCATCGCCAATAATTTCGTCTTGCCCAATCACCTCATTTAGACTTTGCGGGCGCATGCGCTCTGCCAGGGGTATACGGTTCATATATCCCTATTATAGCACACCCCAAGATGAGGCTCGACGAGCCATTGCCTTCATTGTAGCATACCATAAGTATTTTGTCAATACTTCTCCATGGTTTTGGCAATCTCGCAAATCGGGGGAAAGATTGTGGGGAGATTTTCGATTTTGGTGGCCCAGGCGAGCGGATTGCTGAGTAAAAATCTAGCAAGTTTAATTTCTTTGGCAGAAACTCGGCCTTGAGGGTCAGGGCGGAGAGCATTTTCAATAGTATCCCAGCGATAAATGAGACCAGGGTCGAGCTCAGCACCAGCAGTATCACGCAAAAGATTGATCTCTTCTCCATTAGCGCGCAAAAGATTGAGGGTAAACCAAGTAGAGACGAGATCGTTGGGTAAACCTTGGTCGAGGGCTGATAGAATTTGTTGCAGAATTGTAAAATGTTCAGGACTTGGAACTTGTTCAGAAGCACGGTCGAGGCGTTTGAGAAGGGTGCCGGCTAGTTCGAGGCGAGAGACGTCGGCAAGGATACCGCAATAAAATTTGAGCATTTTAGCACTGGTGAGCGTCCCCAAGCTAGATCGCCCCTGGTGTATCACCACATCAGCCATAGAGAATAGCTCAATCCCACCAGCGAGGCGAGATTTGGACTTGCGCACGCCACGCGCCAAAACCGCCATCTTACCCTCGGGGGTAAGGAGGTTAAGGATGCGGTCGGATTCGCCGTAATTGGTGCGGCGCAGAACAATGGCGTGGGTGCGAATATCAGATGGCATGAGGGTCTTGACTGGCGGCGAGGCGTTCCTTGAAATCGTTGAGGTTAATTGGAGTATTACCGGGCTGAGGTGCAGGAGTTGAAATTGGAGCGGACGGTTTAGGGAGTTCTGGAACAACGGACGGTTCTACTTGAACCTCAGCTTCAGTCAAGGCAATAGCGATAGCGGCTTCAGCTGGAGCACTCAAGGCGGTCTTAATAGCGGCATAGATATCTTCGGGAGTCATTTTAGCCTTGTCGAGGACTTGTTTGACGCCGTAATGTTCGAGATTGCGCTTAGATAGGTCAAGTGAAGAAATTAAGACCACTGGAATCTTGGCAGTGTCAGGATAAGAAATCATTTCATTAAGAAAAGCGAAGCCGTCGGGACCGGTTAGCATTATATCAAGTAAAATCACATCGGGTAGTCTCTCACTCACCGCTGCCATAGCACTGACGCCATCGTTAAAGACGGCAATTTCGACCGGTTCTTCAGCAACCCCCATAATAGCTGAAGCAATACAGTCCGCCATGATTGGTTCGTCTTCGATAATATAAATTAAACTCATTTTCCTCCTTAAAACGGCAAAGCCGCTTGCTTAGAAATTGGTAAATCAATATAAAAACTAGTGCCGTCACGGTGGCGCACGGCGCCAAGTTTGGCGTGTAGATGCCGAGCAAATTGCGAAGAAATGTAGAGACCAAGGCCAGAACTCCCGGGACGCATGGTAATTGCAGTGGGTTGAATGAGTTGTCCGGTCTGCAAGTCGCGCCAGATTTTAGTGGGTAGCGCGGGACCAAAGTCGCGCACGCTCACACGGATACAGTTTTGGCGGTCAGATACAGAAAGCTGGCTGGAACTTGCTTGGTCGGAATAGCGCACAGCATTGACACAGAAATTGTAAATAATACTATATAATAATTCGCGATTAGCGGCGGCCAGGCGAGACTTGTTGGAGTAAGTCGCCACCAACTCGCGCCCTTCAAATTGAAAAAGCGGCATGATTTCGTGCAAAACAGATTCACAAACGCCGCGCACGCTAACGGGTTCGGTGGTAAAAAGGCCATCCTCGAGGCGAGCAATCTTAGCAAGGTCGTTTACTTGACGCAAGGCACGCTCGGAAACTTCTATTAGCTGGTTTTGTAAACGTTCTTTAGTGGAGGCATCGGAAGTAACACCCAGGGCTAGCGTGAGTTGACGAATCAGACAGAGGGGCGCTTTAAGCTCGTGCGCCGCTACCAAAATACCACTTACCTCCATGGACATAAGTCCATTGTATCATACTTCGCAGGAATAACTGCGTCGTCTCGGAAAATTACACAAGTGCATTTTCGCTCGCCCCGTGTTATGAACTTTTTATTCGACAAAAGTCACAGTATCGAGTAGGCGATAGTATTCGTCGGTAAAAATCGCGGCGTCAGTCTGGATTAAGACGGTTTTGTCACGTAGTTTGAAGATAGTAACAGTCCCACGAATATTATTGGGCAAATCACCAGTGTAAACATTAGCCACTGTGCTACCAACATTGCGCGAAACCACACTAAGTTTGCCTGTGCGCACCAAACTATCATAAGTTCGAGTTACATTGTCGAACGCTTGGTCACGAATAGTCACACGTAGAGCATTAATAGTGGTAGCACTGACTGGTTGGACTTCGCCTGGGTTCAAATACGCTTCGTAATCACCGCCGTTCGACGCATCTTTGGCGACGTAAATATTCCAAGTTTTAGGATATTCGAAACTCAAACTACCATAATCAGCCGGACCCATAAAACTCTTGTAGGGATACTTTTCGCGCTCGGTAAATTCGTTTTCGAGTTTGGTGGTGTTCTCGGCTACTGCCATGGCGACGGCAGCATCAATCTGCCCGTCAACGTCGGTCTTGACACTATCCCACTCAATATACTTCCAGATGAAGAGCCCGATGAAAACCATGGCCACAATGCTTACTACTACAAGGATAATGGTTTCAATTAAATTGCGGTTGACTGGCTTGCGCGGCGGAGTAGCTGGCGCTGGATCAGGCGTGGAAGTAACCGCAGCAGACCCAAAATTTGGCACCGTGCCAGGCGCAGATGGCCCAAACGGCTGTGGCGCAACTGGAGCGACCACGCTACCACTAGGCATGTCTAGTGGGTCGGGCATGGCACCCTGGGCGACGTCGAGCGGATTCACCGGAGCGCTAGCGGGAGTAGTTCCCGGTTGTGCTGGCTGAGCGACTTGAGGCGCCGGTTGCGACTGGGCCACGGGTGGCTCAGCACCGCCAGTAGGCACATTGCTAGTAGGGTTAACGTTGCCAGTGATGGGTGGTTGATTTTGCATATGCTTTTATTATAGTTTATTTTGCAAAGTCTGCCAAGACTTCAACTTGGTTTTTGAGTTCAGAAAGGTCTTGCTCAATCTCTTGCGCTAACTTGGTGGCGGATTGATATTTTTTGACGGCTTGGTCGAGTGTAAAATCATCACCATAAAACCATTCAACGGCCTGGTCGAGCGTAGCGATTTTATCGGATATAGATTTATTAGCGGTTTGTGACATTTTTTACCTCTGTAGTTATAATTTTATCAGATGTTGTAATCTTTACAACATTACCGGGCGAAAGTTTGCCTGTAACAATAGCGTAACCACGCCGAAGCGTGTTTTCTGGGCTGAGTGAATCAAGGATCTTGCTGGTTTCTTGAACATGCTGAAGTGATAATTCAATCTGATGAATAACGGTCTGAGTGAGTTGCTGCATAGTAGTGCGGTTAGTGGCACGAGCGGTATCAATCTGGTCAAGAATTTGTCGATGCACGCGTTCAATCATTAGTTTGACTTGTTGCTGTATGGTCTGGCGGTCAGGCACTAGACGCTCGGCAGCATTGGAAGGCGTGGAGGCACACACATCCGCGGCGAGGTCGGACAGACTCTCATCGATTTCGTGGCCAATACCGGTGATTACTGGAATACGACTAGCGGCGATTGCACGCGCTAGCTGTTCATCATTGAAGGCAGCTAGGTCATCTGCGCTACCACCACCGCGCAGAATCGCAATTACTTCGACTTGGCCTTGCTGGTTGAAATAATCTAGTGCGCGAATAATCTGCGCTGCCGCATCTAAGCCTTGCACTTGTGTGTTGACGGTATATATATTAATACCACCCCAGCGATTATCGAGGATTTTGAGAAAGTCTAAATATCCGGCGGCGTTTGTAGAAGAAATCACCCCGACTTTGTTAAGATTAGCAGGAAGAGGTCGCTTCTTGGCGGGGTCAAAAATACCCTCGGCGACAAGTTTACGCTTGAGTTCATCAAAACTTTTTTTGATATTCCCCTCGCCAAGTGGCAAAATCGTACGCACAGTGAGCGAAAAACGTCCCTTGGCTGTAAGTTTCGGTGTGGCTTGCACGCGCACACGCATACCGTCACTTAGAGCTACACCTAAATTATCTAGAGCGATAAAACAATTAATTGTAGCATCACCTTCTTTGAGGTCAAAAAATACCCATTTACCTTGGTTAATCTTGAAACTTGCGACTTCACCCTCAACGACAATACCGGTAAAAGCGTATTCGAGCGACTGGTTACAAACTGCAATAAATTCCGAAACGGTGAAGGTCGGACTAAGCGTCATGGTTGATTTCGGCTTTTTCTTTGCGACCAATCTTGGAAATCGAGTGTTGGTAAAAACCGTAGCCACTAACAATTGTACTGGCAAGCACAATTACGCGCGTCATCAAAACTACAAGTGCGGATAAGCCAGCGTCCACACCAAGGCTTACCATGATGCCAACCATACCAAGTTCATAGAGACCGTAAGGTACAATAGCACCCATTACTGAGCCGATGGCTTCGCCAATCATAATCTGAGGCAAAATCTGCGGATGGCCCAGACTGGCGGCCACAATCCAGTAGGTAGCGATTTCGAGAAAACTATAAACAATCCCCCAGAGAATAGGACGAATAAGCATAGACTTGTGGCGGCGTGCGGTCATCAAATCTTCGTGGGCATCACCGAGGTATTTATCAACAATTTCACGCTTGAGTATATCGGTTTTGTGGCCGAAAGTAATTTTTTTCACCAACCAGTTGACAAAGTTAGTGCCGGTTTTAGCGAACCAATCAATGCGCTTTTTGCTACTAGCAATGGCAATAATAATTGCGATTGCCGCGATTATACCTACGCTAAGCAAAGCGGTAAAGCCAATCACCCAAGCTCCAGTGACCGGAACTGCACCGAAGAGTAGAAGGGCAATAATTGCTATGATGGTCTGCAACTGGTTGGCGCAAATCGTGATAACATAGCGCAAAATATACATGAAACTTGACTGACCAGCGGTAGCGCCAAAGGGCTTGAGCCGCCAAGTGATGTACCCTAGACCGCCGAGGCCACCAGCCGGTACGGCATGGTTAACGAAGTTGAGCTCCAATGATACCCGCATCAAAGTCCAAGGCGAGACCGCTTTGGCGTCTTTTTTGGCGCGCATATAAGAAAAGAACATCTGGCCACAACAAAAATACATAAAAAGTTGCTCGGGAATGAGAAGTATCAAAATTAAAATATTAGTTTCGCCAATATGTGAAATTGCTTCTTTGATGTCACCGAAGTTAGCATAAACTACATACAGGATAAGGATAAAAGTTAGGACACTTAAAATTGTGCGGAAAGATAGTTTGAATTTTGGTTTACTCATAGTCATGATTATAGCATATTCTTGTGTTATAATAGTGACAATATGAAATATCTTGCTGTGTTGGGCCGTCAGCCGAAAATTTCTCTGGCGGAGCTAGAAAGTTTGTTTGAGAACGTCCGGACACTAGGGACAGAGCTGGCGGAATTTGAAACTAAGGAGACTCCAGATATTCGGCGTTTGGGCGGTTCGCAGAAACTGGCCGTGGAAATTTCTGGGCCAGTAGTGGAGTTTCTCAAAACTTTACCTCAAGATAAGAAAATCACCTTGGGGGTGTCGGACTTTTCGCGCGGAGCAAATGCCTTTGGCGCGCAAAAAGAGGCGTTGAAACTAAAACGAATTATGGTGAAGTTGGGTTATAGCGTGCGCGTAGTGCCAAATAAGGCTGCTACGCTCTCGAGTGCAACGAGTTTCCATAATCATTTGTTTGACGAGAATAAGGTTGAGCTGATAAAGTCTGGCAAAAAGTATTATCGCGTAATTGGGGTACAAAATATCGACGCTTACGTGAGGCGCGACCAGGCACGACCAGCACGGGACGCTAAGGTGGGCATGTTGCCGCCTAAGCTAGCGCAGATTTTGATTAACCTCTGCGGGGATCTGCCCGCTGGAAGCCGATTACTTGACCCGTTTTGTGGCACGGGAGTGGTGCTGCAGGAGGCAGCTTTGATGGGCTATATACCATATGGGACGGACTTGAGTGAAAGGATGGTGGAATATAGTCGCAAAAACTTGGGGTGGTTGCTTTCAGGAAACAGGCACAGCTCTTCTCAAGAGCTCTGTTACGACCAACGTGGAGCGCCGAAGTGCAGCTCCGCCCGTAACGACGGGCCGGAGCAAACGTGCTCGGAGAAGAGTTGGGACTGGTCGCCCGAACGCAGTTGCGCCCAAGGCGATGCGACTTCTTACCAATGGCAACCGCCGATAAATGCTGTGGCCTGCGAGGGGTATTTGGGACAGCCGATGTCTTTGCCGCCGGCCGAAATCAAACTGAAACAGGAAAAACAAGAGTGCGGGAATATTGTACTCGGGTTTCTGAAGAACTTGGCTGAGCAGATTGAGCCAAGCACGTCAGTGGTGATAGCAGTACCAGCATGGCTCCGGCCAAATGGTGAATATGAACGCCTAAATTTGCTTGACGAAATTAAAAATCTGGGCTATAATGTAGAGAGTTTTAGAAATCTGGGACAAAAAGATTTGTTGTATCATCGAGAACAGCAAGTCGTGGCCAGAGAAATAATAGTTTTAAGGAAGAAATAGCATGTCACATGTCAAAGCTGGCGGTACCGCCAAAAACATCCATAACAATGCTGGCCAACGCTTGGGCGTCAAGCGCTTTGGTGGACAGCAAGTTCGTAACGGCGAAGTTCTTGTGCGCCAGACCGGCGCCACCAAGATTGCTGGCCCAGGCACTTATATGAGCCGAAATTTCACGATTCACGCTGCCAAAGATGGCGTAGTGACCTTCGTCAAGACCAAAAAATGCCACTTCTCAGGCAAGAACGTACCGCGTGTGCGCGTAGAAGTACGGTAAAAAGGGTTAAAAGTTCTCTAGGTCATAAATCTAGAGAACTTTTTTGTTGTATCTAAAGCCCGGAAAGAGATTAGCCCTGTCCATAAATGGACAGGGCTATGTAAATAAAGTTATTGCCATATGGCAATTTTGCGCCGTAATTGGCTTACCCTTAAAAATATCTTCGCATATGGGTGCCGTTACGACTGCGTCGAGTTTTTTAAAAAATCCCAGCATTACTATCAGCTATTAATGCAGGCGTCACCCTGCTTTACCGTCCCTTGACAGACTATTGCTTAGTCAAGAGACTAACCGCGCTGTCGCCTCATAGGCGTCATGATCTTCTGCATTGTGTCCCTTTCTTTACCCTTAAGGTTTTCTGACCACATTGGCCGTTTTTGCAACGCTCTTTTCGCGTTCACGCCACCTAAAGGCGTGAATAATAGCGAGCGTCCGCCCCGGTATTGTCTTAGAGTCATGCTACGCCAATCAAGGTATGTTAACTACCGTGATTGGCTACGGTTAGTATTCATGGAAAAGTTTTTTCAAAACTCTTTCCCCCTTTCGAAAAGATCTATAACCTAGCCAACACGAGGTGTTGGTCGATTATGCTCCCATTGTATCATATAGAATGTATTATGTCAATACTTTTTTGTAATTTCATAATAAAAACAACTATTTTAACATTTAGACCTGTTTAAGAAAAGGTGATGGCCTGGAAGAACCAGGCCATTTTTGTTGCGCAACAAACTCAATGAGTAGTTTGGCTAGCTTTCGCTTTTTGCGCAAAGATAAAATAAATGAGCGTACTTGCGATAAAGCTTCCTGAGAGGAGCTGTATCAACTGCACTTTTGTCTCGAGGGCAAAGCTGAAAGATTATCGGCATCAGCTCAAGCGCGAACATGACGTCTGGTTGCAAAATATTACCTTTATGCGTTGTGCAGACATCACATGCGCGGGTAAGCTCATGTGGCAGTTTCTGGTCGCAAGCTAAATTCATATATTCCGTTTTTTGCTTACAGAATTTGCGCCTTGCAATCCGCAAATCTCTCAAAGCCCGTCTACTGTCTTTTGTCAACGGCAAAGCGCTGACTTTCTGATACTGCTGGGATAATAAATACTCATAGAAGGCCGTCTCGAGAATGTTGCTGGCGAGACAAAAATCAGCAATTAATTCTGGCGTAATCAGTGGAAGCACCACTTCAAACGGTAAGCCTTCCGGGCAATTAGTATTGGCAAAACAATGGTGGTCGGCCGCAATTTTGAATAACGACTGCACCCACCGGCTGTCTCGAAAACCACTTCGCCGCAAAATTTCTTCACCGGTGCAACGAAAATGGGAAATTACTTCGTACAGCGTGCCAAAATACTCCAAAACGCAGTTCTCAGATAGGTTGTGCTGAGTGATAAGATTTGTATCTATTCTCAACCGTACACCTCTTTTCTATAAAGGTTTTCTGAGGTCAAGACCTCCTATTCCTATTGTATCATACATCACTCTAAAAGTCAATATGCTAACGCTAAAAAGGTGTGATATAATGTTAACATGAGCAAGATTTTGATTATTGGGAACGTGCTAAAAGACGTTTATCTTAAGTTAGATGAACGCCAAAATGACTTTGAGACCGACGACCGTGGAATTAGCTGGCTGGAGCTGGGTTTTAATGGGGCGGCACATAGTTTCTTTAAGCGGACGAGCGTGTTTGGTGGCGCGGCTGTTTCCCTTTCAACCTTGCACAACTTAGGAGTAGATGCGGCAATTCTTAATTCCAATACCGAGATGAAGGCTGGCGAAATTACCTGGTCGGATGACCCAGCGGATTATCGCTATATTCTTTCACATAAGGGCGGAATTACTTATTTTGTGCCTAGCAGTCGCAAGGCGACAGACTGGGCGATGCCAAAGGGTACGCCAGAATGGATTTTGATTGACCGTTCGACTAATGTTTCTGAGCGGTTGGTAGACGAGCTGAAGAACTTTTTGAAATTTTCGGGCGGAACAAAGTTGGCGGTGCATGCTACCAAGCAACAGACTCCAGTAGATCAGCGACTGGCTGAGATGGCAGATATCCTCTTTGTGGAGGATGAGCCACCAGTACATGTGGAAGAAAAAATCGTCGATAAGATTGAGGTGGATCAGCCACATACACAACTAGTGTGCCATATTAGCCCACGCAAGATTGTGTTGGGCGAGGCGGAGGAAAGTTGGAGCCTCGACCGCGCGGACATGTTGACGCATTTGACGGTATATTCAACAATTGTAGCCACGGTACTAGGAGTAGTGACAGCTGGTGGAAGTCCGGCGGATGCTTTGCTGTGGGCTAAGATTAACGCTGAGCAGTCCAGCTTAGAGGGTTCATTATCGGCAGAGAAGTTGCAGGAGCTGGCCAAGGTTGAGTTGGAGAAACGGGCGAATTTGCGCTTGATTACGCGCTCACTAATGACTTCGAGCAAAGGTATCATGGCGCTGGATGAATCAGGCAAAAGTTTGGCGAAGCGCTTGGAGAAGTTCCAGATTCCTAATAATATCGAGAATCGGCGCGAAGTCTACCGCATGATGGTGACAGCACCAGGGGTACGGGACGCTATTAGCGGCGTGATTCTCTCGGACGAAAACCGCGAGCAAAAGATGTCTGGCGGGCGGTCGTTGCTGGAACATGTGACTGATATGGGGATTATCCCAGGAATTAAAGCAGATTTAGGATTGATGCCACTGAAGGGCGGAACTGAGACGCACACTCTGGGCAAAGATGGTTTAGCCGAGAGATTGCGCAACTATTATAGTATGGGTTTTCGTTTTGCTAAGTGGCGCGCAGCATTTAAGATTGCCAAGGATGAGCCGGGTTTTATTGCTGTGCAGACCAATGCAGATGAGTTGGCGAATTTTGCTAAGGAGTGTCAGTTGGCGGGCTTAGTACCAGTAGTAGAGATAGATATTTTGTCTGAGGGTAATTTTTCCGTGGAGCAGGCGGCCGAGGTGACAGTAAAGATACTAAGTACAGTGTTTGAAAAATTGGCGCAGCGTCATATTGACTTGGCAGGTTGTTTGCTAAAATGCAATATGATTAGTAATGGCCGCGACACTGAGGTACGGGCGACAGCTAATGAGATTGGTATGGCGACCGCAGCGATTTTGCGCCATGTAGTGCCGAAATTCTTGGCTGGGGTGCTATTGCTGAGCAGTGGCGAAGAGCCTAAAGTAGCCACGCAGAACTTGACCGCAGTGATGCAAAATTCTCCGTTCCCTTGGCCTGTTACCTTTGCTTTTTCTCGAGCTTTGGAGGAGCCCGTGCTGGCGACTTGGAAAGGTAACCCAGAAAACATAAAAGCCGCACAAGCGGCGCTAGGTCGGCATCTAGCGGCAAATATTGACGCTTTACATTACCTCAAGTTGGAAGCACGCGCTAGCAGTGGCTTGCAGAATATTGATATATTAGATTTGTCGTAGTTATCTCTGCCAGACTTTGTTGATTCGAGTTTAAAGGCAGCTCCGCGCGTGGTGCTGCCTTCTTTATCTAATACAATTTGCTGGTTTCATTTTAGCCGTTTCTGGCTTTGCCCGTTTCTAATGTTACTCCCTGTTCTTCCACCCTGACCGTCTTATGCCGAGCACGGTAGTTGGATACCCTTGCACAAACATGATAACCAAGGTCCGCAGAGAGTACTATTAGCAATAATGCTATAGATGCACCAAGTAGATTCATTCTTTCTTGCATGGAAGTTATCTGCTCTTTTTCAAACTGCAGCGTATCCTCCATATCAAGAATTTGCTGTTTCTGGGTCAGGTTTTCTTTTATCAGCTGAGCGATGAGCTCCTGACCCTCAACATTGTCCGCTTCGGTGTTTTCAGGATTATAGTAGAAAATATCATTATCATAAAAATAGTCTACTACGGATTTACTTATTTCCTCTTCTCCTGACTCCGTTTTGTCAGTTTGCAGCTCGGTAGCGCAAACTGACATTCCCGGGAATGTCAGGGCAACAATGGTTAACAGTGCCAAAAATATTATTTTCACTCTCATTTCAATTCCCTCCATTGAATCTATATGCGTGATTTAAACCAGCAAATTGTTTATGTTCCAGTAGAAAAACTACTCTATATTTCCATTGTATCACAGATTATGTATTTTGTCAATATCGCGTAGAACTTTTTGCATAATTCAACAATGTTTTTGGAAGAAAAACAAGATTCCAGCGGGTTTTATATTGACATTCTTAAGCATGTGTGCTATAATTAGTAATGAGGAAAAATTTTGGTACCCCACCAAAGGTAGATTTGACAAAGAATAGAAAATCCTAAGGAGGGAATATGTTATGGGTATATTTAGGAACGAGAACAAGTTATTGACGGAACTATTTATGGAGCAGGACCGGAATGCGCAGTTCTTGGATGCGGCGGTTTATATCGTAGGTAAATCTGTCACACTGCAGTATTTAACGGACGAGGGCGATATCCGGTCTGCGAGCTTTGCGTTTAGTACTGACGGTCTG
The DNA here is from genome assembly GCA_948477625.1 of uncultured Candidatus Saccharibacteria bacterium. Taxonomy (GTDB): domain Bacteria; phylum Patescibacteriota; class Saccharimonadia; order Saccharimonadales; family Saccharimonadaceae; genus Nanosyncoccus. Next base: position 129,380 of record CAOLNK010000001.1, on the reverse strand, counting down.
AATGCAGTCAGGGAGGATTTGGAGCTGACGGCAACCAACTGGAGGGCGAATTGGGGCGATAGTTTCGACCTGTTAATTGGAGAGGCAGAAGCGCGCGGCTTTACGGTTAAGCCGGAAACGTTCTGGGTTAAGCTCAGCAATGATAAAGAAGAACTTTTCTGTCCTTATTCCAAGCCCGGTCTGGCGCAATTTCGTCACGCACTCAAAATCTGATTTTCCCATAAGTCTAAATGTAGCTATTAACTTTGTCTGGACAAAGGGCGATGTATTTTTATACATCGCCCTTATTTCATGGTCTACCCTAGATGATTATTCGGCTTTTTCGGCAGGAGTAGCTTCAGTGGCTGGAGCTTCAGCAGTGCCATCGGCGGCCTTTTGGTCTTCGGCGTCGCGAGCAGCGGCTTCGGCAACTGGGTCGTAAACGTTAGCAATCACTGTGGTGACTTCAAGCTCTTTGTCAGCCAGCTCAACACCCTTTGGCAAGACGAGATCAGCAATGGTTAGCTTATCTTCGGTACTGGCAAGTTTCGAACCATCAATGGTCAATTCTTCAGGCAAGTCGGATGGCTTAGCCTTAACATCAATTTCTTCCAAAACTGGCATGATGACATAGTGGAACTTGGCAGCATCAGAAGCGTCAAAATTAACTACACGAATTGGAGTAGTAGCCTCTACAACTTCGTCGGCGGAAATCGCCTGGAACTCAACGTTCATAATGCGGCGGCTGACTGGGTCAACAGAGATATTTTTAACAATAGCGAGCTGAGGCTTGCCGGCAATCAGAAGCTCAACTGGTGAGTGATAACCAGCTTCAAGCAAAACCTTCTCGGTAGCGTTGTAGGCTGAAGCACCCAGCGCAGGCTCAGTACCACCGTAAACGACGGATGGGATTTGACCAGCAGCGCGCAAAGCTTTGAGCTTTTTACCCTGAGCGGTACGGCTTTCCAAAGTAAGTTGGGTAGACATAAAATTTAACTCCTTTTTCTATTCTCTAACTTTACTCTTTATCTTATCACAAATCTTCTAATCCGTCTACTCCTGGGAGGGCTTGACCGGATAATAATTCGAGCGCTGCACCACCACCGGTGGAAACGAGTGAAAAATGCAGATTAGGCTCGTCGGCGCTGAGATTTTCAACAAAACCAGCCGTATCTCCACCACAAATGATAGAGGTGATTCCCTGGTTCTCGCCAAGCAATTTGGCGACGATGGTAGAGGAGGTAGCATAGGCGGTATCTTCGACCTTGCCCAGGACGCCGTTCCAGAGGACAGTTTCGGCAGGTTGCAAAAGTTCGACTAGCTTAGCCGTAGCCACTGGACCAATGTCAAGCTTGGCGCCGGTACTGTCTTCGTCAAAATCTTCGGCGACGATAATTTTAGCATCGTCGGATTGATAACCGTCGGCCGCAATTTTGCCACCGACATAGATTGCATCCGCAATCGATAAAAACTTATCAATCAGAGGTTGCTTGTCGGAAACCTTCGCTCCACCGATAATCACTACGAAAGGATGCTCCGGCGCTTCGGCGACCTCGGTAAGGGTTTTGACTTCTTTCTCGAGCAAGAGACCAGCAACGGAGGGGAGAATGTGGGTAATGGCGTCAGTGGAAGCGTGAGCGCGATGCACTACAGCAAAACCGTCTTGCACAAAGAGCTCAGCATGAGTAGAATCGACAATTTCGCGGGCATATTCCTCGGAATTAGCCTCCTCTTCAGGAGAAAAACGGAGATTTTCGAGCAAGAGAATACCGCCATCGGGTAAATCTTCCACGGCCATTTCGACTTCGGGGCCAGAAACTTCATCGACAAAGTTCACTGCAACTCCAGGGAGAAGCTCAGCTAATTTTTCCGCTACAACACGCAGAGAAAGCGTTTTATCACGCTGGCCGCCGGGACGCCCGAGGTGTGACATCAGGATAATCTTGGCCGCCTTGTGCTCCAAAAGATATTTGATAGTAGGCAAACTAGCCTGGATGCGCAGGTCGCTGGCGATTTGTTGCTTTTGGTCGCCGGCTGGATTAACCACTACCGGATCACGCTCTAGTTCGCCCGCCTCGATGGACACCAATGGCACATTATAGTCTGTGCGTACCAAAATGATTTTATCCTCGACGTCAACGTCGCGAACCGTTTTCTTAGAAAACATTTCCCTCCTTATAGTAAATGCTAAATCTCACGCAATTTGATAGTGTCGGTTCCGGCGACATCCCGGTCGCCGGAAACCACGACCACGCGTAAGCGGTCGTGCCCTTCTGCAAGTTGCAGATAGCCCGAAGCCTTGAGTTCGCGCGCCAAGTCGACGCCGCAGTTGACTGAGTAAGGACGAACAAAGGCGGAGTTGGCGTAGGTTAGAGCCAGCTGGTTAGCGACGCGCTGATCACCAGTTACAGTAATAATGGGCAGATTTGGCCGTTGCGAGGCCATAGCGCGAGCGGTGGCACCAGAAGCGGTCTGACAGATGATCACATCGGCTTCAAGGCGCTCAGCCAAACTGGCAGCCGCTTCAGACAATGCGTCATAATTCGGATTGTCACCCTGAGGATCTTCAGGAATTGGCGCTACTGTGGAATGATTCTGGGTATAGAGAATAATCTTTTTGAGCTCTTTGACGGTTTCGAGGGGATATTTACCATTAGTAGTTTCGTCGGAAAGCATTACCACATCGGCGCCCTGGATGACGGCATTTGCCACATCGCTCACTTCGGCACGGGTTGGAATAGGGCTATCTACCATCGAACCCATAGTCTGTGTGGCCACAATACAGATCTTAGCGTGTTTGCGGCAGAAATTTACCAACTTGCGCTGAACAATTGGTACGATTTCGGCACCAGCTTCATAGGCCATGTCACCGCGAGCTACCATAATAGCGTCGCTAGCTTCCACAATTTTCTCAAGATATGCGTCGTCTTCAACGGCTTTCTTGGTTTCGATCTTGGCGATAATCTTGGCGCTAGAACCTTTGGAACGGAGCAATGAGCGCAATTGCTCGATATCATCAGCACATTGCACGAACGAGAGTGCTACGTAATCAAAATCGCGACTAATTCCCCATTCGATGTCGGCTAAGTCCTTGGGGGTGAGGATGTCGCCGCCAAAGTCGGTATCGGGCAAGTTGAGGCCCTTATTGCTCATGATAAAGCCAGAGTTCTCGGCTACCAGCTTGATGGCGGTATCAGAAAGAATCTCAGTGACATGGGTACGAATTTTACCATCAAAGATGTAGATTGGCTCACCTACTTTGACTTTCTCCGCCAAATTGTACTGAATTGGAAAAGTTAGGCTACCATCATGCTCCTTCATAGCATAATCAAGGATAATCTCATCGCCCTCGGCGATATCGTGATGATTGTTTTGAATCTGCCCAAGGCGGATTTTTGGCCCCTGCAAATCCTGCAGAATTGTAATGGCGCGACCTTTTTTCTCGGCGGCTTGGCGAATCCAACTAATAAACTCGTCCATTTTTTCATAAGTCCCGTGCGAGAAGTTAAGGCGACAGCCGTTGACTCCAGCCATGATAATTTCTTCGATTTTTTCAGCGCTATCGACGGCTGGGCCAATCGTAGCCAAGATTTTTGTGCGTTTAAATAGTTTACTCATATATTCATATTTTACCATAGAAACAGATAAGATACTAGACTAGCTTCTCGTTTTATAATATTTATGGTAAAATTGTCTTATGGGCAAAAAAACAACAAAACAGAAGGTTCAAAAAAATAAATCCAAGCACGTTTTGGGTTGGCCGGAATGGACGCTAATAGGGATTGTGATTTGTTCAACTTTGTTGATTGTGCTGGCTTTATGTACGGGATTCTTCAAGACGCCGCAAGAAAAAGCCGAATCGGAGTTAGAAAAAATTGCTAATGCCTATTATGTCGAGTATCTTTATCCGCGGCTTCTCGGAAACTTAGATAGTGATCCAAAGAAAGTTTTAGAAGTTTATAATGAGATAGGTGTGCCGACGACTTATTTACGACAATTATTACACTACAATAATGACGAATACGCTAGTTCAGCCAAATATTTTGAACGGCTTGGGTGTGACACTAATAATACTGGTGCAAAATTCTTTCCAACTGAGCCGTATGGCCCGCGTGATTATACTGTGAGCTATACTTGGCAGTGCGAAGAAGGTGATTTTCCAAAATAGTATTGACATTTTATCACGCTTATGATAAACTTGAGGTAAGCTGCTTTTGACGGCTAGGTTTTTGTGGTATAATTTATCCATAATAATTGGGAGTTAAGTCATGGCGATTCTTGTTTTTCTTTTAGTAATTGTATTATTAGTAATTATCCCTGGTGTGCGGATTATTAATCAGTACGAGCGGGGAGTGATTTTGCGGTTGGGTAAATATTCACGCACATTGAGTCCAGGCTTTCGGGTTATTATCCCCTACATAGACAAAATGATTAAGGTAGACGTTCGTACGACCCCAATGGATATCCCCAAGCAAGAAGTGATTACGCGAGATAATGTGACCGTAAATGTGGACGCTGTGGTATATGCGCGCGTGATTGATGCACAGAAGGCAGTGCTTGAAACAACGAATTATCGGTATGCTACTAGCACTTTTGCACAAACGGCATTGCGTGATGTGACGGGAAATTTTGACCTCGATCAGCTACTTTCGGAGCGCGACAGGATTTCGCAACAAATTCGGGAGATTGTCGATACACAAACTGATAAGTGGGGGATTGATATTGAGAGCGTAAAGTTGCAAAATATTGAATTGCCTTCAGATATGAAGCGAGCCATGGCAAAGCAAGCCGAAGCGGAACGTGAACGCCGTGCAGCAATTATCTCAGCAGAGGGCGAGAAGAGCGCCGCGACAGCCGTGGCTGAGGCGGCGCGCATGCTGGCAGAAACTCCGGGCGGGATCAATATCCGCACCTTACAGACTTTGGAGAAAATTAGTACCGACCCCTCACAGAAGACTGTAATTCTCTTGCCGACCGATTTAGCTGATAAATTCCCTGGTGTAGCTAAATAGAACCCTGGGCTAGAGCTTTAGCTGTAGCCCACCGCGGAAACTAGTTGACGAAAATCCCGACTTTTGTTACAATAGAATTACGGCCTCTTAGTATAACGGTTAGTACATCGGGTTTTCATCCCGGCAACGCGGGTTCGATTCCCGCAGAGGTCACCATTGACAGAATTATAAAAATATGTTATAGGAGTATACCACCCATGGGGGTGGTATACTTTTTTTGACATTTTTGTGCTAAAATTAGGCCACGGCCTCATCGTTCAACGGATAGGACATAGACCCTCTAAGTCTACAATGCTGGTTCGATTCCAGCTGAGGCCGCCAGAAATGACGAGAGCAAGAAATATAGCCTCGGTTATACATGTTAATATGTATAACCGAGGCTTTCGGTAACAGAACTACAACCATGTGTCGTCTTCGAAATTTTTGAGGATTTCTAAAACTTCTGCGGTAATTGTATCTTTGCGCTCGATATGGCTTTCGGCGATAATAATGCGCAACGTGTATTCCCGGGCGCTAATATCCCCAACCTCTATGCCTTCAACCCGAGACACTTCATCTAAGAGCCGAAACGTCCTCTCCACATCAATATCAAGAGGGTTCCATTCTTGCTGTTTTTCATCGTTACGGAGATAATAATCCGCCGTACGATGATCTCCTCTTGCGACACGGAAAGCAGGAGCGATAGGTTTGGTCGCTACAAATTCGACAACACAGGGGTTCGGATAATCATCCGATATCATAATCCCAGCTGTCGAGCTCTGTGATGGCTGTCCCTTCTTTGCCGGACTGTCCATTACGGCTATAGTGCAAAACACGCCCATTACAAACGCTATCGCCATAAGCAGTACTACTTTGGTTCTCCTCATAAACTCCCTCCATTTAAAGTCCAGTAGACTGTGGTTTGGGAAGACTTTATTTCCACCCTAAACAACTACCAGTAGTGAGATAGGCGTTTAGGGTGGAAATATCGAAGTTCTGTTATCAAAAAGTGCTTGACTTAGCGTAATTTTCTAAGTTATTTTTAATTATACTATACTTAGTTCAAAAGGTCAATAACTTAAGCCTATTTCTGCTTACTTCACCAATTTATAATAAATTGATGGCGCAAAGCGCACAGAGGCAAGGAGTTTTTGGGCGCCAGATTCGAGATTAATTAAGAATTTATTGCCAAAAATTGCCTTGAGGCGAGCACTACGGAAATTAGAAACGGAGAGCACTTCGCTAATCTGGAAACCGGAATTATGGAAGATTTGTTCAATGTATTTAGGATGATAATTATAAAAACCGTCGGCGTCAATTTCTTTGAGGTGGATTGGTTCAAGACTAAATGGATTTTGATCGGTCTTCCCTGTCCAATAACGGAACATACGCGGCAATGTCTTTTTGTTGGCAACCTCAATTACCGCAACTCCACCGGGCTTGAGTACGCGATATAGCTCATCCATAACTTTTTGCATATCTTTGAAGTGATGTGTGGCACGCACCATCAGTAAAGCGTCAAAGGTGTTGTCTTTGAATGGAAGGCTATAAATATCACCGGATTTGGTCTCGAGTTGATTGCCGTAGATTTCTTTGGCTTGGGCAAGCTCAGTTTCGGAATAATCAAACAAGGTGGCGACTTTGGTGCGCGGGAGATATTCATTAGCGAGGCGACCGTAACCGCCAGCGATATCGACGAAATTATCCATCTGGCGTGGCAAAAGACGGCGAATTGCCATGCGATCGGCAGCATCCTCGTATTTACGATCGGCATCTTCCCAGAAGATTTTTTTGTAATCATAACCATTATAATCGGAAATTGATTTGGCTTTCTTTGACGCCGAAGTCTTAGCAGACTTGCTTGTGGTCTTGGATTTTGCCGAATTAACAGGTTTTTTGGCTGGCTTAGTAGCCTTGTTCGCAGTTTTCTCTACCATAACTTCATCTATTATAGCATAGTCAGCCGATAACTCAAATCAATCAAATTTTTGATTTGATTAGCAGGGCAGGAATTGTCGAGTGGAATAGTGAGCCAATGACGCTTGTTCATATGGTAGGCCGGCAAAATGGCAGGCTGTTGCAAGAGATCTTCCAACAAGTCAGGGTCGCACTTGAGATTGATAAAATCAACATTTCCCGACTGATCAAGACTAAGGGTTTGATATTTGGCATTGGCAATTAAGGCAAACCATTTGCGATTATTGGCATGGCGGAAGACTGTATAATCTGGAGTGTCTTCCCAAGGGTAATCCTGAAGGATTCCGGCAAAGTTTTCCTGAATGAAGGTTTCGGTTTGAGCGCGGTTCATAAGCTATATTATAACATCGTGTTACAATGATTTTGTGGATAAGCGTCCATGGACACCAAAGGTAGCCGAGCTCACTCCTCCGCCCACCAGCGGTTTCCGAAAAAAGATCGTGAGGCTGGCCTTGAGGTTTGGCGAGAGCAAACGAGAGGATAGAACAGTAATAATTATGGTTATTATACTTGCAAATAAGCCTCTTTACCCATGACTGTGGTATTTTGTCATCAGTTGTCACCCGAACTCAGATGAAGGTGCGCGGTACGGATGCTTCGTGCGCAGCGGGTATGTACATCCGGCCACCGCTGCTGGTACTTTTAGGCTCGCTGGCTACATTGGTTACGAGTGGTCGTCGCGTACCTCTCCGACTTCGTCTACCTTGGCTTACTGGTTTGAGTTTAATGCTACTGAGTCGCGCCCGTCGTATGGTCCGTACGATCGCTACAACGGTCTCCCCCTCCGCTGCCTTCTGTACATCCGCGGTGGGTGCCGATCTTTTGCAAAAAACAACTCCTGCACAGGCAGGAGTTGTTTACGTTGAGCTGACATTTGTCCTATTAGACTCTAAAAATCAATTTGGTGAGTCGGGAGAGGCTCGAACTCTCGACACCGGGCTTAAAAGGCCCGTGCTCTAACCAACTGAGCTACCGACCCAAATTGTCTAATATGGATGTATGGTGGGCCATAGAGGATTCGAACCTCTGACCTCGTCTACGTCAAAGACGCGCTCTAGCCAACTGAGCTAACAGCCCATTTGCCAGCTAAACGCTCTTTGATTATATCACAGAATGGCAGAAATGTGAAGAACTTTACACTAAATCGCGGATTGGTTACGCTGGGCAACTTTACTCAGCAGGGTACTGATGATGCCAGCAGCAATAATTGTGATGCCGGCTAAAATGAGAAGGACGATAGCAAGAGGATTGGCTGGAGTGGATTGGTCTTCTGCGATACCAGTGAGCGGAGTTTCGATGTCTGTGGGCGCAATATTGTCATTAGGAGCGGCAGGAATAGTTGGCACGGTTGAAGCCACCTTATCGTCGACCATTTCAGGAGTTGGTGCTACTGGAGTGGCTGTTATATTTGGCCTTGAGGGTTGTACCTGGGGCTTGAGAGTAGCTGTAGGAAGCGTAGGTTTGGCGGTAGGAGTGCTAGGTGTAGATTGAGGGCCTTCCGTGTCAGGGTCTTCAGGCTGAGGTAGAGGTTTGGAAACGCTGGGGACATCTGGCTGAGAAGGTTCACTAGGGGCAGGATGGTTGTTACCGTCAGCATTTAGGCCACCACCAATGGAGGAGTTGTCAGAAGAATTATTCTCGGTATCATCAGCGCCACCTTCATCCTCATCTTCAGTTTCGTCAGCGTCATCAGTATTTTCGCTTTGATTGGGCAAGTCCGGCTCTTCTTCACCCGTAGCAAAGGTCGGAACAGACAAAAATAGAGCGCCAAGCGCCAAAATCATTCCCAAATTAACAAAAAGTTGTTTGATGTGCATATTTTCTCCCAAATTCACTCCACTTTGTGCTATTTTATCACTAACTTGCTATGATGTCAATATATGTACATAGCAAAAACTACCGGCATTCACTCACTACCGGTAGTTTGGTTGAATTATAGCTTAGCGGCGGCTCTTGCGATAAACAAGATAGAGCGCGAAGCTGGCAACTGTGCCGAACACGATGAGACCCGTAATGAGGTAGTCAACGCGGGAAATGTTAAGATTACCGATTACAAAACCAGTGTTTGGTGGGGTTTCAGGGAGATTAGGATCAGTTGGTTTGATAAGCTTGTAGTCTGCATCAAGCGTAATCATCGAAAGCAAGCGACCTTCGCTAGGCGTTCCCTCATAACCTTCAACAACGATCGCATACGAGCCATCATTAGCATTATTATCTGCGAATGGCAGCACAGTGGTGATTTTACCCGTGGCAGGATCGATATCGTCGCGAGTTAAGTCAACGAAGACTTGATTGCCATCTTTATCGGTAAGCGGTTCAGTGCCACGATAAATATAAACACGGACCGAATCAATGGCGTCATTAATCTCGACGTTAAGAATTGGGTCACCGTTAGAGGCTGGCTGTTTTGCAATATCAGCCTTCATGAAGCGATATTTGAATGTACTGGTATCTTCGTTGGCATATTGACCTTGGGCGTCATAGAACTTGAGGGTCACCTTGTAGTCTGACTCTGATTCGCCGAAGCCAGCAATCTCGCTCATCGGGACCGAACTGGTGCCGTGGGTGGTTGGGTCATAATTGTCATATTTCTTGTCGAGAACCTTTTCATAACCATCTTTGGTTAGACGTTCGACAATTACCTCTACCGCACTAACTTCTTCATAGGCGTAGGTGATATCACTACTCCCCATGATGGTACTTTGGTCAGCTGGGCTAATTAAGTAGCCGGTGGCCTTTCCGCGCAAGATAGTGACGCTAATGTTCACGTCGCCATCTGCCGAAGGTGGCACATCTTCCGCCGCTGCGGCCGGCATAGCATAGGCCACCGCAGTCATAATACCGACTGCAGCTAAGCCAGCAAAGCCCAAAAGTTGCTTCTTTGTCTTTTGCATACTCTACACTCTTTCTTTTTAGTTTTTGTTTGAATTCGCAGAGCTGCCGTCTCGCAGGATACTGCTCGCAACAGTATCACGGCTACCCGTCTCGTGAATTCCACTACACGAGGGTGCGGGCTTTGCGCTCTTTGCGCTTTCTGATTATGATTATAATCCAGACAATTGCAACTGTCAACAATAAAATCAACAAAACTATCACAAAAATTGGCATAACCACAACAATGTGAGTCTCAGTCTTGACAGTGTCAGCGCCAGACACGCGGAACTCTACTTGGAAAATACCTAAAAGTGGTGGGTTCTCCCAGTTCACGTTAATATGATATTCTGTATCTGGAAAAGTAGCAATTGTTCCCTGGTCAGTATAAATCTCCTTACCAAAGATAGTGCGAGCCTTGTAGGTATAGTAGGCGTCGAAGTCAGTGTTACCGGTGTTCTTGATGGTTGCCTGAGCCTTGAGTGGACCACTAAGAGCGAAGCGGTCAAAGCCATACTCATATACGTCAGAGGTCTGTTGCGTGTCGCCAATCGTACGACCGGAAACTACCATGCCAGCCTGCGCAATAGCCTGCACGCCGGTACTAGTTGTAGTAGTACCTATAGTCTGAGCCCAAATCACAGCGTATTGTGCACCACCGGGAACATCTTCTGGTACATCAATGCGGTAATGAATAGTCTGGGTTTCGCCTGGCTCAATGGCAAACTCGGCTTCTTTGGCATAGCCACCATCTTCGCCAAGAATCGTAATCCAACGAGAGATTTGGGTATAAGAAGTGGAGGCCTCCTCGGAGAAGTCGAGGTCGTAGTTCTCGCCCTTTACTACATATGGTGAAGCGTAGACACGATAGCGCAATCCTTTAGTGCCGATATTTTTGACTTCCATAACACAGCCGCCGTCGACATCTTTTGGACATTTGCTAGCAGTCCCTTCTAGAACATCACCACCCATCAAAGTGACAGTAACGGCGGTTGGCGAAATTTGTAGATTGTATTCCGCTTTCTCGTCTTCAGCATGAACTGCCTGTGGCAACATGGTAGCGCCGGCCACCATCATGACTGTGGCAAGGATAATGTTTACAAACCTTTTCATTTTATATAGCCTCCTAGCTCCATTTTAATGATTATCTGCGGTCTTGCCGGCGAGCGCGGATACGAGTGACGATCCAGAAGATAGCACAGAAGATGAGTGCGATAATAATGAAGAGGAACCAAATCGGGCAGAGGAAAACAACTTTTTCGGTAACGGATACTTTATCAAATATAGTCACTGTTTGTTTGACACGGAAAATGCCTAGGTGTGGCGCATTAGGCCAAGTAATAGTATTGAAGCGCTGAGTTTCGGGAAGAATGGTCAATGTGGTTGGATTTTCTTCGTTAGTATAGACTTCTTCATCACCAAACAATGGATAAACTTGCAAAACGTACTTGGCGTTGGTGTGGGTGTTACCGGTGTTCTCGACAATTGAAGTAGCCTGGACAGGAGGGTTTAAGAGGAAGCTTGGGACCTTGTTTTCGATAACGGAAGCAGTCTTGCGAGTGTTACCTTGAACGTTGGAATATAGAATCATGCCAACACGGTTAATCGTAGTGAGACCGGAACCATCTGTGCTACCAGACTCATTCACTAACTCAGCTGTTAGCAGGGCATACTGCCCACCGGCTGGAACATCAGCCGGAACAGTCACGGTGTAGGTAATTTCAACTTCACCATTTGGGTCAACATGACCAGAAGTCTGAGAGAACTTGACCCACTCGACAATATCAGTATATTGGTTGGACTCTTCATTAGTGGAGTAATATTGATCAGCTACCGAATATGGCGTGACGCTGACTTTAAAATTAAAATCTTTGGCACCCGTGTTTTGTACCTTGAAGACACCGGTGTAGGTCTCTCCAGGTTTCAAATCGCCAATATCCTCTTTGGCGGGAGAAATCTGCAGACGATAATCAGGGACATCGGCTGCACTGACGCTACTAGCACCACATAATGCCATTGCCGCAGATGCGAAAACAACAGCCAAAACATACTTCAATTGTTGAAAAATTTTCATTAACCTCCTTATTTCCCTCCATTATATAGCACATAAGTTTAGAAATCAAGGCAAAGCACAAGAAAAATCCCGCCCCTGCGAGAGGACGGGATTTAGAAATCTAGAGATTAGATTATTGAACGGTTGCAGTGAAGACTACAGTACCCTTGTAGACACCTTCCTTCTGGTTGTTGGAAGCCGTAGCACCGAAGTTCACAAAAGTGTCTTCGCTGTGGCTAGCGGAAGGAACATTGCCGCTAGCTTTGAGTTCAGCAGGAATTGAACCCTTAGCAGGGACAGCAGCCCAGCCAGTAATATCAGCAGTGGTATCAGTCAAGCTAGAACCAAGAGCATAACCCCAAGCTGAAGTACCTTGTGTTGGTACACCGGCAGGTAATTCAACACCGTTCTCGTTGATAAGAGCGTTGTTGGCGGTTTCAGTAGTCATAGTCAAGCTATAAGCCACATCATCCTGTACACCAGCGTTGGTTTTGACAGTAACTTTGAGGCCTTTGCTTACGATGTCACCGTTAAGCTTGATTTGACCGAGGTCAACTAGGTTCTTAACCGCATCCGGTTCAGTTGCACCGTTATCGACTTCAATGGAAATCGCACCACCAACCTCAACTTGAACGTCCGCGCTTGCGCTCTGGCTGTATGGTTCATCCGCAGCATACGAACTCAGTGGCAATGCAGCAACACCAAGACCGGCCACTACGCCCAAGACAGCGATAGCTTTTGACATTTTGGACATAAATTTCTCCTTTATTTTTTCTATTTTTGCTTATTTATTTTATGACCTTTGTAATTGTTATTATATAGGACGGTTATGCTTAAGTCAATAGACTTTTCTGTGCGAAATTCATGATTTAGTGTAGAGTTTTCCACAGGCTAAGTTAAAGGAGTGGCGTATTTGATTTGGTAAATTTGGCGTAGATCAAAACCCTCTAAGTCGCTCAGATAGCGTTCGGTCACTGCTTCGGTAGCGTGGCCAAGACCAGCCTGAATTTGGCGAGTGGGTATACCTAGGAATTTTAAGTCCGTTGCGTAAGAGTGGCGCAAGTCATGCGGGCAGAAGTCATAATACCCCGAACGAGCAAAAGCACGTTTCATATAACTCCGAAGCGTACAACTATTGAGAGGTGTGTGGAGATTGACTGGACTGGGCCAAAAGTAATCCTTTATATAATTATTGTCCAGCCACTGCTGGAGTCTGTTTTTTACCTCTTCGCACAGATAAACATAGCGACGTTTATTCCCCTTACCAATAATCATCAGCCTATCATGATTGAGATGTTCCAGACGTAATCTTTGTAATTCACCAATACGAAGCCCACAATCAAATGCCAGGCGAATCAACAACCATTCGATTTCGTTAGCCTGGGTTAGAACTATACCAATATCGGCTCGAGTAAAATACACTTTACGCGGTGGTTCTTCATTCATTTTGGTTAGCAACGCCAAATGTAGGTTGGGTATAGTAACATTCATCTCTTGTTGCCAGCGTAGCATTGCTTTAACATGCGCTAAGCGGTCATTGATAGAACGTCCAGTATTGCCGCGTGCTCGTTGAGCGCCAAGCCAACCATAAACCATCTGATCGGTAATATCTTCTAGGCGACCAATTTTAAGGGTACGCAAGAAGTTGTTAATGGTATAGATTTTGCTAGTTAAGGTAACCTGGCTCATACTGCGCACATGTTCGCAGTAGTCATAATATCTGTAGACTTGACGATAAACCTCCTTCCGCTTGGGTACGACCTGTTCAAGTTTATATTGCATATAGCTCCTTCTCCCACCGTATATTATTAGTAACCCTTCAATATAATAACAATTACAAAGGTCATAAAATAAATAAGCAAAAATAGAAAAAATAAAGGAGAAATTTATGTCCAAAATGTCAAAAGCTATCGCTGTCTTGGGCGTAGTGGCCGGTCTTGGTGTTGCTGCATTGCCACTGAGTTCGTATGCTGCGGATGAACCATACAGCCAGAGCGCAAGCGCGGACGTTCAAGTTGAGGTTGGTGGTGCCATCTCTATCTCAACCGATGCCACTGATGGCAAAGTTGATCTAGAAGAGATGACTTTAAACAACGTCTCTACCACCAAGGACCTCAAAGTCACCGTAAGTTCAAACTCGGAAGTTGGTTACGGCTTGACAATCAAGGCTCTAACCGCCAATGCAGAGGGTAATGGTGTCTTGACGAATGAAAATGGCGATACCATTTCTTCAAGCGCCAACATTGCTGGTGGTACTTCCGCTTGGGGTTACCGTTTAGCCAATGCCGAAGCCGAGGGTGGCTACGGCGCCTGGACTGCTGTGACTGGCGCACCGGAGGAGATTCATGCGCATACCGCTGCTGCTGGCGACGCAGAGATGGAAGACGTAACGACCGTTAACTTTGGCGCGTCCGCCAATAGCACTCAGCAACAGGGTACTTACAAGGGTACTGTGGTTTTCACCGCGACCGTAAAATAACCTAAAACTGGTAATTTTAATCCCCCATTCTCTCGCAGGAGTGGGGGATTCTTAATGATATAATAAAGTTATGAATAATGAGACTTATACAGTAGCGCAGGCATGTGAGATTTTGGGGGCTTCGAGAAATGTCGTTCGTAAAATTTTAAAAAGAGGGACAATACGTGGGATTAAACGCCAGCGTAATAAGTACCGAGTGTTAGATGCTGAACAGCTTGAGCTGTTGCGGACTCTGTACTGCTTAAACCGTGGTGGCGCCACAACTTTGCCAGAACGCAAAGCGATTTTGGAAGCCAAAAAGCGTCAGATGTGGGAGAAATTAAAGGAATTACAGACGGCAATTGATTTTATTGAGCGTAAGGTGGAAATAATCGATCAGACAACAAACATGGGTCAGTGACCTAGGTTTGCCTAAAAAATAATAGGGGCGCGATTAGCGTAAACGTGGGTCAGCAACCCACGTTTACGGTTTTATATCCCCAAAATCTCCTTGAGATACTTCCCGGTTGGTGTATCAGAGCGCTTAGCCAGCTGCTCGGGCGTACCCTCCGCTACTACTTGCCCACCATGCAAGCCCCCCTCGGGGCCCATATCAATAATCCAGTCGGCACACTTAATTACGTGGAGGTTATGCTCAATGATAATCATAGAGTTGCCGCCGTCCACTAGCTTGCCAAGAATACTAAGTAAGCGTTTGACATCATCGGTATGTAGACCGGTAGTAGGCTCATCCAAGATATAGAGCGTCTTGCCGGTGCTACGACGCGAAAGTTCGGTGGCAAGCTTGATGCGTTGTGCCTCGCCACCAGAAAAGGTAGTGGCGGGCTGACCCAACTTGATGTAGCCTAAGCCCACCTCTTGGATAGTCTTGAGTTTAGGTGTAATAGTTGGGATATTCTCAAAGAATTCCACCGCCTCGTCAATTGTCATGTCGAGGACTTCAGCAATGTCTTTGCCCTTATATTTGACCTCAAGTGCCTCGCGGTTATAGCGTTTGCCATGGCAAGTTGGACAAGTTACGTAGACATCGGGCAAGAAATGCATTTCGATTTTGTTCACACCATCACCCTGGCAAGTTTCACAGCGACCACCCTTGACATTAAAACTGAAGCGTCCAGCCTTGTAGCCGCGAAGTTCAGCCTCAGGCTGTTTGGCGAAAAGCCCACGAATTTGGTTGAAGACACCGGTATAAGTGGCAGCGTTGGAGCGCGGAGTGCGGCCAATTGGTGACTGATCAATCACGATAGTCTTATCAAGATATTCAATCCCCTCAATTTTGTCGTGCGCGCCAGGGACGGTCTGTGCACGATGGAGGCGGGCCAAAAGCTCATTAGCCAGAATATCATTCACAAGCGTGGACTTACCACTGCCAGAAACTCCAGAAACTACCGTCATCACACCAAGTGGAAAGTGCACATCAATATTCTTCAGGTTGTTCTCACGAGCGCCAACTACCACCAACTCTTGGTCCTTTTTAGGAGTACGACGCTTCTTAGGTACAGGAATAGTAAGCTTACCAGAAAGATATTTACCGGTGAGTGAATTATCATCCTTGGCTACCTCGTCTGGAGTGCCGGCGGCCATCAGGCGACCACCATTTTTACCGGCCCCAGGGCCAATATCAATAATATAATCTGACTCGCGCATAGTGTCTTCATCGTGTTCCACTACGAGCACGGTGTTTTTGAGGTCACGCAAGTGCTTGAGAGTAGAAATTAGCTTATCGTTATCACGCTGGTGCAGACCAATACTTGGCTCATCCAACACATAGAGAACCCCTTGAAGACCAGAGCCGATTTGGGTAGCCAGACGGATGCGTTGCGCCTCGCCACCAGAGAGTGTATTGGCGGCGCGGCCCAGTTCAAGATAGCCCAAGCCTACATCCTGCATAAACTTCACCCGCTCGCGGATTTCCTTGAGAATTGGGCCAGCAATCACAGATTCGCTTTCAGAAAACTTAAGGTCACCGTTCAAAACTTCGAGTGTGGCATCCACATCGAGATTACACATGTCCACAATACTGAGGTCATGCACGGTCACAGCAAGGACAGCTGGCTTGAGACGAGCGCCATGACAGGTTTGACACTCGTGTACCCGCATAAAGCGCTCAATGTCTTTTTTGATAAACTCAGATTCAGATTCGCGGTGGCGGCGTTCCAGGGTAGGAATCACGCCTTCATAGGTGCTCTGATAGGTAGCACCGTCGCCCCATTTGCCATGACCACCCACAGCAACTTTGTATTTTTCGTCACCAGTACCGTAAAGAATCTTTTGGATAGCATCCTCAGAAAGGTCACGAATCGGCACATGCACTGAGAAGCCATGCTTTTCACCCACGGCGGTGAGGCGCTTGAGCCACCAAGATTCCTGAGTGATGCGGTTAAAAGGACGGATGCCGCCCTCAGCGATGGTAAGGTTGGGATTGAGTACTAAGGTTGGGTCAATTTCCATACGCGTGCCTAGACCAGTACAAGTCGGACAAGCACCTTGCGGAGCATTGAAGGAGAATAAACGCGGTTCCAGCTCAGGGATAAGTTCATCGGGGTGGAGTTCGCAAGCGTAGCGTTGAGAATAGGTCAGGATCTCACTATTATCTTCGCTAATTGCCTTGCCTTCCACAGTAGTAGCGTTGTCATTAATCTTGAGCAACTTGATAATTCCCTGCCCTAGCTCCAGCGCTTGTTCGATAGAGCTCGAAATTCGGCTGAGCAAATCGGGCGAAAGAATAAACCGGTCAACCACGATTTCGATGTCGTGACGATCATTCTTGTTGAGCTCGGGAAATTCGTCCAGCGCATAGACAATTCCATCTACGCGCACGCGCGAGAAACCTTTGGCCTGATATTGTTCAGAAACATGCATGAAGCTACCCTTTTTCTGACTGACAATCGGCGCAAGGAGCATGAGTTTGCTCCCAAGTGGAAGCTTCATTACTTCGTTCACGATATCTTCCACACTGCGACGCGAAACCTCACGGTGGCAAATCGGACAATGTGGCACACCCACACGCGCAAACAGCAGACGCAAATAATCATAGACTTCGGTCACAGTGGCTACGGTGGAGCGAGGATTGCGACTGGTAGATTTCTGATCAATTGAGATTGCCGGGCTAAGACCAGAAATGCTATCCACATCTGGCTTATCCATCACACCAAGAAACATACGGGCATAGCTCGACAAACTTTCCACATAGCGGCGCTGACCTTCAGCATAGATGGTATCAAAAGCTAAGCTCGACTTGCCCGAGCCGGAAAGCCCTGTAATCACCACCAATTTATCGCGTGGAATATTAACGTCAAGGTCTTTCAAGTTATGCTGCCGCGCACCGCGGACTTTGATATAGTTGTCGTTCATTGACTATATATTATATAGCAAAATATAAGTTTTATCAATAATCGCCAGGTTGCAAGCTCTCATACCAAAGCATCAGTTCTTCTACCAAGTAGGCACAATCTTCTACCGACTTACCGGCCCAAGGTTTGTCCGCAGCGAGGTCTTTTTGGATATTAGTGAGCTCAGCCATAAACTTGGGTGCCTGACGGCCAAGACGTGCGATACGGTATTTCTCCCACTGTTCCACTTCGTCGGCGGCTAGGCTCTCAGGATAATTCTTAGCTTTGTAATGCAAAAGCAAATCTGGCAATCGTTCATCCGAGAACGGAGGATGAAAATTCGCCAAATCTTTCGCGCCATTATTCCGCACCACTTCACAGAGCTTGCGGTCGCGGTCATCCATAAACCCATCGTAAAGTGCCGACTCTGGATCCACCGCTGGCGGGAACTCGGGCCGCTCGCCAATGATTTTTTGCACGCGCTCAGTAAATTCTGGATGCGTCTGCAAACTCTTGAGATTTTGCTCAATTTGCTCTTTACTGAGCTGGATTTTAGCCCAGCCGTCGTCTTTTTCTAGCACCCCTAGTGGCGCCACCGCCGGACAGTGGTTATATTGCAGAGTTTTGACAATTGGCGAAAAGTCGATTTTAACCTTCTTAGGATTAGCTTTTTGCCAGTGGCTACCGTATTTCTCGATATAAGTGCCGCCCTGCTCGGCTTGCAAAACTTCGTCCAAATTATAGCGCAAATCATAAACTAAGACGTTGTCATTCTTGGCCGCTGCTAGTGGGTAGGCTACGGTAGTTTTGTCAAATTTTGAAGAATAGCGCCCCGAGGCATAGACAAAAGGTTGCGGGTTTTGTAAGTTCACCAGGCGTTGCACGGCACGCTTGTTGCGCAGATTATAGAGAAAATCAAAAAGCTGAGGCTGCTTCTGTTTCACTAATCTGGTCACTTCAATTAGTGCCACTACATCCGCCAAGGCGTCGTGAGCGTGCTCATGCGAAATCCCATTAAGCTTAGTGAGGAGCTCTAGACGGTTGGTGGCTTTACCTTCGGGCGTTACCGGCCACTCAATTCCCTCTGGCCGGAGCGCACGAGTGAGTCGCACTACGTCTAGCATGTCCCAGCGACTGCGGCCGTCTTTCCATTGCCACTCATAGGCATCATAAAAATTGCGCCACAAGGTCGCGCGAATAAATTCATCGTCAAATCGCACCGAATTATACCCCATAATCGTCGTGCCAGGGGTAGCCACTTCGTTGATAAAGAATTGGCAGAATTCACGCTCGCTCATACCGTCCTGACGCGTGGCCTGCGGCGTGATGCCTGTCACCATAATGGCACCTGGGCTAGGCAAAGTATCGTCGGGGAGCTCCACCAAAATATTAGCTGGCTCGCCAATCGGGTTAAAATCCGCGTCGGTGCGCTGACCAGCAAATTGCATGATTCGGTCATTGCGCGGATTCAGCCCTGAGGTTTCTAAATCGTAAAAATAAAAACTCTCCCGCATGTCACCATTATAGCATGCTCATGTAACCCTGCGAACGCTATCATATAAAACCTTATCGTATGGGCGCAGAAAAGCCCGCCATGTTGCGCGGCGAGCATAATCTGTAATACTACCTTAGGCTGTTTTATCGATGTCATCTTCAGCTTTCAAAATTATCAACTCAAGACCGTCGACCAAAAAGGATACCCTTTCCAGCTCATTCTCATAATTCTCAGCCTCCTCTTGCGCCCTTGCTATGCGGATAGCGCGAGCGATTGCCTTAGTCGTGATGACCTGCTTTTTTGTTTTACGTTCACGACGAAGACGCTTACGCACAGAAGGCGGATACCGCAAATTTTCGCCCCATATGGCACAGTGTATCAAAAATTTCTGATACCATATCATCACCGTTATGACGCTCACGATGAATATGTCGCCCGAGACGGACTGTCCGTCCAACGGCAATTCATCAAGTGGACCAAAACAGGCAATCACGCAGATTGCGACAACAATAAAAGCAGTACTCACGTCATACCATACTTCATCACCGCTCTTTGTATACTGATGACGGTAGCCGACATATACGGCTGCCAGTGCTCCGAACAGAGCACAAAGAACTAAAGACAATACGTACATTAACATACTATTTACCCCCTTATTGTACATTTTTTGAAACGTTTTTAGGTAGTACCTTTTTAATTTGCAAAACTGCCGCAATTACTGTAGTTTTGCGGTTACGATAAGGCGCGAATTATGCCTTATACCTCCATTGTATCACAGATATTCAGTTTTGTCAATATCTTTATGCTTATTCCAGAGCTTTAGCAAGCGTTTTGGAGATGAAGTGGCTATTTTTGGGTAGTTTTGATTGCTTTTAGCTGTTTTGGCGGAGGAATTCGTTGATTTCGGTGGCCGCGGCGGCACCGTCACCGGCAGCGGTAACCACTTGGCGGAGCATCCCCGAACGCACATCGCCAGCGGCAAAAAGGCCTGGAATAGCAGTTTCATGCGTATTGCAATGCTTGTTGTTGCCGTGCTTAGTACGACCAGTCACAATGAAACCATCATCGTCGAGTAGATCAAGCTCTTTGGTGATTTCTAAATCAAGTAATTTCATTTTCTTGTTAACTAAAGTCCGCACGGTAAGATCTTGGAGAAACTCGGCGGATGGTTGCTTACCAATAAAAACAAAAACGTAATCATAAGTATCGAGCAGCTCTCGCACGGGCTCGAGATGCTCGCGGATAGTAATATTTGACTGGCGCTCTAGCTCGCGCTGGAGCACAGCATCGGCCTTGAGGGCGGAGTGAGTAATAAGGTCGATGCTGTGCACGAGGGGCGCGAGATAGAGCGCCTCCTGGGCGGCGGCGTTGCCGCCGCCCAACACGGCGACGCGCTTGCCTTTAGCGAAGTCGCCATCACAAAGTGCGCAATACGATACTGGTGGCGTAATTTCGAAACCGAGCGTTTTGGGCTCAGAGCCGGTGGCGACGAGCACCGCACGCGCGCGGACCGACTCGCCATCTATGGTAAGCTCAAACCCGTTAGTACCTTTTACACTCTTAGAACCATTGTCATCAGTGCGCGTCGCCGTCGCAGTGCTGGCTGCGACTTTATTGTCCAGTAACTCAATCTTGGTGCATTCACCATAGGATAAATCAGCACCGGCGGCTTCAGCTTGCTTGCGAAATTTTTCGGCGAGTTTAGCCCCACTGCCTTCATAACCTGGGTAGTTTGCAATCTTAGCGGTTTGATTTAATTCCCCACCAAAAGCGCGACGTTCAAAGACTTTGACTGAGCGTCCGGCTCGCGCTAGATATAGTGCCGCTGTGAGAGCAGCTGGACCACCGCCAACAATCACAACGTCAGTCATGTTACATCGCTCCGCCGTACAGGGCGTAATAAATCTGCATATCTATCATTGATCGCTCTTGATTTAGCTGGACAAGCTCTGCATCTGGCTCCAAAGCCCAAACAATAAACTTGAGCGGCGAATTATAGCCACCACAAATCTCTTGAGTGTCGGCATAAGCCAATTCACCGGAAATCGTCAGCTGGCGTACGCCACCGAGCTTCATACCCACGATACCTTGTAGCCACCCCTCAATCATACTACTACTGCCAACCATCGGCGCAGCCAGGCTAGTGGGACTATCATTGTCGTTGAAAGATGAACTAAAAATACTACCATCAGCACACCAGCCAATATAATACGCCATGTAGTCTGTGTCGCCGTCACCGAGCTCCTTGCCGGCGCCAGTCTTTAAGTCTTTAATCTCAAGTCCTGCAGCATTGGCGTTGGCAGAATTATAGGCCTTGACCTGAGATTTATAGCCAACAAAATCGTCAAAATACTTAGGCGAAAGTGCCGCGCCGCGGGCCGCAATCTCTTGACCTTTGGCAGTGTATTCTTCGGAAAGTTGGTTAATCAACGCCTCAGTGTCGTCTCCGCTTGGATTATTAAGCACCACAGCAACATAAGTTAGCAAAGTACCACCAATCAGAATTACAGCCGCCGCCAAGATGGCAATTCGCTGCCATAGGCTAGTCTTGAGAGATTTTTCGTCCATTTTCCTCCTTTATACAATCGTCGCACCAATTGATGTCACGTCTTGAGTAATTTTATCCATTATAGCAGAGATTTCGGCAGCGTTCAAAGTTTGTGCGGGGCTGGAGAATTTGATATGAAAGGAAAGATTCTTGGTATCCTGACTACTTTTTGCCTGATAAATTGAAACTGGTGTCACCGTAAAATATAAACCTTGTTGGCTAAGACTCTCGTCCAACAACTTAGCAACCCGACCAAAAGGAGCGTCGCTGGCTACTTTGAGCGTAAGGTCGCGCTCAACCGATGGGAACCTAGATAGCTGCACCTGCGCTTGCAAAGTACGTGGAGCAGTAGCAAGTTTCTCCAAGCTAAGCTCCAGGGCCGAAATGACCGGATCAAGCTTAAACTGACGAAGCACGTGCGTACGCACTTCACCGAAAGCGCCGATATTTTGACCACCCAGAAAGAGTTCAGCGGAGCGCTTAGGTTCGAGATAAGGGTGATGCGTGGCAGTTTCTTTGGAAAGCGCGGTATATTCTACGGGGATTTTGAGCTCATTGAACATCGCAAGAACCTGAGCTTTGAGGGCATAGAAATCTGACGTAGACACAATACCAAGATGTGTCTTGGTGATTGGCGTACCTTCTTCGGTCAACCCACTACTTTTGCGCGCAACTTGGTTCATTTCGTAAAGCGTAAAACCTTTGTGCCCAGCTTTGAGATTTTCGCGAACTTTATCAAGCAGGCTGGGGACAATCTCGGAACGGAAGCACTGCAAGTCTGGTGAAATCGAATTGACAATCTGATAACAATCTTCGGGGTCTTTACCAGCTTTGGTCAACAAATCACGATGCACAAACGAATAAGTCAACAGTTCATTCATACAAAGACGACCAGAGAGGATTTCACGAAGCTCATGTTTAAACTGAACCATGGCATCCACTTCAGGCTCCAAGAAAGGCTTAGTGGGCAAGGTGAGTGGGATATTGTCGTAGCCAAGCAGGCGCCCTACTTCCTCAATGATATCTTCTGGAAGATGGATGTCGGTGCGCCAAGCTGGCACAGTAACCTGTAGTGCGGCACCGGGCTTTACTACAAAACCGACATTAGTAAGACTTTGACAAATAGTTTTTTCGTCATAACTCGTACCTAGAAGTTGGTTGATTTGTTCTGTTGTAATTTTTATAACATTTTCTGGAGTTTTGCCGGGATATTCATCCGCCACAGCGAGCGGCTCTACTTCTAGCTGATGTACTGCTTCAGCCAAAACTGGTAAGGTCGCAGCGGCGGGCTGACCTTTGGTGAAGCGAGTGATAGCTTCGGAGAAAATCCCGTGCGCCATTTGCGTCTTACGTAAGCGATACAGCGAAAAAGTGGCACTTTCAAGCACAACACGTGCAGTACTTGGGTCGATTTCAGTATTTTTACCGCCCATGGCGCCAGCCAAAGCGACCGGAACATTGTTAGACGTGATTAAAATATCATCGGGAGTGCAAGCGATGGTTTTGCCATCAAGTAGTTGCAACTGTTCACCTTCTTCGGCAGCACGCACGATAATTTTGGGAGTTTTGCTATTGCCAACGCCGACTAACTTATCATAATCAAACGCATGCAAAGGTTGGCCGGTTTTGAGCATTAGGACATTAGTAAGGTCGACCATTGGATCAATCGCACGCATGCCAGCTTTAGCCAAGAAAACCGCGGTAGGAGTGAGATATTTGCTTGGCGCGTTCTTTGGTATATCAAACACCGCGCAGGAATAGCGCGGGCAGAGTTCGGCGTCAGTAATCTCTACATCCAGCTCGACTTGCTCACTGCTGGCAACTTTGATAGTCTGCAAATTAGCAAAAACTGGTGGCTCCTGAAAGTCGATACCTAAAATTCCAGCAATCTCGCGCGCAAAACCAACCAAACCAAAACAGTCTGGGCGATGTGTGAGAGACTTATTTTCAACATCTAAGATAACGTCATTTAAGTCAAAGACATCGGCAAGAGCGTCACCTGGCTGAGCCATTTTTGGATCGATTTCGGCAATAGACTTGTGTTCGGTATCAAAACCCAGTTCGTCAGCGCCAGAGAGCATGCCGTTCGACTCATAACCGCGCAGTTTGCGCACACTTAGCTTGAAATTTTCATTGCCATGAGTTGAAGGCACAATTGCTCCGGGCGTAATCCACACTGCCAGCATCCCGGCATGGACATTCGGTGCACCACACACAACTTGAATCAAGCCGTTTTCCAGCTGGTTAAATTCCGCATTATGGGCGCCAGCGTCAATTTGACATAAGCTAAGATGAGTGTCAGGAATTGGCTCACAGGCTACTACTTTTACAACATAACAGCCACGGTATTGTGGTTCAAGGTTAATTACTTCCTCGATTTCTACCAGGCGCGAGCCAATTAGTTCAATTAGCTCTTGATTAGAAACCGATTCCGGAATCTGCACGTAAGATTTAATTGCATTCAATGAAATTCGCATTAAAATTCCTCCAAGAAATCAAGTTTACCAGATTCAAAATAGCGGACGTCATTCAAACCATATTTAAGCATAGCTAGACGGTCGATACCGCCGCCCCATGCAAAACCGTGATATTTGGCAGAGTCAATACCAGCCATTTTGAGTACGTTCGGGTGAATCATGCCGCAACCCAACATTTCTAACCAATCGCCACCTTTGCCACCCAGGCTAGCAGGCTTTTCAATCAAAAGCTCGGCCGATGGTTCAGTAAATGGGAAGTAGCCAGGCTGGGTTTTAATTTTGAGCTGTTGTCCATAATATGCCTCAAAGAAATGTTTGAGTACGCCGAACATTTGTCCCATAGTAGCATCTTTAGAGACAAAAACGCCTTCGCACTGATAAAATGTATGTTCATGGGTGGCGTCAACGTCTTCGTTACGAAAAACCCGGCCTGGAATTACTACAGCAATTTGCCCGCCGTTTTTCAATTTAGACTTGTATTTTTTGAGTGCGCGATGTTGCATTGTAGAAGTATGTGCCGGTGGAATAAAACCCTCGGCAGTACGAAAAGTATCGTAACCATCACGAGCAGGATGCCCTGCGGGAAAGTTGAGACTGTCAAACATGTGATATTCATCATCCAACTGTCGCGATTCCATCACGTCAAAACCCATATCAGAATAAACTTGGGTTACACGATCAAGCTCAATCATTAGGGGGTGCTTAGTCCCCCGCTTAACTACTGGTATAGGTTGATTGGGTGCTGCGGGAGCAGAAATATCCAGTGATTCGACGTCCGCGCTTTCTGCTTCGGATTCAGCTTGAGCAATTTTTGCCAAAAGTGTTTGTTTTTTCTGGTTCATCGTACGACCAAATTCACCCCGTTCTTCTGGTGGTAAAGTTTTGATTTTGGTGTACTCCGAATTTAGCTGTTTGAGTTCAGCTCGCAATTTCTCTAATTCTGACATGTATATATTATAGCACACCTAGAGGAACAAGATACTAATTAGAGAAATCACCGCCAAAACAATCAGGACAATCCAAACCCAAGTAAATTTGCCTGTTTTCTTTGTATCTTCAATGTAGGCCGAATCTTCTTCAAAGTCTGGATCACTGCGTCGTTCTATAGCCTGTGTACGAGCGCGCAAGTCCGAACTAATACGACGATTTAATTCTGAATTATTTTCCAAATCTTTTGACACCATAATGCCCATACAACATCCTTTAATTATCTCTTATGTTTAACTTCATGCTTACAATTGTAGCATATATGTGTTACAATGAGGTCAATATTATCTAAGGAGGTAAAAATGGCAAACCAAAAGCCAAAGAAGGTAGCAAAGAAGCCTTCTACCAAACCAGAGGCCAAGAAAGAAGCTCTCGCTACGCCAGCAGTCCAGACAGCCAGCGCCGAGCCTTCTCTCAAGGGCTTCTTCGCTCGCAAGTGCGACAAGAACGAAAATATATTAACTATTTTTAAGTCACCACGGATTTGGGGCGCTCTGATTGCTGAGTTGCTCGGTACTATGATGATTGTGATGCTCCTGCTCACTTTGGGCTTGGCGCAACCACTTTATCTAATTTTCGCCGTAGTTGCGGTGTATGTTATGATGGCTGGTTTGTCCGGCGCTAACCTTAACCCAATCATTACGGTTGGCATGATGGCTACTCGTCGCATGTCTGCTATTCGTGGCGTTTTGTATATCTTGGCACAAGTACTTGGTGCCTGGATTGGATTGATTATTATCAACGCTTTTCGCCTCAGCAGCGGCACGGTTGGTGAATTGCCAATGATGGAAGAGGTTACCGGTGAAACTTTCTGGGTCGTGGCTCTGGTTGAGCTCCTCGGCGCAGTTATTATTGCGTTCTGTTTCGCCCGGACTTTGCGCTACGTCCGCAAGAACCCGTTAACTTTTGCTTTTGCAATCGCTGGTGCCATGACGCTTGTTATTGTTGTTGCTACAATCATTGCTAATGGTTACTTCGGTCTTGCTGATAGCTTCATTTTTAACCCAGCTGCAGCTTTGATGTATCAAATTTTGCCAACTACTGCTGACGGTATCGGTGAGTTGCTCGGTATGGCCGGCCTTGCCTTGGCGGCTTACGTGG
Source organism: uncultured Candidatus Saccharibacteria bacterium (assembly GCA_948477625.1). GTDB lineage: Bacteria > Patescibacteriota > Saccharimonadia > Saccharimonadales > Saccharimonadaceae > Nanosyncoccus. The sequence continues at coordinate 103,090 of CAOLNK010000001.1, read as the reverse complement.
TCTTTCCAATGGTTGGTGGCGTGATTGGCTTCTACATTGCTGATGTTGCAACTAAACTTTCGGCCGGTGGTTATCTTTGCGAAGATGACTGCGTCTGCGATAAATAAGGCTAACCAGATTAGCTTAGGTGATACCTCCGAGGAGGTATCACTTTTTGTAGCGAAGATATGCTATAATAGTCTTATGGCTAAGAACATACCCAAACAAATAGATGCAGATTCTTCAAAATCGCACATCAGCAAACGTCATACTATGCCAGGATGCCTAAGAGTTCTGCTGTCGGTTGTTTTTTTAATGGCTATTTCTGTACTATTTGCATGGTTTATTGAGGTGCGCCATCGTATGAACGATATTGATGCAACATGGGAGTGGATACTATCAAACCCATTGGTTTTTTGGTATAGTTGCATGCTCTTATTTTTGATTTTGAGTTTTATAGTCTCCCTTTGTTGGTGTACGTTCTTTGGCACCGGTCTAACTTTTGCAATTATTAGCATCATAACATACATAAACATGGAGAAGTATAAAGCCAGGCAAGCCCCACTCCTACCAGAAGATTTTCAAATGGCTAGTAACCTAGGTGAGGTGGCGGGATTTGTTGATGTTTGGGGAATCGGACGGCTAGTACTAGGTGTAATTTTCATTTTAGTTGGTAGCGGAATGCTAGAATACTATGCGCGTAAGCATATCGGCCGCGATACGGTTGGTATGCCGCGGTGGCAACGATGGTCAATTATCCCACGTACTACGTTTGCTCTGCTTTCAGCGGTTGCGCTGATGATGACAACGAGTTTTATTGTGCACCACAAGCAGACTGGCGATCAATATGTAAAAATAATGGACACCGACTTCATTAGTTGGAATCAAGCTGGAAATTACCAGAAGAATGGTTTTTTGATTGGCTTTCTCTATAACCTCGGTGGGCTCGAGATGGAGCAGCCCGATGATTATAATGAGCTTCGTATAAAAGAGATTTATGAGAAGTACACTGCTACAAAAGAATCCGATACTACACGTAAGGATATTGGCGATGTGGCGGACAATATTATCATCGTTCTGGATGAAACTTTTTACGACCCTGAAGTTTTAGCAAAACATTATCCCCATACAGGTGGGGATCCGTTACCTAATCTCCGTAAACTGTTTGAAAAGTATCCCAGTGGGTATATGTATTCTCCAGAATACGGTGGCGGTACGGCCAACGTTGAATTCGAAATGTTCACTGGGTTGTCGAATTACTGGGCAAATAGCATGCAATACATTAATACCGTTCCGAAGTTACCAGCTTTAGATAGTGTAGCAAGTTGGGCTTTGGATAACGACTTCAGAACTCTTGCGATTCATGGTTTTGATGGAAGTGTTTATAAGCGTAACATTGTTTATCCAAAACTCGGTTTTGAGAAATTTATTGATATTTATAAGCTGGATTATGATGAATTAGAAAATGGTCAAGGCTATCTTAGCGATAGTTCGATTTATCAACAAATTTTGGACATTTTGGAGAATTCTGATGAGCCGCAACTGATTGGTGCTTCAACTATGCAGAATCATACGCCATATGACACTGCAGGGTACACGCAATTAGATTACAAGATTACGGGAGAATTTCCCAATGAAGCTCTAGAACATAGTTTTCAAAGCCTACACAATGCGGATAAGTACTTGGGCGATTTTATCAAAGAATTAGATAAGCTAAATGAAAAAACTGTGGTTCTATGGTTTGGAGACCATGCGGCTGGTATTCTTGGAGCTTATATGACTTCGCCAGACAAAGTTGATACTGATTTAGCACACATAACTCCATATTTTATTTATGATAATTTTGATTTGGAGAATGAGCTATACACCGAGAAGGAGATTAAACAGCAATATGCTAAGCAAGGGCTGGAAATTAAGACTGGCAATGTCGACTTGCCAACCACCACACCTAATTGTTTGGTAAATGCACTCTATAATTTACTAGACGTTAAAAAACCAACGTTGATGTATCTTTTGGATGAAGTGTGCGCAGTGGAGCCGATTTTAGCACGCACTTATCTTGAGAGCAAATCTCCGGTAGATAATGACATAATGCGCGCTTACGAATTAGTGAACTATGATATATTGAGCGGCGAACGCTATTGGGCTAAAGAAAACTAAGCCTTAGGAAATAGTGGTGTCTCTGGACGCTGGATAATACCAGTATTGCCAAAGATTTGATAGATTTGAGCGGAAGTGCCTGGCAAAAATGGCTCCAGTAGTTGAGCCGTCTGCATTATTTTTACGACGAGCTCACGCAACACCTGTTGTGCTTTATCCGTTTCACCCTTTTTAACTAGCTCCCATGGTTTAGTTTGATCAATATCTTTATTCAACTCTCGGACTTGCGTCCAGACATAATCAAATGCCTTAGCGAACTCGAACTTATCCATCAGGGTCATATATTCCGGAGCAAGCTCACCCCGCCCGTCTGAAACGCCAGAAACAGAGTTCTTGGAGCAGAGCGTAGCTAAGCGCTGCACAAGGTTCCCTAGGTCGTTAGCGAGCTCATTGTTATAGGCTTCGTCATATTTCTCCCAGGTAAAATCTGAATCAATGAAATTATCGATATGACGTGAAAAATAATAACGAAAGGCCTCAAGCCCATGACGTTCTACGACTTCTATCGGGTCAATCACGTTACCTAGACTCTTGCTCATTTTTTGACCGTTACTAAGAACATGCCCGTGTGAAACCAAGTTTTGCGGAAGTGGTAAACCAAGACCTAGTAAAATTGCTGGCCAGGTGATAGCATGAAAGCGCAAAATATCTTTACCCACAAATTGTGCGGTGGCAGGCCAAAAATCAGAGATATCTTGGTCGGGGTAGCCTAGAACCGTGATATAGTTTGATAAAGCGTCCACCCAGACGTACATTACTTGCGAATCATCACCAGGTACGGGTACGCCCCAACTCAGCTGTTTCTTAGGGCGAGAAATGGAAATATCGAGTGTATCTTCCAATAAATGTAACATTTCTTGCTTGCGGAACTCTGGCAAAATCTTCATCTGATCACTTTCAATCTGAGCGCGAATTTCGTCTCTAAAATCAGAGATGCGGAGATAGTAGTTCTTCTCGGTCAAACGCTCATAGGGCTTCTGGTGGTCCGGGCAATTACCGCCTGTTTCTTCATATTCCTTTTGCGTAATAAACCGTTCACAACCCTCACAATACCAACCATCGTATTCTGCCGAATAGATATGGGGCGACAACTTTTGCCAAATTTCTTGACAACGGCGCACGTGCTCAGGATCAGTTGTGCGAATTATGTCAGTATAACTAATATTGAGCTTTTGTATGAAATCTTGGAACTTATGCGAATTCTGCGTTGCATATTCTTCAACTGGTAGGCCGTTTTTTTGAGCTGTACTATAAACTTTGTTACCATGTTCATCTGTACCAACCTGAAAACGCACTTCATCACCCAAGTTACGGCGAAACCGCGCATAAGCATCTGACAAAAGATAGTCCATAGCGTGCCCGATATGAGGATTGCCATTGACGTAAGGGATTGCGGTACAAATATAAACTTTTGACATAATAATGTAATTATAGCACAAAAAACAGGCTACCGGAATAGCCTGTTTTGAGATTACTTATTCAACTGAGCAGATAAACCCAGCGCTTTCGTATAAATTACGCACTGAGTCTAGTGACACGGAAGAATTACCATTGCCCAAACCATACATCAAAGTAGAGGCGTCGGTTTCGGCAAAAGCATCACGCCCAGAAGCAATCGTGATATCAAGATTGCTGCCATTCAAATCATAATCAACAGCGAAGGAATTACTAATGCTAGAAAGCAATTCGGCCTGTTCAGCAACAAAGTTGGCCTGAGCAACGCTAGCTGCGCCTTCATCGGCAAAACGCATTGCATATTCCATAGTCACAGCGCGAAGTTCGTTGTTGGTATAGCTAGCAGTGATTGTCTCGGAGCCCATCGCTGGTTCTTCTGTACCAGCATAGCCAGCAAAATCGCTTTCACGCGAGCAAGTCAGCATTTCAATACGAGCGTTAGATTCTTCGTTTGGAGTTTGAGGGACGTAAACAATCTTAGGATTGTTGTTTGCATTGACCAACAACACAGCAAGCACAATCGTAGCAATCAGCAGGATACCTGAAACAGCACAAAGAGCAAGCATCAAAGGGCTTAGTTTCATCTTAGCCTTTGGCGGCACAGCAGGCTGAAAGGTCGGGTTTGGCGTTATGCCAGCCGCAGTTGGCTCTGGAGCTGGGGCGGTATGAGCCGCCGTTGTAGTTTGCGCAAAGGGATTGTATGGAGCTGGAGCAGGCTCCGCCACAGGTACAGCACCAGCAGTCACTGTCGACTCAGTCGGCATCGCACCAGCCATCGGATCGGTATTTACTGGTGGCACGGAAGTCACGCTACCAATTGATCCTGGCACGGGTGCGGCTGGAATCAAAGGCTCATCAATCGGTGGAGTCATTACGGCTTCAGGAGCAGTAGCCCCAAGTTGGTTCAAATCCATGACGCCTTCACCGGTGCTGGCCGCTAGACCAGCTGACGTTAAATTATCTTGAGCTGAGGCTAAACCATCAGCCATCGTCAAACCACCGGCTCCAAGTGGCTCATTAGTCATCCCGGCCCCTGGTGTGCCCGGATTTGGATTTAGATTGTTGTCTTCAGGGTTCATTTTTGCCTCCCTTTTTGCGTGTTTCCTGTGCGTTATGTTAATTTAATATACAGTTTGTTATTATTTTAGCGCTTATGCTTGATTTTATCAAGTCTTTTTCATAAAATCGTTTAATTCTTGCCAATCCCACAAGTCCAAATCTTGCGCCCGTGCAGCCGGATTGATCCTACACTGTTGTAAAATGTTTTCCCAATCCGCTTTTGTGCACTCAGCATTAGCCAAATTAGCACTAAGTTTTTTACGCGGGTTAGAAAAACCTCGACTAGCCAGCATGAGCGCTGCTGCCGAAATTTGTGCCTCTTTTAACGGCGTCAGGGCAATCACCTGACTATCAACTTTTGGTGGTGGGGTAAACTCCTCAGCCTTCACCACCGGTCCAAGTTCAACTTCAGCCTGATTCTGCACATAGAGCGACAACAGGCTATGATCCCCCGGCTCGGCCGCAATGCGCTGCGCTACTTCCTTTTGCATCAAAAGTACAATCCGCTCTGGTAGGGGCGTCACAGCAATCAACATACGCACAATCGGTGAGGTAATATAATACGGAATGTTCCCTACTGCTACATAGGGTTTATCTTTTGCTAATTCGGCTAAATCAGTCTGCAAGATATCGCCATGCACAACTTGCAAATTTTTGCCCGGAAAAGATTTAAGCAAATTCTCCGCCAATTTCTCGTCATACTCCACTGCGATCACCTGCGAAAACCGGCGCAAAAGGCTCGAAGTTAGTGTCCCCAGCCCTGGGCCAATTTCCACGCAAAGCGTATCCTTATCCAAGCCAACGCTCGCCAAATCAGCAATCTCATCCAAAATTCCCCGATTTTTCAGCCAATGTTGCCCGAGAGACTTATTGTTTTTCATGGTTTAGTACCAATAAGACGCCTTGTTGTTGACAGTGCCATTCTTGGAACTACAAGTACCCAAGCACCGCCAGAAATTCATTGCTTGTTGCCAACCACCATAACGTCCATTCACATAATCAATCATCCAGCGAATTTGTGTTACCGGATTTGTTTCCCAGTCGTCACCCTTGGTGGCCATTTTGTTACCTGGCAAAGCCTGTGGAATACCATAGGCGCCGGAGCTAGAGTTCTTGGCATTATAGCGACAGCCTGATTCGTGGTAAATCAAATCTAGTGCCACTTGCAAATCTTCTTCAGCCACGCCAGCTTCGCGTGCCCAATTAGCACACTGTGCCCGCTCTGGTGGGATAGTAGCTTTGGCGCCCACGACAATAATCTCTGGCACCGGTTCCAGCACCGTTTCTTCAGAAATCAGCTCGCGCGAGACTTCCACATTGTTCTCAAATTTTACTTCATAGATACTGAGACGACGACCATCCTCTCCTGGTTGTTCTAACTGACGCTCGCCCTTGGCTAAGTTATAATCATAACGCGTTTCGGTGGCATAGGGGATACTCTCCTCAATTGTCAACGTACGCCCGCCGTTGCGTTCTACACGGTAGGTTGAAACTGCACCAGCTTCTAGAAAACTACGATTAACGTCAATTATAATCTCGTCTCCATCATAGACTGTCAAACCAGCTTCGCGCACAATAGTTTTGGGGTCAAAACTAGCCGTCATCACATATCGCCGGTTCATGCCGTCAATCACCAGCGCCGGGCGGGCGCGATGGATATTGATATTGTAATCATCGCTAGTAATTACAGAATCCAGCGCAGGCTCCACCAAATCCGCATCGTTGATACTGATTTCAGCACGCTCCAAAACATCTTTTACAGTGGGAGCGGCGGTTTTTACTGTCAATTCAGCGCCATCATCGTAGATTGTGACAAAATGCATCGTATCGTCAGAGGTTTCATCATCGGCAAAAGCTGCGCCTGGCCGCAAAAAACAGCTAAACGCCAAAAATATGCCAATTAGCCCAATCAGTACTAAGCAGCAAAAATCTCTGATTCTTGATTGCAATTTAATCATTGCACCCCTATTATAGCAAAGATAAGCCAAATTGTCAATAGTCTTATGCTTATAACAGACCTTTCCCGCATCAGCCCTCAAATACCGGGACGTCGTCTGGGAATGGGTCAAAATCTGAGCTTAAATCACTACTGAAGTCACTAAATTCCCCGTCTGGGTCGCCGCCGAAGATCCCGGGCGCACCAGCATCGACATTACTAATCTCTACATCAAAAGCACCAGATTCACCAAAACCGCCCGAACCATAAGGATTATAGCCAAGTTCGAGTAAAAATTGCGAGGGGGCGTTATAGTTGCGTCCACCAAAAGCGTAGCGCGAGCTAGCGAAGGTAAGGAAGAGGTCTTTCATGGCACGAGTCATACCGACGTAGGCCAAGCGACGTTCCTCTTCCAAGTCTTCCTCAGATTCGCCGGCTCGACTACTGGGGAAAAGTCCCTCCTCAAGCCCAACAATGAAAACTACTGGGAACTCTAGCCCTTTGGCAGCATGTAGGGTCATCAGTGAAACGGAGTTTTTATCGGTGCTTTCGTCAGCTGAACTGAGCAGGGCGGCGTCGGCCAAGAATTCGTCAATCGAGGCATAAGCACTAGCGTTACTGGCGAGTACTTCCAAGTTTTGCATACGCTCGGAACCTTCGGGAGTTTCGCTGTGTACCAGATGAGCAAAATCAAAGTATTTGACGGCTTGTTCGACGATTTCTTCCGGCGAAACTAGAGCTGTGGCCCCAGCCATAATTTCAGCTCCGGCTGCACCGAACACTTCGGTAAGGTCGGTTTCTTGGATACGTTCTTGATATTGTTCAATAAAATTCGCTACACGAAGCAAAGAAACTTTGGCGCGCGCACTCAGAACATCAGCCGCCTCGCGCAGGGTCATCTTGGGATTGGCATCGAAGAAGCTAAAGACCTTCTCTACCGATGAAGCACCCACGCCAGGCAAGACGTTCTTAGCAATACGTTCTAGGCTCACGCGGTCGCGCGGGTTCACTAGGAGTTTAAGAATAGCAAGCACGTCTTTCACCTCTTTACGGTCGTAGAAACGCACGCCACCGATGATTTTATATGGGATGCGTAGAGCCATGAAGGCTTTTTCAAAAGCATACGATTGAGCGTTAGTGCGATAGAGAATAGCAAAATCACTATACTGACGGCCAGGGGTCTTTATACGCATAATTTGGCGCGCAACATAATTGGCTTCGCCTGCCTCATCCATGAGACCTTCAACCGTGATTGGGCTACCCTTGCCAGATTCGGTGAAGAGGGTTTTGCTGGTGCGGGTTTTATTTTGATTGATGATCTGCTGTGAAGCGGCCAGAATGTTGCCTGTACTACGATAATTTTGCTCAAGTTTCACCACCTTAGCGCCCGGAAAATCGCGTTCGAAATTGAGAATGTTGGTAAAATCGGCACCACGCCAAGAGTAAATCGACTGCCAATCATCACCCACCACGCAAATATTGCGCTCCTCATTCACGAGATATTTAATCAAGCGGTATTGCACGGCGTTAGTGTCCTGATACTCATCGATCAGAATATGGCGGAATTTGCGTTGCCATTTTTGACGGACTTCAGTATTGGTTTGCAATAGATTGGCGGTTTTAATCAAAAGGTCATCAAAATCCAGCGCGTCTGCGGCACGTTTTTCCTCGTTATAGCGTGCAAAAACTTCGGCGGTTTGCTTTTGATTAGGGTAAAAGGCCTCCTTGCGCGCTTCGGCCGGCGTCATGCCGATGGTCTGCCAGTGCGAAATCTGGGCGTGTATCATTTTGGCAGTGAAACTTTTGTCTTTGGTAAGTTTCATCTCGCGGAGCAAACGGCGAATCAAGGTAAGTTGATCATCTGAATCATAAATCGTAAAATTCCGTGCAATCCCAGCAGCTTCGTGCTCGATGCGCAAAAGTCGCACACAAATCCCGTGAAAAGTTCCCATATAGGGCATGAAGTTTCGAGGTACATCTGCATTTGGCGACGGCGCTACTCCAGCGGCTTGGCTAAATTTGAGCACGTAATTATCTTGCAAATCTTGGCGACCAACCACATCTTCACGCTGGCGCTCGAGCAGCCCCCAGAGGCGACGGCGCATTTCGGTAGCGGCCTTGTTGGTAAAAGTAACAGCTAAAATTTGGTCAGGGCGCGTACCGCGTGCAATCAAGTTGGCAATGCGGTGGGTGAGAACCTTAGTCTTGCCAGAGCCCGCACCAGCCAAAACCAACACTGGGCCAGTCAAAGTTTCGACCGCCTCGCGCTGGGCTGGGTTTAAACCTCCTAGAATTGCATCCATTCCCTCATTATAGCACGGGGTGGCCTGATGCACTAGAGGTGTTACTTAGCAGTTTTGCTGAGACGTGCGTCAATTTCGTCGCGGATTGCTTGTAAGAAATCGTCATAGGTGCCGCCGATTTCTTTTTGGTTCATGAATTTATCTTCCACGTACACTGATGGTGTCCATTTCAAATCGGCTTTGTCGGAGATTCCCATATCAAAAGCGATTTTTTGCTTGACGGCTTCGCTTTGCATATCTTGGTGGAACTGCTTGAGGTCACCCTTACCACCACTAGCAGCCGTAAAGTATTTGTCGAGATAGTCAAGCATTTCGGACTCTTTGGCATAGAACCATTCATTTTGATTGGCAAAGACAATATCCTTGAACTCTGCCCAGTAGCCTTGCAAAGCGGCGGCATTGGCGGCGGCGGCAGTAATTACGCCGTGAGTATGATATGGCATAATATAGGTGCGAAACACTAGAGCTACTTGGTCGCCATATTCTTCGAGAATAGCATTGAGATATGGGTTCATCGCGGCGCAGTGCTCACACTGATAGTCGGCGTATTCATACAGCACCACATGTGCCTTGGGGTTACCCTTCATATTTTCCGAAAAATTGCCGGAAAATTCATTGGACGGAACAATACTAGCGACGTCATATTTGCTATAGTCAATAGTGCCAGTTAACGATTCGATTGCGGCAAGAGTAGGAATAGTTATGCCATAAGCACTAGTTTCTAGCTCAATTTCTTCTTCGGTTTCAGACGCTTGTGACTCTTGTTGATGTTGGAAAATCGAAATTCCAATCAACCCACCAAAGACTAAAATAATAATTGCTATAATAATTCCCGTTCGTTTGTTCATGGATATTATTATAGCACGGGCGGGGTTTTGTGGTAAAATATAGATAATCCAGTACGGTTTTGGCAGGGTGTGGCGCAGTTGGTAGCGCGCGCGGTTCGGGACTGCGAGGTCGTCGGTTCAAATCCGATCACCCTGACCACAAGATTTTGATATGAATAAGCCTTGTTTGAGTGATATAAAAAGTCCTAGTGTGCATGGTGTTTTTGCGTGAAGTAGTATGGAGGAAATAATGGAAATAATTTTAGTAGTAGCATTGTTTTTGTTTCTTGCGCTAGTACTGGTAGTGAGAATAAAAAGCAACCCGTCGCAGAGGGTTAGTAAGCCAGTTTACAAATATTATTCAAAGAGGCACATCATGACCAAATGCGAAGAGAAATTCTTTGAAACATTGTGTAATATTTTTGATGATAAGTGCTATATAGTACCTCAAGTACATTTATCATCACTGCTGGACCATAGAGTGAAGGGTCAGAATTGGAAAAGCGCCTTTTACCATATAAATGGCAAGTCAGTTGACTATGTATTATTGAAACGACGAGATTTAAGTGTATTATGTGCTGTAGAGCTTGATGACGCTACACATGATTCAAACGATAGAATAAGTAGGGATGCAGAAATAGAAAGAATCTTCAATGGCGCTAATATACCGTTAGTAAAGTTACGTTCACCGGAACGCATAACAAAACAAGAAATCGTTGATGCTTTTGCAAATATAATCAATTCAAAATCATAAGTATAGCTATTTCCTGCAACGTTTTCATCTCGATACAGGCTAAACTTCCCTGCCATACTTCGTGCGCAGCGGGCACGTCTATCCAGTTAATACTGCTGGTACTTTCAGGGGCGCTGGCGGCATCTACTGGTCATCGCGAGCTGCTACCTACACCTCGTCCACTTCGGCTACGGCTTATTATCTGCAAGTTGAGTCGTCTGCTATCAAACCGTCCCACTCCAGCCATCGTTACACCGGTTTCCCCCTCCGCTGCCTTAGTACTGTATTAGATATGTAGAGTGGAAAAGGATTCGCTGTAATATAAAATAGCGAATCCTTTCAATACTGAAATTACGACCAGCGTTCGGGGCAAAAAATCTCCCAAGGCTGAATTTCAATTTGACCATTATGCTCCACGACGTTTCCCTGCACACCAAACAGTCTCATTTTGTCATATTCCAGCAAAACTCTCTTCCCGCGCAGTTCAACCACAATATCATCCAACAATAGCCTCAGAGCAGAGTCGTCTAATAAGGGTAATATCTCTGGCACATTTGACTCCACCTCCCCCAACGGATAATGACAAGATTCGGCCAAAAACTGTATTCTATTATGACGTTGAATCTGATATTCATTGACTGTTATCCATTTCATTGAGGTCGCACGCCGTACCAAATTATTCCTGGACATTACAAACGGAATGTCATCCCAATTCAGACAGTACTGTTCGTGATAGCCCAGTCCTTGTGTCAGCTCATGCCCGTCAAAGGCTTTACCAACAAGCTCAATTACCACATGACTGCCTAAACAAAATAGAATATTAAACCCTCCCAAATAGAGATAACGTGGTGGAGACGGATGGGTAGGCTGCGCAATAAGCACAACTCCGGAATTTCCCTGTTTGCGTACAGCAGAAATCAGCTCCGGAATACTCTCCGCAAAGCCGTTCGTACCTTGAACTGCATTTTGCTTAACCTGCGCATGGCCAATTGGGTAATCGATGCGATGTATCATAGTGTCCCCATACTTGTAGCGTACTTGCCCCCATTCTTCCATTGTTCCGATTAAGTCTATACTTTGGAATGGGTTGAGTTTGGGTAAATACTTCCCGACAAGCGTCATACCTCTCGCTTTGCCATAGTCCATAACATTTTTCATGGTTTACACCACCCTTCTTAGATTTTTGCGGTGGATTTTAGCCAAATTTTAAGGTAACACCCACCAGCTCATACTTATTAGCTTATCATATTTTTTGCTAATTATCAAGATTTTACTATACTACTATTGACTTTTTTAATTATGTGTGCTATAATGAGGTTATAGGGTATAGAGATTCCCTATCAAGCACCTTGAAGGCCTACTTGAATGACGTTTTTTCCTTAGAATCTTATAAGTCGTCGTAGGATATAAGCCTATTTTTGCATGCTATGTAAATGGTGGGCTTATATCCTACGGTGAACCGTAGGATATAAGCCTATTTTTGCATGCTATGTAAATGGTGGGCTTATATCCTACGGTGAACCGTAGAGATTTTTCTTTAGGAGGAAACAAAAAATGAAAGTAAACAATTACGTATCTCAGTGTACCCCGGAGTTGAATGCGAAGATTATGCGCGGTATTGAAAAACTGGTGTGTGATTATCGTGAAAATCTGCCGAACGGCTGGCGCTGCTGCATAGAGTTTCAGCGGGACAAGGAACACAAACCCTATTATCAGCTGGACATCGAGAGCAACAAAGGTGGAGGGTCTTTTGCTCCTGTTAAAATGCAGATGCTGAAGATATGCCCCAGCATCAATGCAACTGGGACCGCCAGCATTGACGATATCCGTGACGCTTTGCAGAATATCAACCCGAAAGGTGTCGATAATGAGATAACGAAATCGTTACTGGAGGAGCTTGACGAGATGGAATGTCTGCCTGATTTTTTGGATGTTATCTGGGAAAAGCTGAAGGACTGTGGCATTACTCACTGGTATGGTGGCATTCGGATACCGTATGATATCCTGCTGACCGACTACACTGATGATTCTTGTAACGGTGATAAGAGCAAACAGGACGTCCGGCGAACTACTGGTGAAATCCGGATTACTTTCAGTGGCGCCAGAGAGTGGCAGGATACTTTCTTTTGCTCCTGCCTTTTCAGACATATTCAGCACACCCTGAATACGCTCTGGGAGAAAGACCAGATCTGGTATAATCTGAGGGAGCTGGAGTGCTATCCCGATTTACGGTTCTGGATATTTACACTGGGTATACAGGAAGCACCGGAAAGATAAGCAGGCAAGAAACCCCAGTTCAAAATCGAAAGATGGCGGACTGGGGAGTTTTTGTTGTATAAAAAACCTGTTACAACCATAACTTTTATGCTAAAATGGTGGCAAAAGGTCATTCAAACAAACATTTTTGAAGAAATATGAAGAAAACCAGTCGGCGTCCATCCAAGAAAACCATGCTAGAGCGCAAGATTCTGGCGATGTTGGCGTTTTTTAGTACCTCAGTGGGGCTGTGGGAGAATTTTCGCCAACTTTGGTTGCAGGACAATGGTTTTACCGCCGCGGACGTAAGTATCATGACTAGTGTTGGCTTGATGCTGAGTGTAGTGGGCGTGATTTTTGTGGGGTATCGCCTGAAAATGCGCCACCTCAAGGCCTTTATGACCATCGTTCTCGGGATAAAATTGGTAGATTTGCTGGTCTTGCGCGGGCTAGACGCCAGTGTAAATTTTTGGGCGATGAGTATCTGCACAGTAGTGGATGTAATTACAAGTTATCTAATTGTGGCGAGTGTCTACCCATTAATCACGGTTGTAATTAAAAATAACGAAATCTATAGCAAGCGCAAGTTGGTGGAATATTGGTTTCGCGACATAGGTGTGCTGGTGGGTGGCGTGATGCTAGGGCAAACGGTGTTCGGTAGCCTGATTGATTATAATGCCTGTCTGGTAATTTCAGTAATTTTTCTAAGTCTGGCCGTCCTCACGATGTCGAGCTTCAAAGTGAAGCCAACCGAAAAAGAGACGCCACGGAACGATTCGATTTTGAAATATGTGCTCAAGAGTAAGTTGCAGGTTTGCTACATGATTTATGCGTTTCTTGCGGCGATGTCATTTGCGGCAGCGCTAGGGTTAAAAATGCTGGTGCTCACAAATTACTTGGAGTTTTCGGCTGGGACGGCCACGAATTATCTGCTGATTGTGGGAATCCTCTCGGATGTGGTGGGCGTGCTGGCGCTGAAATATTTTACACCCAAGAATGATTATCTTACACTAACTCTCAAATTTGGCATTCGCCTGCTGGCATATATTATCGCAATTGTGGCGGAAGACCCGTTCATTTCGATGATTGCATTTACGTGGTCAATTCTGATTTCGACCGCCTACGAGGATGTGACTGATGGCTGTTATATCAACCTGGTAGACAATCGACATCAGCTGAGCTACAGCACAATTAAGCATGTGATGAGTTTTGCGGGCGAAGCGATGGGTATGTTGCTCTGCGGAGTAATGTATGATTTTGGGATTGGTTTTATTCTGGGCGCGTCGTCGATTATTACAGTAGTGCAGATTGGAGTGGCATTCTATTTGGTACATCTGCGGCATCATCGCCGAAGTGTGCGCCATTCGGCTTCACGAATGCGCTATGATGAGCGCCTAGCGGACGAATAAAAAAACTGCTCAACCTCACGGCTGAACAGTTTACGATACCTACTCAAAAAATAAGGTCAAATCGCCGGACGTGTTTGCCGGTTCATGCCAGTCGCGCCATGCTCTCAGCTCCGGTATACTACACTCATCAAATAGACGATTAATCAGGGTTGAAATCTCTTTATCGACCGGAGTAAAGTAATTGCGGAGTTGATGAACTGACTGTTGCAAGCCTTCGTCCTCTTTTCCCATCTGGGCAAGCACTTCCGCTACGGCACTAAGTACAGCGATATTTTTGTTTTGCGTATCTTCAGAAAAGGCAATGTAGCAACTGGCCAGAAAGCGCCCGTGCGTGGTATTTAAGACTAATACTCTTAACTCCGACCGCCGATACACCTTGCTGGAAAATTGGCCGGCCTGCTCGTCTTCGGTGGTATACGGATACGGTGTCCATTTTTCCGGCCAAGACAAAACACTGTTAATCGCCCTTTCTGCCAATTCATCTGATGAGGTGTCCTTAGTAGCCTCAATAGTATAAGGCGCCGGTCCGTCCTCTAAATCGAAGCGCAGGATACATCTTGCTTCTTCGCCCGTTTTCTGCCCGTCCAAAATAAACGTTCCCCGTACAGGATAGTGGTCGCTAAGGCTTACCAGCACCTGATTAATTACGGATAGGATAGCATTTACTTCCTGTGGGAAAAGCGTAGTTTCCGGTTCGGTGTGAATCTCAAGATTGGTAAATTTACCCATTTTATTTCCTCCTTGGGATGTGTATTTTTGGGCAAATTTTGTTGAACTTTGCCCTCTATTTTCGCTAAACTGGTGATCCACACTGTTTAGTAAAAACGGAGGGCAAAGCCGCTTGAGTAGGTTATTAAACACTAAAGTCGGGGTATTTTTATGTCTCGTGAGCATAAAAATACTGGTACCAGTAAAATGGCGATCTAATCAAACTTTAGTTATACGATGACATAATTCTTCATGCCATACTTCCATTTTAGCACGGATTATGCTTTTTGTCAATAATATTAGCGCTTTTCCTCCTTGCACACGAGATAAAGTGTTGTACTTTTTACAACAAATATGATAGGATAGATGTAGGCAGGGGCTAGACGTAACTTTTGGTCGATACCAATAGTAGTTTTAAGAGTAAGGAGAGGTGAGCATGAAGAAGATTGCTTTGTCTTTGGATGTTCAGTTATCTGAATTATCTAAAGTAAAAGTTGTCCTCAGCCACAAGACTAAGGACAACTAATCCAAATTTATATTCCCATTCTAACGCTAAAACCCTAAATCGTCAAGCCTCCTGCTTTTTTGATGGGATTATTCCAATATCGCTTTGATGCGGCGGACGCCGGCGCTGGAGGATTCTTCTTTGGTAATCTTAAATTTACCGAGCTCATCGGTATGCGTAACGTGCGGGCCGCCACAAATTTCAATCGAAACTGGATTTTGGATATTTTCCGGTGTATCACCCTCACCAATAGTATATACCGTAACACGATCTGGATAACGGTCGCGAAAACTACCGTGCGCGTGGAGCGCATCAAAGGCGTAATCTTTGTCGTATTCAGCAAAGATTACGGGTAAATCAGCTTCAATCCACTGATTAACACGTGCCTCGACTTTGGCTAATTCCTCAGGAGTCAGCTTATGATCGATGTTGAAGTCAAAACGTAGACGCTCCGGAGTGAGGTTGCTTCCCTTTTGTTCAATGCTTGGGTCAATTTCTTGCTGCAGAGCCGCTAGCAAGAGATGGCAAGCAGTATGGTATTTAACGGTTTGGTCGGACGTATCGGAGAGGCCACCTTTGAACATGCCTTTGGAGGCGGTCTTGCTGCGCTCGCGCTGTTCATTCAATGCTGCCTCAAACTCATCTTGATAGTTTTTAGACAAATTCAAGCCCATTTTGTAAACTTCTTCTACGCTGAGCTCGAGTGGGAAACCGTAGGTATCTTGCAATTTAAACAATTCTTGACCGTCAATCGTGGTGTCGGCTTGGGCCATTTTTTGCAATTCTTTGACGCCCTTGTTGATGGTTTTGCGGAAAGCGACTTCCTCTTTGGTGAGCACATCCAACACTTGAGCACGGTTTGGCAAGATATCATCAGACAGTTCGGTGTAATTTTCGGCAATCACTGGGATGATTTGCGCAAGAAATTCTTGACCGATGCCAAGGTCGAGAGCTCTCAATACAGCGCGACGCACCAAACGACGCAAAGCATAACCTTGAGCCTTGTTGCTAGGTTGCAAACCTTGGGCGGCTAAGAGATAAGCCCCACGCAAGTGGTCGGCAATGATACGCATTTCGTCAGTATTAGTATCATAACTTTTGTGCGAAATTTCTTCAAGTTTGGCAATAATTGGCGCCATTAAAGAAATCTTGAATACGTCAAAACTACCTATAGCTGCGGCTGCTAGACGCTCCAAACCACCACCAAAGTCGACATTCTTGTGCTCAAGTTCAGAGAAGGTACCATCTTCGTTGCGTTTGTACTGCATAAAGACTTGGTTGCCAATTTCCATAAACCGCGCACCATCCGAAGCTGGGTGAGCTTGGCCATATTTTTCCACGTCCTGCTTATCCTCACCAAAGTCATAGAAAACTTCGGAATCAGGACCGCAAGGATCGCCCAAAGGAGTAGTTTCAATGCCACCGCCTCGGCTCCACCAGTTCTCTTTGTCATCGTAGAAGAAAATCCGCTCACCGGGCTTAATTCCCCGTTTGTCGCCGACTTTAGCGGAGCCGATTTCGGCAATTTTAGCCTCGACGCCAGCTTTCGCAAAAACTTCTTGCCAGATTGCTGCAGCTTCGGTATCTTTGGGGATGCCGTATTTCTCGTTGCCAATAAAACAAGTGACGTAAATCCGCTCGGGGTCGAGGCCAATTTCTTTGGTAAGAAACTCGAAATAATTCTCGATTTGTTCCTTTTTGAAATAATCGCCCAAAGACCAGTTGCCCAGCATCTCAAACACTGTAGTATGGCGCGGGTCACCAACGTCTTCGATATCCTGCAAGCGCATAGATGGCTGGCTATCTGTAAGGCGAGTACCTTCGGGGTGCGGCTGGCCGAGCAAATATGGCAATAACGGTTGCATGCCAGAACCAGTAAAGAGGGTAGTGGGGTCATTTTCGAGCACGAGTGGTGCAGGCGGGATAACTTTATGTCCGTGTTTAACTTGAAAATCTAAAAATTTTTGGCGGATTTCGTTTGCATTCATAGAATATATTATACCACAGATAACTAATCAGCGATGATGCCGCCACCCAGGCAGACTTCGCCGTCGTAGAAAACGGCAGATTGGCCAGCGGCAGGGCGCTTGATGGGGGTGGCGAATATCAAAACCTCGCCTTCCAACTTTGCTGGTACTAGTGGGGCGCGATGGCGCGGGCGCACTTGGACTTGGCCAGAAGCGGGAAGATTAGTGCGAAGATGAATATTTTCCAGCTGCAGACGGTCGCTCCAGAGGTTAGCGTCGTTAAGATTGCGTGAAACGTAG
Organism: uncultured Candidatus Saccharibacteria bacterium; assembly: GCA_948477625.1. Taxonomy (GTDB): domain Bacteria; phylum Patescibacteriota; class Saccharimonadia; order Saccharimonadales; family Saccharimonadaceae; genus Nanosyncoccus. Next base: position 85,493 of record CAOLNK010000001.1, on the reverse strand, counting down.
ACGATATTCTGAGCAAGGTCTTTTTTCACCACATAATAGGGTAATCCGCCACCCAGATAGAGACCGTGGCGCTGACCAATAGTGTAGAAAATCGCACCGTCGTGATAGCCTAGGATTTTATTAGTTTCAACATCGCGAATTTCGCCGGGATGAGTGTCTAGAAATTCTTTGAGAAAATCTTTCATACCAACTTCGCCCACAAAACAAACTCCCATAGACTCTTTTTTGGTGGCGACGTCGAGGCCTTTCTCGGCTGCAAGCGCTTTTACCTCGGGCTTAGTCATGCCACCCACAGGGAAAATAGTTTTGGCAGTGGCAGCGTTGCTCATGCGATAGAGAAAATAGGTCTGATCCTTATTCTCGTCCACGGCACGCAGGAGATTTTGGCCGTCGGTACGAGCATAATGCCCAGTCGCGATAAAGTCAGCGCCGTTTTGGAGAGCACGGTCGTAAAAAAGTTTGAACTTGATTTGCTCGTTACACATAATATCGGGGTTGGGCGTGCGACCTTTTTGGAACTCGGCCAGCATATAATCAACCACTTTTTGTTTGTAATCAGCCTCAAAATCCCAAACTTCAAAATCAAGGTCGAGTTGCACCGCCACGCGCTTAGCATCGGCCAGGTCTTCCGCCCAGGGGCATTTCATACCGGGGAGGTCTTTGGACCAGTTTTTCATATAGACACCAGTGACGTCGTAGCCCTGCTCCTTGAGGAGAACGGCCGAAACCGACGAGTCCACGCCACCAGACATACCGAGGTAGACTTTAGGCATGCGCACTCCGGAGATATTCTTCTACTACGATACGGACAATGATCTGTGCAGCCTGTTTGATTTGGCCGAGGTTGTTGGTGCTACCGAGAGAGATGCGGAGCGACCCGGAAATTTCAGTATCGCTCAAACCAATAGCAGCCAAAACGTGTGATTTGCTTCCCTTGTTTGCGGCACAGGCGGCACCGGTGGAGACTAAAATCCCCTCTTGCTCAAACTTATAAATCAGACGCTCGGCATCAATGCCCGGAAGACACACCGGCACAAAATTCGCCAACTGGTGTTTAGGATTACCAAGGAAAAGTGGTTGTGATATTTCTAAATTAAGATTATGCTTGACTTTTTCAATATCTTGTGCTACAATGGGGGTACGTGCGAGTTCTTGACGAAGAACTTTGGCCATTTCTTGGTATTGCTTGCGATGATAGGAGATGTGTGTTTTAGCATCGGATGCGGCCGTGGCAAAACCAATTACTCCCGGGACATTTTCGGTACCCGAACGCAGGCCACGCTCTTGCCCGCCGCCCACAGCAAGCGGCGAGATTTTGACACCATGTGCGAGATAGAGCGCACCAACACCTTTGGGACCGCCACACTTAGCGGCGTTGAGCGTGAGCAAATCTACCCCAAGGCGCGCCACACTAATATCCATGAGATTAAGGGCTTGTGAAGCGTCGGAATGAAAATAAAGTGGCGTAGTGATTCCCCGCGCGAGCCGGTCTTGACGGGTTTGACGAATCATCTCAGCAATGTCCGCTAAAGGTTGAATCGTACCAAGCTCATTATTGGCGAGCGAAATTGAGATGAAGTCGACCTCGTCGGTGAGTTTTTGGCTCAGGTCATCAAGCTGAATTAAGCCAGTTTTGTCAACCAAGATTAAGTCATAATCTCCAGTTTTTGCCGCTTCTAGGACAGCAGTATGTTCGGTGGCAAGCACAAGAGATTTGCCACGACGCGCAGTAAAGGCTAAATTGATCGATTCGGTGGCACCCGCCGTGATGACGAGGTCGACACCTTTTGCGCCAATACAATGGGCGATTTGGTCTTTGGCGGATTCGTAAGCCTCGCGCACGCGCTTGGCTGGAAGATATGGTGCGGAGGGATTGAAAAATTCCTCTGTAAAATACGGTTGCATAGCGGCCAGGGCCTTGTCGCTAACTGGAGTAGCGGCGGCGTGATCTAGATAAATCATAACTCTAATTATACTTTATTTTGCGTGAGCGTAGAGTTTTTGCTTGATAATATGCAGATAAACTTTGGTGGCTTGGCGGAAGTTGTCGAGCTCGGCGCCCTTGAGCTGGATATATTTGCCAGCGGAAATCTTTTTATAAACACCGGAGGGACGAACCTCGTAGCGCACGGTGAGCTGGCGTGCATGATGTTCGTGATCGAGCCAGTCTTCGTGCCAAATCCAGACATTCTCACGGTCATGGAAGAATTCGCGACGATGACCGGTGGGCACAGGACCAAAAATGGTGCTGCCAAGTTTGGACTCGGCATTGATAAGCTCAGCACGACTGGGACGACGGCGCATTTGACGGGCGGTGATAGTGACTCTTTCCGACGCTCGCTGAGCAAGTTTTTGGGCCTTTTTGAAGTGACGCGGAGTTTTTTGAGTCTTGGTGGCGGGAGTATCGATGATTTTCTGACCAACGCGAGAAACTGGTGCCCGATGTGCGCGAATTTGCACCTTGGTGCCGTCGAGCAGTACTTGCAGGGTATCAGTTTTTATGGGATGAGTATTTTTGGAGGCCTTGTGCGCAGGACTATTGATTGCTTTGACCACAGCACGACGCAAAGCTTTAGCGCGGGCTGGGCGTAGAATATTAGACTGAACTTTGTAGTAAAGTGGCTGCTTGGGAGCTTTGACGCCAGCTGAAGTAATCGGTACAGTTTGCGGATTAGAGAGGATTTGTTCGGATTGCAAAACCTCTTCAGCAATAGTGGCAATATTGACTAGATTCTCAGTTTCTTGACTAATAGCCGATAAATCAGCCGCACAAACGGGCGCAGTGGCCTTGACTGAGCCTTCGCCGGATTTCATGATTTTGGCCTTGTAAATTTTGCGTGAACCTAGACTGACGCACGGCATGTTTCGATCTCCTGAGCAACGCCCATCAGCTCACGATAAACTTCCACCGAAGCCGGAGTGCAAAAATTGTAGGCCTCAGCCCGGCTCATACTGGTTTGATTAGACTTGAAAAATGTTTCTCGCATTTTGAGTTGTTTGCTCCACTATGTTTGCTTCTGCCACACCCAATTTTTCCGCGAGATATGTCGCAATAGTTTTAACATATCCTGGTTTATTTATTGTACCACGGAACGGAATTGGAGTCAAGAAGGGAGCATCGGTTTCTAAGACCATTTTTTCAAGTGGGGGTAAAGGGTTAGTGGTGTAGGTACAAAGACCATTGACACCAACGTAAAAACCACGCTCTAAGGCTTGACGTAGGTCGCGCTTAGAACCAGTGAAACTGTGAACCACGCCACGAGTTTTCGGAAAATTATCGATAATGGCTAGTGCGTCACTGAAGGCTTCACGAATATGGAGTGAAACTGGAAGATTGAGGTTGAGCGCAAGCTGAAGCATTTGCTCGAAAAGGCGAATTTGGGCGGTGCGGTCGTAGCCGTCGTAATGGTAGTCGAGGCCGATTTCACCGATGGCAACCAACCTGCTATTAAGGTTACTAACGTTTGCCTTGAGAGACCCACTCGAGCGCCCGTCTTTACGGGGCTCTCGTTCCTCGCGGTCAGCTGACCGCTCTTTTAATCTTTCTTGACAAACATCAGTAACCTTGACCTCCGGAGATTCCCGAAAAGACGATAATTCTGGCATCACTAGCATTTCGGGCTGGCTGGCGAATTCGCTTTGCTCAATATTCTGGGCGTCGCCTCGGAAGAAAATGTCTACATTTTCTTCTCTCGGGCTTCTACAGAATTCGGGGTGGATGCCGTAAGTCCAATAAACGTCATTATGCGCATTAGCGTAGTCGCGAGCATCCCAAGAATCCTGCGGATTGGTGCCAATACAGATAATCTTTTGCACGCCGTTTTCGCGTGCTTCCTGCAAAAACAACTCCGATTGCTCGGGCGTAAACCATTCGGGGTCGTGTAAATGACAGTGTGTATCGATTAGCATAGTATATACATTATACCACTCTACATATCTAATACAGTACTAAGGCAGCGGAGGGGGAAACCGGTGTAACGATGGCTGGAGTGGGACGGTTTGATAGCAGACGACTCAACTTGCAGATAATAAGCCGTAGCCGAAGTGGACGAGGTGTAGGTAGCAGCTCGCGATGACCAGTAGATGCCGCCAGCGCCCCTGAAAGTACCAGCAGTATTAACTGGATAGACGTGCCCGCTGCGCACGAAACAGTAAACTTGATAGCTACTATCAAGTTTACGAATATAGTAACGGGGGCGAGTAGTATATAAAAGTTGATAGTAACTATCAACTTTTATCCCGAACAGAACTCGTTTCTTTACTTCGTGCGCAGCGGGCTCATGAGTCTGCCTGGTGTTAGTGGTGCTACCTTCAGGGGCTCTGGCATCAACGGCTACGGGTGGTCGTCGCGGGCGTCATCTACTCGCTATGATGGCTCTGCTATCCCTAGCGGTTACAGCCTCGGCTTCGATGCCTCCACAGTGTACACGTCGAATGGCCCGTACGAGCGCTACCTCGGTTTCCCCCTCCGCTGCCTTAGTACTGTATTAGACATGTAGAGTGGAGAGGATGAGTAACATTTGAAAAACCGCCCGATGGTGCTGGGCGGTTTTTGCTTTGTGGTGTTTACACAATGTAACTAATTTTTGTTATTTTTCCAGAAACAAGCTTCCACGTATTTAAGTACATGGAAACAAGCCGGTTTAAAAAGCACCCATGGCACCAAGACAACAAAACTGTACAACATATAGAATACAGAAGTCGCGATAATACCTCTGTCGGAATTGAACCCCATCCCACAGATTTTGCACGTTATCATGGCGGCAGCGCACGGATACAAGAACAGAACCCCGGCCCAAATTAATGGAGTATTACCATCCATCATGCCAATTTTTCCGGATTTAATGTCTTCTTTCTGCTTATATAACAAAGCCAGACAATTGTGCCCGAAAATACAAACGATGATAAAAACCACTACAAAAACTAAAACTGTCATAATATGACCCTCCTTCATAAATATATTCACACCACAAGCTTTTAATCTACCTAAGGCTCATAAGAGCCACTAGGTTTTGATAAAAAAACTTGTGGCTCCGTAGTATGTATACTACGGCCTTATACTTCCATTGTAGCACGGATTGTGTATTTTGTCAATAGTATTAATGCTTTTTGATGAGATGCGCAAAATAATCCCCTTCAGAGAGGATTATTTACTCTATGCTCTAGCTTCACGCTTACGCTTGACCGGATCAAGCTGACGCTTGCGTAAACGGAGAGATTTGGGCGTGACTTCGAGAAGTTCATCGTCCAGCAAGAAGTCGATGCACTGCTCCAGCGAATACTGCGTATAGGGCGTCAACTGAATGGCACCGTCGCTAGCATGAGTGCGCATGTTGGTGAGCTGCTTTTCCTTACAAACATTGATATCGAGGTCATCTTTCTTGTTGCTGAGACCAACAATCATACCTTGATACACCGGCACACCAGGCGGGATAAAGAGAATACCACGCGCCTGAGCAGCATCAAGCGCATAGGCCGTGCTGGTGCCCGGCTCGAAGGCGATCAAAGCGCCATTACGTTCGGGCTTATACTTCCCTTCCACTGGACGATAGCCGTTCGGCAAAGTGGACATAATCGCCGTACCTTTGGTGGCGGTGAGCAAATTGTTACGCAAACCAATCAAGGCGGCAGTAGTAATTTCATAAACAAAGCGGGTGGCGCCAGTGCTGGTCATCTCCTGGCTCTTGAGCTCCGCTTTGCGAATACCGAGTTCCTGGCTGACCGCGCCGACAAATTCCGGCTCGACTTCGATTGTCAGCTCTTCCACCGGCTCTTGTTTGACGCCGTCAACCTCCTTATAGACTACCTCGGGACGGCCGGTTTCAAGCTCGTAGCCCTCGCGACGCATCGTCTCAATCAAAACCGAAAGATGTAACTCACCGCGGCCAGAAACTTTGTAGCCCAAACCATCAAGCACAATTTTGAGAGCGATGTTGGTTTCCAATTCGCGCTCGAGGCGCTCGGCAATCTGGCGCGAAGTAGTAAACTCGCCCTCTTGCCCCTTGAGCGGAGAGGTGTTTGGCCCAATATAGATACTCAGTGTGGGCGGCTCAAGTTCAATCGTGGGCAAAGCCTCGGGAGTCTCACCGGTAGCAATCGTGTCGCCGATGTTAGCCCGAGCAATACCAGACACAGCCACGATGTCGCCAGCGGTGGCTTCGGGCACTTCTTCCTTACCTAAGCCCTTGTAGACAAAAATCTTATCAATTTTTGCCTTAGTGATAACGATCGAGTCTTCTTCGGGCCGCTCCGGGGCGCTTGCCCGAGTCTCAGACCCTTCAGAAGACTCATTCGTTGTCAGTTGATGTATGACCGATACAGTTTCGCCCTTCTTGAGCTTGCCACGGAAGATCTTGCCAATAGCGTATTTGCCGAGGTAGTTGTCCGCCGCGAGCGCCGCCACTAAGAGCTGAGCACCCTTAGAGGCATCCTCATCAATCTTTGGTGCTGGAATATCATTAATAATGGACTCAAAAATTACGTGCAAATCATCATCGAGATCAGTAGTCTTGCCGGCCTTGCCATCGCGAGCAATCGCATAATAAATCGGATAGTTCAGCTGGCTCTCGTCGCTGGCGAGCTCGAGGAAGAGGTCGGCGATTTCGCTTTCCACTTCGTCGATGCGAGCAGCAGGTTTGTCAATTTTGTTGATAATCACCACCGGCTTAAGCTTGAGACTGAGTGCCTTTTGCAGGACAAACTTAGTCTGTGGCATTGGGCCTTCCTGGGCATCCACCACTAAGAGAACACCGTCCGCCATATTGAGTGTGCGCTCCACCTCACCGGAAAAGTCGGCGTGGCCTGGAGTGTCGATAATGTTGATTTTGTAATCGTTATAATAAACTGAGGTTTGCTTGGCAGTAATGGTGATTCCCCGCTCGTGCTCCTGATCCATGGAGTCCATAATCAAGGTTTGCGACATTTCGGCCTGATTGTCACGAAAAGTGCGCGACTGCTTGAGCAAGCCGTCCACAAGCGTAGTTTTGCCGTGGTCGACGTGAGCAATAATTGCGATGTTGCGAATGTTTTGAGTCATAAGATTTTCTCTTTAATTTTGGCTAATATTTGGAGTTCTTCTTGCGCTAGACACTTCAAAAACTAGGCAAGCAGAGCTTACTTATATTTATTGTAGCACACCTCATCAAAAAAGTCAAGGTTAAACCCCGACTCTTTTGGAAAATATTAGTAATTCTCAGCTAGGCGCTCAAAGAAAGCCTTGGGGTGCGCACAAACTGGGCAGACCTCTGGGGCTTCTTCACCAGTGAAGACGTAGCCACAGTTGCGGCACTTCCAGATGGTGACCTCATCACTCTTGAAGACGACATCATGTTCTACTTCATTGTGCAATTTGAGATAGCGTTCTTCGTGGGTCTTCTCAATGGCAGCAACTTGCTCAAATTTAACGGCAATTTCGTCGTAGCCCTCCTCGCGAGCAGTCTTGGCGAAATCTTCGTACATAGTAGTCCACTCATAATTCTCGCCCTTAGCTGCTTCTTCGAGATTGGTAGCAGTGTTGGCAACTTCACCACCATGCAAGAATTTGTACCACATTTTGGCATGTTCGCGCTCGTTGTGGGAAGTTTCGTCAAAGATTGCGGAAATTTGCTCGTAGCCATCTTTTTTGGCGCGGGAGGAGAAATAACCGTATTTGATGGAAGCTTGAGATTCACCAGCAAAGGCAGCCTCAAGGTTTTTCCAAGTCTTGCTTGATTGGTCTAATTCTTTAACCATATTACTCCTTTATTACTCTCACTATTGTAGCATATTTTGTTATAGACGACCGTTATTGGCACAAGTACCAAGATCAGTCCAGCAGTTCGCGGTAATCCAGAAGTACTTGAGGAGACTTTCCTCGTCGGTGCCACTAAGTTCAACCTCATATTGGGGATACGGGAAGAAGATGTCGGCTGGGTCGAGGCGAGATTCAACACGGCGCAAGAGTTGGTTACCGCGGCCAGTAGAATCAACGCTAATTTGGACGTTTTCAAATGGGATAATATTACCACTGGCGTCACGGAGGGTGACAGCAAAATCGGTCACAATATCGCCGTATGGTAAGGAGACTACAAGCATAGCATTGCCACCAGCCTCAAAGAAGGATGGTTCACCAGAAAGGTCGAGAGTAACACTACAAGCGAATTCATTATGGGTGCAATTAATCTGGAAAGGTGTGTTGGCGACTGGGACACCGCTATCGTTGGTTTTATTGGATTTTCCGGCGGCAATAACTTGGTTGCGACTGAGAGTATTGGCGCCACCAGATGCAGTCGGCAAGAGCACCATAGTGCTATAATCACCACTGTCGCTAGTATTGAAATTGTCGAGGTTGAAAGTAGCTGAAGTTTTGAGCAATGTAAGCGAGATTGTGGGCGGCGTCGTAGACTGGTTAGCTTCAGCTAAGGCACCGTTGTGGTCGAGGTTCTTAAATTCAGTGCCGTTAATCTCGGAATACCAGCGGAACTCGACGGATTTCACTTTGGCCAAATCAGTAGCACCGATGCCTAGCGGAACGACGCGCGTGCGAGTATCGGAAGTTAAAGTAGAGCGATAATCCGAAACTACATTAGAGAGAATAACGCAGGTGTAGGCTTGGTCGGAATTATTGCTATTGCTAGAGGCACTACTGTTACTTTCTTGGATTAAGACTTCGCCTTCGTAATCATAACCGAGATAGCCTTTGAGCTTGAAATCGTCGCAGTCGCCGCCGAATTGTGTATCGAATAGTGTATCAAAGCCACAAGAATTGGGAGTGCCACCGTTGCTCAGACATTGATAATAACGATTGACGGCGATTTTGGCATCTTCGACGCCAGCGAGAGCAGAGTCGTAAGCGGATTGCGAGAGGTCGTCATTGCTGCTTTGGCTGGATTCGGACAAGATGATCCGGATGAAGCTGAGCGTGATGACACCAAAGAGAATGGTGGCAAAAATCACGACATAGAGTGAGGCGGCGCCTTTTTTGGTGGAACTATAAGGGTTATGTTTCATATCTATATTATACTCCTGCCGTGCGTGCGGCGAAATTAAATTTATTGATAGCACAGTAATTAAATTCGGAACCGAGATTATTGAGCGAACTAGTATCGCCCACCATATTGCCGTTCTTGTCTTCAAACTGGGTGCCAAGTGAGCAGTAATCGCCACTACGCATAATATCAATGTCGCCACGCAAAGTCGCTAGAATGAAGGTGCCAGACATGTACGTGCGCAAAGTGACAGAGTCTTGACTGATCGGGAAAACGGTGAATTCGTAAAGCATCAGGTCGAGATCAAACTCATTGAGCATACCTTCGGTTGGTGTCTTGGTAGGATTAGGCAATGGTGTGTCGGATGTGGAATGGGCCAATGTAGTGATGTCGATAGTCATATTGGAGGTGAAGTTGGATTTGTAATTTCCACTAGAATCCATCACGGCCGAACAAACGCGATAGTTACGATCTTCTATTCGCATCAATCGAGGAGCATCGGTTGTAACTACATCGCCGTCAGTATTGAGATAGCGCAGCTTAAGCGAGTGGCTCTGTTCAGCGGTCGCGCTATAATAAGTATTCCAAATATAAGAATAGTAACCAGTACAAAAGATACCATTATATTGCTCACCAGTTTCTTCGTTTTGACTAGCATGGAAAATATAAGAAAAAGCGTGATCTTTGACGCAGGCATCGATATTGTTGGGTGCGAGGCTGTTGCATAGGCTAGTGGTGTCGACCGACGGGGCACTATTAATAGCGGAAGTTAGCTCGTCAATCAGGCCACGCCCCACACTGTTGACAGCTTTGATGGTGGTGCCCTTTTGGTAAATCGAGACAATATTAGTGGTGATAATGGCTATCGTAATCAAAAGTACGCCAATAAAGGCGAGTGTAATGGAGAGCTCAACCATAGTGAAGCCTTTTTTGGATTTAGTGGTGAGTTTTTGTAGTTTCATTTTACCTTCTCCGGATTATACAAGCGAATTACAGTGTCGAGTGCGGTTGGCGAAGTAGTATTAGGACCATACCAGCAAGATTCGATGTAGAAATCGTAATATTGAGGGTCGGCATTGCCATCGGTGACCGCAATCACCCAAATACCTTCGGCCTGAGCGACGTAGCGATAGATGGGCGCACCATCGGTAAATTTTTCGGAGGAGTTCTCGTCGGTTTCGCTATCAAATATAGCACCGTTGTTTTTGATTTGGTCAAAACGCGCCGCAGTAGTGAAGAGGATACGCGCGTTCAATGGTGCCGCACTAAAGAATTCGGGATTTTCGCGGGCGCTGATATAAGAAACACTCACATCGGCGTGGCCACTGGCGTCAAGACTGCTCAAGTTGCGCGTGTTAAGAATAAAGGCGTGGTTGCGACTGAGCATGGTGCCAGTGTTGGTAGCTTCGTAAACACGCTCGCAGCCAGCAACCTGCGCGCTATCGTCATTGCTATTAATAGTGTCGGCCAAATCTAATAAGCCGCTTTCTTTGGCCTCGGCTGGAGTAATGGCATTTTCGATAATCGTATTCCAGAGCAACTCATATTGTTGATATTTCTCGCCCGGTTTGTAGGCAGGGTCGCTCAGTGAGGGTAGAGTTTTTTCGGAGACATACGAGCTATGGATAAAACGCAGAGCTTCGGCCTGAGCGTTGAGCTCGTTGCGCGCCGTGACGACTTCGAGAGCGTTCTCAGCCGAATTGACGCCAAGGTTCATCATGGTAATTGACAAGACTGCCACTAAACAGAATACCGCGATAGCAAACATGACTTCAATGATAGTATCGCCGCGTTTGGCGGAGGCGTAATTTAACTTTAGCGTTGACATTTTGATTCCTCCGGATCATCAGGCACAATGTTAACCGATGACGTGTTGCGACCCTCCACACCAAGGTGCAAACGAATATCGCGGATGATGTTGCTGTTCTCGGATTCTAGACAAAAATCAACGTTTTCGGATGGATTAGCCGAGAAAATCTGTGGAGTCTCGGTGATGGCAGTATGGAAGAGACTACTGGCGCTTTGGTCATCGGGCGTACAATGCTCTTTGATATTGAATTGCTCCGTCGTGAAAGCAGTATGAACGGTGCCAGAAGTAGGCGAACGAGAGATAATCATGGTGCCACGGAAGGGCTTTTCTTCGGTATTGTGGATCTTGGCGCCCCAAAGTGGAGTATAAGTAGACAATGTACTAGAGGCCTCATCTTCGTCATTAGGATTACCACAGAATAGGCGCGCATTAACCTGACCTAGCTCGTCAATGAAGCCACTGGAATGATTAGGCACATGCACGTCGCCAACCAAAGTGGCAGAATATACAGTATTATCTTGATCTTTATTCTCGCTATCATCAGGCGATTCTAAGCCAAAAACAATCACCTTGCCATAGATGGCTGATTCATTAGAGTTGCCTGAGCCAAAAGTTTCTGGGCTAATGACTTCGGCGTAAATCTGGCGGAAATACTCAGCAAAAGAACGCACAGAATCGTTATAGCGCTGGCGGGCAATATTGGAATAAGTGCCACCCAAAACTCCTATCAGTAACAATCCGGTGATTGCTAAGAAAATGCTGACCTCGATAAACGTGAAGCCTTTTTTGGATTTGCATTTTTCCCTCTTGCTCAAGTGATTCGCCTGCGATTCGCTCATGGTTATATTTTACCATAAGTCCAATCTTTCAAAAACTCTTGACTTTTATGCCTATCTGTGCTACAATTATAGTATAATCCCTGCGAAGGGTACTATCTGTAGTTACAAAATATAACCAGCCTTACAATTTAATCCCAAAAAGGAAGGCCATCCACTGAGCAAGATTACTCATTTCTTCGGTATTGACGACTGTGGTAGATGTGGCATCAGTATCATGTTTGTGCTTAGCGCGGTCAGAATTGGCTGGGAGATAGACCATAGTTTCGCCAGCGAGCATCTTGCCTTGGTACTTACGCGCGGCCAGTTCTTGATATTCTGCAGACAGATAATACTCATTTTCTAGCTCAAGTGTTTCTACTTCCAGTTCAAGTAGAGCCTTTTCACGGCGACGGTTCATGAGCTCCTGAGCCAAATTCCAGTTGCGCGACATGGAAGAGATTGACCCCCAAGTCCAAATCAGACAAAAGATAAAAGCAATAATCAAAACAACGTTATCAAAAACCAGCAGGTCGTGCTTAAGCCAATACTGCGTTTTGCGTGCGCGAGCTCTTATCCCACTCATGGTTATATTATAACATAGTAATCTTGTCGCATGAATACACTTTTCCTTGGGGCCGCTCCTGGGCGCTAGCCCGAGTCTTAGACCTTGCGAAAAAGGTATTTATGCAATAGGGACCTATGATATAATATAGTTCATATGCGGGCGTAGCGGAGCTTAGCTCCACTACTTCGCGCCCTCGGAAAAGCTGATGCAAGCATCACTCTTCTCTCGGACGCGGGCGTAGCTCAGGGGTTAGAGCAGGCGGCTCATAACCGCTTGGTCGTTGGTTCGAACCCAACCGCCCGCACCACCAAATAGCCGTGAGGCTATTTTTTGCGTTAGATTACTTGGGGGCGACGGCGCTTGCGACCGCATAGGCGCAAAATCACCCAAAGGATAATCAGCAAGACAAAGAAGGCAACAGCACCAGCCAGCCAAATTGGGCACAGAATGACAACTTGATCGAAAGTGTAAGTTTGGTCAAGGAAGGAGATAGTCTGGGTGACTTTAAATACGCCCAGTTGCGGAGCGCCATCCCAAGTGATAGTACTACTACGCTGAGTTTCGGGCAAAATCATCGGAGTGGCATTAGCAAGGAACTTGCCATTCTCGTCGACTGAAGTCTCGGTGAGAACCTCGCGATTGGTGAAGAAATCGCGAATATTGAGCTTGTGAGTGAGGCGGAAGTCAACATTGCCATCATTTTTGACTGTCACGCGCGCAGTAAAAGGTGAGCCAAACAAAAATGATGGCAGGCTGTGGCTCATCAGGACACCACCAACATGTTCTTCGCCCTCGACGTGCGCGTAAATCAGCGAAGCTAACTGGCTAATAATGCGCACATTAGCATCTTCAGACATGCTATCACGGGTTTCGGCGATGATAGCGGCGTATTGTCCGCCGCCAGGAACACCATCAGGCACGGTGATAGTGAAAACTACATCCTGTGAGGCACCTGGCTCTAACTGGAAAGTATCTTGGGAAAAAGTAATCCAATTATGAAGCTTAGTATAAGAGCTTTCGGTAACGAAATCAGGGTCGTAATTCTCGTTGGTGACCTGGTACGGTTTGGCGGAAACTGTGAAGGTAAAAGGCAGGCGACCCACATTCTGCACAGTGATTGAGCTACGCACCACCTTGCCCGGGGCAAGGTCAATCTCTTGGTCGGCGGGTTTGATTTGAATGACAATATCGCCAGCCTCAAGCGCCGAGGCAGGCGATATCTGGCCAAGAGAGAAAGTCATGGCGAAAAACAGAATGGATAAAATTTTAGCAGTTTTCTTAAGCATTATATGCTTATTATAGCACTTATTCTTTGACTGCGGCAGTAACTGTCACTTCCGTAGCGTAAGTTCCCTGTGGGACTTTGTCGGTTACAGAGACACCGATTTCAAAAGCGTGCCAAGTGGAAAGATCTGCAACGTCCGTACCGGTACCATTGTCATCGGTAGTACTGTCGAAGAAGACTTGTGGTACAGTGGCAACGGCGGTGTAGCCTTCGGTTTGGCTGGCCTTGCGAATTCCCCAACCCACCTTGCCGGCAGCAATTTCACTACGAGCAGGAATGAAGTAGCTTTCGGTGGTGACTTCTTTGAGCTCAGGTTCCTCGGCGCTCAGAGAGATAGTGTAGGGCATAGCACTACGCACCTGGACGTTGAATTGACCGGTACGTACCATGTCGGGATACATTGTAATTTTGTCACCACCATTAGCGGCATCGAGTGAAAGAACGGTGTCGACATAGACGCAGACATTAGTATTATTCTGGTTGCCATTTTCGGCGTAATCTGCAGTATTGACATCGATAACTTCATCTGGGTCAGCCGGCGCGCCAGTTGGACGACAACTAGACGAATCGGCGTAAGTAGTAAGTGGAGTGAGCGCAACGGCTGCGCCAATGAAAATACCGGTCAAGACCAGTAACTTCTGGATAGTTTTTTCCATTGTGTGTTTTCCTGTTTTAAATTTTTATGTTTATACATGACTTTTGTGACTCTATAATACATGATGTTTATGGTTTTTGCAAGACTTTTATGGTAAAATTATTGTAATTTTTACAACACATAGATAGGACTTGTGGATTTTGGGATTTTTGCTATAATAAGTGTATCATTGTTTGCCTTTGCACCTGTGGTGGAATTGGTAGACACGCTACCTTGAGGTGGTAGTGGCGATTTTAAGCTGTGCTAGTTCGAGTCTAGTCAGGTGCACCAGGCAATGATAGTCGATAACACCTTTGTGGTGTTATTTTTTTGCGAAGTCGCCACTGAAACCCAATTACGAAGCTTTACGATAACTTTTTCTCTTCTGTCTGGCCCTTTAACTCTTTCAGAAAACTTTCTTCATTCATTCGTCTACCTTTCGTTATATAGCGAAAGGTAGACCCGATAAATTTACAAGCAAACACTATCGATGCAACTATAAAACAGGCTTTTAAAACCTCTGGTGAAAACCCCAGGATACCATTAAAATCGGATGTTATGAGAGGTGTAGCAAAAGCAACAAGAAGGCCAAAATCCGATAGCATTGCGCCTGCTGTGGGGATACCGGTATACTTTTGATAGACTAATCTCGCTTTTGATTCAGTAATAGCAATGATTTTCTCATTCAGATTGTCGCAAATTTCGTCTGTTTTGATTTGTTGTATGTCAGTATTGAAACCTTTACCCGACATTTGAGCTCTCCATATATAGACTTAAATCCAGAATAGGGTTAGAATCATCGTTCTTGTAAATATTGAATAGCATGAACACACTCTTTGCGTCTAGTTTACCAATTAATATTGGTCTTTTTAGTCCCATACCAAGAGGGTTATTGAAGTTTGTAAGCTTAATGTCGATACCAGCTTTAGTATTGGGATGAATGTCAACTTTAGGCTCTGAGCTATTAGAATATTTAAAATAAAAACTTAACCTTAGCTCATCTTCTTTTTTGTTGGTGAGCTCAATCTTGATATCTGTTTGCTCATTATCGAAACAGCATATTCGGTTAGCATAAATCAGTTTTACATTTTTACTCGAAACAGTAACTCTTTTATCCATGTTATTATTATAACATGGACATATATCCACGGGCACCAAAGGCAGCTTGAGCTCACTCCTCCGCTCGCCGGCGGTTCTCCAGAAAAGATCGTGAAGTTCCCCTCTACAGTATCGCAAGAGATATGCTGAGGTTTGTCACCTGGCAACCACGGTTGTCATCAATAAAATGAACTTCTAGACCTGCTTTCGCTTTGCGATGGCATGGAATTTGTCTTCGGGGCTATTTGATGAAACTGTGAGGGGTAACGTGCGCAGCGGGAACCTCAATCCTAACGATGGTAAGTCTTGGAACGCTGGCATCAACGGCTACTGGTGGTCGTCGCGTGGCTCTAGTACGCGGTATGACGGCGTGGCTACGCCTAGCGCTTACAACCTCAACTTTAATGCTACTGGTGTGAACCCGTCGAATGGCCCGAATAACCGCTACAACGGTTTCTCCCTCCGCTGCCTTTGGTACGCCGCGGTTCGGTGCCGATCTTTTAGAGAAATGAAAACCCCACAATAATAACTTGTGGGGTCAGAGCTATTCTCTCGCAAGATGGAAAGTCAGGAATAGCCCAACTGGGGCAAAGCACAGCAAGACCACCAAAGGGGTGCGTGCTAATTGCCAGTCACCAACCCAACCAACCAATAAGCTAGTGGGGATGTAAACTAAACGCCCAACGATACTGGTTAAAGAGATCACGGACGTTTGTTCTTCGGGGCACGTATAGTGCTGTACTAACGAAATCAATGTGGCGCCAGTCCAACCTTGCACAACACCCATTAACAAATAGAACCAAATGGTAATAATGTTCAGGTGTATACCAATGATACTCATGCTGACCGCCATTATCGCTAAGGGCAGAGCAAAGATTTGCCAATCCTTGAGCTTGAAGCCAAATTTAGTGGCCAATCGAGCACCGAGTAGGCTTGCCATGGCGTTAAGTGCCCAAGCGGTTGATACAATCGCCAGAGGAACACCCGCCATAATTAAAAGTGGTGTAAAAACCCAAATCACAGCGTGCGTCATTTCCCGGCCAATAGCATAGGTAAAAATACGTAGACGCAGGGGTTGATTACGAAAGCTACTCACAACGATTCGTAGCATGTCGCGGAATGGATTTTTGTCGGTAACCAATTTTTTACTATCATCGGCTACCATAAGGCTAGCAATGCCGCCAATAATATATGGAACGCCAGAGAGCGCAACCGCCAAGCGGAGACTAATCGCGCCAATCGGACCGCCTAGCCAAACTAAAACCAGCATTACTACATAATGCCAACAGTTCAGCCGAGCGGTTTTCTGACGGAAGAAATCTTCGCTAGGGTTAATTTTCTGACAGAAGTGCCGCAGCAAACTCTGGTCAACTCCTTGGCTCAGTGCCATAAAGAAACCTAGAGAGCACTCACAAACGACAACCATCAAGAAATTTTGTGACATAGCATAAGCGATAAAAGTCAGCGCCACGCCAAAATCACCAATCACATTAGCCCATTTGCGACTAAAGCGGTCGGCGAGCCAACCTGTAGGGAGATTAAGAAACACCATCACTACAGTGAAAATCACTTGCGTCTGTGAAATCTGGAGCTGGCTGAGTCCAATCGAATAGAAAAATGGCGTCATGATTGACATTGATAACAGAGCTGCCGTCAATGCCGATTCGAGCATGACGAGCTTGAGGTTATGTTTTGCGATGGTAATTTGATTTTTCATACAGTTTCCTCCTTGTTCTGAACTAAGTGTGCCTTGGCAACACCATCTATGAGCAAATAAACTTCGCTCAGGTTACTACGCTTTATGCGTTTAAGTGTAACTTCGCATGCTTCCTGAAACGAATATGAAACTTGCACCAAGTTTACAATGGCGCATTCACCACGCGCTTGTTTGGCCGCTTTGCGCAGCAAAGTATCAAGCGTAGTGAGATTACCTGACGTGGTCTTGAGTTCGACCCGTCGACCACTACAGAAAATGTCTGGCATATTAATTCCCTCTTGCGGGCTTTCAGCTAAAACAGTAATATAGTCGTTGAAATTGTCCGCAAGCCAATCAAGTAAAGCTTTTTCTTTAGTGTTTAGATGAGCGCCTGGCTCAAAAATCACTCTTGCATTCTCCATAAACTTTCCTCCTTGAGAGAACAAATTTTTAATGTACTAATACTTAGCCGCTTTTAGAATCTGCGGCTAGAGAAATCCCGTCCAAGAGGTTTCCGGGACTTTTTCTAGATAAACGATTTATGAGATTAAATTAGGCTAATTCCCGCACATTCCGTATTGCATGGCAAACCGAGGCCAAAATTGGCCACTGTTGAAATCCAATACCGGTGTGCGAAATTTAACCTACACATACTTCCATTGTAGCACACATTCTTAATTTTGTCAATAGTTATAATGGTTTTTGGGGAAATGTTGAAATTCACTAGGGCTAAATGAATATAAAAAGACAATAGCAAGGGTTGACACAGCCCCTTGTTTGTGCGAGAATGAGATTAACCAGTTAGCGTTGTCGGCCGTTTTTTATGGTCGACAACTTTTTTGTTCCGTTTCTTTTTGATAAAGCTAACTCGTACTTTTGGATTGAGCGTAGCTTCAAAACGTAAACGCCAAAGTATTACTACTATAGTAACCTCCTTCCCCCAGATGTCACTGCTAAAAATGCCAATTTACCATTGTCTGTTTTTAGGCTAACATACTCCGCAAGATTTTAGCAAACATAAGTGATATGATAAAATTTAGAAATTATCATGCTTGTGGTTGGTAAAAATTTGAATTCGTGCTAGATGTGATAATGATATAATTCCAACAAAATCCCCACCCCTGCAAATCCAGGGGTGGGGATTCGTACCTAAATATATTCTAGTGCGTGCTTACTTTAAGCAGCTTTTTTCTTCAAAGTCAAGAAACCGTTGCGTGGGTTCTCGTTAACTTCACGGTCAGCCGGCAAGTCACATGGGGTGCCCTTGCTACCTTCAGCAGTCTTGGTAAAGAAATAAATAGTCTGTGGTTTGCCACCACGCAAAGTAACTTCTTTCTTGTGCAGGTAGTAGGTAACGCCTTTACTGTTAGTATGTTCGTAGGCCATGAGGTCCCTCCTTAAGTTATTATATCTCTATATTATGCTAAGTTTTAGGGAGCGTCAAGAGGTGTTTTTAGTTTTTGCCTAAGAATAAGAGGAATATATGCAAAACGCACCAGATAACGAGACGAATGATGATAATTGCGAGGATAATGATACAAGCGAGGATAGCCCAGCCAGCCCATGAGGGTGCCCAGATAGGTGAAGCATAATCATAGCGGAAGAGTTCGGTGGAGGGTACGTTAGCGGTGAGCTGAGAGTTAAGTTCCTCGGCGGCGGGGTACTTATCAAGCTCGCTGGTCCAACAATTGAGATAGCCGGGACTATTCCAAGCCCAGCCGTTGGCGAGAGCGAGTGGACGACAGATCGCCGAAACTGCAGCATAGATGTTACCGTTAGGATTACTATCATTGGCCAGTTGGCTTTCAGCTTCAGCAATAGCCTCATTGGCGGCACGGAGATACTGTCCTTCCAAATAAAACGGGCCAGTGCCAAAAGTGAGGTTTTGGGTACCATTGCGTTCGACGATGTTAACCACAACATGCTTGAACGTAAACTCCTGCAGGGCTTGTAATTTCTCCTGCAGGAGCGCATCATCGCCAAGGTTGTCGGCCGAAATCACAGCATCACGAAGTTCCGCCATGCGTAGATGGTCGAGACGGAGCAGAGTAGCAGTGACAAAAAGAAGCGGAATGAGAATCAAAAGTAACTGCCAGTTTTGCACGGCACCAAAACTACGCAACAACCGGCGAACGTGATTTGATTTTTTACCACCCATATTACAACCATTATATCATAGACCTTCGGTCCAGAAATAACTTCACCGCTTCGGAAAACTGCGCAAGCGCGTTTTTGCTCAGACTCCTCGTTATGAGCACAGTTCTTGTGCTATAATAAACCCATGAGTAAGCCACTGAAGATTTATATATCGGGAATTTCCGGTACAGGTATGGGGCCACTGGCGTTGATGGCGCAAGGGGCGGGCATGACAGTGTTTGGTTCAGATTTGGCCGGTGGTGCGGTAACGAATGAGCTAGTGAACCATGGGATTCAGCTTTGCTTAGGCAATCAAGACGGCGAGTTTTTGAAAGCGCGAGTAAAAAACGACGGGGTAGACTGGTTTGTGTATACTTCGGCTTTGCCGGCTGACCATCCGGAGCTCTTAATGGCAAAAAAACTAAAGCTGAAAATTTCTAAACGCGATGAACTACTAAACTATTTGTTGAAGAAGTTAAAACTAAAATTGATTGCTGTAGCAGGCACACATGGTAAGACTACAACCACGGCAATGATTGTCTGGATGGCGCAGCAATTAGGGATTCCGTTGTCTTATATCATTGGGACAACTTTGCCGTTTGCTGAGGCTGGTCATTACGATCCGAAGTCGCAGTATTTTGTATATGAGGCGGACGAATATGACCGCAATTTCTTGGCGTTTCATCCGTGGTTGGCAGTGATTCCGACAGTATCGTATGATCATCCAGATATCTATCCGACAATGGAGGAGTATCGACAGGCATTTACGCAGTTCGAGGCTCAAAGTGAAACCGTGATACACGGCGACGAGATTGATTCGGGCCTGACGCTGGCGGGAGAGGCGCGGCGCTATGATGCTACACTGGCACTGGATGTGATTCAACGGATTATGCCAAAGCCCAAAGGTTTGATGAAGATTTCGGCATTACAACGGCGCAAATTGTTGCAGATGATGAATGAATTCCCTGGTGTGGGACGGCGATTTGAGCAAGTGTCAGAAGGATATTATTCAGATTACGCTCATCATCCTGAGGAGGTGGCAGCCACGGTAGAGATTGCAATTGAAGAAGCTGAGCGCCGGGGGCTAAAAGGTGTAGTAGCAGTATATGAGCCACATCAGAACAGCCGTCAGGTAGAGTTATTAGAAGAGTATGCGCCAGTGTTTCAAGGATTAACGAAACTATACTGGGTGCCAACTTTCTTGACGCGGGAGAACCCAAAGTTGGAGATTTTGAAGCCGACACAGTTTGTGGCAAAACTAGAGAACAAAAAAATAGCCGAGGCAGCCGAACTAAATGATGAACTGGCGCAGAAATTGCTGGATTGGCATAAGAAAGGATACTTGGTGTTGCTGATGTCGGCAGGGCCAGCGGATGCGTGGATTCGAAAACTAGTCTTCCCTGGTAATCAAGAGTCAGCAGCTACGCGACTAGTGCATGCGCCACGAAGTGCAAGCGAAGAAGTGCGTTAGTGATTACACTAACGCTTGACAAAATGCTAAATCTGTGCTAGTATAGAGGTAAGCCTCGCAATAGGCGCTATCTGTAGTGTCTAGAACGAGAAATCTTCGGGGAACTCTAGCGGTTCGGAAGGCTCTTCAGCAAATTCACTAGGAATACCAAGAGATTCATCAGATAGAGGCGTTGGAGAATATGGGTCGTCAAAGTTCTTAAGCTGCGTGTCTAGGGTATGGAGAGCATTGAGATATTCGTCTAGATCTTCAGCTGTAAGCGTACCGCTATCGGAGAAAGTGAAGTTGGTAGTGGTGTCAGTGTCTTCCTTAACCTCCTTCTCGTCGGGCAAATAGCCGGGGCGGGAGCGATCGAGATAAATATCGCCAGAAATGCGATACATAGCCAAGCTAACCGACGTAGTGATAATGGCGAGCAAAATTGAGCCAACTCCAAGAATAGCTAGATTGCGGCCGCCACGCGTAGTGCTCATAATTTATCCCTCAATTCTAGAACAGCGGCGTACTGCTGACCGGATAAGTCAGATAGACGTTCAGTAGTGGCACGCAGAGTGGCACGTTTTTTGCGCGTGGTTACTAGCTTTTGGTAGAACTCTTCGGGAGAATTTTTGCAATCAGTGACGATAAGCGCTTCGAGTTCACGCATGTAATCAGTGTAGGCTTCACGGAACTTAGTCTGTTCCAAGGTAAACTCAGCTTGAATTTCGGAAAAAGTGGGGCGGTTGTTCTTGACTAAGCGCAGGTTGAGCGGGATGATAAAACGATTAGCAATTGTCTCGTATGTGGTGCCAAGATAGGTACGCGTGCGTGAATCGATTTTTTGCAGCTGGCTAAGGGATTGCTGGATAGTGGAACAGTTTTGCGAAATTACACCCTGCTGGCGTTCAGAAAGCCCCTCAACTGGCGTAGAGAAAAGTGCAACTAGGACAAAAGTGACGAACGCCCAAAGAATGAGCCACTTGGCGAGTTTGAAGGGAAAAATAATAAGTTTACTGATAAAGCCCATTATGTTTCTTTCCGTCATAAATTAGCGTAGGAATACCTTTAACATGGATAGTGTCTTCGACCATGGTTTTAACCCGTTGCATGATGGTGGTAACCGCGTCACTATTGGCAGACTGGGAAATAGCCTCAATTTGCTTGGTACTGGCGCCAAAATCTTTGAGCCAAGACTGCAGAGTTTTTTCAGCATCAGAGCGTGACATGCTGATGAAGGCGGATTGGTAGTTGATTCCCTTTTGATTACTCTCGGTGAAGAGGCGGTTGATGATTTGACTGGCATAGTCGGTTTCGGCAAGATTAGTAGCGTGAATATAGCGCGCAATTAGATCGGAATTATTAAACTTATAGCCGCCATCCGGCAATTCGATGGGGTAAACCATAAAGACAGTGTTGTATTCGTTGAAGAAACCAGAAGTTTTTTGGTTACGGTAGGACTGCATACAAATGGTGCAACCTGGATCAAATATATCGAGGGCTAGAGGCTTACCATCTTGATAACTAGTGGCAAAGCTATAAGGCTCCACCAAGAACTGCTCAGTATCCCAGTCGCGGAATTTGTCGGGGATGTTGGTAAAAATCTCGCCCCATTCGGAGAACCAACGGCCCGTCCATTCAATTGGATTTGAAGGCTCGGCGGCGTCAATACCGCAGACCTCAGCACCAAGGGCACAGTTGGCAGGTTGAGAAACATTACAGGTGCCAAACACCCAAAGTGCTAGCAAAGCCTTGACGGCCTCAACCAGCGACCAAATCGTAATAAACACGATCAAAATAGCGTTGACTTCTATGGCGATGCCCAGTGGCTTGACCCAGCTAGGATGCTTGAGAACAACCCGACTAAGCAAAGAATTTTTGACATCGTCTTTGAAATTAGTTTCGCATTTTTGTAAGCGGACTTTTTTACCCACACAGCCCCAGGATTTTTTGAAGACAGCCCAATACTTGCGGCCAATGTCGCGTTTGAAGATACTGAGAAAGGCGACAAAGACTCCCACGAGAGATAGGATAATAAACGCAGCAACACAAACCATAAGATAATTATAGCATGATATTTTTATATTAAGGAGATTCGTGTACAGTGGAACGCTTACGCCACAGTACTTGTGCTATTGCTCGTCTTCTTTAACTATAGCGAGGTGAACGTCTTCGAGCTGGGAATCATCAACTACTGAAGGTGAATCCATCATCAAATCTACGCCCGAACCATTCTTAGGAAAGGCAACAACGTCACGAATACTATCAGTATCAAGTAGCTCCATCAACATACGATCAAGGCCAAAAGCACATCCAGCGTGTGGTGGCGCGCCAAATTTAAAGGCGTTAAGCATACCACTGAAGCGTTTTGCTACTTCTTCACGACTATAGCCAAGGATTCTGAATGCCTCATAGGTAATCTCTGGGTCGTAGTTCCGCACGGCACCAGAACAAAGTTCAAGACCGTTCATAGCCATATCGTATTGGTCGGCAATGATATCAAGTTTGTTTTCCGTCTCACGTAGAGCCTTTAAACCACCATTTGGCATTGAGAATGGGTTGTGGCAAAAATCGATCTTACCAGTAGCTTCGTCTTGTTCGTAAAGTGGGAAGTCGACAATCCAGCAGAGCGCAACCTCCTGCGGGTTCTTGAGGCCGAGTGTATCGGCAAAAGCAATACGCATTTGACCAAGCACTTTATTGACGTTTTGTCGCAAATCAGCACCGAAGAAAACGGCATCACCATCTTCTGCCCCGGTGAGCTTTTGAATCTCAGCAAGCTCACTATCTTTAAGGAATTTAGCAATTGGGCTGCGCACGGTACCATTCTCATATAATATATATGCTAGGCCACCAGCGCCATTCTTACGAGCAAGCTCAGTGAATTCGTCGATTTGCTTACGAGTAAACTTACTGCCGCCAGACACACGGATAGCCTTGACGCACGGTGTTTGAAAAACCTTGAACTCGCAATCCTTGAGTGCTTCAGTCAAATCGATTAGCTCCAGACCGTAACGCAAGTCTGGTTTATCCGTACCATACCGCTCCATAGCTTCACGATAAGTAAGGCGCGGTACGTCTTCATTGACTAAAGTTTTTCCAGCGAAATCTTTTACGAGTTTCTTAATCAGCGGTTCCATAGTCTGGCGCACAACCTCACCATCATCAACAAACGACATTTCACAGTCGAGCTGATAGAAATCACCATAGAGACGATCAGCACGTGGGTCTTCATCGCGGAAACAAGGCGCAATTTGATAGTAGCGCGGCACACCACCCACCATCAATAGCTGTTTGAACTGTTGTGGCGCTTGTGGTAGAGCATAGAACTTACCGGCATGAAGACGTGATGGGACGAGAAAGTCACGCGCACCTTCTGGCGACGAGTTGGCTAAGATTGGTGTAGTAATTTCAATAAAATCATGCTCGTCCATATATTGGCGCATAATGCGATAAAATTCGGCGCGACGTCGAAGGATATTTTGCATAGATGGTCGACGCAGGTCGAGAAATCGATATTTAAGACGTAGCTCTTCTCCGGATGGGTCACCTTCATCATGAGTATTAACTGGCAAAGGTTCAGAGCGATTGATTAGTGTGAGGTTATCAACAACAATTTCGATATCACCAGTAGAGATGTTAGGGTTTTTGAGCTCTGGCGCACGTTCGCGAACCAGCCCAGTAGCTGAAATTACAAATTCATCACGCAAACCTTCAGCCACAGCAAAAGCCTTGGGGGCATCGGGAGTAATCACGAGTTGAATAATACCAGTATGATCGCGTAAATCAATAAAAATCAGACCACCATGGTCGCGGCGGGAATTTACCCAGCCAGATACCTGAACAGTTTTGCCAATTTCGGCGTTTAGTGCGTTAGATAGACTTCTCATATCTATATATTATACCACAGCTTCGCTGTGGTTGCATAATTGTGCCGCTTCGGACAAACTATGCATACATAGTTTGTCATTCAGGCTCCTGATTATGCCATAAATCCCTAAGGAGTGCGGTTTTTCTGAGCCTTGTTGACAGCCCAGTTCTCAACATCCACAAAGCGGTCAGTGGCGTAGACTAGACGGTCGTCCTCAGAAAAAGCACGAGCATTTTTGTTGAAATAGTATGTAAGGCTAGCTTGATAAATGCCAATTGCCGGGACGTCATTCACCCATTGGCGTAAGAAAGTTTCGTACTTAGCAATGCGCAAGCTGAGGTTCATTGTACTACGAGCAGCTAAAATAGAGTCGTCGGCCAAAGTGTTGTGATAGTTGGAAAGGTTGAGACCAGAAGTGGAGGCTTGCGAAGAGTGATAGTATACAAAGAGGTCAGGGTCTGGACCGAGCTCGATTTCATAAAGCAGGATGTCATAACTACGCGGGCGTACGACGTTAATCAAAAACTCTTGTCCAGGATTATAGATGGCCACTTCGACATCAAAACCAATTTTTTCGAGTTGAGCCTCAAACTCAGAGGCGAGCTCGGGAAAATAACCAGTACTAATAGTGGCGAGTTGCAAGGTCTCGTCCGCTAGGCCTGCCGTAGCAATAGCTGCTTTGGCAGCTTCGAGATTATACTCTGGGATAGCAGGATAATTATTAAGTTCAATTTCAGATTGTAAGATGGGATAGTCAAGCGACTGCTCATTTTCCAAGACGGAGCGAACTTGCTTCATGTTGATTCCCTGACGCACGGCTTGGCGAACGCCGGTATCAGCAAGCAAACCAGTAGTATTAAGAAAGGCGAAGACACCGTTAGAAATAGTAGTTTGCTTTTCGTAAACCAAATCCGAAGAGAGCAAATCGCCATCTACCGCGGAAAGTTCGGCACTGGCGGTAACCTCACCATTAGATAGTGCAGTTACAATATCGCCCGTAGTGTTATAAGTGTGCACCGCAAAACTGTTAAGCATTGGTGCGCCCTTATAATAATTGGAGTTAGCGGTGAGATAGATAATCTTTTCGCCGCTAGACGTAAGGCTCTGTGTGGCATTGAAGCTAAAGGCACCAGAAGTGACTGGGCTAGTGCTAAAACTATGCTCTAGTAATTTACTAGCCGAAACATCTTTGAGGATATGTGAAGGCAAAATTGGGACAATCAAAGTGGCGGCAAAATCGGCATAAGATGACGGCAGAGTGAAAACTAGAGCGTCACCCTTGCGCTCAACTTTGACACCAGAAAAGTTAGAAGCGTAACTAGTGTTGATGGCGTTGTCTCGTACGACGTCAATCGTATATAATACATCGTCGAGCGTGATAGGTTCGCCGTCCGACCATTTGAGGTCATCTTTGAGTGTTACTGTCCAAACCTTACCATCGCTATCCGGCGTTACAGATTCGGCCAAACCAAGGCCAACGTGACCAGAATAATCAATAGTGGTTAGGGTGGCAAACATTAACTTGGACAGCACGCGCTCACTATTGGTGGTAGCAAACAGTGGGTTGAGCGAGTTAACATTGCCAGTAGTGGCCTCGATATAGGTACCGCCTCCAACATAGGCCTGCACAGAGTATGATTGTGTGTACCAAAAAGCCTGCGTTAGTGCAAGCGAGAGAATAACGATAATGAGTAACCCCCACTCTAACATCAAAAGCCGCACGCGGCGAGCGTTGGGCAGACGACTAATAAGGTTTTCTTTGATGTGCTCGCGACTATCTTCGCGTGCTTGCTCAGAAAAACGCTCCCACCGTTTTGCGATTTTTTGCCCACGCTTTTTGAAAGTTTGCTTCATAATACGATGAAATTACGCCGTCCTTATGACATTGGAACTAATAACAGACAGAGGATTGACATTATGAAAACTACAGTACAAACAATGGTTGCATTAAACAAAGAACGTTCCAACCCGCGCCGTGTCGTGTATAACTCACCAGAACTACCAAAACCAGCACCCAAAGATGCACCGCGTTGTTGCAACAACACAAGCAAAATCGTTAAAATTGCTGATACAAAAGTTAAACTCTGAAAAAATGTTCCCAATTCCATGATTCTATTATACGCCCTCGGGCGGAAAAAGCAAGTCTGGGTTAATTGATTAGGAAAGTCATTAAGGCGTTAATAAGGCTAAGAATGGTGGAAGACAAGAAGGCGCCCCAGAAGTCCATCTCTACTCCAGGCAGAAGGTAAATCGTGAGAACGACCATGGCGGTGTTAATAATAAGAGTGGAAATCCCCATGGTCAGGATTGCCAACGGGAGCGCCAACATTTTAACTAACGGCTTGATTATAGAGTTGACAAGTGAGAAAATTAAACCGGCCACAACATATAACACCCATGGCGCAAAAAAGGCCTCGGTAGAGCTGACCCGGCCGAACCAAGTAATACAAAAATACATTCCTAGGCTAGATGCAGCCCAGCGTAAAATAAAGACGAAAATTTGTTTCTTAATCATAATATGATTATAACATAAGTTTCATTATTTAAGCATTTGTTTACGCTTAAGCAGAGTGTGATAGGTAATAGCGAAGCGGTGAGC
Organism: uncultured Candidatus Saccharibacteria bacterium; assembly: GCA_948477625.1. Classification (GTDB taxonomy): domain Bacteria; phylum Patescibacteriota; class Saccharimonadia; order Saccharimonadales; family Saccharimonadaceae; genus Nanosyncoccus. Next base: position 58,568 of record CAOLNK010000001.1, on the reverse strand, counting down.
CTCATCGTCGATACGGGCGATGAGCTTGGCAATATGTGAGCCGGGTGGTAAGAGAATAGTACGATAGCCGTCAGTTTGCGGGATAATAATACGCACTTCAGCATTACGCGTGTGGTTGCCGGATTTATCGCGCCCAATTACAGCAATATTATGTTCAACAAGCAAATCCTTGACGGCGTTGACTTGGCCAATTCCGCCATCCAGAATCACGAGGTTTGGAAAAGGCCACTCTGAGTGTTTGAGGCGTCGTTCAACCACTTCACGCAAATTTTTAGTATCATCATTCCTTTGCTGGCGCAACTTGAACTTACGGTACTCCGCACGATCCGAAGCGCCATTCGTGAACACTACCATTGAACCTACCACATTCGTGCCGGATTGATGTGAGATATCGTAGCCCTCAATGCGGCGCGGCGGTTCAGGCAGACGTAGCGCCATTTGTAAGTCTACTAGCGCTTGATCGGAAGAAATATCCAAAAATTCCTTGTCAGAAAAAACAATTTTCTTTTGCAGCTCTTTAAGGCCAAAAAGTTGTTTGCGGACTTCTGCTGCTTCTTCAAAGTTTTCGGCCTTAGCGGCCTGTTGCATTTGTTTTTCAAGCTCACTAATGAGTTTGTGGCGGCCGCCTTCAAGATAAAGTGCTAATTTACGCAAGTTCTTTTTGTATTCTTGCGAAGTAGTCTTACCAATCTCTATGCCAGGCGTGAGGCCGAGATCCGTATTAAGGGTCTTTTTGCCGTCATAAGGTTTGTCGTAATATGGGAAGACTTTACGTAAAATTCGCAGAGCCTTTTCCACAGCAAGCTTGCCATAGAATGGACCGATATATGTAGCCTTGTCGTCTTGCGGGGTACGGGTAAAACTAACATGGGGGACTTCAGATTTCATATCAATACGTACGTAGCTTACGGTTTTATCATCACGCAAAAGGATATTCCACTTGGGCATATAGCGCTTAATCATCTCCGACTCAAGAAAAAGCGCGTCCATTTCGGTATCAACTGTAATCCAATCCGTATCAGCAATTTCGCGTACTAGCGCCATGGTCTTAGGATCTTTCTGGGTTTTATGAAAATATTGACGCACACGATTTTTGAGCACGGCAGCCTTACCAACATAGATCACCTCATCGTCGGCGTTTTTGTGGAAATAGACTCCTGGAGCATTAGGCAAAGTTTTTAGTTTCTGCAAAAGTTGTTCGCGCATCGCGGGTGTGACAGCGGGGTCGAGATCGTAAGCAGGAGTTTCTGGCATATTATACTCCAGTTACAATTCAATATTGGTCGAAGTATAATCTTGATAATAGCGCGCTGTATTAGCGGTAAACTTGAGTACACAATAATCTGGATCAGTGTTGCTCTCGTAGAAAATTGTGTCCATATCACGCCAGACTTCATCTTTGATATTCTGGTCATGAGTGATTTCAACTGTACCTGTGAAAGCTACGCCACGATAGGTATTGCGATCATAGAAATATAACCCAGCACGATTATTGATAAGCAATGATTGCGCTTTTTGCGAACCGGAGTTGGTAGTGAGATAAAACTCTTTAATTCCCTGACGCTTGCGCGGGTTGAGCATACAGCGTGTAGTCGGAAAACCGGCGTCGTTGATAAAGCTCAAAAAGCAAACTTCTTGGCGGTCAATAAGATTTTCAATAATTTTGTCGATGTTATTCATATATATATTATACTACAATTGGTATTTCTTTAGGTCGACACGATTATTAATGACTTCGATACCGTCGGCCTCCAAGCGCTCCTGCTGTATCATAATGCCACCAAAAGCAAATCGCCCAGAGAGTTCACCTTTACTATTCACGACTTTGTAGCAAGGATATTTATCGCCATCGGGATTTTTGTGCAAGGCATTCCCTACCGCACGCGCGGCGCCGGGACATCCCAAAGCTTCGGCAATTTGGCCATAGGTAACAACTTTGCCTCTGGGGATGGTGAGGAGGTATTCTAGGACTTGAGATTGCATAGTTATGGTGTAAATGGGTTAGCGAACGTTGCCTTTAGCCAATGTAATGGGCTATACCAAGCCCCGTCATAGAGACCGCCACCTGGCCATGGACGGTCGTAAAAGTATAAATCATTGCGAAGAATAAAGAAAATCAACATGGTTATTAGGGTAATGGCAACATACATTCCAAAGACTGTGATAAAAATTGTTGCTAGATATTTGACAGAGTTTGGCTTGAGCTTTGAAAAAGTCTCGTTAAAGAATATAATTATTGTACAAATAGCCATAATAATGCTAGCCAATATTGAACCACCAATAATCAAGTCTGATAAGAGGCGGAGGTGTCGTGCAATCGCTGCACGCGCCATGAGCCAATCGCGATTATCCGGCATGCAGCAAACTTGTTCCTCACCGATGATGAGTCTTTGCAAGAGTTCGCCGAGGAACGGCAAGAAAAGCAACAGAAGCAGCGTTGCGAATATTCGCCAAACTTTGGGAATTCTCTGGAGTGATTGTTTCAGGTTCTTAGGCGCATCTGTCATATTTATATGATAACATAGCAAAAGACGAAAAGCCACCCGTTGGGGTGGCTTACTCGTATAATTTGGCACCTTGCTAGTTTCCCGCTTGTGGCAGTATAATCGCCGCGACTGGGCTTGACTTCTGTGTTCGGAATGGGAACAGGTATTTCCCCAGCGCTATGGGCACCAAATCGCATCCTGAAATGCTATTGATGTCCATAAGGTGGAAATTGTAAAACGTCTCGGTGTCGAGCACCGATTGCTAGTTAAGTATACCAAGTCATCACGGTTCTTGTCAAGATAAATCCTGTCACAAACCCGATGACTTGAGCATAAAAAGGCGATGGATCTTTTAGTACGCTTCGGCTCCATATGTTGCCATACTTCCACCTTGCGCCTATCAACCAGATCTTCTCTCTGGGATCTCATAGGGAATTCTTATCTTGGAGTGGGCTTCGCGCTTAATATGCTTTCAGCGCTTATCTCTTCCGAACATAGCTACTCGGCAATGCAGCAGGTGGCCACAACCGATACACTAGAGGTTCGTTCACCTCGGTCCTCTCGTACTAGAAGCAAATCTCCTCAAAATTCCTAACGATCATGCCGGATATAAACCGAACTGTCTCACGACGTTTTAAACCCAGCTCGCGTACCACTTTAAACGGCGAACAGCCGTACCCTTGGAAGGTGCTCCCCCTCCAGGATGTGATGAGCCGACATCGAGGTGCCAAACCGCGCCGTCTATGTGAACTATTGGGCGCGATCAGCCTGTTATCCCCAGGGTAACTTTTATCCGTGTGCGCTGTCTTTCCCACGTAAATTGAACCGAAGTTCTATACAGCGGGTCATTTGCTCCCACTTTCGTGTCTGATTGGGTTGTAGCCCTCACAGTCAAGCTGGCTTTTGCGCATACACTACCACTACGATTTCCATCCGTAGTTAGCCAACCTTTGAACGCCTCCGATACTCTTTAGGAGGCAACCGCCCCAGTTAAACTACCCGCCATGCACGGTCCGCTTGGCAGTTAATGTCAAGCGTGAGATTACTAAAACACTCAGGGTGGTATTTCACCTGTGACTCCACAAATACTGGCGTATCTGCTTCAAAGTCTTCCACCTATGCTACACAAAATGTCCCAATAATCAATGCAAAGTTGTAGTAAAGCTCCATGGGGTCTTCTCGTCCTGGCATGATCAGACGGCATCTTTACCGCCAATGCACGTTCACCGAGGCCTTCGCCGAGACAGTGCCCACATGATTACACCATTCGTGCAGGTCGGAACTTACCCGACAAGGAATTTCGCTACCTTAGGACGATCATAGTTATCGCCGCCGTTCATCGGGGCTTCAGTTCGAACCGTAAAGCTCTCCCCTTAACCTTCCGACACTGGGCAGGAGTCAGCCCCTATACATCCGCTTTCGCGTTAGCAGAGACCTATGTTTTTGGTAAACAGTTCCGTGGGCTCTTTAGCTGCGGCCCCATCATCAAAATGACGATATGACTGCGTAAAGAGTTATAAGTGTCTCGACAAGATGGTCTTGATTGTAATTATTTAGGTACAAATCAACCATTTATCATTCACTAACTCTCTAGCAAATCCTCATCTTAATGATGGGGCAGTCCTTATTCCGAAGTTACGGACGCTTTTTTGCCGAGTTCCTTAGCGAAGGTTCTCTCGTAGGTCTTGGTCTACTCGACCCGAGCACCTGTGTTGGTTTGCGGTACGGTAGGCAGCAGCATAAGTTAACCAGCTTTTCTAGCCAGCGCTTCACCCAGAATCGATTTTCCGAAGAAAACCTTTCACTCAAGTCTGGTTCCCCAGACCCTTGGACGGATAAACCATTAATCCGCTCCGGTCATTCGCCGTGAACTGTTAACAACTACTACCTGTACAGGAATATTAACCTGTTGTCCATCGCCTACGCTGATGCGCCTCGGCTTAGGACCGACTAACCCAGGGACAATTACTGTCGCCCTGGAAACCTTGCTCTTACGACCGACAGGATTCTCACCTGTCTTATGGTTACTGATTCCAGCATTCTCACTTGATAACGCTCCACCAGACTTTACAATCTGACTTCACCGCAATATCAACGCTCCTCTACCGCGCCTACATAAGTAGACACCCATGTCTTCGGTTTAACACTTAGCCCCGTTACATTTTCCACGCAAAATCTCTTGACTAGTGAGCTGTTACGCACTCTTTAAATGAATGGCTGCTTCTAAGCCAACATCCTAGCTGTTTAAGAAACTTCACCTTGTTTCCCACTTAGTGTTAATTAGGGACCTTAGACGATGATCTGGGCTGTTTCCCTTTTGAGCGACGAGCTTAGCCCCGCCGTTCTGACTGCCGTGATTACACACCTGGTATTCGTAGTTTGATAGGGATGGGTACCGTTGCCGGCCCCAGACCCTTTCAGAGCTCTACCCCCAAGTGCTACTACACAACGCTAGCCCTAAAGCTATTTCGAGGAGAACCAGCTATCTCCGAGTTCGATTGGCATTTCACCGCTAACCACAAGTCATCCGAGCACTTTACTGCGTACCCCGGTTCGGTCCTCCACTGCGTGTTACCGCAGCTTCAACCTGCTCATGGATAGATCACCCGGTTTCGGGTCTAATACTGCCGACTTGTCGCCCTATTCAGGCTCGCTTTCACTGTGGCTCCATCAACTGACTTAGCCTCGCCGACAACATTAACTCGCTGGATCGTTCTACAAAAAGCACGCCGTCACGGCCGAAGCCGCTCCGACACCTTGTAGGCACTGAGTTTCAGGATCTATTTCACTCCCCTCCCGGGGTTCTTTTCACCTTTCCATCACTGTACTAGTTCGCTATCGATCAATCAATATATTTAGCCTTGGCAGGTGGTCCTGCCAGATTCAAACAGGGTTTCTCGTGCCCCGTCCTACTTGAAAAAAGATATATAATGCCTCAAACCGTTTCGCATACAGGGCTTTCACCTTCTTTGGCGCACCATTCCAAGTGCTTCCGCTACGATTTGAAAGGATTCTTATCATTATCTGCTCAGTTAACGCTGTCAGTTTATATGCTAAGCAATCCATATAGAATTACTCAACATATAAATTATCTTATTTCGCAACCCCTTTCATAACTCTGGCCGTTAAACCGTATGGTTATGTTAAGGTTTGGGCTGTTCCAATTTCGCTCGCCACTACTTTCGGAATCATTGGTTATTCTCTTTTCCTCAACCTACTAAGATGATTCAGTTCGGCTGGTTCCCGTCTATTTACCCTATGTGTTCAGGTAAATGCAACACAACATGACTTGTGCTAGGTTTCCCCATTCGGAAATCCCCGGATCAATTCTTGTTCTCAGATCCCCGAGGCTTATCGCAGAGTCCTACGTCCTTCATCGGTATTGATTGTCAAGGCATCCACTATCAGTGCCCTTATGTACCTTTTTATGCATTGACTTAACTAGCAATCGACGTTCAATCAATCGCTATTTCCGTCTTACAATTTTGATTTCTATTAGAAATCTTTCATCGTTGTCTCAAATTGTTAATCGAAATTCTTAACACAAGCAAATTCCCGTGAGCTTCTTTTTAGAGAAAGCACGATAGAATTTCCTCGCATGATTTCTATCTTAATACAGAGGTTGCTCTTCGCAACTTGTTTAACTGTTACTCAGTATATCGCACCCGATTGCCAAAGTCAACACTTTTTTTGAAGATTTTTCGACTTTTTTGGCATTTTTTGCGTAACAGAGGTAAAATTTCGCATTACAAGAGTGTTAATTGTTTGTTTGTTGCACTCTATACTTCCATTGTATCACACTTTTCTAAAAATGTCAATAGTTTTACGGTTTAAAATTTTACAGTTGTCAAGTTGGTGAAAATCCATAGTTATCTCAGATTTGAGATATTAATCAGGTAGGTCCTTGAGCCATGTCCGTACACCATCGTGCTTAGAGCAGGTGCCGCGGCGATGCTGACTATGGCTATATGTTCCATCATTACAGATAGCTGAGGCGGGTCGGTTTCTTCGCCATCGACGTATGCAACAGAATAAGCAATCTCTTCTAGACCATTAACACCCTGAGTGATTACTTTAGTATTACCTTTTGCTAGGGTATTATCGTTGACTGTTTGGGTTTAGAAAGGTATTTCGTAAGTGGAGGACTCAGTCTTGGTTTCGGTAGCCGGAACAGTGCTAGATTGAACTTTGGAAGCGGAGGATGATTCTATGGCCTCAGTTTGCAAACTATAACCTGGAGTAGAAGTCTGAAGATTACTCTCAGAATTATTATTAAAATTAATGCCGGCCGCGATAACTCCAGCTACGGCCAAGGTAGCACCAAGAATAGCAAAAGTACCCTGTTGTTTCTTATTCATGTATATATTTTATGATAAAAAGTCGTACTCGTAAATCTCGGCATTTTGAAAATTAGGAACATCTTTTGCTGGCGTCTTCGTGATAATGGAAACTAGGCGCTTCATGAGGCCATTTGAGGTAATAACAAGGATTTGGGCATCACTTGAATGGGAGGCTTGGAGCTTCTGTAAAAAATCCGCAGCGCGGGCGTGAAAATCTTGAATTGGTTCAACACCAAAGGCGCCAGAGTTGAGATTGATATCAAGAAAATCGATCTCGTTATTAAAGACTTCGCTGGCGGGACGGCCCTTGAACTTGCCAATACCACGTTCTTTCAGTGCGTCACAGAAAATGATAGGAAAGCCTGGCGCAATAATTTCAGCGGTTTTGGCAGTGCGCTGGAGAGGCGAAGCGTAACCGCGTCAAACTCAAGGCCGCGCCGAACAATTTTGTCACGCAAGACCTCAGCTTGCTTGACGCCGGTGGCGTTGAGTGGAATGTTGGTCTGCCCCATAAGAATACCCGCTGCATTCCAATCGGTTTCACCATGACGGACAAGATAAAGTTTCACAAGATTACGTCTCCTTCGGAATTATCGCCGATAGCCAGAAAGCGATTATCCCAAGGTTTGATAGGAGAACCGCTAAGGCTACAGGAATAAATGAGATAATTCTGCTTCTTGCTTTGAGTATCCTCTGCAACATATTCCTCACGCAGGGACATAACTTTATCATAAAGTAACACAGCTGGGCGCCCTGGGAAATAAGTAGTATCAAGACGAAAATATTTAAATCTCTCCAGCTGGCGGCAATATTCAATCGTATCTTGCAAAACTTGAACGCCAAAATGATGACGACGAAACTCCAGCAAAATGGCAAACCAGTCCATCCAGATGGTCTCGCCCTGGTCGTAACCCGGCTCGTCTGTGTCAAAAGTGAAAACACCTGTTAGACCAACTATTTTATCATCATAATAAACAAGCCAAGAAACATTGGAGTCATCCTCGGGGTATAACGGCTTAGCAAGATAATCCTCGTCAACATCTTCATTGGGCCAAACATGATGTTGTACTGATAGGGCAAACTGGAGGTTGTTCTTATCAACCTTTTTATAGGTTAATTCCCCGGTTTGGCTTTGCATAGGTTAGGCTTGCTTGATGATTTTATGGTTGCCGTTTACGATGTAGACGTCACCATCATTGAGAACAATTGCTTCAGCACCAATCTTGGCGACTTGCTCTTGATAAAACTTGGTGACAGACTTGCGCTCTGGGCGATTGGCATGCGGAATAACATACTCATCAATCAAACCCAAGCCACCAACGACCGATTCGACGCCGTAATATGCCCCAACCTCTTCGATTTTTAAATCGTCACGTTCATAGGTCTCGATATCTTTGGCAGCCGCCATCGCACCGGCACTATGGCCAGAATAAACTATAATGTCATCCGCAAGACGCTGGCGCAAGATATCGTCCATGCCGCTGATTTTGAAGGCGGTGGACAGAAGAAAAACGTTACCACCAATTGTATGAATGAGACCTGGGTTATATTCTGCAACAAATGCTTCGAGTTCTGTTGGGTCTTTGGTAAAATATTCGCGCAAATCTAGTTCTTGCACTTGAAAGCCAGCTTGTTCTATAATTTTTAGTTTCTCGGCGACGCGCTCAGCTTTTGTAGCGGGATCTTTGTAATCTTGTGCATTAGTAATAACTAGAGTTTTGCGATTTTCGCCGACCAGTTCGCGCAAATCTTCGGCGAAGTTCCCTAAATCTTGGCTGGATAGAAAGAGTTTCATTATGCCTCCTTATGTATAGGCGGGTAAACTTTGATAATATCAAGAGGTGCAGTGATATTAGACCGTAAGTTTTCGATAGTGCCGATCATGAGTTCTGGACAGCGCAACTCTGCCTTCATTGCGCAGATTTCTTCATAAGTAAACCAACGTTGCGCAGAAATCTCATGAGCGCTAAGGTTTTTAACTGCACCAATAATCTCAGCAGAAAAGACAATCACTATATATGCATCAGTCGGATCAGGATCAGTGCCAATTTGGCAGATGTTTTTTAGCTTCACATCGTAGCCCGCCTCTTCCCTCACTTCACGTAGCGTTGCTTCTGTAATAGTTTCCTTTGGGTCTACATGACCACCGGGTGCACCCCATTTGCCTTTGCAATCATCGACATGGTTCTCAGCTTCTTGCACCATGAGATACTTGCCGTCACGTTCTATAATTGCACTACCAATAATATGATTTTGCATCTTATTCTCCTTTCACTAGTTCCTTAAGTTTTTCGTGGACGCCGGCAGAATCTTTGGCAATTAGCGCCAGGCGAGCATCAATGTCAGTGTGAGCGATTTTGAGTGTGCGGCTGAGGACGGGATTATCAGACATTTTGTCGAAGAAGTTATAAAATTTCTCGGCTTCGGCTGGAGTGCGAAGCGTAGTGGCGGCGAGGCGCGGATAATCCTCGATTGATTTCTCTCCTGTGAGTTGCTCTACATAATCCCAGTGTGTCACCAACCAATCCAAAGCGCGGTCACGCGTGCGGTAATTGCGCATCAAATGTGCAAACAGGAAAATATGGTTCTGCGGACGAACAATCTTAGGCTGTTCAAGCCAAGCCAAAAGTTGCTCTAGGTGTTCCGGTTGTTTGGCGATATCGATGAGAGTATATAATATATCGTCTTTAATCTCTGGGTCAGTTTCAGTCTGATATTTCTTGAGCCATGGAGTAAAAACTTTGTCTTCATCAAAATACATTTTGGCAGCCAGCACTTGCACACGAAGCTCGGGGTCAATTTTGGCAAAATCATCGCTATACATGTTCATGAGATGGCGCAAGATTGGTTCATACTCGCTGTAACGAGCGATTTCGAGTAGGATATGGCGCTTTGTGGTTGAATCTACATCATGTAAAACAGAAAAATCAATGCTATCAAACTGGTTTTGTAAAAGCTGACGCAAATAGGCCTTATAATCGTCTGTCGCCGGAGTTTCGGGCGTACAGAAAAGTTTGAGATCAGTAATTAACATCAGTATTATATCCCAAACCGCTGATGAAGGCTCATGAATAAACTTAGGCAAAAGGTCAAACAAAGATGCGGAGGCGACATTGGGAGTTTTGGCTAGGAGCTCACGGTCGATGAGTAAGCGAAGTTTTTGTTCCTGCGAAAGTTGATCGTACTCGGCAATCTTAGACTGGAAATCCGCATCGTCAAGATTGAGCAGATAGTGACCTGACATATCATCAGTGATTTCTGGCAAAGGCCATACGGTGTCATCGGTCTGACCGGTGATGAGAAAGCGGTGTTGTTCCCACTCATTCCCCTGCCGCTGCAAAACTGGATAGCCCGGCTGAGTAATCCAAGCACGCATAAAATCTTTAATATAAAAATCAGCATAAGGTTGCAGGGCATCCCAAAGATTATCACCCACAGTATTTTCATACTTATATTTATCAAAATAATCACGGAGGCCTTGGTCGAACTTTTCTTCACCCATCAGCCGAATGAGCATAAAAATTAGATGCGCACCTTTTGCATAAACGATGGCACTATCAAATAAAGTAGCGATCTCAGTGGGATGATGGACGACCTGCTGCACCGATTGCACGCCTGGCAAACAATCGCGTTTAAACGCCGCAAAACAATACCCGGTGAAGAAGTCTTGCCAGATGTTAAAATCCGGATAAAGCGCATCTGTGGCGAAGTATTCAATTACGCTGGCAAAGGATTCATTAAGCCAAAGATCGTCCCACCACTGCATAGTAACAAGGTCGCCAAACCATTGGTGCGAAAGCTCGTGTGTGACGGTGAGCGCAATGCTCTGTTTAGTATCCGTAGTAGCAGTCTTATCGGCGAGCATCATCGATTCGCGATAGGTTACTAAGCCCCAGTTTTCCATAGCGCCAGCTTCAAAGTCGGGCAAGGCAACTTGGTCAAGCTTAGGCAGAGGATACTTTTCTTGGAACTTTTCGTCGTAGTATTCTAGCGCACGGGCGGCAGTGTCGTTCGCAAACAGCAGCGACTCAACCGATTGATTGAAGGCACAGTATGAACTAACTTTGACACCATTTTTATTGACAGTAGAAACACTCTGGAGCGGGCCGACCACCCAAGCTAAGAGATAGGTAGACATGCGCGGGGTGGTTTGGAACTCGAAACTGCCCTGAGTTTGCTGGATGACTGGTGTGTTGGCCAGTACCACATCGCAAGATGGGTCATAGTCAGGGACGATAATCCGCAAATCAAAAGTGGCTTTGGCAGCCGGCTCGTCAATGCACGGAAAGGCTTCGCGGGCATAATGCGATTCAAACTGTGTGGCCACCAGACGCTGCTCCTTACTATTGAAGTTATAGGTGGAGAGGTAACAACCCTGCATGTTGTGGCTGAGTTTGCCACTGAAGTTAACTTTGATAATGAGGTAATTTTCGTCCTGGCATTCGTCGAGAATCGCGTGCATTTCAGCGGTGACAGGAATAGTAATAACACCATCCGTATGCGTAAAATCACACGTCATGTAACCATACTCAGCTGAAGAGCCTTCGTGATCCGTGACACGTGGGCGCCATTCAATCTTTTCAATCTGGAGGCCAACGGCATGAAGTTTGATGCTGTCGCTAAGCAAAGCACCGGTGATTTCGACTTTGCCCTTGAGCTGTTCGGAAACGCGCCAAAAGCATTCTTCTAGTTTATAATGATGGGGCTTAAAATAGTCGAGAAATCTTTCCATATAGTTATTATTATAACACACGAAAAGCTAGGGCTCCGGGAGCCATTATTGACATTGTAGCATACCATAAGCATTTTGTCAATACTTAGATAACGCGTGAGACTTCTTCAAGTGTGGTTTCGCCGCGGAGAGCGGCCAAAATTCCCTTTTGCTCGAGCGTAAGCATGCCGTGCGAGCGAGCGGTGTCTTCAATGGCGCGCGTATTGATATCTTTGATATCGCCACGCAAATAAGCTTGAATATCGTCGGAAACTACCAATTGTTCCATCAAAACCGTGCGGCCTTTGTAACCAAACGGAACCTCTTCGCTTTCAACTGGGTGATAAAGAGTGATGTCGTCCAAATCAACATCAACGCCATACAGTGCGTCGCGAATGTAGCTGACAGTGGAAGCATCAGGCTTGTACGGCTCTTTATTATCGGCGAGTTTGCGCACTAGGCGTTGTGCCATAAGCAGGCGAATCGAGCTGGCAAAAATTGGGTTGGTGCCGATAAGGTCAATCATACGGGCAAAAGCGGCAGAAGTGGAATTGGCGTGGAAAGACGAGAGCACGAGGTGGCCAGTGATAGAAGCCTGGATGGCAGTGCGAGCAGTATCGGCGTCACGAATCTCACCCACCATCACGACGTCTGGGTCAAGACGGAGTACTGAGCGTAAACCTTCGGCGAATGAGCCACCTTCGGTGGTATGGATTGGGATTTGCGTGATGCCAGTGATGCCGTATTCGATTGGGTCTTCCAAAGTGATAATCTTGCGTTCGCTGGTATTGAGGGCGTTGAGAATAGAGTAAAGCGTGGTAGACTTACCTGAACCAGTAGGACCGACCATTAACACGAGGCCACGCGGGTGCGAAATGATTTCTTCGATAGTCTCAAGCTCAGTGGGTGAAAGGCCGAGCAAGTTGAGGTTAAGTAGGGTCTCGTCAAAGTTAAACAAACGCAGTACTGCATCTTGGCCATACATGGTGGGCACGGTTTCTACGCGAATATTGAGCAAGTGTGAAGTGCCGTCACGGTAAATGTCTTGCTGCATATGACCAGATTGTGGCTTGGTGGAAGCGGAAGAAATGTTGGCACGCGAAGATAACTCGCCCATGATGATACGATAACGGTCTTTGTCAATCTCAGCCACAGGGTGAAGCATGCCGTCAACACGCATGCGAATACGAATCTCGTCACGCAGGTTTTCGATGTGAATATCGGAGGCGTTGAGCTTGTCGGCTTGGTCAATCAAAAAATCGAAAACTTTTTCGGAGGAAACGCGATTAAGCGTGTGGCTGACTTCGGCGATGGTTTCAGAATCACCCTCTTGTGCAATTTTGATGTCATCGTAATGCACCTGCTGAGGTGGGTCGTAACGTAGCATGAAGTTCTGAAAGGCCGAGTTGGAAATCAAGAAGAAACCGACATGCTTGCCGTCTTCGGCATACTGGCGGCGCATATCGGGAAGTAGACTATTGGGCGTCTGGCTAGTAACCATAAAGCGGAAAGGAGTTTCTTCATCCCCTTTTTGTAAAGGAATCATGAAATTTTTGCGCATAGTCTTGACGTCAAGTACGTCTGGAACTAGCGGGATGGTATTTTCAAACTCGCGCGTGTCAAGATAAGGTAAGCCTAAAATTCGGGCCCTACTACGGGTGGCCTGTTCTTCATTATCGCGCCGTTTGCGCTGAATTTCGGATTCATCCATTGTTTATTATCTTGCCCACTTTATGCTTATGGATATATTATAGCATGGAATTATGCAGTTTTCTCCAACTCAGCGAATTTTGCGGTCATCGTGGGGTTACCGCGGGTGAGTTTTTTGATCGTGAGGTCGTCTAATTTTTTATTGGCAGTTTCAAAGTTTTTGACGGTCTGGATAAGTGCATCGCGGGTATTCTCGAGTTTTTTGATGCTCTCTTCGATTTCTTTGATGGCTTTGTTGAAGTTTTTGGTAGCACGGTCGGAGTTGATGGCGAAACTATCTTTCCATTTGTCGATACGACCTTCAAAGTTGGTGATATCGATGTTTTGTTCTTTAATTAGCGCAAGCTCAGCTTTATACTGTAGTGAGTTCATTGCAGCGTTACGCAAAAGCGTAATCATCGTGATGAAAAACTGCGGGCGAATGACATACATTTTGTCAAAACCAGACTGGAAAGAAACATCTACAATTCCTTGGTTGTAGAGCTCATTGTCAGCCTCGAGCAGAGAAACCAGCACAGCGTATTCGCAATTCTTCTCGCGACGGTCTTTGTCGAGTTCTTTGAAAAAATGTTCGTTTTTGTGCTTGGTAGCAGTAGTTTCGTTTTCGTTTTTCATCTCGAACATGATGGAAATAATTTCGTTGCCATGCTCATCCGTTTCGCGATAAATATAATCACCTTTGCTACCTGTGGTTTTGGAAACAGTATTGTCTTTTTCAAAATAAGCGCGCTGGAAAGCGGTGGGGCGGAGCTTGTTAAACTCAGTTTCGCAATGTTGTTCTAAGCTTTCGCCAATCATTTTGGTGGACATTTTGGCTTTCATATCCTTATAATAGGCAATCATTTCATCTTTGCTACGAAGCTCGGCATCGTGTTGCTCTTTGAGCGAAGTCAGTTGCAACTTTTGCTCGGTCTCTTTATTCTCTAATTTGTTGGCCAGCTCGTCACGCTCTTTTTCGATCGCAGTGACAGCCTTAGTGACAGCTAATTCTTGCTCAGTCTTAGAGCTGGCGATTTGGGACTCCAACTTAGCGATAACTTCGGCAGTTTGGGACTGAAGTTTGGAAAGTTCCTCGGAATTCTGGACTTTGAGCTCGGAGATTTTTTGATTGGCTTGGGATTTGAGTTTGACGATTTCAGAATCTTTATCGGAAATCGCGCGCTGGAGTTCAGATTCTTTGTCGGCTAAAGTTTGCTGGAGCTCAGCGCGAACTTTGGATTCGGCAAGCTTGATTTCGTTTTGTTTTTCGCGCTCGGCCGTGGCTAACTTTTCGTGTACTTCTTGCTCGATTTCCTGCTTACTAATTTGGTTGAGCAGACTAGCATATTCACTCTCGTCTACTGAAAAAACCTTGTGACAATGCGGGCAAGTCAGGTCGTGGTTCATCAAAAATCCTTTCTATTTTAGATATTTATGAATAATCTGCTTGAGTTTGATTGCGGAACTAATAAGCCAATCGAATTGTTCATTCTGGGTGGTAGCGTCATTAAAATCAACTTCTTTTTGTGCACGAATACGACTAATTACCTTATCTGGTAATTCCTGCCAGTCAAACTCTAAACCAGTTTCGGCTTCAATCTCCGCGCAATGCTGATATAATTTATGGAAAATTTCTTTATTATTGATGTTTATCTCAATAGTAATGACGCCATCACGGCGAATTTGACACATAGCTATATGATACTTTGACGAACCAACGCTAAAGTCCATCCAATGACCACCAGATGGTTTGCGTAAGTTAAAATCATGCGTAAATTTTTTATTAGTCGAAGCATATTCATTGAACGCACGCCAATATTCAAGACGCCGTTGCATGGTCTGGTTATTTGTATCGCTTTTCTTTATAGCCTTAGCCCAATCATTTGGCTTTTCGATAACTTCGAATTTGGCCGCCGGCATAGAATCACCAATTTTGTAAAGTTTGATTTCACAAAGGAAAAATCCAATTTGGTCATCGGTATGATTATTTAGCCATTCAATAGCTGAACGATGTTCTTCACGCGCATGCTTGACCAGCCAAACTACTAAATTAGCCGATTTGCCTGACGCATAAGTAATCAGTTTACCAAGATGGTCATGATTGGTGCTTTCGAGCTGATTTTCAATGATAATTTTTTGCCCGTTACTAGAATCGGATGTAAAAATGTCTACATGAAAATCACCAACTGCTGATTCAACCTCAGCCTCGTCCAAATCGACCCCAATAGTGTCACCTAAAATTGCTAAGTTCTGGCTTTCAGCTAGCCATCGAGTAAAATCTGCCGCTTCGTGTGGCCAGACTTGACGTAAGTCTTTAATTTCTTCTAATTTTTCCAGAGAAACCATATTTATAACTCCTTTTGATATATTATATATGATATTTGTGACATAAAATCAGAAAAATCTATTGACTTTTATTACTATCTGTGATATAATGAGAAAATAAGAGTGTAATTGAAAGGAAAAATTGTTATTCCCAGAAAAACACTCAATACTAAAGACGCGCGTTACCGGCGTCACGAGCGATTAATTAATACAACTCTACACGGAATGCTCACAAAACGGTGTAGAAATATCCGTCCAGCAGAAGTGTGCCGGCAAGCGAAGGTTTCACGAACGACGTTCTACACGCATTATGATAATGTGAATTTCGTAGAACAATACGAACTCAAATTGAAGCAGGATTTTTGTGCAAAGTTACCAAAAGACTGTCTGAGAAAAGAAACTTTATTCACGATTTTGCTGAGCTTTGTTCGCGAAGAACGCGGATATTTTGAAGCAACCATGCCAAATGCGAACTTTTGGCTACTACAGAAGATTTTTACGGAATTGCATCCGGTTTTGAGGGCGAAGGATTGCAGTAGCAGGTCGTATGAACTATACGTGATGCAACAAGTTGCACTGATTTCCTGTTGGGTACAGTATGATAATTTTGCTTTTGAGAAAATCAGACCTTACGCACGAAAGATGGCACAGTTGCCAATAATGCGGATGGATTTTTAAGGTAACTTTTTATGCTGAATCTTGCTTTCATGCCACCATTTGATGGCGCCATAAACATTAATGACGAGATAGGCAATACTAGTGGCGAACATCATAGGTGCTTCGGGGCTGGAGCCGCCCATAAAGATAATTGTCCAGATGGTTAAATCGAGTGTATTATTGACCATCCAAATCCACCAGGACTCGGCGTAACGCATAGTCATTAGAATAATACCGCAGAGGTTGACGCAGTTGGAAGCGGCGTCAAGCCAACTCAGACGTTGGCTTGGAATGAGGCTAAGCAGGTAGCCAACAATCAAACTGCCGACAAGGCAAGATACGACAACAATGACTGAGGTCTTGAAAGTGAATTTGCGACGTTTGACTTCTCCAGATTTGTCGGAGTTTTTGCCCCACTGCCAGAATCCCCAAAGCTGTAATGGTAAACAGGCAACAATATAAAAGCTGGCCGAGCCAAAAAGTTGGTTGTGAAAAGCGGCATAGCTCATGAGAGCGTAGTTGATGATACTGAGCAGATATTGGATTTTGCGACCTTGACTAGCAAAGTAGGCCGAGAGTAAACCAGTAAAAAGAATTGTGCCGCCAAGGACAATGTCGTGCGAAAGAATACCAAGGATGATAGAGAGGATAAGGGATACTATGGTGATGAGGAGGTTTTTGTGGAATTGATGCATAGGTATATTATACGATATAATTGACGTATGAGCATCAATGGAGATTGTATATATTGCAGTGGGCATAGTACGGACGAAGAATGGGATGCCTGGAATGGCGAATGTTGGTGGTGTGGAGGGATAGATGTGGAGTGGGAGGAGAAGGAAGACAAGGATGAGATTGAAGACGAGGATGAATTGGATGATGAATTTGATAGGGATGATTACGGGTGGGATGAAGATGATGAGTAATTTTATGGTATAATTATATAGTACCCGTAGCTCAGCGGATTAGAGCGTCTGTCTTCGGAACAGAAGGTCGCAGGTTCGAACCCTGTCGGGTATACCACTGGTGAGTTACTCTTACTCCGTACTTAGATATTTTTTGAGTGTAATTTTATTTTCTGTTTTCCATTCAGTCAAGCCATTGGCATTTCTACCAAGAACCATAGCGGCAGCTGTTGAAGGCGACGAGAATAGATAATTCTTTGTGAAGATACCATCCTTTATTACTCCGTCTTTATGTAAGTTCTCCCATTTTGCACGCAAAGAAGCTGAGCTATACTTACTAAATTCATCTGCACTACCAGACCCCCTCAAGACGACAAATCCCTCGTCAGATATTGTTCCTTTGGCTTCAGTTTTAAGATGTGTTTTTGTTGGTAAAATACTGAAATACTCGGCGTAACATTCTTCATTGTTGATGACAGGCATAAACATTCTGTATCCCAAGGCACCAATTACGCTAATAGCCTTTTGAGCAAAATCTTCCAGCACAACTTCGTCAGCCTCAGAGAGGCTGGATTTTGTCGGGACGCAGCTGTTCTTGATAGTGCAGCGACCAACTTCCTTGGCGATGCTGTAGAAGTAATTTTCAAGAAATTTAGCATGAGCCTTGTTTAGAATATTTTCTTTCTTTGTAATTGCAATACATGTACTCCAAAAATCTTCATCTAAATGCTGAGTCAATCTAGCATATAGATTTTCCGCTTCACCAATATAAATCTGTGTGCCTTGATCTTCCCCAATGAGGATGTATATGCCCGTATATTGCAAGTCGGGCCTCTCGCGATAATTGCGTAATCGACTCTTTGTAATCTTAGATACTTTACCATCCCAATTAGCAACATCACAAAATATACACCCTGCGGGATTGCCTTCTGGTAAAAATAGCTCTATTTTCTTGATATCCATACTCTTCCTCAAGGTTAATAATAGCATATCAAGCCGCGACGATAAAGAGTTTAACGTTTTCATGTTATTTCTGTATGCCTTGAACTGTATTCTGAACAGCAAATTTTGATTTGTCGACTTGGTGAACTAATTTCACAAAAATATTTTGCATGGCTATTGGTGCATCCACGATTTCCATTCTGCGGATAACTGATTGCGAGATATTTGGTTGAGCCCCGCCAGCACTCTGACTAATCATCCAGTCCTTTTTTGAGGCCATTGCATGGTATAAGTATTCAGGAAGATATTTTTCGTTTGGAAGTATACTACAAATGGCCTGATTTGTAGTAGTGCGTATTTTGAGAAGACCAACCTGGCCAGCAGTGGCCCCATACATTGCTACCAATATGCTGTTCTCTGGTATCATTTTAGCGGATGAGTTTTTAACTGCCTCTTCAGTGATTCTGTTTTTAACAGTTCTAATTATGCCAGCATTTACCTCTCCACTAGTTAGCCATGGTATTGTGCCGCCGTCATAGTATTCTGAGTGCTTTTTAGATGGCGTTCCACCTGATGTTGTCTTTAGTTTATCACCAACAACCATGTTTGGATATTTATCACCAAACATCTCGACAAATCGGGCTTTGATGAGGTTATCAAGTTGGTTGATTTGATGCCTCCTTGCTCTTATCATACTAAATAATAAATCAAGTTGCTCGCCTATCTTTGCCTGATTGTGGTAATTTGGAATCTTTAATTCTATTTGTTTTAACCCATAATTATTAATTGCCTTTTGAGTCGCACCTGAACATTTTTTATCTTTTTCTCCCAAAAAAAGACTGCTATCAACTAAATAATAAAGGCATTTTTCAGTAATCACGCCACTTTTTGGTTTAATGGCGTAAAATCCGGTTGAATAAATGTTCCGAGATAAATCTTCATCTATTAGTAATGTCTTGCGCGTCCCCTGCATTTTGGCAAAAAGAATATCGCCAGCATTAACTTCTAAATTTGCCCTAGAGGGTTTGTTTTTAAAATTAACTATTTCAACTTCATTATCACAAATACTATCATGATGGACTGAACCAGTACTAATATATTTTCTACTACCATCAAAAGGCTTGCATGCCGTACCGGCCACCTCGACAATCTCACTAAAGTTTCGTCGCATATCTCGCCCCTACAAATCCGAATTTGTTAGGCTATGAACTTACGATGAGAAACCTTAACGTTTGTTTGGTTGACAATTGCATAATGCATCGTGGTGTCAATCTGCGAATGTCCCAAAAGTCTTTGCACCTGCTCGATTGGCATTCCTTTATCAATTGCCCTAGTTGCCATAGTGCGGCGAAATTTATGCGGATGAATTTTATTTATTCCCAATTCCCTGCCTAGCGATCGCAATCGAATTTCGACGCCAGAAATCTTGAGTCTATCGTACGGCGCATCTAAGGTTACAAATAGTGCCTGATTATTATCAGAACGGTTGTTAATATATCCTTGAAGGTGTATCTTTGTCTTGGCATCAAAATAAACTTTGCGCTCCTTATCGCCTTTCCCTAGTACTACGCATTCACGTTCTTCAAAGTTAATATCGTCAATGTTTAGTCTAACGAGCTCACCAATTCGAATACCGGTAGAATATAACAAGTCGATGATTGCGAGGTCGCGCAAATTATCACAACTGTCGCGGAGTTTCTCTATCTCTTCATCAGAAATAATTTCCTTTACCATTTTGACGGTTTTGATTTTATGAATGCGGCGCATAGGACTTTTGATAATATAATCTTCCTCTTCCAACCACGTAAAGAAGCTGGAGATATTACGACGAACGTTATCAATAGTAACTTTACTACAATTATTAATTGTCTGATAATTAGCCAAGTACCCACGAATTTCGTCAGTGGTAACTTTTCGTATCGGCTCAGAAAAGTTGCTCAACAATTTTGCAATTGTAGTTTCATAATATGACAATGTCCTGTCAGAACAACCTTCAATCTTCTTTGCGTTAAGGAACATAGAGAGATAATTATGATTTGATAGACTATCAGTGGTACTCTTTTGGTTTGTTAATCTTGCCACTAGAACTCTTTGTAGCTTCTGAGATTGGTTTGAGGTGAGATATTCATCCATATCCACCAAAATATATTTAATGGCTTCTTCCATTTATTCTCTCCTTTCGTTAGATTGGTACCTCCACTAACGAAAGGAGCTGAGTTCTAACCAAAATACTCCTGCATTAGACTATCAAACAGTTGTTGTGTCTTCTCCAATGATTCCTGAACAGCAAATTTTGATTTGTCGACTTGAGAGACAAACCGAACAAATTCTTTCTGTTCCTCAATGCTAGCTACTGGAATTTGAAGTGAACTATATTTTTGAGCATTTATTCCAGGCTGAGCAGCGCCGCTTTGATTAAGCTTAACCCAGTCGAGATATTCTTCAGTCTGGGTATATGTATAGAGATATTCTGGCAACAATTTTTCGGGGTCTAATTTAAAGCGAATTAAATACCCAGCATATATTTGGCTGCCACCTTTGTAGTAGTATGTTTTTCCAACAGTGGCACCCATACGCGCAAATAAAAAGTCACCTTTTTCAAGCTTATAATTAATGTCATCTTGTTTATTGATTGAACAGACGAAGTCATTATTGAGCGTTCCGTCATCATTTATGTCAGTGATCCGCACGTATCTTGGACGAGTAGGGTCGTAAGAAACTGATGCCGAGGCGGCACCATATCCGCTTTTCCCTATAGAAAATTCTTGAAGTGTTCTTCTATTTTTTCGTTCTCCAAACATCTCGACAAATCGGGCTTTAATGAGGTTGTCGAGTTGCTCTAGCTCCTTTTTTCTACAATCGATAGAAAACCGTATTTCTCGCAGGATGTTTAGTATTTTTTTCTGTTTACTAATAGATGGAACCTCGATTGGGAATTCGTACAACATAGATAGTTTTAAATTATCTCTCACACTTCCTGAGGCAATAGTTTTAATACGCTTTATAGTGCTAGGACTTTTGAGATAATAGTACAGATACTCTGGAATAATATTTTCGTTTACCGTAAAAACGTTGTATAGAGGACTCACGATCACTTTGTCCTCGCAATGTTGGTAATCGACTGATCCGACATTAATTCGAGAAGGATTGTAAGCAAAAGCATGTCTTGGAACAATTTTGTATGTCTTCTTATTATCGCTCGCAACCTCTTTTCCGAAATAATCGCGACAAAATCCTTGAGAATTAGTTAAGCCTATTTCTAACGGAATATTCTTTAATGTAATCGCCGAGTTTTTGCATCAATAGTACCCCCTACAAATCCGAATTTGTTGTGTTTAATAGTTTTTTAAGTTCAGCCAAATTCTCTGCGATTTCTTTGTCCAATTTTTCGATATCAGCTATAATCTCGCTAGTAGGCGGATACTCAACTTTTTCATACTCGATTTCTTTGTACTTATTAATCGATAGGTCGTAATTATTTTTTACGATTTCTTCTTTTGACACAAAGAAAGACTGTTCGGTACGCTTGCGGTCGTTTTCGCCATCGAGATTTTTATACCTACTAAGAATGTCTGGAATATCGCTTTCCTTTAGTGGCGAACGCTTATCATCCAAACTATAACCATCCGACTTCATATCATAAAACCAGACCTTGTCCGTTTTATCATTGTTTGCTTTAGAAAAAACCAAGATGGCCGTGGAAACGCCAGCATATGGTTTAAACACGCCAGACGGCATAGAAATTACCGCAATGAGATTTTGATTTTCAATGATTTCTTTGCGCAAGGCTTTGTGTGCAGCACTACTGCCAAACAACACACCATCCGGAACGATGACCGCCGCCCTACCATTTGGCTTCAAGTGGGAAGCAATATAATCAACAAATAGTAGCTCGGCGCGGCTTGATGAAATGCTAAACTTTTTGTGTGGCGTAATCCCGCCTTTGGGCGTCATGAACGGCGGATTTGCGATGATCACATCATAACGGTCGCTCCAATAATCTTCAGAGCTGAGCGTGTCGTGTTCGATGATGTTTGGAGCTTTAAAACCATGGAGAAATAAGTTTACACGTGCAATGCGTGTCATATTTGGCTCAATGTCAAACCCATAAAAGTTATGATGAATTTTCTCGACATCTTCGCTGTTTAGGCGCTCACTATCAATATGCTTTTTCTTGATATGGTTATAAGCCGAGATAAGAAAGCCAGCCGTGCCACAAGCCGGATCGAGAATCTTGTCAGTTTTATCTGGATTCAATATCTCAACCATCATATTAATGATGTGTCTCGGCGTACGGAATTGGCCTAGGCCGCCTTGAGAACCCAAGGTGGATAATAAATACTCATATGCATCACCAATTGAGTCACCGGAATCTTGGTCAATTTTATCCATCTCGCGCAAAAAGAGGTTTAGAGTATTTGCGTCGGTAAAGTTAAGAGTTGCACCATTAAAAATCTCACGAAATAGTGGAGGAATGTTTGGATTGCGACTCATATTTTCCAGTGCGTTGCGATACAAAATCACGCGATCACTGCCACTAACCGATGGGCTCATGAGATTATGCCAGCTATACTTTTCGTATTCGTCGGAAAAATACGTCCTTTTGCCACCAAGAGCAGCGGACTTGTCGTCCGTATCTGACATAAACTTATAAATCAACGCATACGAGATTGCATCAACTTGAGCAATCGGACTAGGAAGCTTCCCCATGAGAATATCTCTTGCATTGTCAATAATTTGTTTAAACTGGGAATAGTTCATTTTTTAGTCCTTTACTCTTAATTTTTCAACGTTAATGTAATCTCGGATATACTCAACTATTTGATTAATTCTTTCACTACCAAGTCTAACAAGTTGATTGATGGATAGCGAACCAAAGCCTTCTAGTACGCTATAATTGCGATTATCTATTGCTTCTGCAACTTTACGATTAGATATATACGCATCAAATAGCTCAAAAGCATCGTTATACCCCTCACCGACCAGCTCATCGCCTAGTTTCTTGTCATTGATAAATTCGTCGAACTTTTGTTTGATATATTCGGCTTTTGTCAAAGGAATTTTATCCTTAAAAATCAAATCGAGAATTTCCCTGCCTTCCAACCTACGATCAAGGTTGAAGATCTTGCGTATTTTTTCTGGTGTCATGAAAAATCTAGGGCGGTCCTCGCCAAGAATATGGCTCCTGAGATAGCTAATCGCTTCATCGATTTTTCCACTGTAATATAAGTCGCTGAGTTCGGCATCACCCTTGGTTTCATCCTGAAAGCTGCGGAACATTTCACGATCAATGCGCATACCTTCAGCACCAACAGTGGTCTGCGAAACTGTCTGAACGTCATCAGATTCACCTAGCTCAAATGGCTGGATAACAGCGAAATTCTGCTCTATATCACCCGGAAGTGTAGTAGATATTATACCAAGGGTTGATTCTTTAACCTTCGGAATAGCTAATGGCACACTATAGTCATACTTTTCTTCAAAGTACTCGCACACGGCAAAGAAGTCAATTAATCTAAAGTTCTCTTTGCGCGAAGTCTGCACAGATTCCCCATTTGCATAATCTATCCATTCAAATGTATGAAGTCGTGTGCCGCGACCCTTCATTTGAATAAAATCAGATGGACTAAATACTGGGCGCATAAACACAACATTAAGCAAATCAGAACAATCATAACCGGTAGTCATCATACCCACCGTAACAGCGACTCTTGCTCGACTGCTTTCGTAGTCTTGAAGCCACCTAGTTTGACCACACAGGTTATTTTCAGAAAACTGAATCGTGAATTGTTGAGCATCACGAACATTACTGGTTACTTGAACCGCAAAATCAGAATTATATTTTCCAGGATATTCCTGCATAGCGAGTTGATTGAGAATTTGTGTGATTTTTTCTGCATGCTTTTGACTTACAGCAAAAATAATAGATTTGCCAATTTCCCCGCTTAATGGATCCCTCGCGGCATATTTTAGGAAAGTTTTACAAAGTACGATATTAGTTTCTTCATTAAAGAATCTCTTTTCAAAATCTCGTGCGCCAAAAGTCTCGTCAACGTCGGTATCGTCTATAACGCGATGTACCGCATAGCCTTCATCTGCCAACAACTGCGATGTGATCTCGGTACGCGCATCAATGATAACTGGGTTTACTAAAAACGGTCCGTCTGGGTCATTGACACCATCTTTAAGATCATAACGGAAGGTTGGTTGTCCAGATTCACAACCAAAGGTGCGATATGTATCAAGTAGTTCACGTCGTTCAAACTCTTTTTCGCTATTTTGGTTTTGACTCGTATTCTTGAGAAAATCTTTTGGAGTGGCGGTTAGTCCAATCTTGTAACCAGTGAAGTATTCAAAAACTGCCCTCGCGTTTCCGCCAATTGAGCGATGAGCCTCATCGGAAATTATCAAGTCAAAATCATTAGGGCTAAAATCACGATATCGTGCACTAGCCAACAAGGATTGCACCGTGCTAATTACTATATCAGCGGTACGCCAGTTGTCTTTATCTTCTTTGTATACCTTAACAACATAGTCGCGCCCAATTGTCTGCGTGAAAGATTTTTTGGCTTGATTTTCGAGTTCAATACGGTCAACTAAAAACAGTACGCGCTTCGCATTTCCCGTCTTTAAGAAAAGTTTTATGAGTGCGGCGCAAGTCAGAGTTTTTCCCGTACCGGTGGCCATCTCTAGGAGAAAACGTTTATTACCATTTTTGGCAGATTTTTGCACGGCTTGGATGGCGCGAATTTGATAATTACGTAAAATCTTTAATTTGTTCTTTTCGACAAATTCTTTACGCCTATCCTCGTTCACATAGTCAGGGTGCATCTTTATATCTGGCATCTGCGATTCAGCAATGTAGATAGACTTAACTTCTTCGTTGGCTAGAGCATCAGCGTCTGGAGTCCATTCCTTATCTTCTTCAAGTGATTCTAAGGTAGGAAAACTGCTAATTGGCTCAGGGTTGCCAAACTGCATATCCCATAAGTAATGCGTGTTTCCGTTGCTCAAAATAACATATCTAACATGCAGTGAATTAGCATATTCGCGAGCTTGCTCTTTGGCAGAAAGTGGAGCGATGGATTCTCGTTTTGCCTCCAGTACTGCAATTGGTTTCTGATTTTCATTTAATAATAGATAATCCACAAAACCAGTTTTGGTATTTTGAAAATCGTCGCCATAAGCATGCATATCTACCTTATTTTCGACATCAACATTCGCTGGACCAGCTTTACTGTCAAAAAGGCGCCACCCCGCGTCCTCTAGCATCCTATTAATCTTTAGTCGTGCTTTTGCTTCTTTTTGCGCCATCTTATTGCTTTAATATAACTACTGATGATTATTATAGCATATCTTTTATGATTCCTCACCACTTACAAACACATCCATAATCTGCCTCAAAAAGTATCTACCCTTTTCCGTAATCTCGATTCGTAGAGTGTTCTTTTCATAAAATTTAATAAGACCGTTGGTGTCGCAGAACATAAGTTCATCACCATCTATATGTCTCGTCTCTTCGGAGATAATCCAGCCACCATAGTCATATATTGTTTCTTTCAATGCAGACAAAGCATCCACTGTAAAACTTGTACGGTTAGATAAGGTTGCTCTATCGAAATCTACCGCCCACTCTTCTTCAGGGCTGAGCATTTTCATCTCTTCTTCCTTCTTTACGGATTCTATTTTAGCTGTGGTTTCCTTTGTCTTAGCCTCAGTTTTCTTTCTTTCGGAATTACTTAGGCGAAGCTCCGCTTCGTTTTTGATAATTCGCCGATCAATTTTATAATTTGCCTCGCGTTTATAAGCTGGATTCGTAACAAACTTCGGAAGCCACCAAACATATAGGTACGCCAACAAAGCGGGGATTATGAATCCTAATATCCTCCACGCAAGACTGGGCCAAAAAATTCCTTGGATATTACTAAAGCCAAAGAAAAATCGGGCGACATATTCATTCTTCAACATACCATACTGCGACATGATGTATTCTTGACTAGTAAACAATGTGGTATAAATCCCCTCCCAGTGCCACATAGCCCAAAAGATACTATATGCCACCATAAATGTGGAAGTTGCACGCCGCCGTAGATACTCAATCAAGTTTTCCATATTAAAAATTCTATCATTGTACCCGCGTATTCCAAAGCATAAACTCCTTAAATCATATATAATATACTATATATGCCTAAATCTCACACCGACTACCTGAATAAGATCGGCCTGGGGGCCGATGATAAGAGTTTTTTGCTGGCAAATCACGACGTCGTGCTGAACTGGCCATACAAAGATTGTGTGTTAGAAGGTAAACAGACCAAAGAATCGGTCAAGGGTGAGGAGGTTTTTTACCACCAGACAATCGCGGCGAAAGAAATTGGAGATTTACTGGAGCCAAAAGTTTTCACCAACTGGCAGTATCATCCGCTTGGTGATAAAAACGAGGTAGCGGTTCCGGTAACTATCGGCAAAAAAGATAATCTCATCATCAAAGGCAACAACCTCATCGCGCTTCATTCCCTACGACCGCGCTATGCGGGCAAGGTGAAACTGATTTATATTGACGTGCCATTCAACACTGGCGACGATAGCTTTTGCTATAACGATAATTTTACCCACTCCACCTGGCTAACTTTCATGAAAAATCGCCTGGAAGTGGCGCAGGATTTTCTCACTGACGATGGCTCAATTTTTGTCCATGCCGATTGGCACGAAGTGCACTATCTCAAAGTCTTGTGCGATGAAATCTTTGGGCGCGAAAATTTTATTAACGAAATCATTTGGTGCTACACTGGCCCGGGCAGTCCGGGAATGCAACAGCTCAATCGCAAACATGATACGATTCTCTGGTACGCCAAAGACCCGGACAACTTCAATTTCAACAAAGATGCGGTGCGTGTGCCATATACCAGTACCTATCAATCGATGCGCAAAAGTCTCAACGCTGGTGATGGCTGGACGGACGAGGACGTAGCGAGGATGCGCAAGAAAGGCCGCGTGCCGGACGATTGGTGGAGCGACATCGCCGTAGCCGCGCGGGTACCGATTGACGGTAAAAAACGCACTGGCTACACCACCGAAAAGCCAGTCAAACTCATGGAGCGCATCATCAAAATGGCATCAAATCCGGGCGACATTATATTGGATTTCTTTGCTGGCAGCGGCACTACACCCTACATGGCGGCGCAACTTGGCCGGCAGTTTATCGCCGTAGAGCAGCTAAACGGCGCGCACAGAATTATGCTACAGCGCCTGGAGGGCGAAGCAAATTTTATCTCATGCATGTTGGAGCACGGCACACAAAATAATCCCGCGGATGAAAAATCGCTCTACATAAATTATTCCGAAATTGATAAACACGATGTTTCTGACACAGACAAAAAACTAAATACTATTTTCTATGCTACCGAATGAGATTATAAGCAACTTACGTCATGCGCCACGTACATATCAAATTGCTACGCTGACGCGCTGGCTAGAATATATAGACAATGTGCATAATGAGCCGATACAACTTTTATTTAACATGGCAACCGGTTCGGGCAAAACTTATATTATGGCGGCCTTGATGCTGGATTTGTATCGGCGTGGCTGGCGTAATTTTCTCTTTTTTGTGAACTCGGCTAATATCCTAGAAAAGACACGTGATAATTTTATACACATTAACTCGCCCAAATATCTTTTTACGCCAAGCATCAAAATCGACGGTAAATTTGTACGCGTGCGGGAAATCCGGAGTTTTTACGAAAGTGACTCGAACGCAATCAACATCCTTTTTACTACTACACAGCGCCTGCACAAAGATTTAAATTGCCCGCACGAAAATCGGATTTCTCATGCGGAG
This sequence comes from uncultured Candidatus Saccharibacteria bacterium, assembly GCA_948477625.1. Lineage (GTDB taxonomy): Bacteria > Patescibacteriota > Saccharimonadia > Saccharimonadales > Saccharimonadaceae > Nanosyncoccus. The sequence continues at coordinate 30,672 of CAOLNK010000001.1, read as the reverse complement.
CTGGCACAATATAATCTTGTTTTGATTGGTGATGAGGCGCACCATAACAACGCCAAAAACAATCTTTATCGCCAGGCGGCGTTTGGGAATTGGGAGTACACGGTGGAAAAAATCCAACGACAAAATCCTAAGACGATACTACTGGAATTCACAGCTACGATGGATTTTGAAGATGAGGCCATCCGCGATAAATATCGCGAGCGCACACTATTCCAATACGTTTTGCGCAAGTTTCGCCAAGACGGATTTAGCAAGGAAGTATTATTATATACCGCGAGCGACAATTTGCCAGAACGTGAGTTGCAGGCGATTATTCTAAGCCAATATCGTAAATGTGTGGCACAGAAAAATGATATTTCGCTGAAGCCGGTGGTGATGTTCAAAAGCCGTACGGTTTATGAGAACAAAGCCAACTTGGCGGATTTTGAGTTGTTACTTTTACATTTGACGCCAGAAAAGCTCGGCGAAATATCAGCAAAATCAACCGGAATTTTGCGGAAGGCTTTTACATTTTTTGCAAACAACAACATAAGTTTTGAGCAACTCTGCCAAGAATTACAACAAGATTTTTGTCCAGAAAATTTGTTGCGCATGGATGGTGGCCAGCAAATTCCCCGTCAAATCCAACGCGCAGTGAACACTTTGGAAGCGCCCGACAATAACTATCGCGCAATTTTCGCCGTGAACATGTTGAAAGAAGGCTGGGATGTATTGAACTTGTTTGACATTGTGCGCCTATACGAAACGCGCGATGGCAAGACCAAGAATGGTGTTTATATTCCAGGCAAAACCACAATTTCTGAAGCACAATTGATTGGCCGCGGAGCACGCTATTTCCCTTTCATTATCAACGACAGTCACGACAAATATCGGCGCAAGTTTGATAATGATTTAGAAAACGATTTGCGGATTTTGGAGCAATTATATTACCATTCAGCACATGATGTAAAATATATCCAAGAAATCCAACAGACCTTGGATGAAACTGGAATTACAAACTTTGCGAGCGAATAATCTGGCGAATGGCGTCGAATAAATATGGTTTATAAACGGCGAATTCTAATGGCTTACCCTCTAGAATACAAGAAAAACAAGTGGAACTAGCAAGCTCCACAATCATAAATAGCAGAACTTTAGGATTTTTGAGCTGTATGCCACTATGTTCGGCGGCGCGGACCAGGCTATGTAGAATATCCATACTGTCATTAGTAAAAATCTCACTGACTTTGTGATTAAACAGGCCAAACGATAAGTTCTTAGCAATAAGCTTAAGTGCATCTTGATTTTGTGACAAAATATCTGTAATATAATCAACGATAAAAATAATCTGACTTTCGAAATCAACAATTCCAGTTTGACGCAAGGCGGCGATTGCCATTTGAAAAAGCTCATTAGACTTGCGTGTGATAAGCTGCTCTTTCAAGTCGTCTTTGTCGCGAAAATAATTATAAAAGGTACCCTTTGCAATAAAGGCTTGGTCGGTAATATCTTGGATTGACACCGCGTCATAGCCACGTTGCAAAAATAGTTGATAGGCCGCCTCCAAAAGGCGGTCATAAGTATCGATTTGTTTGCTTTGGCGCTTGCTCACTTGATTTTCGCTATCCATAATGCCATTATATTACATATTTTTGCAAAAATAAAGCATGTTTTGTGACAAAAAAGTGACTATTGGTCATTTTTGTTATTGACAACGTTGTTTTATTGAGATAGAATGGTGAAATAAAAAGTGACTATTGGTCATTATTTATATAAATAAGAAGGAGCGAAATGAAGAAAATCAGCGAATTTATTTGTAAACATCGCTGGGCAATCGTAATTTTTTCAGGATTACTACTGATTCCGGCGCTATTTGGTTATATTACTACCAAAATCAACTATGATTTGCTCGTTTATCTGCCATCTGACATCGAAACTCTCAAGGGGCAAGAAGTTTTGGCAGACGATTTTGGCATGGGAGCATTCTCAGTAGCAGTGGTAGAAAAAATGCCGCAAAAAGAACTCTTGCAATTGGAGGAAAAAATTGAGCAGGTGGATGGGGTCAATCAAGTGCTAAGTATGGCAGACCTGACGGGCACAGCAATCCCGCTAGACTTCTTGCCTTCAACGGTGCGCGGAAAAATGACACATGGTGATACACAACTAATGCTGATTACCTTCCGTGATGGTACGAGCGACGAAAAAACTCTGGATGCCGTCGAAGAAATCCGAAACCTAGCTGGAGAAAGTTGCTTGATTGGCGGGATGAGCGCCATGGTGCTGGACACCAAGATGCTATTTAATAGTGAAACTGTGCTCTATGTGAGTATCGCGGTAGGGCTGTCACTTTTAGTGCTACTTCTCTGTTTGGATTCCTATGTCGTACCGTTTTTGCTGATTGGCAGTATCGGCGTAGCTTTACTGTTCAATATGGGAACCAACGTCTTCCTTGGAGAGATTTCCTATATTACTAAAGCCATTAGCGCCGTGTTGCAGCTTGGCGTGACGATGGACTTTTCGATTTTCTTGTACCACAAATATGAAGCCGCAAAGAAAACTGAAAAAGATCGCCTGAAAGCCATGGCGAATGCAATTCAGGCGACAGCTTCAAGCGTAGTAGGGAGCGCACTGACAACTTTTGCAGGATTCCTGGCACTCTGTACGATGAGCCTGACGCTAGGTACCGACATTGGTATCGTGATGGCAAAGGGTGTAGTATTAGGTGTGGTCTGCGCAATTACGACTTTCCCCGCCCTATTGCTTGTTTGCGATAAATGGGTAGAAAAAACCAAGCATAAAGAACTTTTGCCACAATTCACGGGCGTCAAAGATTGGATTATTAGGTACAACAAGGTGATTTTAGTAGTGTTTGCAGTAGCTTTGGTGCCGGCGTATATTTTAAATACCAAGACAGAAGTTTATTACAAGCTGGACTCGTCGATTCCAGCCGATTATGGTTATACTAAAGCGATGACGGAGCTACGCGAAGACTTTGATATGGAATCGCAGATGGTAGTGCTGGCGCGTAGTGAAACTAGCACGGCCAAGCTAAATGCAATGGCCGCTGAAATCGCAGGCGTGGATGGAGTCGATTCTGTACTCAGCCCAACGATGCTGGCGAACTATGGCCTATCACAAGATTTGTTGAGTGAGAAGTTACGATCGTTCTTTGAGACTGACGATTATACGATGATGCTAGTGCTATCGAGCTATAGTATTGCGAGCGACGAGCTAAATGCGCAAATTGCCACGATAAATAAGATTGTAGATAGTTATGATGGTGGCGCAATCGTGGCCGGCGAAGGTCCACTTATGCGCGATTTGGTGGAGATTGCCGACCGCGACTTTACTAATGTGAACGTAGTTTCGATTGCGGTGATATTTGTGATTATGGCGCTGGTGCTGAAGTCAATTTCTTTGCCGGTGTTGCTAATGGCGGCGATTGAGTTTGCGATTTTCTTAAACCTAGGTTGCGCGTTCGTGACCGGAACAGAAATTCCCTTTGTGGCGTCGATTGTGATTGGGACAATTCAGCTGGGCGCAACGATTGATTATGCGATTTTGCTCACTACTAAATATTTATCCGAGCGTCAGAATGGTACTAACAAGAAACAAGCCGTGCAATCCGCACTCGGAAGCTCAATTCAATCAATCTTTGTGAGCGCGATGTGCTTCTTTGGAGCGACGATTGGTGTGGGTGTGATTTCGCAAATTGATATGATTGGCTCGCTATGTACGCTGATTGCACGCGGCGCAGTGATTAGTATGGTAGTGGTGGTGGCAGTGGTGCCGACACTGTTGCTAACCTTTGATTCGGTGATTCGGCGCACAACTTTAGGATTTAGGAAAGGACAATTATGAAAAAGATTACTAAGAATTTAACTTACGTGGCAGTAGCAAGTGCAATAGCAATTGTGCCTAGTTTGTCTAGCTTATCTGCAATGGCGCTGACTCAAGACGAAACGGTATATGCTAAATTGCAAAACGATGGTAGTGCAAAATATGTTTCTGTTACCAAACATTTGATCAATGACTTGAAAGAAAATGAGTTGTTTGATGAAAGTATTTTAAGTGAGCTGGAAAATCTAAATGGGTTTGAAACTTTTTCACAAAACGATCAGACAATAAAATGGAATGCTGATGGCAAAGATATCTATTATCGTGGAACAACCGAGAAAGAGTTGCCAGTACAGCTCCAGGCTACGTACTATTTGAATGGCGAGGAAAGACCGCTCAGTGAGATTTTGGGCAAGAGTGGACAAATTGAAATTCGCTTGCAATATACTAATCTTTCCAAGGTGGGCAATATGTATACGCCATTCGTGGTAGCTGTAGCGACGACTTTAGATGAAACTAAGGTTTCTAACGTAAAGGTGACGAATGGACGCGCCGTAAATAATGGTCGCACGACAGCAATTGCTGCAGTGGCAGCACCAGGGCTATATGAAAGCCTTGGCATTGCCGAACTCAAAGACGCCGACACGATTACGATTAGCTATGAGACGGAAAAGTTTGAATTAGGTGATATCTATTCAATTGTGACGCCGAAGTTGCTCGATAGTGCTGATCTGAAAACTTTCACCGAACTAGATGATTTGTATGCTAGCAGTAACAAGTTGGCCGTGAGTAGTAAGCAGCTGGTGGAGGGTACGAATTCGCTCAAAAATGGCATCAATGAGCTGAAAAATGGTGTTTTGCGGGTTAAGCAAAAGTTACAAAAAGCAGAAACTAAACTTGATAGCAATACATTAAATAAAATCAAGACCGCCGCTAGCACTGTCGCTGAAAAACAAGCCGAAGCACAGCGTGGGGTGATTTCGGCAAACATTAAGACACAGATCGAAAGTAATGAAATTTTGATGAATGCTTTGCGCTTGCAAGCAGCAGAAATGTGCAGTGCGCAAATTGGCGGAGCAACTTGCCCTGAAGCAAATGTGCAGACTATACAGACACAATTGACGCAAGGTGTGGAAGCTAGCATGGTGGAAAGCTCGATGACTTTAGCCAAAACTACCGCCAAACAAACTGCAGCCGCGACTGCGGAGAATGTGGCCGTGCAGGTAGCAGAGACTGTACAAAAGACCATGATCTCGGCAGCATCCGGAGCGCTAGACACGATTCTGGGCGGAGTGAATAAACTAGCACAAGGCGCCAATGAGCTAAACAACGGGATGGTGCAGTTTGATCACGAAGGAATCCAAACGCTGAACAATTTCGTGAATAGTAAAGTGAAGGTAACAGCCAATAAAGTGGAACAATTAGTGCACTTGGCTGAACAATACGATAACTTTGCTGGCATCGCCAAAGGCGCAACCGGTACAACGAAATTCGTCTTAATGATTGAAGGACAAAAAGTTATAGCAAAGATTTGATGAGAGTGACAACTTCGGCTTGCTCAAGCCCATGAGTTTCAACAGTATAATTCATGCCGTTTACCACGAAATCAATATAATATTTTTCGATTGGCTCCAATGTCCAACTTTCTTCAAGATAAACCTGTCCAGTATAGTGGCCAATCATTACTTCATGGCCGTCGATAATCGATGGTTCACCCTCTGGCGCATACATTTCGCGAATCGGTGTGCGGTCAGGTGAAAAACCAATATAAATATAACGCGTGTCATCGGAAGTTTTGATGCTATAACTTCTCACTTCGTCGTCTGCTGAATGGGCGTAGGGATAGAAAGCTTCAAGACGAATATTATTACGTAAATCTTCTGGCAGGACAATCTGATCTAGCGTAGGAGAATTCTTCGGTAAATCTTCCTCGACAATACTGACAATATTAAGCGCATAAGCCCTAACAACACCATCCGTAGTAACTGGATTAATCTTAATAATATCTGCAACAGCAATTGTTGGCATGTCTGGCTCTGGCGTAGAAGTTTGCGAAATTTGATAAAATCTAACCGCTCCCGCGAACAAAATTATTGGGACAACGAATAATGACAATTTGATAGATTTTTTCATAAATTTTGGTTCCTTGGCAATAGATTTAATATCTGCCGCACAGTCGTCAAGCGAGGCGCCGTTTTCGAGACGTTCCAAAATCTGAATTACTTGACCGACCTGTCGGCGTTTAGCACGCAGGAGCTCTTTTTGCTTATGAAAGACCAAACTTTGATCAAAGTCGGGATGGTTTATCAACTCGCGAATGTCTTTGAGCGAGAAGCCCAGTTCTTTCAAAAAGAGAATTTGCTTCAACTTAGCAATGTCATCGTCGCTATATAAACGATAACTGGACGCAGTCCGCTGACTAGGTGTGAGCAAATGAATATTGTCATAATATTGCAACGTGCGCACGCTAGCACCGTTAAGTTTGGAAACTTGTTTGATGGTTTTCATAACTATGACGTTACGTAATAGTTCCTTTCTTTTTAATTATATATGCTTATCATAGTCTATAACGTGAGGTGAGGGTCAAGAGTTTTATACCAAATCCGAGTTGAGATAGTAATAGTATTCCAAAAGTTCGCGCGAATAGTTTTTGATGACGGCGAGTTTGGGTTTCTTAGCGTCTGGCTGATGCGTGGGCACGATGAGCATACGGGTGATACCGACTTGTTCAACAAAAGCTGGGTTGTGACTCACCATAATGATAGTACCAGTATAGTCTTTGAGATTTTCACCAATGATTTTCTGAGTTTCTGGGTCGAAATGGTTGGTAGGCTCGTCAAGAATGACTAAATTAGCGCGTTGCAATAAAATCTTACACAAAGCCACACGAGCCTTCTCGCCGGGTGAAAGCACGGCAACTTTTTTATAAACATCATCGCCATAGAATAAGAAATTAGAAAGCATACTACGGAGTTCGGTGTCAGTAAAATCATATGATTGGACGTTCTCCAAAATCGTGCGACGCTCATCGAGGATTTCTAGCTCTTGCGCGTAGTAAGCAATAGTAATATTATGCCCCATAATAATTGAGCCCTCAGTTGGCGTAAGTTCGCCCACAATGATCTTAAGTAGGGTTGACTTGCCAACACCATTTTCGCCGACGATGAGGAATTTTTCACCGCGCGTGAGCGAGAAAGAAAGACGATTATAGAGCTGTAGCCCACCCGGATAAGCAAAAGAAAGATTTTGAACTTCGAGCGGAGTCTTGCTTCCCTCTTTGGCGGGTGTAATACGTATAGCCACGCGAGCATATTCTTGCTCACGTTCACCAAGTTCAGCTAACTTTTTGATAAGGACTTTTTCGCGCTGGTGGCCCATACCAATCAATGCAGTATTGGAACGCTTGGCAGCACGAGCGCGAGCTACAAATTCGCTAAGACGTTTAATCTCACGTTCTTGCTCGGTGATGCGCGCATCTTCGGCAGCCTTTTCCTCGGCATACTGGCGGCGAAAGTCATTATAATTACCATGATAAACTTTCATCTTGCGTGTGGTTTTATTCACAAAAAGGACCTTGTTGACGACAGTATTAAGAAAATCAATGTCATGCGAAATCACTAGGACCGTGCCTTTGTAGCTACGCAGATAATTCGCGACAAACTGTTTGGTTTCTACATCCAAGTGATTAGTAGGTTCATCCAGCAAAAGTAAACCAGCGTTTTCGAATAGCACCCGCGCAAAAGCAACTTTAGACTTTTGTCCGCCAGAAAGTTCTTTCATCTTCTGGTCAACCAAATCAGAAAGATGCATTTTATCAAGAATTTTGAGCAATTCATAATCAAAATTTGCTAAATCATATGAATCGATTAAATCTTGAAGCTCAGTAATACGAGCCAAGATTGTATTACTATCGGGATATTTAGCAAGTTTTTCGTATTCAGAGTTGAGCTGTTCTTGAAGTTCGTCTACCGGGCGTCCAGAAGCTACGTATTCCCAGACCGTAATATCGTCGTGCTCGGGCGGGATGATAATTTCTTGTGGAAGGTAGCCGAGACGATGACTGCCAAGTTCAATCTTACCATCATCCAGATGTTGTTCGCCAAGAATAATACGAAACAGTGTAGTCTTGCCAGCGCCATTTACCCCTACAATACCGACTCTATCACCGTTCTCGAGATTAAAGTTACAGTCATCATAAATAACCTTAGTACCGTATGCCAACTGAAGGTGGGTTGCTTTCATTCTGATATTATAACATGTTTTTACATTCTCATCCTGTATATCTAACATGGCAAGAAATTATTTTGCCATACAGCGTACAGTAATGCCATACTGACGTGGTATGGGATATGATAGAACATACTCTATGAAGAGCCCAAAATAGTATGATTCACCTACTGTTGCTGCTAACCAATACTCGAAAACCAGAAGAACGTTTAGTAGTGATGGTGAGATCAGTAGCTTTATAACTTACTGTACCAGTTGCAGTAGGAAGTATTATGTATAAATAATGATAGTCGCGGCTAATCACAAAAAGTGCAGTTGTATATAATAAAGTTGTTACACTATCGTTGTAGTATACTTTTTATGAATATATAATATAAACGTGAATAATTTTCATGGGACCCAAAAGCAGCCTGAGCTCACTCCTCCGCTAGCTAGCGGTTACCTTAACAAAGATCGTGAAGTTCCCCTCTGTAATTTCAAAGAAAATGTTGAGGTTTGGTCAATCTGAGCTACGGCTATGATGTAAAAAGTGAACTTCTCTACCTAACGCCACTTTGGATGTTTTCTGACGAGGTCTCTGCGAGGGTAGTAGTTGTTTTCGTGCGCAGCGGGAACGTAAATCTACCTGGTGTCAGTGGTGCTACTTTCAGGAACGCTGGCATCAACGGCTACGGTTGGTCGTCGCGGGCGTCGTCTACTCGCTATGATGGCTCTGCTATCCCTAGCGCTTACAACCTCGAATTCAATGCCTCCGCAGTGAACCCGTCGAATGGCCCGAACGAGCGCTGGCACAGTTTCCCCCTCCGCTGCCTTTTTATGTGCCGCGGTGGGTGCCGATCTTTTCTATACTTTATAATAAAATTAAATAAACGTCAAATAATGGTATGCCCGATAGGAGTCGAACCTACGACACCCAGCTCCGGAAGCTGGTGCTCTATCCACTGAGCTACGGGCACAAAAAATGGTGAGTCGGGTGGGGCTCGAACCCACGACACCCTGCTTAAGAGGCAGGTGCTCTAACCAGCTGAGCTACCGACCCATCCCGTTACTCATTATACCACTAATCTCGAAAAAATGCTATAATAAAATCATGGAAATTCGCGAAAATGTACCAATTGCTAGTTTAACCACTATGCGACTAGGTGGAAATGCACGCTATGTGATTAGTGTTAAAACGCCTGGAGAGATAGCGCAAGCGTATGATTTTGCGCGTAAACGTGGGCTGGCGACTTGGATGATGGGTGGTGGCGCCAACACGATTGGTCACGATGAAGGTTTTGCTGGCGTAATTATTCTGAATGAAATCAAGGGTATTTTTGTGAAGCAGGGTGATGGTTTGGTGGCAGTGGAAGATGCGGATCGAAAAAAATTGGGTGATGAAATAATTCTAACTGGCATGGGAGGGGAGTCTTGGGATGATTTTGTGCGCATGGCGTGCGACTTAGGTTACTCAGGTATCGAAGCACTCAGTATGATCCCAGGCACGCTCGGTGCGGCGCCGGTGCAAAATATCGGGGCTTATGGTCAGGACATCTCTCAAGTGATTGTGTCAGCGGAGGCCTACGATACACAGACTGAACAAGTCATTACTATAGAAAAAAACGAAATGCGTCTGAGCTACCGACGTTCACGTTTTAATTATGGCGAGGATAAGGGGAGATTCGTGATTTTTGCGGTTACAGTCAAATTAACTAAGGGCGAACTACAACGCCCGTTTTATAATTCGCTTGAACGTTATGTAGAAAAATATCATGAGACGAATTTTTCTCCCAACAATATTCGCCGGATGATATGCGAAATTCGTAGAGACAAGCTACCCGATCCGAAGGACGTAGCAAGTGCTGGGAGCTTCTTTAAGAATGTGTTTGTAGATAAAACCGGCGCAGACGAAGCCGAGACAAAAGGTATTCCGATTTGGAGAAATGCTGACGGTGGTGGCAAAATCAATTCTGGGTGGCTCATCGAGCAATGTGGCCTGAAAGGCAAAGAATTGTTTGGCTTCAGGGTGAGCGATAAGGCAGCACTAGTTTTGATTAATGAATCTGCCAAAAGCTATCATGATTTAGACCGAGCGCGACAAACCATCATAGATACCGTGAAAGAAAAGTTTGGCTACACTTTGAATCAAGAACCAGTAGAAATTCCAATTTTAACAGAGGAGAAATAAAAAATGAAAAGTTTAAATGGTGCCGAAATCGCTGACTATATGAAGCTTAATCAAGTTCACCAAGCGCAAAGTTTGCGTTCGAATAAAATCCAGCCAAAGTTGGTCATTATCCGCGATAGCGACAACCCGGTGATTGTAAAATATGTGAATTTAAAAAAACAATACGGTGAAGATATTGGCGTAGTAGTGGAAGATTGGCTACGTGAAGATGTGGCTGAGGCGATTGCAGAAGCCAATGCTGATAAATCCGTACATGGAATTATTGTACAGCTGCCACTCAGGGATGTGAGCCAGACTGATGAGGTTGTGGGCAAAATTACGCCGGAAAAAGACGTGGACGGACTAGCCACATTATATCACCAGACGAATAACGATTTTGAAGCTAATGCACTTGGTGAGATATTTGAGTCAGCCACGGCGACAGCGATTAACTGGCTACTGGCGGGATATGATGTAAAATTACAAGGTCAAAAGATTGCTTTGGTGGGGCGCGGACGTTTAGTAGGTGCACCACTAGAGAGAATGTGGCGGAATTCGGGCTACGATGTGACAATATTCCGTAGCCATAGTGATCTGAATAAACTGAAAGATTTTGATGTAATTGTGAGCGCTACGGGTGTGCCACATCTAATTAAAGATGAAATGATAAAACCCGGCGCCATAGTAGTAGATGCTGGCACAGCTAGTGAGGGCGGTGTGCTAGTGGGCGACGTAGACGAAGCCGTGCGCAAACGTACCGACCTTTTGGCGATTACGCCAAAAGTGGGCGGGGTGGGCCCGCTCACAGTGACGGCGTTGTTTGAACATGTGTTAATGGCAGCTACCGCTGCGCTAAATCAGCAATAATTTGAGCAACTTTGGCTTGGCCAAGTGAAGCGTCAATACAAAGGTCATAGTTGCGCGGGTCGCCCCAATCTTGACCAGAAATCAGACTATAATACTCGGCACGATTTTTGTCCGAACGCTCGACGTTTCTGGTGGCCTCTTTCTCGTCGTCATCATACATTGCCATGACATTTTTGACGCGAAACTCTTTAGACGCATAGATAAACAAGCGAAGGAGATTTGGAGTATCGCGCAAAACATAATCCGCCGCCCGCCCGACAATCACACAAGAGCCTTGCTCGGCAATTTTATGCAACACCGCGTCCTGGGCCTCAATCGCGTATTTAGCCGGCGAGGTGGTAAGGTAGAGCTCGTGCATAATTTGCTCGCCATCATTACTATTGACCTTCTTGATGTATTCTTGGTCAATACCGCTCTCTTGTGCGGATAAAGCAGTCAACTCTTTGCAATAATACGGAATACCAAGCTGTTTTGCGACAAGTTCGCCAATCTTCTTGCCTTGAGAACCGTGTTCGCGCGAAATTGTAATGATTACGCCAGGATGCGATTTTTGAATAGTGGCAGCGGTCTTTTGTATGGTGGGATGATGTCCAAGTTTGTGCAAAAATGGCACCACCAGCGCGATTGCCACGATGATACTAACAACATCTGCAATTGGCGCCGCCCAGAGCACACCTTCTACACCCATGAAAGTTGGCAATAAGAGTGCTAGCGGCACAAAACAGATAATGTCACGAATGAGTGAAACCACAGTTGCTTTAAGCGGTTCGCCCACGGCCTGGAAAAAGATAGAGATAACCTTGATGACGCATGTAAACGTCACGCACAATAAGAAGATGCGGAAGGTAAGTCGTGCAAATTGCAAATAGAGTTCAGAATCCACGCCAAAAAGATTGATGATAAGATCTGGGAAGAGCTCCACCACGATTGTCAAAATGACGCCGATAATGACGGTTGCACTAATGACAAGACGAAAGGTTTCGCGAACGCGCTCGTTTTTACCAGCGCCAATATTGTAACCGAGAATTGGCTGTGCGCCCACGACAATACCGATAGCAATGTTAATCATAATTGAAAAGACCTTGGAACAAATTCCCATCGTAGCAATTGGAATATCGGCACCATATTCGGAAAGTGAACCATACTTGGCAAGGCTAATGTTAGCCACTAAAGTAATGATTACTACGGCAATTTGCGTAATAAAAGTAGAAATTCCGAGCTTGGTGACATTGCCAAAAACTTGCAGATTAAGCTTGAAGCTAGATTTTTCGAGCCTGAAAGTTTTGCTACGCAGAATATAGGTAAGACCAATGACGAGTGTGAGCACTTGTCCAATGATTGTCGCCCAGGCCGCACCCTTGATTCCCCAATGCAGAACAAAGATAAAAATTGGGTCGAGAATAATGTTCGTAATAGCACCAGCGAGAGTCTGCACCATTGCAAAGGCGGGCTGGCCGTCGGCCCGAATAATTGAGTTGAGAATGTTCCCCGTTGTGAATGCTGGGATAAAGGCCAAGATAATCACAAAATAATCGTGTGCTAAGTTAATGGTGGAATCAGATGCTCCAAAAATACGAAGTAGTGGGTCCATAAAGACGAAGCAAACTACCATAAAAATTGCACTCAGAATTAGGTTGATAAGCAAGCTATTCCCCACAGCTTTATGAGCGTTGCGGCTATCTTTGCGGCCCTGGCAAATCGAGAGAAAAGCGGCAGCACCATCACCGATTGCAAAAGTGAACGCCATAGCGATAACTGTGAGCGGGAACACCACCGAGGTTGCGGCATTACCATAATATCCTAGCTCAGGGCTGTTGCCGATAAAGATCTGGTCAACAATGTTGTAAAGCGCACTAATCAGTAGCGACAAAATACACGGAATAGAAAACTTGAGCAAAAGTTTGGAGATCTTAGCTTGGCCGAGATACTTGTTTTCTTCCATCAGAAAATTCCTATTTAGATTTTATATATTGTATGTCCGCCCTTGAGCAGACTGACGATTATACGCCGCAAAGCTGGGTCAACTTTATGTATTTTAGCACAATGTTTTTGAAAATGGATAGGTTCGTTGTGAAAATTACAACAATAAATGTTGATTGTAACTCTAAGTAAGCGTTTTGCCATTGACTTTTTTGATAATCTGTGTTACAATGGAAGGATGGGGTTGATTTCCCATGTATTTTAGACAATTTAGCATAGAATTTTTGTTTTTTAATCCGAGGCTATTTGGCGGTATTGGCGGCAGGAGAACTTGCCCCGAATACTGCTAAATAGCAGAATAAATTGGCAGAGAAATGCCAAGAAAATTCAAGGAGGTCTTTATGACAAAGACAAAAAGCAACAACTTAGCGAAGGGCGAAAGCGACAAAATCGGCGACAAGTGCAGGCAGATTGGTTTGATGCCGCTGAGTATTGACGCCATACCGTCCGTGAAGATTCTGCAGAAATGTGGCAAGACAAATTTGGAAAGATTGTTGACAGCACTCAACAATGCCTTGCGGTCGGACGTAACAATGTGTCAGGAATGTGACGGGCTTTGCAAAGCATCCTGCCACGAAAAGAAGGCGCCGACTTTACAGGTACTGCAAAAGTATCTGGTGAATTTGCAGGTAGCATTCCGACAAGCAGACAGCGATTTTCCTTTGCTTCCGGATTTACGAGATGAGGGTTGGCTCTGCTTGGATGATTCGATTTCGGCATATTCGGTTTGCGACAGCGCTGGCGAAGGTAAGCGATTAGAACGCACAGTCGCAATTAACCCAACGCTGGTAGTAGGCATGGGCAAAGCTGGCACCCCTGTGCATGAGGTACAGTTCGACGTTGATGACCCGAATTGCCCGGAATGGAGTGCGCATGGAAGCAGTACATTTGATTTGCATTCGCCGTATATAATGACCGGCGATGAAGAAAGTTTCTTCATCGCGCATCCAGATGCGCTGAGATTATGGTTGAGTATGTGTGGAAATCTTTATCCGGAGTACGCCGTGTATGACGATGTAAAGGTTCTCTTTGCAAATAAAATCAGAGAGTTGAGCGAAAACCAGATTGCGGTGTGAAATCATAGAGCGAAGTAGATATGCTAAATTGGAGAGTCCCGGCTGTGATGGCCGGGCTTTCTGATCTTAATCCCTTTTGAGCATTACGGTGAAGGCTTCGGACGGGATGTCAATTTTGCCAAAGCGCTTCATCCGAGCCTTGCCTTTTTTCTGTTTTTCGAGCAACTTAGCCTTACGATCGCGGTCGCCGGTGTGGATTTTGACAGTGACATCCTTACGATAGGCGCCAATAGTTTCGCGGGCAATAATTTTAGCACCAATGGCGGCCTGGAGCGCCACTTCAAAGTTTTGCCGCGGGATGACTTCTTTAAGTTTCTTGGTGATTGCGCGACCGAGTGCGTCGGCTTCGGAACGATGGCACATCAAACTCAGCGCGTCGATATGATTACCAGCTACAAGAAAATCCAAGCGCACCAAATCTTCGGCACGGTAATCAGAAAGTTCATAGTTGAAACTAGCGTAGCCTGAAGTGATGCTTTTGAGCTGGTCGTAGAAATCGGTGAGCAGGTTGGCCATAGGAGCCTCAAAATCAATCACGGCACGATCTTCAATATAACTTAGATTGGTCTGGTGACCGCGTTTTTCATTAATAAGCCCAAGCACACCACCAATCATGTTCTGTGGCAAAATAATTTCTCCCTTCACCCACGGCTCACGGATTTCTTGGACGGTAGATTGGTCGGGCAAATCTGCGGCGGAACGAATGTTAATATCTTCACCATCAGAAGTAGTGACTTCATAATTAGTACTGGGGTTAGTAATCACAAGGTCGAGGTTAAACTCCCGCTCTAAGCGCTCGCGGATAATATCCATATGAAGCAAGCCAAGGAAGCCAATACGCAGACCAAAGCCCAAAATTGGCGAGTTTTCTGGCTCAAAATGCAAGGCCGAATCGGACATAGCGAGCTTTTCTACGGCGTCTTTGAGGTCTTGATATTGATCGTTCGAAACCGGGAAAAATCCGGCGTAGACAAATGGCAAAACGTTTTTATAACCAGGCAAGGGTGTGCTAGCAGGAGTTTTAGCGAGTGTTACGGTGTCACCGACTTTGGCTTCACGCGTGGTCTTGAGGTTAGTTACGATGTAGCCAATGCTTCCCTCTTCTAAGCTGGCAGCCGGGGTCATTTTGGGTGTCAACGCTCCAACTTCAAGGGCAAGGCCATTAGTGCCAGCCGCCATCATGCGGATTTCGGAATTTTTAGGAATTGAGCCTTCGAAAATGCGCACGTAGAGGACGACGCCACGGTAATCGTCGAAGTAGGAATCGAAAATGAGAGCCCTAGTAACCCGAGCTTTAGCATCTAATATTTCTGGGACCCGTTCGCGCCGGCCTGTCGTTACAGGCGGCTTGCTCACTTCGCTCGCTACCCGTTGGTCGCGAAGATTCCCAGAAACATCAACTGCCAAATCTCGGGGTGCTGGAGCATCATTGATGATTCGGTCGAGGATTTCGGGGACACCTTGACCGGTTTTGCCGGAAGCGAGGATGATTTCTTCGGGTTTGCAACCGAGAAGATTGATAATCTGAGCGGTGACTTTTTCAACGTCAGCCGCTGGCAAGTCAACTTTGTTGATTACTGGGATGATATATAAATCTTGTTCCAGAGCCAGATAAACGTTTGCCAAGGTCTGCGCTTGAATTCCCTGTGTAGCGTCCACCACCAGAACCGTAGTTTCCACTGCTTGCAACGAGCGCGAAACTTCGTAAGAAAAATCCACGTGCCCCGGTGTGTCAATCAGGTTCAAGACGTAATCTTGCCAATGCATCTGCACCGGCGCTAGTTTGATCGTAATTCCCTTTTCGCGCTCCAATTCCATTGAATCAAGTAGTTGTGATTTCATCTCGCGCTTGGAAACGGTACCAGTAAGCTCCATCATGCGGTCGGCAATGGTAGATTTGCCGTGATCGATGTGAGCAATAATGCAGAAATTACGAATTTTATCTGGATTCATAGTAGTAATTATACTATAATTACATTATTATGGCAAAGATTATTCTGGCAGTGTCGGGCGGGGTGGATTCGATGGTGATGTTAGATATGATTTGTCGCTCGAAAAATTATTCGTCTAGTGATATAATTATTGCGCATTTTGACCATGGCACGCGACCTAGTTCAAAGTTTGACGCAGAGTTCGTGGAGCACAAAGCGCAGGAATATGGCGTAGAATTTCGGCTAGGTAAAGGCGAGTTGGGTGAGGGAGTGGATGAGGCCACGGCGCGCTCAGCGCGGTATGATTTTTTGCATAGCATTGACCCATTCGCCACGATTTTTACAGCGCATCACCTCGATGATTTAGTAGAAACGGTGGCAATCAACTTGGTGCGTGGCACGGGCTGGCGTGGACTGGCTGTACTGGACAGCCCAGGGATACGGCGTCCATTTTTGGAAACGGAAATGTTTTACGAGCCGATGGATAAGGCGGCGATTATGGAGTACGCGGCTAAGCGGAGGCTAGAATTTCGGGAAGACCCTTCTAACTCATGGGACGAATATTTGCGCAATCGCCTACGTCACCAGATGAATAATTCTCCGTTGAATTTTAAGCAAAAAATGGAAATCTACCGGCTGTGGCAAGCCCAGAAACAATTGAAATCAGAAATTAATCAGCTGGTAGTAAGTTTATTGCCTGAAAAAGGTACGCCGTGGCAACGGGCGTGGTTTAAGGATTTGAATGTGAACGTAGCGTTAGAGTTACTACGTGCAAGCACGCTCCGGGCGGGAATTTCTGCTACACGGCCACAGCTGGAGGGCTTTCGCCAGGCGATTATTGAATATGCCCCTGGCAAGCAGTTTAACTTACCAGGGGGTAAATTAGTGCGACTCAACAAAACTGATTTTGAGCTCGATTAGCGCTGACAGGCGCCATCAGTATGCTCATCAAACCAGTCACTGAAATCTTCTAGATAGGCTTCGATGCCGTAGCGTTCAGCAATTTTGTTTTGCGCATCCATGTTGTAAGTCATACCAGTAGCGGTATAACCGGTAATTTTCTCGTCGTACAGGACACTGCTCGGCAGTGTCCTAAATTGCTCTGTCATGATGGACGAAATACACCCATTCAAAGAGCAGCGCCCTAGTTTTGGGTGTTAGGGTTCTACCATCATGTTTTTGCAATTTAAGACAGTTCTATTATAACATAAGAAGATAGATGTAATAAGTAAAATTACTTCCTAAATAAAGAAGTATGCTATAATCAAGGCAGATTTAAGTGGAGTTGAATATGATTACCAAAGCGATTATTCCGGTGGCGGGTTGGGGTACGCGGAGATTGCCGATTACGAAGATTATTGAGAAGTCGATGTTGCCGGTGGGTAATCGACCTTTGGTGGACTACTCGGTGCAGGAATTGATTAAGGCGGGTGTGAAGGATATCTATATGATTATCTCAAACGTAGAGCCTTGCCAGGTGAAGGCGTTTTATCAAAAAAATGCCGCGCTCGACCAATATCTAATCGACCGAGGTAAAGAGGACCGGTTGCAATTGGCGCACACTTTGCCCGATGATGTGAAAATTCATTATATTCAACAGGATCCGGCCGGAAAGTATGGTACGGCGATTCCGATTGCCATGGCAGTGGAAGAATATAATATCAATGAGCCAGTCTTAGTGTTTATGGGTGACGATTTTATCTGGAACCCAGAGGGTGAATCGGCCAGTGATTCCTTGATTGCAGCAATGCAGAATGATGACGAATCGGTGATTTTGGGTGTAGAAGTGCCACGTAAACAGGTGGAGAAATACGGGGTGCTCTCAGCAGAAGATGGACGATTAACGGGTGTCGTAGAGAAGCCAAGCATAGATGAAGCGCCGTCGAATTTGATTAATGTGAGTAAGTATATCATGTCGCCAGAGTTGTTGCAAGAGATTGTACGTTACACTAAAGAGAACAATTTTGGTCCAAAAGATCAAGAATATGTAGTGACCGACCCAATTGATAGTTATATCAAGAAAGGTGGCGTAATGCGTGTGGCGCCAGTTGCAGGCGAATACTTGGACGGTGGAAGCGTAGAGGGATGGCTTCATGCCAACAATGTAGTATGTAATTACCAAAAATAATATTCTCCTGGTGATATATTTGTGGTATAATTATCGTTATGACAAAGAAGAACTCGGAAATTAGCTATCAAATGGCGATTGGCCAAGTGATTGCGCGGCTTAGGCGCGAAAAAGGTTGGACGCAAATTCAACTAGCAGAAGCAATTGGCAGCAGTCAATCGGCAATCCACCGGATTGAGAAGGGTGGCCAAAATATTTCTTTGGACTTGGTGAAGAAATTGTCGCAAGCGCTGGGTGGGCAAATTCTCTCTGTTAATGATACAGTTTCGCAGAGCTATCGTATTCATGGTGGCAAAGAGTTACACGGCGAGGCAGTGATTAACACTAGCAAAAATGCAGCTGTGGCTTTGCTCTGCGCTTCGCTTTTGAACTCTGGCACTACGACTTTGAAACATGTGGCGCGGATTGAAGAGGTTTTTCGGATTATTGAGGTTTTGGAATCTCTGGGGGTGAAATGCCGTTGGATTAACGAGGGCCGTGACCTAGAAATTATATCACCAAATGAATTAGATATGGCAAATATTAATGTCGAGGCGGCGCGTAAAACTCGTTCGATTTTGATGTTCATGGGGCCACTTCTGCATAAGTTTAAGAAGTTCCGCTTGCCCTATGCTGGCGGGTGTACGCTGGGGACACGGACAATCGAGCCGCATCTTAGGGCACTAAGGGCGTTTGGGCTGAAGGTGGATGCTGCGTCTTGTAGTGGGTTTTATGATGCAACGGTGGCGCCGGATAAACCCACGTTAAAGCCAGACTTCAAAGATATGCCGCAACATGTTGACCAAGTGGGGCCAAAGTTCCCTGCCAAACGCGTAGTGCTAATTGAACGCGGTGACACCGTGACAGAGAATGTCTTGATGGCGGCGGCATTATACCCAGGAGAAACTACGATTGTAGGGGCATCGTCGAATTATATGGTACAAGATTTGTGCTTCTTCCTAGAGAAATTAGGGGTGAAAGTGCAAGGGATTGGCTCAACCACGTTAAGAGTGATGGGCTGCGCGAATATCGACAAAGATGTGGAATACGCGCCAGCAGAAGATCCGATTGAGGCAATGTCATTCATCGCGGTGGCACTAGTAACACAATCAAAATTGACGATTCGGCGTGCACCGATTGAGTTTTTGGAAGTGGAGCTAGAGGTACTCAAGAGCATGGGCGCAAAAATTGAACGTTCGCCGGAATATTATAGCGCTAATGGCCGTACGCGCCTGGTGGATTTGAAGATTTTTAAGTCAGAACTTACGGCACCGACGGACAAAATTGCACCGATGCCCTTCCCGGGTCTAAATATCGACAATTTACCATTCTTTGGTGTGATTGCAGCAACCGCCAAGGGTCGTACACTAATTCACGACTGGGTATTTGAAAATCGTGCGGTATATTTGACCTATCTCGAGAATTTGAATGCCAAGGTTGAACTCTTGGACGCACACCGAGTCTATATTGAAGGGCCGACTAATTGGCGAGCAGCAGAATTAGTGGCTCCACCAGCTCTACGCCCGGCTGTAGTAGTGATGATTGCGATGCTTGCCGCGCCGGGGACTTCGATTTTGCGTAATATCTACTCAATTAACCGCGGGTATCAAGATTTTGCCGAGCGCTTGAATAAACTAGGAGCGGATATTCAACCACTAAGCGGGGTTTAAGCGATAACGGATCAAAATAAGCAGAGTGAGATAGAATTTTTCGCCTGATTATCACGCTTGTGTTTGCTAATAATTTCAAATTTGCTATATATTGGCCAGCAGAGCAACTTTGGCTGGTATCTCATGCGGAAACAAAACTTTATTCTTTTCTTGTTAAACAGGTTGTGCAATCGTTCACAATTGAAAACCAAAACTAGTGTCAAGGTTGATGTTCAACAAAAAAATGATGTTGTCGTGATAAGAATTAGCGAACAACATTAACTTAAGCTTTACGATTTGATTATACCCTACTCATAACGATTACGGCAAGCTTGAAGTTGCTCTTTTGTTTTACTTCGTGCGCAGCGGGTCTGTGTACTTGCCCGGGCGTAATGGCAGTACTTTCCTGGGCGCTGGCAGCGAAGGCCGATGGTGGTCGTCGCGGGCATCTTCTACAAGATATGATGGCGCACAAATACCTAGTGCATATTTTCTTTCCTTAGACAATAATCTTACTAATACCAGTGCTGGCCCATATATACGTTACAATGGTTTCCCCCTCCGCTGCCTTAGTACTGTATTAGACATGTAGAGTGGGAGTATTTTAGCTACCGATTAGTAAGCAGCGTACGGTGTTGCCAAAGAATTTATTGCTTATACCACCAGTGTAATCTGACCTTATGCTAAATTCGTTAGTACTTCTCCAATATGTAAATAAACGTTTCCAAAAATTGGTCGTTATATAGATTAAGACATCTTTGTTGTATCATACTTATGACAGCTTCAGCAAAAAGCGTTGTTATTTTTACAATATCTAAGCAACAGTGTTTTAAAGAATACCATAGACGGTTTAAATTTAAGCAGGGCGGAATGCATGATTTTATACAAATCATTATGCTTATGATTGTTAATTTTGAGAAATTTGATATATGCTGAGTCTACGCCGGCGCTCGTGCAAGAAAAACGCGTGTTCTTGTCGACCCCAGCGGATAACAATGCTATAATAAGATTAACAAAGGAAGGTAATATGGCAAAAAAGACTACAAAAGCAGAAATGACAGCGGATAATTCCGGCAAAAAACAAGCGCTCGACCTTGCGATTGCTCAAATTACAAAACAGTTTGGTGACGGTTCAATTATGAAGCTGGGTGAAACCCAGAAGATTGATGTGGAGCTTTTGCCGTCTGGTTCTCTTTCGTTAGATTTGGCACTAGGTGGTGGCTACCCTAAGGGGCGTATCATTGAGATTTATGGCCCAGAATCTTCAGGTAAGACCACTTTGGCGTTGCACGCAATTGCAGAAATCCAGAAACAGGGCGGGCAGGCGGCCTTCATCGACGCTGAGCATGCGCTCGATCCAGCTTATGCGAAGAAAATCGGCGTGGATACAGACAACTTATTCATCTCCCAGCCAGACAACGGCGAGCAAGCTCTGGAAATCTGCGAAACTCTAGTGCGCTCGGGTGCGGTGGATTTGATTGTGGTAGACTCCGTAGCGGCTTTGGTGCCCCAGGCTGAGATTGACGGCGATATGGGCGATGCACAGATGGGCTTGCAAGCGCGTCTGATGTCGCAGGCGATGCGTAAGTTGACTGGTATTATTTCAAAGTCTAAGGCCACGGTCATCTTTATCAACCAGATTCGGATGAAGATTGGCGTAATGTTTGGCAATCCCGAGACTACAACTGGTGGCAATGCGTTGAAGTTCTATGCATCGGTACGGATGGATATTCGTCGGGTAGGTCAAATCAAAGAAGGTGACAATATCTCGGGCAACCGCACTAAGGTAAAGATTGTGAAGAACAAGATTGCGGCACCATTCCGTACAGCTGAATTTGATATTATGTATAATGAAGGTATCAGCAAAACAGGCGATGTACTAGATTTAGCAATCCAGAAAGGGATTATCGAAAAGGCCGGTGCGTTCTTGAAATATAAGGGGGAAACAATTGCCCAAGGTCGTGAAGCAGCAAAGGCATTATTGAAATCAAATGCAGAATTGTTGGCAGAAATTGATCAAAAAGTACGCGAGGCGGCACATCTCACAGGTGGTGCAGATGAAATTATGCCAGAGGCCGAGACCGCTGAGCTCGATGCTGAATAGAATACTTGAGGCGTGGGGATGCTCAAGATTGAATCTCTAGAACCAGGAATTGACGTCGTTAATAATCTAGACGATGTTAATGAGGATAAAGTAGTCGAAGCTGATGCGCTAGTTGTGCAGAGGCGACGCGAAGCGGAGATGATTTATGGCGCAGCCGAAGACGTATCTGGCCCGGTGGGGGGCATGACAGCAATGCTGGAGGGGCCGGAATATTATACCGTCACTAAAATGACGCCCGGTGTGCGCGACCCTAACCGTGTGAATATTTTTCTCGATGGGCACTTTGCATTCTCACTAGACGTGACACAAGTGATTGAGGCAGGAGTCAAGATGGGGTGCCATGTCACCGCGGAACGTCTGGAAGAATTGCGCCGGATATCGGAATTTGGTAAGTTATATCAGCGCACGCTGGAGTGGGTACTGACTAGGCCGCATTCGGTGCGCGAGACACGAGATTATTTGCGCCGACGACAGATTAAACGCAGGCAACTCAATCGTCAACGCGCGCATGAGGAAAAGCGGCCGTTGGCTGAGATTGAAGATGACGTGATGCAGCTAGTAATTGCGCGTCTAATTGAGAAAAAATATCTCAATGATCAAAAATTTGCGGAGTTTTATGTAGAAAATCGTTATGTACGCCGAGGGATTAGCCATAAACGTTTGCGCATGGAGCTACAACAAAAAGGGGTAAGCTCGGATTTGATTTCTGCCGCCATGACTAAAGTTCAACGCGATGAGGGTGAAGAAATCTTCAAAGTAATCGCCAAGAAGCGTAAAAAATATAACGACTTTCAGCTGGTGGGGTATTTAGTGCGCCAAGGCTTTAACTTCCAGCAGGCTAAGGATGCGGTGGAAACCGCCAAGAGCCAGGATGATGCAGAATGATATATGTACGTTGTATATACAATGTACATACAAATTATATGCATTGTATTGTATCTATTCTTAATCGTCAGTACGTGATTCTGAGGCAAAATCTGGCTCACGGAAAGGATTGACGAAACTTGGTACAAAATCGGTTTTGCCAGCCTTGGCATTAGAAGTCGGTTTCTCGGTTTCCTCTTTGATAATAATCTTATAATCATTAACTTCTTCAATGCGACTGCGCGAAATTGTTAGTTCTGGATCGATGAAGGATTTGATGAATGGGCGCTGGATGATAAGCTGCTGGACCTGCCAAGTGGATGGTTCCACGGTAAAGTCGCAGACTTTCCCCAATCGAGCACCTTGCTTGGACTCTACTTTAAGGCCAATTAGATGAAAGTTTAGATCTAAGATTTTTTTAATGCGAATAATCTCATCTGGTTCGACAAATTCATCGGCCGAATCGACAATCATACCGAGGCGCGAGAACTCGCGTACACTATCCATGGGAAGGATTTCGCCAACTTCTTTACCCACGAGCAGGCCAGTAACACGGCAAGCGATAATTTTGAGGTCATCGGGGTCGATAATGAGTTCGCTCACACTGGCAATCCGACCGCCAACGTGCAAACTAAGAACTGGGCAACCGAGCAAGCGCGAACCGTTGAATAACATACTATTATTATATCATGTTCCGCAGAAATAACAGTACCGTTTCGGAAAAAGCTTAAGCGTATTTTGCCCAATTCCTTGTTGCAATATAGCTATTTAATCAACGATGGTTGCCAAGGCGCCGGGTAATCGGGCAAGCCGAGCAAAGTTGCAATGGTAGCCGCAAGATTAGTAAGCCCAGGTGCAGGGATTTTGGCAGCGTGATAGCGTTTGGTGTTGGCAGTATTGTCGTAGAAAATACACGGAACAAGATTGCTCGTGTGCGAGGTCTTAGGAACGCCACTTTTATCCAAAAGCTCTTCGGCGTTGCCGTGGTCAGCCGTAATAATCATCATGCCGCCAAGGTCGTCAACTTTTTTGGCGAGGCGCGCAAGCTGGATATCAATGGCTTCAAGTGCGACGATGGTTGGCTCGAGCTCAGCAAAGTGCCCCACCATATCGCCACCCGGATAGTTGATACGGATGAATTTAAATTGGTCAAGTTTATCCAACACGATGTCAGTAATCTCGGCGGATTTCATCCACGGACGAGTATTGAAAGGTTGCAAATCGGACGGAACTTCAATTTGTTCCTCTCCTGGCGCCTTTTTATAACTATTGCCGTTGAAATAATAAGTGACGTGGCCAAATTTGACCGTTTCAGAAATAGCGAGTTGGGAGATTTTGTTCTGACCGAGAAAAGTATTGAGTGGAGTTTCGATAGTAATGGGCGGAACAAGGATGTTTTTGGGAATGTGTTTGTCAGAATCATACTCGGTGAGACCGGCGAAGTAGACGTCTGGCACTTGGCCGCGGTCGAATTTGTCAAAATTCGGGTCGTCAAAAGCGCGTGCGATTTCGACGGCGCGGTCGGCACGGAAATCGTAGTAGATGAAAGCGTCACCGTCTTCAACCGTGCCGACCGCCCGCGGCTGGCGGCAGCCAGACGTCTTGGCGCGCTCAGCGCGAGCGCTGAGCGCGCTGCTAGCTCCAGTGTTCTCGATGACAATAAATGCGGGAAGGTATTGATCTTGCACTGCCGGATTTTCGCGACGCAAAGTTTGCACAGCTTCGCTGGCAGACTTGAACTGGCGCGGGGCGCGACCATGGACCATCATATCCCAACCCAGTTGCACCATGCCCCAGTCATTCTCGTAACGATCAGCTGTGGCGATCATGCGCCCCGCGCCAGAAGCGATGCGAAAATCCGCATCTTTGTATTTTGTGCAGAACTTCTCTAGACGTTCGATATACCTTGGCTCGGACTGCGGGGCTACGTCACGTCCATCGAACACGCAGTGAATCCGAATTCTGCGCACACCCTCATCATAGGCACGTTGAATCATTTGTTCGAGATGCTTAATGTCGCTATGCACTCCGCCGTCAGAAAAGATGCCACAAAAATGCAGGGTGCCAGTACAACTAGTTGGGTTGGCTACCTTTTCCTCCTCTTTCTGCTTCCCTGTACCTAGAAACTTCATGGCGCCTTTCCAAGCCTTGGATTCCCAAATATCGCCAGTAGCAAAAGCGGCTTCAACCTGTGCAATTCCCTGCTTAATAATCTGGCCAGAGCCAATCGCATTATGCCCCACTTCAGAATTACCCATTTGCCCTGGCATAATTCCCACTGCTTCACCCGAAGCGAGCAGAGGGATATTGAGATAATTCACCATAGCCTGGTCAAGAAATTCAGTATGCGCTTGACGGACGGCATTGCCGCTACGCGCCGTACTCATGCCAACGCCATCCAGAATTGCTAAAACGATTGGTCCATCATAATGTAAACTTTTCACGAAAATCCTCTTGACAAATTAAAATGTTTGTGCTAATATGTAGGCATAAACCGAATGAAAGACTGTCGGTTCTGTCTGTAGTGTTATGGTAGCGGAACTTGTTGCGTGATGCAGTGGATGTTGCCACCACCTAACAAAATCTCGCGTGCATAAATTGGTTCAATCACTTTGTCGGGAAAGAGCGATTGTAAAGTATCAATCGCGGCTTGGTCGTGTGGATCTTTAAACACCGGCAAAATAATCGCACCGTTACAGTTATAGTAATTGATATAGCTGGCTGGCAAGCGGTCGCCCGGGCGGCGCGGGAAAGTTCCCTCTACCACATCTACACCCTTGGATTCTTCTTCGGTAATCAAAATTGGATTTGGCACATGAATTTTAACGATTTCAATCGGGCGACCCTTGGCATCAGTCTGGCTACTGAGATAGTCATAGGCCATTTGTGAGCGCTCGTGCTGAGGGTCTTCGGGATTGTCCTCCCAGGCTAGCACAACCTTGCCTGGAGCGACAAATTGGCAGATGTTATCCACGTGGCCGTTGGTATCTTCATCCATGTAGATACCCTTTGGAATCCAAAGGACTTTTTCGGCACCGAGATAATCTTTCAACTTTTCTTCAATTTGCTCCTTGGTCATTTCGGGGTTACGTCCGGGGTCGAGCATGGTTTCTTCGGTCACAAGTAATGTTCCCTCTCCATCGCTATGAACGGCACCACCCTCGAGCACAAAATCGGTGAGGTGATAATAATCCACTGCTTCAATTGCCGCCATCTTGGGAGCAATATAATCATCTTGATCCCAAGGAAAATAAATGCCGTTGACGAGACCACCGTAAGCATTGAACTTGAAGTCCACTGCGCGCATGCGACCAAAACCATCCACGACGAAAGTGGCGCCAGTGTCACGAATCCAGGAATCGTTGTTGCTAATCTCAACAATCTGAACATTGGGCATGTTCATTTCAAGCAAGTTAAGATATTGCGATTTGTCGACGCCGACTACGACGGGTTCGTATTTAGCGATGGCTTGAATAACTTCTTTGAAAGCCGCCTGGCCATATTCAGCGTTGAAACGCCAGTTGTCTTCGCGCTCGGGCCAGAGCAAATAAGTGCAACGGTGACGAGCAAGCTCAGACGGCATATAAAAACCGTCGGCTTTGGGTGTGCTATCCATTATGCGCATTGAGAGTTTCCTCCTTTTTGGTTGATTTTAGATTTCTACCATCTTTAACATGCATTACCATCAGCTCACCGATGACAACTGCGATACAGCCACCCACAATCAGTGGCCAGTTATAGCTGAACATTTCGAGATTAAATTCGGGGAAGAGGGTGAAGAAAAGTGCGGCAAGAATCAGCACAAATGGCACGATACCGAAGAGGGCGATTTTAACTTTGCCACCTTCAATCCAGAAGCCACTTTCGGACTGGCGGCCTTGTTTGTGAAGTTTGAGGAAGGCCATGAACATTGGTAAGTAAGCTAGAAGCAGACAGACCAGGCTGAGTGAGAAGAAAGTCCAGAAGAGGTTGGTAAGGTCAGGCACGAATTGTGCGATGATGATACCAGCAATTGCAATCACGAGAGCAACCACACAGGTCCAGATGGATGGTACATAAGGTACGCCATCTTTAGTACGCTTCATCCAGGACTTAGGAAAGGCACCGTCTTCGGCGGCATAAGCAATTACTGAGTTGACACCAAAGTTCCAGGAGGCAATGTTAGCTACCAGAGTGTAGATGAAGAGGCCGCCAACCACAACAATAATTGCCTTGGCCAGACCGGCGGAGAAACCAATAATATTAAGGAGGATTTCGTAACTAGCAATAAGACCGGTGTCAGTTTGTAATTCTTCGAGTGGAATGGCCACGCCGATACCGAAACTTGGCAAGAGATAGAAAATTGCAATCAAAATACCACCGATGATGATGGCTTTGGGGATTTCTTTCTTGGGATTTTGCATGTCGCCAGCAAAAGTGGAGAC
The DNA here is from genome assembly GCA_948477625.1 of uncultured Candidatus Saccharibacteria bacterium. Lineage (GTDB taxonomy): Bacteria > Patescibacteriota > Saccharimonadia > Saccharimonadales > Saccharimonadaceae > Nanosyncoccus. The sequence continues at coordinate 3,481 of CAOLNK010000001.1, read as the reverse complement.
CACTTCAAAACCGAGCATGTTGAAAATAATTAACGAAACAAAACCCAGGCCAGTAAGACTAAAGTGGCCATCTTCCATCAACGGAAGTAGATCAGTAATGGAATTGACGGGGTTGGCAGTTCCCTGCGTAAATAACACGTAGATGCCCAGCACGCCGAGACCAGCCATAAAGATAAACTTAGCTACAGCACCAACGTTAGAAAGCACGTCACTCTGAGAAATACGCAAAACCCCAAGCACCGAAACTAGTAAGATGTAGAAAACTTGAATCGCCAAAATCAGCGGCCAAGTAATCTCGAAACCGAGCATTTGCATGATAATTGTAGTAACAAGGTCAGCCAAAGACGCAATCCAAAGTGGGTAGTTTACCCAGTAATACCAAGCGACGCGACTGGCCCACTTAGAGCCAAAAGCTTTCTCCACCCAAGTGTACATACCGCCCTCGGAAGGATATTGGGTACCAAGCTCAGCAGAAATTAGACCGTATGGTACGAAGAAGCCAATCAGCATAATAATCCACCAGAAGTATTGCGAATTACCAATGGCGGCCGTAGGCGCGACAGCATCACCTACAAGAATGATGCAGACTGTGGCTAGGACGGCGCTGAACAGCCTAAATTTATATTTTGGTTTTTTAGGCATCGTGCCCCTCCTTTTGTTTCTTAATTTCGTCTAACGCTTCTTGAGCTTTACCGCTAAAGTAGAGTAGTAGACCGCGCTGCGCCGTGAGACGGTTCTCCGCCTCATCCCAAGCTGCAGAATGCGGGCCATCTAAAACGCTATCCGTAACCTCTTCGTTGCGGTTGGCTGGCAAGCAGTGCATGAACTTGACCGCCGGGTTACCAGTCAGCGCCAGCTTCTCATCATTCACCTGATATTTAGGATAAAATTCGCGCATATAGACATCTTTGGGGGTTTCCTTATCGTATAGACCATACCAAACATCAGCATAAATGAAGTCAGCGCCTTCAAGATAAACTGGATTATCTGTAACGTGTACGCTACCGCCATACATCTGATTATTAGCGCGACCAATCTTAAGAAAATCATCACTCAGCCACTTGGCAGGAGGGCCATATTGGATGAAGTTCATGCCAAGCTTGGTCGTAATCATCATCAGTGAAGCGCAGACTTGAGTGCAATCACCTACAAAAACCACCTTAATTTTGTTCAGTGGCTTATCAGCCGGAAGATGGTCAAAAATTGTGATAATATCACCAATTTCTTGCGTGGGATGATTATAATCTGACATACCATTGATAACTGGCACCGAAGAACGTGCGGCAAGCTCAAGTACGCTTTCATGGCGGTTAACACGAGCCATAATCAAATCACACATACGACTGAGTACCTGAGCCGTGTCACCAATAGTCTCGTGCCCACCTAGTTGAATAGCGCCCGGAGCAAGGTTGAGGGCATGGCCACCAAGTTGTTCCATACCAACTTCGAACGAAACCCGCGTGCGGGTAGATTTTTGTTCAAAAATCATAGCTAGGTTCTTATGGAAAAGAGTTTCAAGTGTGCCGCCAGATTTGATGTAGTCGCGTACCATCATAGAGGTCTTGATAATATCCATAATCTCCGACTGGTCAAAGTCGGTCGTGTCAATGAAATCTTTGTGAGTTGGGGTTTTGTGCGTTAATACATAAGGGTTATCCATATGTATATTATATGGCTAATGTTTAATCTTCGCAAGGTGTTCTTTGGCCTTAGGCGTTACAGCACGACCGCGCGGGGTGCGCTCAATCAAACCAAGCTGCAAAAGATATGGCTCATAATAATCTTCGATGGTAGCGGATTCATCACCAGTGAGGGCAGCGATAGTATTGAGACCAACCGGGCGGTCGCCATAATTCTCAAGCATGAGCTGAAGCATGTTGCGATCGGCAGGGTCGAGACCAAGATTATCGATTTCCATCATATTAAGAGCGTCAGTAGCAAGGTTGACGTCAATAAAACCGTCACCATTAACATCGGCATAATCACGAACGCGCTTAGTGAGACGATTGGCAATACGTGGAGTAAGGCGCGAGCGCGTGGCCAGCAGGCTAGTAGCCTCGGGGGCAATGCCGGTGCCAAGCAGGCTGGCAGTGCGGTTGATGATGCGTTCAATTTCGGGAATTTGGTAATATTCTAGACGATGAATAAGCCCGAAACGGTCACGCAATGGGCCGGCTAACGAACCAGTGCGGGTGGTAGCGCCAATGACGGTAAACTTGGGCAGATCGAGGCGCACCGAGCGCGCGGCGGGGCCTTTACCGATTACGATGTCAAGCTTGCAATCTTCCATGGCAGAATAGAGGATTTCCTCTACGGCACGGCGCAGGCGATGAATCTCATCAATAAATAGAACGTCGCCGTCCTGGAGGTTGGTAAGAATAGAAGCTAAGTCACCCGCGCGTTCAATCGCCGGGCCAGAAGTGACACGAAGATTAGCACCCATTTCGTGTGCGATGACATTAGCCATGGTGGTCTTGCCAAGGCCAGGAGGGCCGTAGAGCAGAACATGATCGAGCGTGGTGCCGTCGTTGCGTTTCTTCACAGCATCAATAGCGAGCTTAAGATTGGTCTTGAGACGCTCTTGGCCAATATAGTCTGCGAAAGTCGTTGGACGAAGCGAAACTTCTTCAGCCTGTTCAGAAATATCGCCGTCATTGAGGTTGGTATCTACTAGGCGGTGTTGTTCGCGCGGCTCTGGAGCGTCAGTCGACTCGTCGATGTTTCGTTGAATTCCCATTAGAATAATTATAGCATAGATATTATACCCTGGCTTGCAAAACTGCGCCTTGAAAGTTCTTGTGCTTGCTGGTTGTAAGTTTTTGTGATAAAATGGCGGGGTAGTAAGTTACTTTTGGTGTATATAAGTTGTATAAGTAATGCGAACCTTGAGAGAATGGAGGATGATTAAGATGAAGAAAAAGGTTTTAGCAACTGTAGTAACTTTGGCGCTAAGCGCTATGGTGCTCGCGGGGTGCGGAAGTAGTCAGGAGCCGGCAACGGCGAGCTATGAGGAAACTGGCCCGGCGGTTTACGCTGATGAAGCTGAGGAGGAACCTGCGATCAGCACGGAGCCGGCCACATCGGTCGGCTTGGAAGACGTTACCGGCGAAAATGATGACTTTGGTAGGCCGCCGGAAGATGAGTGCGTAGCGTGGGAGGAAGATGACGGCATTGAAGAGGAAGTTGTCGTAGCGGAAACAGGCGAGATTGAGGGGATAATTGTGGTGCAGAATTATTTTTACCATGCAGACGATGGAGTTAGCAATATTTTTGTATACTCTGTGCAGGCTGTTAATCCAAATACCGGCGAATCCACCAAAATTGCGGAATTCTCTGTCAGAAGGCCATATAATGTAACCAGTGAGGATTCTTATTATTTGTTACCTTTGATTGGTGACACTAATATGGTTGGATATGACCAGAGATATTTTTCCAGCGACTTTTCTAAAATGGCAGCTACCAAAATTATCAATGACAAGAA